>JADZCA010000063.1 GCA_020851795.1 Planctomycetota bacterium | reverse complement strand
CGCGTCCACGAGCTCACGCCGCGAGGCTGGAAGCTCGCGCGCCAGCGCGCGGGCGCGTAGACGACGTCGCCGCCTCGACGGATCCCGACGGACACGCGCCGAGGGATGGGCATGGCCGGGCGTTTACCGTCGCGACGCCGCCTCCGGTTGAACCACCGGACGTAGACGTTGAGGACCCAGCGCAGGGTCTCCGAGAGGTGTCCGTCGAGGCTTCGCAGGACGAGGTGGAAGTGGGTCGTCATGAAACAGAAGGCGATGACCTCGATCTTGCGGCGGCGCACGGCCACGGCGAGCAGGCAGAGGAAGGCCCGCACGTCCGCGCGGGTCTCGAAGACGGCCCTGCGCGCGATCCCGCGATTCATGACGTGGTGGATCTGGCCGGGTCGGTCGGTTCGGGGGGATCGGGGCACGGGGGCGGACCTCGATTGGAACTCGCGCTCCGACCGCGCTCGGTCACACGAGGCCACGCCTCCTGCAGCGCCGCCCGACCCTCGGACCCGTGCCGTCGGTCGGTCGGCGTGGCGCCCCGCCTCCGCGGCCCGCGCGCTCGACCGCGCGTCGAGGCGCTGACCTCGCTGGAGACGTTGGCCGACGAGCCGCCTCGGCCGGCGGGCATGGACAGTGAGCGCGCGCCGGCGCGTACCCCGGACGTCACGCCGTCAGGAAGTCCGTCCTCGCGCTCGTGCCGCGGACGCGGGGCCGCCCGCCTCGATGAGCCTGTCCGTGCTTGGTGAAAAGGTACGCGGCTCGGTACCCCCTCGACGACCGGGCGACCAGAGTGTACACTCTGTACGAAAGGTACCTTCTATGACCCGCATCCCCGTCACCCGCGCGCGCAAGACCCTGTCGGACGTCGTGAGCCACGTCGCCTTCGGCGGCGAGCGCGTCGTCCTGTCGCGCAACGGGAAGGACCTCGCTGTCATCGTCTCCATGGAGGTCTATCGCCGCATCGAGGCGGCCGAGGATCGGGCCGATCTCGCCGACCTGGAGAGGGCGAAGCGGGCGTTCGAAGAGAGCGGAGAGGCGGCGATTCCGTACGAGGTCGCGCGGAAGCGTCTCGGACTGGAACCCCGCAGTCATGCGGCGAGGCGCAAGCGCCGTCGGCGGTCGTAGCGAGTGCCCCTCCATCGGGTTGAACTGGCTCCGCGCGTCCTACGGGAGCTCCGAAGAATCGATGCCGGCCCACGTCGCCGGATCGACGTGGCGATCTCTGCGTTGGCAGTCAACCCGCGCCCGCGCGGATGCCGGAAGCTGTCCAGCTCGGAGCAGTACCGCATCCGAGTGGGGGACTACCGAGTCCTCTACGAGATCGAGGACGACGTTCTTCGCGTGCTCGTCGTCAAGGTGGGGCACCGGCGCGACGTCTACGAGTGAGCTTGCAGGATCTCGCGGGACTTCGCTGCCACGGCGAGCGGGGCGGTGTCACGGAAGCTGCGCGCTACTTTCCCGGCTCGGTACTCGGTCGGCGAGAGAGGCGTTCCGCCAGGGCCCTCGCGCGCTCGCGCACGGCGGCGTCCATCATCGGGTTGTCCGCGACGGCCTTGGCGGCCGGCGCATGCGCGCGCGTGCCCGAGCCTTCGAGGACGAAGAGGTAGAGGTCGCGCCGGAGCGGCGCGGACTCCTCCGGGAGCGCGGCGGCCGCGAAGTCGGCGGCGAGCGTGGCGGCCGATCCCGTGAGGCTCTTCGAGGTGAGCGCGTTCTGGACGAACTGCGGGGCTCGCTCGGAGTCCCTGCCGAGGATCTCGAAGAGCGCGCGCACGCGCGCCTCGCGCGTGGGCGTCATGCTTCCGAGGATGCGGACCCACAGGTCCGTGTCGGGTTCGGGGTCGCGCTTCCGGAGCGCCAAGACGGCGTCCTCGACGTTCGCGGCGACCCACATGCCGCGCAGTTGCTCGGCGGCGTCGCGAGCCTCCGCGAGATCGGGGCTCGAGAGCCGCTGGAGGAAGAGATCGGCCAATCGGTTCTCGACTCGGCGACCGGCGACGAACGCCGCGGCTCCAAGGTAGCCCGCGTCCTCGGGATGGCGCTCGAGCGAATCGAGCACGAGCTCGAGGTCGCCGTCTCGACGGCCGGTCGGGACCACGCTGTGGTACGCCGCGCCCCGGACGCGCGGGTCGTCATCGGACAGCCGCGTGCGGACGGCGTCCCCGAACCTCGCCTTGTCGTAGGAGACGTCCTTCAGCTTCCCGAGCGCCCGCATGGCCGCGACGGCCATGTCGGAGTCGGATCCTCGGATGGCGGACTCCAAGGAGAGCAGCGCGGCCTTGCGCGTCTCCGGGTCGATCACCTGCGTCGCGTCGGCCACCCAGTGGTCGACGCGCTCCCCGGCGATCTCGCGCGCACGCCGCTCGGCCGGCGTCGCTCCCGTCGCCGCGGGGCCAACCTCGTCCACGGCCGGAGTGGGCTGCGGGGACGGCGGCGAGGGATGGGGGGCGGGCGGCCGCGGAGCCGTGGCGAGGCCGGGATCTCGCACATCGGTCGGGGCAGGTGCGTCGTCCGGCGGAGTCCGCGGTGGCGCGGGGGTGCTCCTCGTCCCGAGAGACACCGCGGCCCAGGCGGCGGCGGCCGCTACGAGCAGCAACGCGAGGATCGCCGGTCGATTCACGGGACGCCGCGAGTCTACAACGACCGATGCGACGTTCGGTGTGTACGGAGACGCGTACGATTTCACCAACGCGAGCGACGCGCTTCGGGGCGCGGCGGGACTTGCCGAACTTGATGGAAAGGTACGCGTCTCCGTACCCGACCGCGCGGCGAGGCGCCGACCCCGCTGGAGACGCTGGCCGACGAGCCGCGTCGGCCGGCGGGCCGGACAGGGAGCGCGCGCCGGTGCGAACCCCGGGCGTCACGCCGTCAGGAAGTCCGTCCTCGCGCGCGTGCCGCGGACGCGGGTCCACCCGCCGCGGTGATCGTGCCGGTTCTTGGTGAAAAGGTGCGTGGCTCGGTACGTCCGGTACGTCACTTCCCGGTGGGGACGGGGGCGGCCCGGGCGATCAGGTTCTTGCGGCACCACGCGCGAAATGTGGCGAAGTCCTTGCCCGCTGCGTCGCAGGGCCGGGGGAGGCCTCCGCCCCCGAACGAGTCGTGCACGACCATCGTCGACAGGAAGACCGCGAAGATCTCGTTCGGGTGGAAGTTCTCGCCGATCCCGCCGAAGGCGTCGCCGTACGGCGTCACGGACTCCAGGGGGTGGAGGAGCGCCTTCCCCTCCGCATCCCGCTTGGGGCGATAGGAGGCGCCGTCCTTGGTCATCTCGACGGAGAGCACCTCCATGTCCCGCGGCATGTTCGGCGACTCCATGTCGCGGAACGCCACGAGCGGATGGTGCCAGATCGCCGAGGCGCCCCTGCCCACCGGGAACACCCACTCGACACGCGGTCCGTCCGGGTTGACGACGTGGCGCGGCAGCACCTCGGGCGCGGGGGTGAGCCCGTCGGCCCGGGCGAAGCCCCAGGAGACGTAGAGCGGCCGAAAGAGGGCGGGATCGAGTCGCTGCAGGACGTGGCACTGCTCGTGCGCAAGGAGGCCGATCTGCTCCCGCTGTGCGGCGGCACCGGCCCGGACGGAGGCGGCGATCGCACGGGCGACGGAGGTGCCGAGGACGATGTGCCGGCCGCGCGTGTGGGGAAGGCCGCCCTCGATCGAGTCCTCGACGCCGAGGAACGACCACGGCAGGTCGGCGAGCCGCGGGTACGCCGTCGACCACGCGGCATGGAGGCGCCCCGCGAGGGACGTGATCGCGGCCTTCTGGTCGTCGTCGAACTCTCGGACCCCGCGGCGGTAGCGCTCACGACACTCGTCCCTCTGGGCCCCGAGTTCCTGCGCGGCCAACGCCTCGCCGCCGGTCTTCGCCCTCATCTCGATCGGCTGGAGCAGCGAGAAGTACGGTTCGATGCTCTCGTCGACGAGCGCCTTCGCCGCCTCTTCCGCCGAGAGGAAGGTCACCGTCGGCTTGGCCGCCTCCTTCCCTTCCACTGCTGGCGCCCCCGAGAACACCGGGAGGAGGAGCAGCGACCCGATCCAGCGGACTCGAGAAGTCATGTTCCTTCCTCCGAGGCCACGCCTGCACCCCACCACCCTACCCGCCGGAGCGCGCGCGTCGATCCGCAGCCCGGATCGCAGGAGTCGCTGAGTGGCGTCCGCGCCCCGGGAGAGACGCTCGCGACGGCAACTCCCAGACCACACGGAAGGCCCCGTGGCGAGGGTGCCTGTGCTTCCCCTGGGACCGTACGTGGGGATGTAGTGCGCGCGGGGCGTAGGTCGCCGGGGATCGACATCGACACGCCTTCCTGACGCGAGAGGCACCCGTCGTCGTCGCCAAGACCCGCGTAGACGGGGGTCAGGAAGGCGGCGCGCGGACTTCGTGACGCGACGCGCTCTCGTCCGGGTCTCCCGAGTCGTCGGCGCCGCGGCCGAGCCGTCGTGCGACCTCGACGACGACGCCGCGGTAGCCGACGTCGTGTTCGAGGGCGTCACGGTGCGCGACGCGGACGCGTCGGGCTCCGCCGCGCCCCGTCCCCGGGCGGCGGCCGATCGAACTCTGGGAGTTCGAGCGGCCGCCGTCCCCCGACGTGGACCCACCCGCCCGGCGCCCGCGCCCGGCGCTCGCTGACGAGACGCGAGACGGACTCGGCGCGCCAGAGGGGCAGGCGGGGGCGCGGCCCGTCCGCGAGGCGAGGTGGGGTGGTCGAGAGACGAATGCTCACCCGCACCCCGCCCGGCTGTCGAGCGGGACTGTGTCACGGAAGCTGCGCGCTACTTTCCTGACTCGGTACTCCCGACGTGTCGATCCTCGACGAGGGCGACCCCGCCGACCTGAGCGACCCGGCCAACGCGTACCTCGGCCGGTATGAGTGAACCGGAGACCCCACCGATGCCCCGCCCCCCGACCCGACTCGAACAGGTTGCGATGCTGGTCAAGAACCTCAACAGCCTTCCCGCCGACATGCAGTGGCTGGCGGACGAGCTCTTCCGACACGCCTCCGGCGGCAGCCGACGGGCGCGGCGGCTGCTCGTCGGACTCCACCCCGTGTTCCGCCGCGTCGGCGTCACCCTGCCGGAGCCCACCTGGCCGCGCGCGTGGAGCCCGTCCCGGCGCCACGAGTTGGGGCTCCCGTGAGCCCCGCCCACGCGAGCGCGCGTGCCGCCCGGTGCCCCGCTCCGCGGACGGGACCGCCGCCGCGCACGGTGTCTGCCGCGGCGGCGACGGTCCGGGAGTGCGAGGACGCTCTGCTGTCCCTCCTGCTCGCGCCGACGCTCCCGCCCCCCGAGGTCGTCGTCGAGACCGTCCGCCGGGCGCGGGCGCTGCTGTCGGCGGCGGCACGCTCGGGCGGCACGGCGACCCCGACGGGACGTCCCGGGGGCTGACCCCCGACTCGGGCCCCGACCACCCCCGGGCGGTAGGGTGGGCCTGCCGTGGGCGGTCGGGCGTGGGGGCCCGGGGGCACCCGCCGACCCCGAAAGTGCCGTGCCTCGGGCCTGTACGGGGCCGGGTCGGGCCTACGCCCGGGGCCGCCCGGCCCCGAACGGACGAGGCCTCGACCCTCCCCACGGTCGCCGTGGCATCCCACTCCGCCCCGCCGGGCCGGTCGGCGGGGAGAGGCGGGACCGCCGGGGACGGCGAAGCCAGGGAAGTTCCTAAGGGCAGGGTGCCCTGCCGTAGCGATGACTACCGGAGGTACCCGCGATGCGCCGTCCCCGACACGACAAGAAAGCCGCCGTCGCACTTGTCCGAGTCTCTACCGGAAAGCAGAAACTCGGACCCGAAGCGCAGTTCGCGGCGATTCGCGCATGGGCGAGTCGGGAGGGAGTCCGCATCGTCGCGCAGTTCGAAGAGCGCTCCGTCAGCGGTGCCGCCGACCCGACGCGCCGCGAGGTTCTGGCGGCGGCTGTCGCGGCACTGAAGGCGCACCGCGCCGCATGGTTCGTCGTCCATGAGTCGTCGCGCCTCGCCCGTGACGTGGACCTGGCTGGCTACTTCCGCACCATCGTCCGCATGGCGGGCGGGGAAGTCGTGACGACCGACGGCGCGGGCAAGAGTCTGCTCGAGAACCGCGTCCGTGACCTTCTCGGTGAACAGGAGCGACGCGAGATCGCTGCGCGCACGAAGCGCGCCATGGCGGTGCTGCGAGGCCAAGGCAGGCGAGTGAGCCGATTCCCGTCGTTCGGGTTCCGGTTCACGGCGACCGGGAGAGTGGTCCCAGACGAGCGCGAGCGACGGATCGTGGCGCGGTGTCGGCGCCTGCGGCGGGCGGGGTGGACGCTTACGAGGATCGCGGACCGACTCAACAAGACGACGCGTCCTCGCCGGGGCGCGAAGTGTTGGTTCCCGGCCACGGTCTGGACCGCGTTGCGCGAGGGACCGCCCGTCCCGCGTTCCCGGTGAACGTGCGCGGCAGTAGCCGACCGACCCACCCGGACCGGAGACAACTGCCACCAGCGACGTCCTAGATCAGCCGGGCCTTCCAAGGGTCCTGCGTGTCGCGTTCCTTCGAGCCCGCGGCGTCCGTGCCGGCGGAACAGAGAAGGTCGGGGGTCGTGTCGTACGGGCAGATTACCCTCCAAGGGCTTGTCCTCTTCCGTGCCCCCCTCTGGGATCCCGGCGACTCCGACGCCCGCATCGGTGACGCCGGGTGCAACCACGGTTACTCCGGCCTCTTCCCGGTCGGCTCCCTCTGCCGCGGTCCGACACTCGGCGCGCCTCACCGGGATGGACCTCGACACAGGTTGGCATGTCGATGGGATGGTGGCACGTCCTGCGGGCGCGACCGGCGGTTGCTTCTCCGACGCGTACAGGGTCTCGCGCGCCGACGGCGCACAAGGGTTCCTCAAGGCGCTCGACTTCTCGCGTGCACTCGACGTTCCAGATCCCGTCCCCTGGTTCCAGGCGTTCACGACCGCGTATCTGTTCGAGCGCGACATCCTTGCAGCCTGCGACGCGCGCCGACTTGACAGGATCGTGAGGTCGATCGCCCACGGCTATGCCGATGTCGATCAGACGCCCTTGCTCGGAAGGGTCCCGTACATCATCTTCGAGCGAGCCGAACAGGATGTTGGAAGCGCGCTCATCCTCGTGGGGACAGTAGACTTGGCGTGGCGGCTGCGCAGCCTGCACCACGTCGCTACGGCCTTGTTCCAGCTCCATCAGAACGGCATCGCGCATCAGGATGTCAAGGCATCGAACGTGCTGCTCTTCAAGAGCGCCGGGTCGAAGGTCGCGGACTTGGGGTGCGCGTCCGTCCGCGGGGGCAGTGCGCCGCGTGACGGTCTGGCGTTCGCTGGCGATCCTGCGCACGCCGCCCCGGAGGGACTCTACGGATACGTCGATCCAGAGTGGAACGTGCGGCGAATCGGATGCGACGCCTACCACCTTGGCAGTCTGCTCGTGTTTCTGTTCTCGCAGGCTTCGATGACCGCGTTGCTGTACGCTGGGATTCCGGAACCGATGCGCCCGGAGCACGGGGTGAAGTTCGAGGAGGCGCTTCCGCATCTGCAGACCGCTTTCTCTTCCGCGGTGGCGACCGTCGAGACTGCATTTCCGACGGAAGTGAAGTCCGATCTCTCTGCCATCGTTCGGGAGTTGTGCTACCCGGATCCCCGAGAGCGTGGCCGTACGCGCAAGCACCTTGAACGCATCGGTCCGCTCACGATGCAGCGGTACGTCACTCGATTCGACTTTCTCGCCCGTCGGGCGGAGGCCCTCGTCCGTCGGGCATAGTGATTTCGATGGCGCTCGGCCACAACGACAATGCTCGGAAGCTAATCCCTCGCTGGCGAAGCCCTGCGTCCACGGTCGTCTTGGAAATGCCGACTACGCCGAAGGGGCCGCTCGGTCCGGACGCTGCCGCAAGCCTCGCCCAGAAACTCGAAGAGTGGCGCGCGCATCCAAATCCTGGGACCCGTGGGGATCTTCTGTCCGCTGCTGTGGTCTTCGGGGCGAACGATGTCGTCGCCGAGGTTCGCGCGAGCGATCCTCCGAATTCGTCGACAACCGAAGCCATAGCACAGTTGCTGCAGATCCCCGACGCGAACGACGATGCGCCGATTCGCCGGGATGAGCGGGTACTGATCCGACACGCCCGGAGTCACCTCGCGCTGGAGCCAAGAGACCCGCTCCGATGGATGGAACTCTCGCGCGCGTTGACGATTGTCGGGAGTCGGCATCGGGCCTCCCGTGCGATGAGGGTCGCGCTCTTGCAGGCCCCGAGGTGCCGCATCGTCCTCCGCTCCGCTGCTCGGTTGGCGGTTCATGAGGGAGAACCGGAGCGTGCGCGGTCCATTCTCAACAACTCCGGTCTCCTTGATCGCGACCCGTGGTTGTTGGCGACAGAGATCTCGGTCACGAGTCTGATGGAGAAGACAAGCACTTGGATGAAGCGGGCGCAGCGACTCGTCGAGTCGGAGCGCTTCGCGCCACGCGATCTTTCGGAGCTTGCGGCCGCGCTCGGAACGGAGGAGCGAGAGTCCGGGAGCACTCGCAACGCTCGCAAGTTGTTCGAGCGCGCTCTGCGCGATCCTACAGAGAACGTGGTCGCCCAAGCGATGTGGGCAAGTCGCAACGGCGTGAACATCGCCGTTCCGCAGGAAACGTGGGCCGCGACGCGCGGCCGGTACGAAGCCGAGTCGCTCTCGTCCTACTTCGGAGGAGATTGGCGCGCTTCGCTCCGTGCGACGGAGCAGTGGTTCGCGGACGAACCGTTTAGTCGTCGCCCTTCAATTCAGGCGTCGTACGTTTCGGCCGTTGCGCTTGAAGAGTACGCGCAAAGCGTCGAATTCGCGCGGCGAGGCCTGATCGCCAATCCTTCCGATTTCACACTCCGTAACAACCTCGCCTTCGCCCTTGCCCATCTCGGCCAACTGAAAGAGGCTGAACAACATCTCCTTCTCGCATCCAAGGTTGCCAGTTCGTCGCTGGAGCGCGTCGTGGTCGCCGCCACTGCGGGTCTGCTGGCACTTCGCTCGGGCGACATAGAGGGTGGAAGCCGAGCGTATGAAGCCGCGGAGGCGGGGGCCGCCCGCGACGAGTTTCTAACGTTGTCCGTGCGAGCGTTCCGAGCTCTCGAACGGCTCGGCGTTGGCCAGCTCGTTTCGACAGAGGAATTGACGGGGCTCCTCGAAGCGCTGCGGAAGTGGCGGCGCCCCGAGTCTCGCGCGCTCTACTCCAGGCTCGCGAGGGCCTTACGGACTTGGTCTCTACCCTTCGACGACGCGATGTAGGCATTGGGGCCGACTCCACCGACGTCAGATCTCGTGAGCGGAAACCCGGGTCGAGGTCGTAGTGAGGGGTCCGCGTGAGTTGGCCCTCGGGGGGGCGCGTGGGGTACCCCGTCGGTCGTCTCTGCCCGGACGTCCTGCCCGGCACGGTAGAGCACGGGACGTTGCTCGACGCGTTCGCGGAGTACGAGCGGTCGATGATCCGGGCGCGGACCGCCGCCGGGCTCCGGGCCCGTCGCGAGCGCGGACTCCGGTTCACGCTTTACCCGCCCTACGGTTGGCGATTCGTCGGCGGACGGATGATCGCGGACCCCGCGCAGCAGAAGACGCTGGTCCGGATGAGGACGCTGCGGTCGCGGGGCGTGACGTACCGGGAGATCGGCGTCCGGTTGCTGGCCGAGGGGCGCCGTCCCGCCCGGGCCAAGGCGTGGTCGATCGGGATGGTCCGGTCCTTGGTGAACCGTGTCCCGGCCGACGCGGCGGCGACCCGCCGGGGGGCGTGAAGCCCGCGCGAACTTTGATTTTTCTTTGATCTCGCTCCGCGAAACCGCGGATCGGTCGCGATCAGGAACCGCCGTTTGGACGCGGAAAATGGCGGAGAGGGCGGGATTCGAACCCGCGATACAGTGTTACCCGTATGCCGGCTTAGCAAGCCGGTGCCTTCGGCCACTCGGCCACCTCTCCGCGCGAGAGGACCCGCCTTATACACGCCCGGCGCCCGGTCGTCCCGCCGCCCGCCCGGTGCCCCCCGCACCCCCGCGCGCCGCCCCCGGGGCGCGCCACCCGCCCTCCGCCGCCCGCGCGCGCCGCGCCCCCTCTCTCCGCGCCGCCCACCCGCTCGTGGGACACGGTCCGCCGCTCGACGCGCGTCGCGCACCCGCCGCCCGCGCGCGCCGCGCCTCCCTCCCTCCGCGCCGCCCACCCGCTCGTGGGACACCGTTCGCCGTCCGACGCGCGTCGCGCGCCCGCCGTCGCCCCCCCCGTCCGCTTCCCGCCGCCTGCCGCTCGCGCCGCCCGCTTTGCCGCGGTGGCCGGCAGTGGGGGGGCGGGCGCCCGGTCGCGGCATCGGCTACGCTCTCCGCCTTCGGAGCCGGAGACGCCGCATGATCCGCCGCCTCGCGTTCGCCTCGATCGCCACCGCCCTGCTGCTCGGCGCCGGCGCCGCCCGCGCCGAGGTCAAGAGCCTCGAGACCGGCGACAAGGCCCCCGACTTCGACGGCAAGGAGTTCGTCAACGGCGAGGCGTGCTCGCTCAAGAGCCTGCGCGGGCAGGTCGTCCTCCTCGAGATCTTCCGGACGTGGTGCGGGCCGTGCAACCAGCAGGCGCCCCACCTGACCGAGCTCCACGAGAAGTACGGCGAGCGCGGCCTGCGCGTCATCGGCATCACCAACGAAGCCCGCGCCGCCGTGGACGCCTTCGTCGCCAAGCACTCCGCCAAGCACATGGTCGTCGTCGAGTCCACCAACAGCGGCGCCGCCTTCGGCACCACCACCGTCCCCTCGCCCTGGCTCATCGGCGCCGACGGCCGCATCCTCCTCAAGGGCGTGCCGTCGGAGTCGCAGATCGAGGACGCCCTCCAGAAGGTCCGCCTCGCCCCGAAGCTCCCCAAGAGCCTCGAGAGCTTCGCCGCCCCGATCAAGAAGGACCGCCTCGGCGAGGTCCGCGGCAAGGTCGGGAAGCTCCTCGAAGGCACCTCCCTCTCCGACGACGACCGCAAGGTCGCCGAGGAGCTCGGCGCGTGGCTCGACTGGCAGGCGCAGAACGCCCTCGACGACGCCAAGGCCGACGGCGAGAAGGGCGACTGGTACGAGGCCTCCCGCACCCTCGAGCGCGTCCGCAAGGCCTTCGCCGGCATGCCCGCCGCCGCCGACGCCACCGAGCAGCTCAAGGGCCTCGCCGCCGACAAGTCGAAGAAGGACGCCATCGCCGCCGGCAAGCGCCTCGAAGCCGCCCTCGACCTCCAGCGTGAGAAGAACCTCTCCGCCAAGGAAGCCATCCCCCTCTTCAAGCCCATCGCGTCGAAGTACGAGGGCTCCCTCGCCGGCAAGCGCGCCGCCGACATCGTCGAAGCCCTCGAAGCCGAGCTCGCCGCGAAGAAGTAGCGCCCCGCCCCCGACGCGCCCCCGACGCGCCCCCGACGCGCCCCCGATCCGCCCCCGACGCGGGGCCCGCGGCGATCCTCGTCCCCCCGACGCCCCCGCGCGCCGTGCCGCGCCGTCCCGCTCCGCCGAGCCGACGAGCGACCGGCTGCGGGCCACCGGCGCGGGCCCCGGGGCGACGCTCGTCGCGCCCGCCGCGCACCAGCCGACGCGGTGGGGCGGCACCGCACGCCCGCCGCCGGCCGGGCGCCGAGGCGGCGGGGGGGGCGACGCGTGGCCGCGTCGCCGTGCCGCGCCGCGTCACGCCGACCGGCGACCGGCGACCGGCGCGGGCCCCGGGGCGACGCTCGTCGGGCGGGGGCGGTCGCCGCGGGCCACGGTCGGCGGGGGGGCTCCGCGCCGCGCACCCGCGGGCCGATCCGAGGGGGGGCGGGTCGGCCGTCGCCGCTCGGCGTGGTTGCCCCCCCGGGAACCCGCCGCTATCCTCGGCCGGTCGGTGGGGCCTTCCGGGAGGCGATCTCGATGACGTGGCGTGCTCGGCGGATCCTCGTGTCCGCGCTCGGCTTCGCAGCGCTCGCGGCCGTCGTCCACCCGGCCGTGGCCGCGGACGCGCCGCCGCCCCCGCCGCCGCCGCCCGCCGACGGCGCCGCGACCGCCGGCGCCGAGCCCGCCGCGCCCGCCGCGCCCGCGCCCGCGGCCGCCCCGACCCCGACCCCGGCCGCGACCGCGACGCCGCCTCCCGCGCCCGCGCCGACGGGGCCCGTGCGCGCGCGCCCGCCCGAGCCGCCGCCGCCCGACACGTCGATGCCGACGTGGGACCTCTACTTCAAGGCGCGCGAGGTGGCGCTGCCCCCGCCCCCGCCTCCCCCCGACCCCTTCGACCCCCGCCCCATCGACTACCGCCCCGACCGCCTCGTGTCGGCCGACGGTCGCCTGCTCGAGCTCAAGCGCGTCCCGCAGTGGGTGGACGTCGTGTCGCGCCGCGAGATCGAGGAGTGGCGCCCGATGCACTTCGGCGACCTGCTCCGTCGCCTTCCCAACGTCACCGTCGCCGACGGCGGCAGCCCGGCGATGGCGCTGCCCCAGATCCGCGGGCTCGGCAGCGACCGCGTGCGCGTCATGACCGACGGCGTGTGGCCCGCGTCGCAGGCGCTCGGCGTCGCCGGTGCGACGCTCGCGCTGTGGGACCCCGAGTCCACCGAGCGCGTCGAGGTCTACCACGGGCCAGGCGCGTACCTGCGCGGCGCGGAGGCCGGCGGCGGCGTCATCAACATCGTGCCGATGCGGCCGCACCGCCACGAGTGCCTCTCCGACGCGTGGGGGAGCGTGTCGTCGTCGTACCGCTCGGGCGACAACGCGTTCCGCGAGCGCGCGGCCGTGGACTTCGGGCAGGGCCGCGTCGCGAGCCTGCTCGGCGTCACCTACGAGCAGCACGACGACCGCGAGACGGCGTCGGGCACGCTCGACCCGTCGTCGTACCGGTGGTTCGCCGCCGACGCCGCCGTGGACTACTTCCTCGACAACCAGTCCACGATCGGCTTCACGGGGCAGTTCGTCCGCAACGAGGACATCGAGAGCCCGCTCGGCGGCGGCGACCTCCTCACGCAGCCGTCCTACGAACGCCTCTTCCTCGGCCTCACCTTCACGTCGTTCGGCAGCGGGACGTGGTTCCGCGGGACCCGCGCGACGGTGACCTTCGACCGCTTCCTGCAGCAGGACGACGCGCAGACCGACCTCTCGCTGACCGACGGCATCTCGGCGGAGGACAAGGTCAACCGCTACGACTTCGCGCTGTCGGGCAACCTCTACCTCTTCGACTGCCACGACACGTGGGCCGAGCTCTCCGTCGGCTACGCGCACCTCGAGCGCACCGAGGCGATCCTCTGCCTCAACCTCCCCGACACCGAGTCGGTGGACGCGGTGAACCGCCTGCGCCTGTTCCCCAACGCGGTGCCCGGCACCTGCGTGGACGGGATGTCGCAGGTCGAGGCCGAGGAGCTGCGCGTGAAGCTGCTCGTCGAGGACGAGTGGCACACGGGCTGCGCCGACCACCACGTCGGCTTCCGCCTCGACTACCACTGGCTCGACGACGACCGCAGCGGCGAGGACCGCAGCGAGCTGCTCTTCGGCGTCGCGGGCGGCGTGGCGCGCCACCTCTCGGGGACGCTCACGCTGTTCGGCAACGGCTCGTACGGCGCGCGCTACCCGACGATCCACGAGCTCTACAGCGTCGCGATCCTCGACGGCGTCACGGTGTTCGGCAACCCCGACCTCGACCCCGAGACCGCGTGGGCGCTCGAGGGCGGGCTCAAGTACGGCTGGGAGGACTACGTCACCGCCCAGGTCGCGGTCTTCGCGCACGGCATCCAGGACTACATCGGCCGGCGCCTCGTGGGCACCGACGAGATGTGGGACAACCTCGGCGACGTGCTCACGTACGGCGTCGAGGCGACGGGCGCGTGGCGTCCGTGGCCGTGCTGCTGCGAGGGGCTCCAGCTCTTCGGCTCGGCGGGCGTGACGTGGAGCGACGAGCAGTCGATCGTCGAGGACGTGCCGGTGAACGGGCGCCTCGGCGCGCGCTGGTCGCGCTGCGTGGGCGACGGGTGCGGCCTGCGCCGCTACGGCGTCGAGGTCTCGGCGCGCGGCGCGACGGGCAGCGGCTTCGACGGCGAGGACGCCGGCTTCCTGACGGCGGAGGCGCTGGCCTCGGTGGGCTGGTCGATGGGCGGCCGTCGCGCCGGCTGGGTGCGCGTGGGCGCGACGAACCTCTTCGACGCGGACTACGTCGAGCCCTTCTCGCGCCTCCCGGTGCTCGGCCGCAGCCTCGTCGCGAGCATCTCGATCGACTTCTGACGCCGCGGGGCGGCGCGGGGCGCTCGCGGGCGGGTCGTGGGCGTCGGAGGCGGGCGCGGAGCCCTCGCACGGGGCGCGGCGGTCTCTCGGGCCGATCGCGTGAGCCGTCCCTGCGCGCACGCCCTCCGCGGTCGTCGGGGGGTCAGTGCTGTCCTTGCGCCTTCGGCGGCACGACCACGCCGCTGCGGCGGACGACGGCCTGCGCGGGGGCGAACGAGAAGAGGACGCCACCCCGCCACGAGCCGCGAGGCAGCGCGCCGGGCTCGAGGCGCAGGGACGCTGCGCCCTTGGGGGAGACGACGAGCGGCGGGGCGGTCGAGACCGCCCCCGGGCTCCAGGCCCCGCTCGCGCGCAGCCGCGAGGGCAGGACGGGACGCAGGCGGTCGCCCGCGCGGAGCCGGAACTCGTAGCGCGCCCCGCGGGACGGCGCCTGGGCCACGCAACGGAGGAACCGGGCCGACGCGGGCGTGAGCGAGTCGGGCGAGAGCGTCAGCTCCCACTCGAGCGCGACCTCGATCGGCTGCGCGCGGCCCGCACGCTCGCACACGGCAGGCGCGACGGCGACGACGACGCCGCCCGCGGCGTCGATCGAACGCACCCCCGTGAACGCGAACAGCGCCTTCGACGTCCCGCTCCACGTCCACGGGACCCGGCCGTTCCACGTCGTCGAGGCCGATCCCGCGGCACGGCGCAGCGGGACGACCGTCGCGTAGGGCGCGGTCGCCGCGGCGTGCACGGCGAACCACGCGCCCGACGGCGTGCGCCCGGACCAAGAGGACTCCCACGACTCCTTCTCCGCGCGCTCGTCGTCGCTCGACGCGACCTCGGCTGCGTACAGCGCGGGCTCCGTCTCGTCGTCGCGCGGTCGGAGCGCGATCAGCACGTCGAGCCACGCCGAGCAGACGCCCAGGTCCCGGTACTCCTGCTCGTCGCCGGGCTGGAGCTCGCCGGGAAGGAGCACCGAGAGGCCGTGCGCGCGCGGGTGCAGGCGGCCGGCCTGCGAGTCGCAGGCGTCGGCGATGCCGTCCACGATCCTTCGGCAGACGTCCCCGGCGTCTCCGAGGCGGCCGCGGAGCTGGGTCGCGAAGTCCGAGAGGTCCACGACCCGCGCGCTGCCGGTGAAGTTCGGGTCGGCGCCGAAGGACTCCGCCGCGGCGGCCGCCGCGAGGACGGCTTCGCGCGTCGTCCGGCGCGCCGAATCGTCGTCGAGGCGTCGCTTGAGCAGCGAGCAGAGCTCGTCGAACGCCGCGTTCACCGCGGCCAGCGTCGGCGGCGACCGTTCGAGCAGCGTCCGAGCGGGGAGCCGCGTCGTCGAGAGCGTCTTGAGGTCCGCGACCGGCGGCTCGTCGCCTTCGGGGGCCGGGCTGGCGGCGAAGTACGCCTCGGTGAGCTGCGGCGGGAACTCGGAGGGCCTCGGGCTCGAGGAGAGGCGCGAGAGCACCGAGAGGTCGAGGCCCATGACGGCGTCCACGACCTCCTGGCTCGCGACGAGGAGGCGCGTGTGAGGCGTGGAGCGGCACGTCTCCATCGTCGCCATGCTGCACGCGTAGTAGACGACCAGCTCGAGGCGTCGGTCGGCGCGGTCCAGCGCGGTCCGCAGCCGCTCGAGCTCGAGGCGCGTCCCTCCCGCGCCCGCGTCCTCGCACACGAACTGCGTGCCGGAGCCGTGCCCGCAGACCACGAGCGCGACGGACCGGTTCTCGCCCCAACGTCCGACCGCGTCGTGCACGAACGACTGCAGCGTCTCGGTGGCCCCCATGTCGGCGTCGGCGGTCGTGCTGAGCCAGGAGGCCTCCTGCTCCGCGAGCGCGCCGTCGGACTTGACGAGGTAGAGCCGTGCGGGGCGGCTGTCGTACGGGGCGCTCTCACCGTCGATGGCGGCGGCGTCGGCGTCGGTCGCGTTCGGGCCCGCCGTGTCGTCGAAGTGACGATCGACGAGGAGCACGGTGCGCGCCTCGGAGCCGACGCCGGCCGGGAGCACTTCCCGCCGCAGCTCGTCGAGGAAGAACGGCTCGGAGAAGTCCGCCTCGTCCGCGCAGACGTAGCACAGCACCAGCCACGGCCGTTCCCGCTCGGGCGGCCAGAACCACCAGAGGAGCACGCCGAGGATCGCGAGCAGCCCCACGGCCACCGCTACGGAGACCCAACGCCTCAGCCTCGCCATCGACCCTCCCGGCCTCGCGCGTCGGGCGACGCGGCGAGCAGCTCCGTGGGCGCGCCCGTTGCGCGGCGCCGCGAGCCGGGCGACGGCTTCGCGGCACCGCGCGCGGTGGGCGTCAGGCGACGGTGATGTCCGACGAGTCCGACCGGAGGCCGTCGAAGAACGGCCGGCCGTTCGCGTCGAACGCCACGTGCTGACCGACGATGCGGACGCGGTACTGGTTCGTACCGGGCCGCTTGGCGACGGTGACGTGCGCCGTGCCGATCATCGGGCCGTTCGCGTCGGCGGCGATCGTCAGGGTCGTGGTGACGGGGTTGCCCCCGGTGATCTTGCGCACGGTCACGGTCGCGACGACCGCGCCCGGCTTCTTGTTCGCCGTGGCGGGGGGCTGGACCACCCCCTGTCCGGGCAGCAGGACGGACGCCAGCCCGCCCGCGAGCGAGAACGAACCGTTCCCGTCGATGCCCTCGACGGTGGCGGCCGTGATCCGGACGTCCTCCCCGTCGTCGAAGAACGTGGAGCCGTCGAACGTGGACGGCGCGAGACTCGTGGTAGCAGCCATGGGACCCCCCTGGGAAGGAACGTGACCGAGGACTGTACGTCTCGACGATCCGCCGGATCAAGGCCCCCCGGGCGCGCCGTCGGTCGCGACGCCCCAGAGGACCCAGCCGGCCCAGTGCTTGGGGTGGAGGTGCTGCGGGCTCGCCCGCACCGCGTCCACGCCCGCCTTCATCGAGGCCTCGGCGTCGCGGCCCTGCTTCCACGCGGCGTGGAACGCCCGCATGAAGAGGTCGGCCGCCGAGTCCTCGACGGGCCAGAGCGTCGCGACGACGCGGGGCGAGCCCGCGAAGAGGAACGCTCGGGCCAGCGACACGATGCCCTCGCCCGCCTGGCCCTTGCCCCAGCCCGTGTCGCACGCCGAGAGCGTGACCACGTCGGCGGCGAGCCCGCTCTCGAGCAGCTCGAGCGCCGTGACGAAGCCGTCGTCCTCGTCCGTGGCGCGGAGCGCGATCGAGGAGAGGCTCGGCGTGAGCAGGTCCACGCGCCCGTGGCACGAGAAGTGCGCCGCGCTCCAGCGGCGGGCCTCCTTGGCGAGCGTGCGGAACCGGGTCTCGGTCGCGTCGTCGTCCACGAAGACGAACGGCTCGTCGCCGATCGCCTTCGCCTCTGCCGCGGCGCGCGGCAGGTCGGAGAGCGCCGAGCCGTCGCGCGCCCGCAGCAGCGACGGCACGCGCGGCGACCCGCCGTAGCTCGAGACGCCGAAGGCGAGCACACGCTCCCCGCGCCGCACGCCGTCCTCGCGCAGCAGCCGCAGCACCGTCGCCGACGGCGCGTACGCGACGCGCACGCCGCGGCCGAGCTCGGCGAGCGCGCCGAACGGCACGCGGCGCAGCGCGGCGTCGGGCGAGACGTAGACGCGCTCGACCGCGGCCGGCAGCGCCGCCTCGACGGGCGCCCAGACGAGCGCGTGCGCGTCCTTCGTCGCCGCGGCGGCCGTGGCCAGGGCCTCCTCGGGCGTGCCCGCGGGGGTGCCCCACGCTTCGACCTCGTCGAGCGCGGCGACCGCCGTCGCGCGGCCGAGCGTCACGCGGCGCACCGCGTCGTGCGTGACCACGAGCGCGACCGCGTCGGCGCCCACCGTCGTGTAGGCGACGTAGGCCTCGTGCGGCCCGAGCCCGCGCATCGCGTCGGCGAGCACGTCGGGCTGCGGGTAGCGCGGCTGCGCCGCGAGGCGCTGGCGGCGCTGGATCTCGCGCAGCACCTCGGCGTGCTGCGCCCGCGCCTCCTTCACCGCGCGGTCGAGCGGGCCGAGCACCGCGCCGACGGCGTCGAGGCGCAGCGGGGCCGGCGACACGGTCGCCAGACGCTCGGCCTCGGCGTTGCGCTGCGCGCGCAGCACCGCGAGCCGCCGCGCCGAGTCGCGGGCCTCGCGCTCGAGCGCGGGGTCCGACGTCCTCGCGGTCACGTAGGCGCGCGAGAGCCCGTCCACCAGCGCGCCCGCGCGGTCGGACTCGAGGTAGCGGAAGAACCGCGCGTCGTCGCCCTCCGACGCCGCGACCTGCATGCCCACCGCGAACAGGTCGGCGAAGAGCCCGCGCGCGCCGACGCGGTCGGCGTCGGGCAGGCCGCCGAAGGTGCCGGTGAGCACGGTCCCGCCGCGCTCGACGGCCTTGATCGCGTCGGCGGCGCGACCGAGCGACAGCCGCAGGCGCGCCAGCCGCACGCACTGCTCGAGCACGATCGACGAGAGCCCCAGCCGCGCCGCCTTCTCGAGCACGTCCTCGTGCAGGCGCTCGGCGGCGTCGCGCTCGCCCAGCCGCGCCATCGCCTCGGCCTGGTTCCCGCGCGCCAGGAGCGCGCCCTCCGCGTCGTGCACCTCCTCGAGCGTCGCGGCGGCCTCGCCGGAGTACGCGCGGGCCGCGAGCCACTTGCCGCGGCGCAGCGCGACCTCGCCGCGGTTCTGGTGCGCCCGCGCGGACTGGCGGAGGTCGGCGAGCTCGAGGAACGTCTCGCGGAGCGCGCCGAACTCGGCGTCCGCCTTCTCGTAGTCGGCGTCGAGGAGGTCGCAGACCGCGAGCGTGCCGCGCGTCACGGCGCGCTGGAGGTTGCGCGCTTCCGCGGGCGCCGCAGGGACCGGCTCCTTCCAGGTGGCCTCGTCGTCGAGCACGGCGAGCGCCGTCTCGGCGTTGGCGCGGGCGCGGGTCACGTCGCCGAGCCGCTGCAAGAGCGTCGCGAGCGTCCCGTGGGCGCGCACGCGCGCGAGCGCCCTCGCGCGGGGCTCGATCTCCGCGGCGTCGGGCGCGTCGAGGGCCGCCATGGCCGTCGAGACGTCCTCGAACGCGCGGGCGAAGAGCCCGCCGGTGCCCTCCGCGATGGCGCGGTCGAGGAGCACCGCCACGCGCACCGACACGCGCTGCGCCGCGTCGGGCGGCGGCGGCGTGCCGGTCGCGGGCGCGCCGAGCGCCTCGAGGGCGTCGCGGTACACCGTGACGGCGCGCGTGACGTCGCCGAGGCGGCGGTAGGCCAGCGCGACGTTGGCCAGCTGGCGCGCGCGCCCCACGTCGTCTCCTTGCGCGCGCAGCAGGTCGGCCGCGCGTGCCCACGCCGTCGCCGCGCCGTCGAGGTCGAGCGCCTCCCGCGAGGCACGGCCCACGAGGCCGTACCCCGACAAGGCCGCCTTCGTCCAACCGAGGCGCTCCGCCAGCGACGCCGCGTCTCGCGCCGTGGTCACCGCGTCGCGGGCGCGGCCCGCCCGGAGCAGCGCGTCGCCGCGGGCGAGGAGCCATCGCACCTTGAGCACGCCGTCGGGGAGCGCCTCGCCGCCGTCGAGCGCTTCGGCCCGCGCCGCCGCGGCCTCGGGGCCGTCCGTCGCCTGCGGCGCGTCCTCGAGACGCGCGCGATAGCCCGACGGCTCGGCCCATCGACGCGTCGCGTACGCGCGCAGCGACGTCGCGTCGGGCCCGTCGTAGGCGTCGGCGAGCGCGACGGCGCGGTCCACGCGGTCCTTCGCGTGGAGGGCGTCCACCACGACCCACGGGTCGTTGCCGCCGAGCGCGGCGCGCAGTGCGGCCGTGTCGCCCGGCGTCGCCAACTCGACGGCGGTGACCGCCGTCGCGAGCGGGTCCGGCTTCGCGGGCTTGTCGTCGGGCGCCGCCGTCACGCCGCGGGCGCCGAGCCCGAGGAACACCACGACCCCGACCCAAGGGAGGAGACGCATGGGGGAGAGCATACGGATTCGCCCTCACGAGCGCCGACGGGCCCCGCGTCTTTCGCGGAGCCCGGGGCCGCGCGTGCCGCCTCCGCCCGCCGCGGCCCTCCCGCTCGTCTCCGGGTCCTTCGCCCCTCCGTTCCTCCGGTCCGTTCCCGCCCCGGGGCCCGCGTCGTGCCCTCGACCTGCGCCGACCCCCTCCGTGCTCCGCTCTTCGCTCGGCCCGCCACGGCTTCGTGCCCCGGTCCCCTCCGGTCGTCCCATCCGTCCGGTCGGTCGGTCGCCTCCCTCACCCTCCTTCCGCGTCTCCGCCGTGCACCCCGCTCCGGTTCGCGCTCCGCGCTTGCCGCGTCCTTCTTTCGCTCGCGCGCTCTCTCTGTCTCGTCCGCTCCGGGCCCCGTCCGCCTTCCGCTCCGGTCCGTCTCCTTTCGGCTTCCTCTGCGCCCTGGCTCTGCCTCCGTCTCCGTTTCCTCTGCCTCCGCCGGCCCCTTTCCTCCGCCCCTTCCCTCTGCCTCCATTCCGCCCCATCGGAGCGGATCCCGACCGGTCCTCCGGTCGGGATCCGCTCCCGGGGCTAGAGTGCCTCCGATGCCCTCGATCCCCGTCGGTGGCGATCTCGTGCTCTCGGCGCGCCCGGTCACGCCGGAGGCGTTCGCGCCGTACGGCCGCGTGCTCGCGCCGGGCGAGCGCGTGCGCGTGGGGCGGCGCTCGGCGTCGGTGCTCGTCGCGCTCGAGCCGCGCGAGACGCGGCCGCGGCGCGTGCAGGCGCTGCAGCGCTTCGCCGACGCGCGGCGGCTGCTCGTGCCGATGAGCGACGCGGGCTTCCTGCTCGTCGTCGCGGGGTCGGGCGACGCGCCGACGGGGCCCGCGGTCGCGTTCCGCGTCGTCGCGGGCACCGGCGTCGTGCTCGAGGCCGGCGTGTGGCACGCGGGCCCCGTGCCGCTCGCCGACGGCACGATCCTCGAGGCCACCGAGGTCGTCGGGCCCGCCGACCGCGTGGACCGCTCGAGCGTCGCCGACGCCTTCGGCGCGGAGAGCCTGCGGCTGATGACGCCCGACGAGTTCGGTGCGCCGACGCCGGGCCTCGACCTCGGCGACGAGTTCTCCGTCACCGTCGCCGAGGGCCTGCGCGGCCGCCTCGTGCTCGCCTGCCTCGCGCTCGACGGCCTCACGGTCGGCGAGAGCGACGACGCGCTGCGCGACGAGGGCGAGCGGCTCGTCGCCGACCTGCGCACGCAGTGGGGGAGCGCGGCGTCGCCGGGCGACGTCCCCGGCCTCGCGCCGGTGCGCGCGCTCTACCGCGCGCTCGGGCTCGACCCCACCAAGACCCGCCCCGCGAGCGAGGCGCTGCTGCGCCGCGTGCTGCAGGGCAAGCCGCTCTACCGCGTCAACAACCTCGTGGACGCGATGAACCTCTGCTCGCTGCGCACGCTGGTGCCCTTCGGCGTCTACGACCGCGCGCGGCTCTCCGCGCCGGTCGTGCTGCGCCGCGGCGCGCCGGGCGAGGGCTACGAGGGCATCGGCCGCGGCCGGGTCAGCGTCGAGGGCCGTCCCGTCCTCGTGGACCATGACGGGCCCTTCGGCAACCCGACCGCCGACGCGCTGCGCACGAGCGTCGGCCACGGCACCACGCGGGCGCTCGTCGTGCTCTACCTGCCGACCACGCTCGACGTCGCGACGGTGGACCGCTTCCTCGACGCGGCCTCGGCGGCCGTCGTCGCGCACTGCGGCGGGCGCGAGGTCGCGCGGAGGGTCGTCCGATGAGCGACGGCCCCGGCAAGTTCAAGCCGAAGCGGCTGCCCTCGATCTCGGTGGACGCCCCGCTCGAGCGTCGCTGGGACGTCATGGGCGCCGACGAGGCCAAGCGCCTCCACGCGCGCCGCCTCGACGAGGCGCGGCGCTTCTCCTGGTTCGGCCCGCGCGGGAGGAAGCGGGCGTTCCGCGCCCTCGTGCTGACGCCGCTCGGCTTCGCGCTCGTCGGCTGGGCCTTTGTCGGCGGCAACCCGCGCACGTGGCTCACGTTCCTCGGCTTCGGGGTGCCGCTCGGCCTGCTGTGGCTCGTCGTGCGCCCGCTCGACTACACCGCGGGCCTGATCTACGCGGTGTGCGGGGTCGCGGCGACCGCGGTCGCGGGCAAGACGCACCTCCCCCTGCTGGCGAGCACCGGCCTGCTCTGCCTCTCGATCGGCATCGCGCTCGGCCGCGTCGAGGAAGGCCGCCGCCTCGACATGGAAGACTGACGGGCGCGCCGGTCGCGCAGCCCGTCCGCCCGACGAGCGTGGGGAACGGTGGACGACGCGGGCCCCGGGGCGACGGCGGGCCCAACGCGGGAAGCCGGCGGCCCCCGCGCGCGTCCGAAGGGCGATGGACCTCGTCGGCTTCTCGTGGCGCCGCTGCTTCGGCTTCTCGGCCGTCCGTGCGACCGGCCTCCTCGTCGTGTGCGCCGCCGTGCTCGCCGTCGCGGCCGCGAGTGCGGGATGGATGCCCCTCGTCGTCGCCGGCTCAGCGCCGGCGCACACGGCCTCCGACGAGTGCATCGCGTCGATGCAGCTGCAGGCGTTTGCGATGGCCGCGCGCTTCCACGCGGTGGCGCTGCGCCGTCTCCCCGAGTCGCTCGACGACTTGACGACCGTGCCTCCGAGAGACCGCGAGCCGATCCTCGCCACGGTCCCGCGCGACCCGTGGGGCCGTCCGTACCGCTACCGTGTCCTCGATCGTGTCCGCGGCGTGGTCGCGTTCGGCTGCGTCGGCGCCGACGGCGAGGCGGGCACGCCCGACGACTTCTACCTAGAGGTCGATGCCGCGGGTGGCACCCCGGGCCCCGCGGCCGGCGACGCGGGTGCCCCCGGTGCGAACGCGGGTACCCCCCGGTAGTCCGCGAGACGCCCCCCGGTCCCGGGCCGCCGACCGCGCGCGGCCCCGGTACACTCCGCCCCTTTCCGGGGCCGCGTGGGTGCCCTGGACCACCTCACCCCTTCCTCGCGTCGCGCGAAGGGGGACCGACGGACCCACGGACGAGGACCTCACGGATGTCTTGGAAGACCGAGATCGACCGGATCGTGCACGAGGCGCTCAAGCGCGCGTTCGACGAGCGCAGGGGGGACGGGCGCCGCGCCATCGCGCTCGCCAACGACTTCGTGGCGCTCAACCCCGCGCGCCCGCAGAGCCACTACGCGCTCGGGCTCGTGGACGAGGCGCTGCTCCTGCGCACCCTGGCGAGGGAGCGCGGGACCCCGCGCGCGCCCGAGGGCGCCGAGGGCGGGACCGCGACGCCGGCCGCCGAGGGCGGGCCGGCCGAGAAGGTCGCCGACGGGGTCGCGGTCGCCGCGCCCGTCGCCGACGCGGCGCCGACCGAGGGCGCCGAGGCCGCGCGCGACGGGGACGAGGGCGAGGAGAGCGAGCTCGCGAGCGACGGGCCCGCGCCGACGCTGGCCGAGTCGCCCGTCGGGATCGCGTCGCTGTGGCGCTGGCTCGGTCGCGTCGAGCTCGCCTCGCGCGGCGGCCCGCGGGCCCGCGTGCGCGAGCTGGCCGCGGACCCGATGATGGACCACGCCATCCTGTCGGCCGACGAGGGCCGCCTCGCGCTGCGCGCCGTGTCGCGCGCGCTGCTCTTCGGCGGCGAGGACGTCCGCGTCTACGACCTCTACATCCGCCACCTCCAGGCGACGGGCGACGACGGCAGCCGCCGCGACGCCGACGGGCTCGTCGGCGACGCCGCCCGCCGCTCCGACGACCTCGCCCACGACGGCGACGACGCGGGCGCCCACGCGGCGCTGCTGCGCGCGCTGGCGTTCGCCGAGCAGGCCAAGCTCGAGGGCCGCGCCGCGGCGAAGGTGCAGCGCAAGATCGGCCGCGCGCACCAGCTCGCCGGGCGCTGGGCGGAGGCCGCCACGGCCTACCGCGACGCGCTCGCGCGCCTCGCCCCCGAGGACCGCTACCGCTCGGTGCTGCAGGGCGACCTCGCCCTCGCGGCGCTCGAGGTGCGCGGCACGCTCGACCTGCTGCCCAAGGAGGGCCGCGGCAACGTCGAGGAGGCCGAGCGCCTGCTCGCCGAGGCCAAGGCCGGCGGCGAGGGCGAGTCGTACAACGCGATCTACACGCTCGGCGTGCTCGCGTTCGAGCGCGGCGACTTCGCCGGCGCGGCCGAGCGCTTCCGCGAGGCCGACCGCCTCATGCGCGAGACGCGCGCGAAGGCCCGCATCGTCCACGCCCGCGCCCGCTTCTTCCTCGGCGCGTGCCTGCTCAAGCAGGGCGTGCAGGACGAGGCGCTGCGCGAGGCCGAGCAGCTCGTCACGCGCGACGCCGCGGCGGCCGCGCTCGAGGCGTCGGTCAAGGACCCGGTGTTCGACCTGCTCGTCGCCGCCGTGCCCAACGCGCGCATCCCGGGCCGAGCGGCCCCCGAGCGCGAGGCCCGGGGCGACCGCCGCGAGCGCGGCGGCCGTCGCGAGCGCGGTGGGCGTGGGGACCGCGGGGACCGTGGCGATCGTGGGGATCGCGGCGACCGTGGCGACCGTGGCGCGCCGCCCGCCGACGGCGCGGAGGCGCCGCCGGTCGAGGGGGGTGTCGCGGCCGACGCGATGCCCACCGACGGCGAGGCGCCGCCGCGCGGCGACGGACGCGAGGGCGGCCGCGAGGGTGGCCGCGAGGGCGGGGGCCGTCGAGGCCGCCGCGGTCGCGGTCGCGGCGAGGGCCGCGACGAGCGCAGCGGCGCCGCCGAGCGCCTCGACCGCTACGCCGGCGGCGGGCGTCCGCCGCGCGGCGGGCGTCCGGACGACGCGCCGCGCCCGGCGGCGGCGCCGGCCGACGCGGGGGAGACGACCGAGCCGACCGCGGCGGGGGCGTTCCTCGCCACCGCGCGCGGCGTGCTCGACGCCGACCCGCACGGCGCGCTCAAGGCGGTGGACGACGCGTTCAAGAGCCGCCCGACGTTCGAGGAGTGGTACACGGCCTACCGGGTGCGCCTCGAGGCGCTGATCCGCCTCCACGAGAAGGGCGAGGCCCTGCGCACCTACCAGCGCTTCCGCGCCAAGCTCCACGAGCGCGGCCGGGCCGACCGTCTCGAGGAGATGCTGCTCGACGCGTCGGGCCCGATGCCCGAGGTGCTCGACGACCCGGCGCTCAAGGCCGAGCTCGTGGACCTCTACACCTCGATGGCGGGCCGCGAGCGCGCGTTCGTCGAGGCGGCGACGGCGCTCGCGTCGCACCACGCCGACCTCGGCGGCGCGACCGACCTGCGCGTCGCGGTCTCCCTCCTGCGCGAGGCGATCGCGCTCGGCGGGGAGGAGGCGCGCGGCCTGTGGACCGACGTCGCAACCCGCGCCCGCGCGGCGGGCGTGGACGTCGAGGGCCCGTCGCCCGACGACGTGCGCACGCGCCTCGGGGCCAAGGGCGGCGCCGCGCGCGTGGTGGTGGTCGGCGGCGACGACGCCAGCCGGCCGCACGGGGCGCGCGTCGAGGACCTCGGCCGCCGCGCCGGGTTCGAGGGCTCGCTCGTGCTCGGCGGCGCCCGTCCGCCGCAGCGCGCGCTCGCCGACGTCGAGGCCGCCGCCCGCGGCGCGACCGCGATCGTGCTGCTGCACACCGCCGGCCCCGAGCTCAAGGACGGGGTCAAGCGCCTCGCCGCGGACCTCGCGGTCCCGGTGCGCGAGATCCCCTACGCGGGGCCCGCGAGCCTCGAGCCCGAGCTGCTCACCGAGCTCGGCTCGGTCTGACGTCCGTCCCGCCGTCCCGCCGCCGCCCGACGGGGCGCGCGGCGGGCGCACGGCGTCGCGCGTCCGCCCCGACGGGGCCGGGACGCGCGGCGCCCCGGTCCCTCCTGCGCCCGGAGCCCTGCCGATGACGCCCGCCCTGCTGCCCGTGTTCGCCGAGCGCCGCCGTTCGCTCATGTCGCGCATCGGCGACCGCGCCGCCGCGCTGTTCTTCGCGGCGCCCGAGACCGTGCGCAGCAACGACACGCACTACGACTTCCGCCAGAACTCCGACCTCTGGTACCTGACCGGCTTCGAGGAGCCCGAGGCGGCCCTGCTGCTGCTGCCCGGCCACGACAAGCACCCCGTGACCATGTTCGTGCGCAAGCGCGACAAGGAGCGCGAGGTGTGGGACGGCGTGCGGGCCGGCACCGACGGCGCCAAGGCCGAGTACGGCGCCGACGAGGCGTTCCTCTTCGACGAGCTCGACGCGAAGCTCCCCGAGCTGCTCGAGGGACGCGACCGGCTCCACTACGGGCTCGGGCTCTACGAGCCGCGCGACCGGCAGGTCGTGCGCGCGCTCGGCCGCGTGCGCGCGATGTCGCGCCGCGGCAAGCGTGTGCCGCGCGAGATCGTGGACCCGAGCGTGCTGCTGCACGAGATGCGCCTGTTCAAGAGCCCCGACGAGCTCGCGCGGCTGCGCCGCGCCTGCGAGATCTCGGCCGAGGGGCACCTGCGCGCGATGCGCGCGACGCGGCCCGGGATGGGCGAGTGGGAGCTGCAGGCCGAGATCGAGTACGCGTTCCGCCGTGCCGGCGCGCGCGCGCCCGGCTACTCGACGATCGTCGGCTCGGGCGCGAACGCCTGCGTGCTCCACTACGTGACCAACGACCGCTCGATGAAGGCGGGCGAGCTGGTGCTCGTGGACGCGGGCGCGGAGTTCTCCTACTACACGGGCGACATCACGCGGACGTGGCCGGTCTCGGGCCGCTTCGACGGGCCCCAGCGGGAGATCTACGACCTCGTGCTGCGCGCGCAGCAGGAGGTGATCGCGCTGGCCAAGCCCGGGCTCCCGTGGACGGCGCTGCACGAGCGCGCCGTCGAGGTGCTCACGACGGGCATGGTCGAGCGGGGCATCCTCGCGGGGCCCGTGGCGAAGGCCATCGAGGAGAAGACGTTCCGCGCCTGGTACATGCACAGCACGGGGCACTGGCTCGGGATCGACGTGCACGACGTGGGCGCCTACTACGAGGACGCCGACAAGGCGCGCACGCTGCAGCCGGGCATGGTGTTCACGGTGGAGCCGGGGCTCTACTTCGCCCCGGACGCGGCGGGGGTGCCCGACCGCTACAAGGGCATCGGCGTCCGCATCGAGGACGACGTCCTCGTCACCGAGACCGGCCACGACGTCCTCTCCAAGGGCGCGCCCAAGGAGCCCGACGCGATCGAGGCCGTCGTCGGCGCCGGCGTCTGACGCCGGCCGGCGACCGCAGCTCGGTGCCAGGCACCGCAACGCGGTGCCTGGCACGGACCTGCGACGCGGATCTGCGACGCGGTCAGAGGGCGAGCGCGGGGCGGACGTCGTAACCGCGCGCGGCCATCGCCGCGCGGGCCTCGGCGGGCTGGGCCTCGAGCAGCTCGCGCGCCAGCGCCTTCGCGCGCGCGACGTCGGCGGGGTCGCGGCGGCCGAGCGCGAGATCGGTCCACGCGAGCAGCCGGGGCGCCCGCGCCAGCGTCGTCGTGGCGTCGTCCACCAGCGCGCGCAGCCGCGCCGCCGCGTCGGCGTCGTGGCGCGCGAGCGCGCCGAGCGCCATCGCGAGGACGGGCCTCGCGTTGATCGGCTCGGCCACGGCGAGGGCGACGCGCGCCTGCGCCGCGTCGTCGTGGGCGCGCGCCTGGGTGGCGAGCACCATCGCCTCGCCGTACGGGTCGCCGGCGGCCCGGGCCGAGGCGACGGCGTCGGCGGCGAGCGCCCTCGAGCCCTCGAGGTCGCCGCGCGCGACCGCGACGTCGGCGAGCGCGCCGATCGCGTACGACTCGTGGTAGCGGCCGCCGATCTCGCGGAACAGCGCCCGCGCCTCGCGCGCGTGGGCCTCCGCCTCGTCGAGCCGGCCGAGCCCGGTGAGCGCCGAGGCGATGTTGACGTTGGCGATCCCCTCCTCGCCGCGGTCGCCGCGCCCGCGCGCGGTCTCGCGCACGAACTGCGACTCGGCGATCGACTCGGTGTAGCGCCCGTCGTCGAGGTAGGCGACGGCCAGGTTCGTGCGCGCCGCGACCTCGGCCCGAACGTCGCGCGCGTCCACCGCGCGCTCGATGGCCGCCCGGAAGTGAGACATCGCCTCGGCGTGGCGGCCGGCCCCGCGGACGACGAGCCCGAGGTTGCTGCGCGCGAGGGACTCGTTCTTCGCGTCGCCCTCGGCGGCCGCGAGCATCCACGCCTGCTCGAGGTGCGCGTACGCCTCCTCGAAGTGGCCGAGGTGGTCGTGCACGAGGCCGAGGTTGCCCATCGCGGCCCACAGCTCGCGGCGGTCGTCGGCCGCGCGCGCGACGTCGGCCGCCTCGGAGAAGAGGCGCATCGCGTCGGCGGGGCGGGCGAGCGCGTGCGCCGCGTGCCCGCGCTGGCGCAGCACCTGCGCGCGCAGCGAGAGCTGCCCCGTCTCGGCGGCGATCCCCTCCGCCTCGACGAGGTCGCGCTCCTCGAGGTCGCGTCGCCCGCGGCGGCCGTGCGCGTAGGCGCGCTGGAGCAGGAGCTTCGCGCGCGGCACGCCCGTCGCGGCGTCGCGGGCCGCGAGCGCGAGGTCGGCCAGCTGCACGATGCCGTCCCAGTCGGCGAGGCGGTCGGTGTGCTTGAACGCGCCCGCGAGCCGCGGCGCGGCGTCGGCCGCGCGGCGCGCGCGCAGCCACTGCGTCGCCACCTCGACCGCGAACTTGCCCTCGCCCGCCTCGTCGGGCCCGCGGGCCTCGAGCGCCTGCGCGACCGCCGCGTGCAGCCGCTCGCGCAGCGCGGGCGGGAGCTCGTCGCGCAGCAGCTCGGCCACCTGCGGCGGGTCGAAGGCGAGCCGGCCGCCGCGCGCACGCAGGCCGCGCCCGTCGCGCTCGAGGCGCGCGAAGGTCTGCAGCGCCGCGATCTCGGGCACGCCGGCGGCGCGGGCCACGACGACCGGGTCGGGCTCGTCGCCCGCGCACGCCGCGGCCTCGAGCAGCGCGCGGTCCTCGGGGGCGAGCGTCGCGAGCCGCGCGCGCAGCAGGTCGCGCACCGACGCCGGCAGCGACGGCACGTCGCGCGGGCCCGCGAGCACGACCGCGTCGCCGCGCCGCACGAGGCGGCCCGCGGCCTCGAGGTCGGCGATCGTCTCGAGGAGGAAGTAGGGGTTGCCGCCGGTCGCGGCGACGAGCGGGTCCTCGAGCGCGCGCGGGGCGCGCGCGACGCGCAGCGCCCGCGCGACCAGCGAGCGCGCCGCGTCGGGCGCCAGCCCTTCGAGGCGCAGCACCGCCGGCACGCCCGCGCCGGGCAGGTCGGCCTCGAAGGCCGCGGGCAGGCCCGGGCGCGACGTCGCGACGACGAGCAGGCGGCGCCCCTCGGAGGCGCGCGCGAGCGCCGCCACGAGGTCGCGCGCTTCGGCGGAGGCGCGGTGGAGATCCTCGACGAGGACGACGACCGGCGCGGCGTCGGCGAGCGCCCGCAGCGTCCGCGCGAACGCGTTGTAGAGGCGGGGCCCCGTCAGCGCCTCGGCCGGCGTCTCGGCCTCGCCCGCGAGGAAGGCCGCGAACGAGCGCGCGAGCGCGGGCGCGTCGGGCATCGCCGAGGCCACGCGGGCCGCGGGGGCGGGCCCGAGCAGGTCGCGCACGGCGTCGCGCAGCGCCTCGAGACCCGTCCACGCACCGCCGCACGCGCCGCGGCCCACCGTCAGCGGCCCGGCGGCGGCCGCGCGCTCGAGCGCCTCCTCGACGAGCCGCGTCTTGCCCACCCCCGCCTCGCCGACGACGAGCAGCGCGCCGCCGCGGCCCGCTCGCGCCGCGTCCACCGCGGCGAGGACGCGCGTCACCTCCGCGTCGCGGCCGACGAGGTCGGTGCGGCGCGGCGCGCGACGGCGCACCACCGGCTCCGCGCCGCGCTCGGTCTCGCTCGCGCGCCGCTCGCGCCACCACGCCGAGGCCTCGCCCGCGGCGAGCGTGTCCGCGACCGAGGTCGCGTCGGGGAAGCGCGCCCGCGGGTCCTTCGCCACCAGCGTGCGCACGACCGCCGCGAGGAACGGGCTCGCCTCCCCCGACACGCTTGCGAGCGGCGCGGGGTCCTCGGAGAGCTGACGGCGCAGCACCGCGGCGACGTCGGCGCCCTCGAAGGGGTGGCGGCCCGCGGTGGCCTCGAAGAGCACGAGGCCGAGCGCGTACAGGTCGCTGCGCGGGTCGTTGCCGCCGGCGTCGTCCTGCAGGCGCTCGGGCGCGGCGTAGAGCAGCGACCCGACGAACCCGCCCGACGTCGCCCGCGACGCGTCGGTCGCGCGCGCGAGCCCGAGGTCGGCCACGCGCACCGCGTGGTCGGAGGTGACGAGCACGTTCTCAGGCTTGAGGTCGCGGTGCACGACGCCCGCGGCGTGGAGCGCCGCGAGCCCGCGGGCCACCTCGCGCCCGACGTGGCGGACCAGCGTCTCGGGCAGCCGGCCGAGCTCCTGCTCGAGCGCGCGCAGGCTGCGCCCCTCGACGAACTCGAGCGCGATCCACGGCACCTCGACGCCGTCCACGGTCGTCGTGCCCGCGTCGAGGGCGGCGACGACGTTGCGGTGGCGGATGCCGAGCCCGATGCGCGCCTCGCGCGAGAAGCGCACCCGGAACGCGGGGTCCGCGGCGAGGTGGGGGTGGATCACCTTGAGCGCGACCACCGTGCCCGCCGCGACGGGTGAGCCCGCGAGCGCGAGCGCGCGGTACACGGTCCCCATGCCGCCTGCGCCGAGCGCGTCCACGAGGCGGTAGGGGCCGACGGTGGCGGGGAGGGTGAGGGGCACGGGGAGCGGGAGGCTACCCCGCGGGGTGGGCCGACGCCCACCCGCGCGACGCTGCGCGGCGGGGGCCCCGGGCGGAGCCCTCGCCGCAGCGGAGCCCTCGCCGCAGCGGGGCCCGCGGGCCTCCCTACGCGGGCGCCCTCCCGGGGACGCGGCGCGCGCGGGCACCGCGCCCCCTTGTCCCGGCGCGGCGGCAGGGGGATGCTCTCGCCCCATGCGCCGCGTCCTCTCCCTCCTCGCGCTCCTTCCTCTCCTCGTCGTGGTCGCCTGCGGACGGCGCGACGTCGCCGGCTCGGGCGACCTGTGGGAGCGCTCGACGGTGCACCGCGCCAAGCAGGCGGGCAAGCTCGTCGTGCTCATGGAGGCGCAGTTCAAGCCGTTCACGTGGAAGGACGACGGCGTGCTGAAGGGCTTCGACGTGGACCTCGCGCGCGAGCTCGGCCGCGAGATGGGCGTCGAGGTCGAATTCCGCGAGCGCGCGTTCGACCTGCTCGCGGCCGAGCTGATCCAGGGCAAGGGCGACCTCGTGATCTCGGGCGTCACCGCGACGCCGCAGCGGGCGCTCGAGTGCTCGTTCAGCGCCCCGTACTTCCTCACGCGCACGGTGGCGCTGCTGTCGGTGCCGCGGGCGGACGGCGTGCGCAGCGTGCGCGACCTCGACGCGAGCGGGCGGCGGATCGTGGTGCAGGGGGGGAGCACGGGGCAGTACGCCGCCGAGCGGCACACGCCGCGGGCCGAGATCGCGAAGTTCCCCACGGAGGCGCTGTGCGTGCTCGAGGTCGTCCAGGGCAAGGCGGACGCCTTCGTCTACGACGAGTGGCAGGTGCTCTCGCACGCGAAGGAGAACCCGGGCGTCACGCGCGTCCTCGCCGAGACGATGAGCGTCGAGCCGTACGCGATCGAGTGCCGCAAGGGCGACCCGGACACGCTCGACTGGCTCAACCTCGTGCTCGCGGGGATGAAGCGCGACGGGCGGCTCGCCGACCTCTACCGCAAGCACCTGCCCGGCCTCGACGTCCCCTCCGAGCTGGCCCCCCGCTGACGAGTACAACGGTGCCCGGCACCGGTGTATCGATCGCCTGCAATCGGCAAGCGATGAGTACAACGGTGCCCGGCACCGGTGTATCGATCGTCTGCAGATGGCAAGCGATGGGTGTACCCGTCGGAGGGAGACGGCGCTCGGCCGGCGGCGGCGGTCTGCGACACTGCGCCGGCCACCGCGCGGCGAGCGGGCCCCGCGGCGGCGTCGGAGCACGCCGATGCGCCAGGGTCCCGTCGCCCCCCCGTCGTCGCGCGAACGCCTCGAGCGCGGGGCCGTCACCGTCGCGCTGCTCGGCGGCGTGGTCCTCTTCCTCGCGCTGACCGGCCCCCGCAACGGGTGGGAGTGGTCGCGCGTCTGGGGCGGCCCGGGGCGCTGGGGGTGGACGCCCGTCTTCGCGCGCGCCCTCGGGACCACGCTGCTCGTCTCGGTCGGCGCGATGGCGGTCGCGCTCGTGCTCGGCTTCTCCGCCGGGCTCGCGCGGCTCTCGCGCCGCGCGTGGCTCGCCCAGGTCGCCACCGTCTACGTCGAGGTCGTGCGCGGGACGCCGCTGCTCGTGCAGCTCTTCGTCGCGGTGTACTGCGTCGGCTACTCGCTCGGCCTCGACGACCCGGTGCTGGTCGGCACGCTGACGCTCGGCGCGTTCGCGGGCGCCTACGTCACCGAGATCGTGCGCTCGGCGGTGTCCTCGGTGGACCCCGGCCAGACCGAGGCCGCGCTGTCGCAGGGCATGACGCGGGCGCAGGTGCTACGCCTCGTCGTGCTGCCGCAGGCGCTGCGGCGCATGCTGCCGCCGCTCGCGGGCGAGCTGGCGAGCCTCGTCAAGGACTCGTCGCTGCTCTCGGTGGTCGGGGTGCTCGAGCTCTCCAAGCGCGCCAACGAGGCGCAGGCCGACACCTACCGCACCTACGAGATCTACTTCCCCGTCGCGCTGCTCTACCTCGCGATCACGTTTCCCCTGTCTCGCTGGGTGCGACGACTGGAGCTCCGCTCGGCCGCGCCGTGACGCCCTTGCGCCCGAGCAGCGCGACGCCGAGGAAGATCGAGACGGTCCCCGCGAGCGTGGTCCACAGGAGCGGCTCGGCGAACCACAGCCAGCCGATCGAGGCGGCGAACACGAAGCCCGCGTAGGTGGAGACCGTCGCGGGCGCGGCGCGCACGCCCTTCAACCCGATCGTGAGCAGCATCTGCCCGCCCGCCGCGCAGAACGCGGCCGCCACGATCGCGGCCCACTCGAGGGCGCTCGGCCACACCCACACCGGGAGCGCGAACGGCAGCGAGAGCGGGCCCGCGACGACGGGGAACGCCATCACCACCGTGATCGGCCGTTCGCGGCGCCCGAGCATGCGCACCGTCATGTAGGCGAGCGCGGCGCAGAAGCCGCCGAACACGCCCACGAGCCCGGGCCACCACTCGATCGCGAAGCCCGGCCGCACGACGAGCATCGCGCCGCCCAGGCCGAGCGCGAGCGCCGCCCACACGGGCCCCGACGAGCGCTCCTTGAGCACCACCGGCGCGAGCAGCGCGACGAACACGGGGTTCATCGACTGGAGGATCCACGCGTCGGCGAGCGCCATCTTCCCGAGCGTCCACGCGTACGACTCGAGCGCGAGCAGCCCGAACACGCCGCGCAGGACGAGCAGGCGCTTGTCGCCGAGCGTGCGGTCGGTCGTGCGCCACCAGATCGGCACGAACAGCGCCGCGTGGACGACGTTGCGGACGAAGACGACCTCGACCGTCGGGACGCCCTTGGCCGCCGCCTTGATCAGCGAGGCCATCGCGGCGAACAGGAACGCCGACACGACCATCGCGCGCAGGCCCGTCAGTCCGGCGAGGAGGCGTCGCACGCGGCGATCCTGCCCGCCCGGGGCGCCGGGCGGGAGGAAACGCGGGGCGGAGGAGGGGCGGCGGTACGCGAGGTCAGAGGCTGCCGAGCGGAAGGGCCTCGACGCCCACGGCGAGCGGGCCGCGGCGCTCGCCTGCGTGGACGACGAAGCCGGGGCGGACGACGTCGCCGAGGCGCTCGCGCAGGCGGAGGATCCCCGCCGCGTGCCCGGGGACGGGCGTCGCGGTCGCCTTGGCCTCGACGGGCACGAGGCCCCCTTCGTGCTCGACGAGGAAGTCCACCTCGTGTCCTGTGGCCGTGCGGAAGAAGTGGATCCTCGGCGGGCGCCCGCGGTGGGCGGCATGACGGTACAGCTCGCCGAACACCGCGGTCTCGAAGATCGCCCCCGCCGCCGGGCCCGACGCGGCCTGCGCCGCGTCGCCGTACCCGCACAGGTGGCAGAGCAGCCCCGTGTCGAGGAAGTACACCTTGGGCGTCTTGACCAGCCGGGTGCCCAGGTTGCCGGACCAAGGGCGGACCACGGCGACGATCCACGACGCCTCGAGCACCGACAGCCAGGCTTTGACCGTGTTGACCGCGACTCCGAGGTCGCGCGAGACGTCGGACAGGTCGAGCAGGTTCGCGCTCCGCGCCGCGAGCGCACGGAGGAACAGGTCGAACTGGAGCAGGTCCCCGACCTGGCGGAGCGTGCGGACGTCGCGCTCGACGTACGTCCGGCGGTACGACGACAGCCACGACTCCGCGTCGCGGCGCGGCGCCACGACCAGCTCCGGGTGCCCGCCGCGCACGAGGTGACGCCACAGCCCGTCGTGGACGCGGGCCGCTGGGCGCCGGACGGAGGTCTCCCACGGCGGGGCCTCGTTCGCGGCGCCGGTCTGCTCGCGCAGCGAGAGCGACAGCAGCGTCTGCACCGACGCGCGCCCGGCGAGCGTCTGCGAGGCTCGCTCCATCAGCAGCAGGTTCTGGGACCCGGTGACGAAGAACCGGCCCTTCGACCTGCGATGCGCATCCACCTCCTCCTGCACGTAGGAGAGCAGCGCCGGCGCGTGCTGCACCTCGTCGAGGATCAACGGCCGGCGGAGCGACGCGAGCAGGCCACGAGGGTCGGAGGACGCGACGCTGCGGACGTCGAGGGGCTCGAACGAGACGTAGTCGGCCCGGGGGAATGCCCGACGGAGGAGCGTCGTCTTCCCCGACTGGCGGGGCCCGGTGAGCACGACGACCGGGAACTCGCGGGCGTGCCGCGCGAGCGTGATCTCCAAGGTGCGGGGGAGCCATCTCATGGCGTGCAAATGTGCATTCGAAATGCAAAAATGCAAGCAATTCCCTCCGAGCGGCTGGACGGTCCGCGCGGCGCGCGCATCGGGGACGCCCGTTCCGCCCGGCGACCACGAGCTTGCCGCCGTTCAGCGGCGCGCGACGGTGACGGTGGTCGCGGCCCCGTCGGCGACGAGGTCGATGCGCACGTCGGGGAGGAACTGGCGGATCACGTCGGCGTTCGTCTTGGTGTGCCGCGTGGGCGCCACCGTGCGGAACGTGCCGCCCGCGCCGAGCGCGAGCGGCAGCAGCAGCTGGTCGGCGAGGTGGGGGCCCACGGGGACGTCGGCCGCGAGCCACTCGCGGTAGGCGCCCACGGCCTCGTCCACGACGGCGTCCGCGCGCAGCTCGCGCATGCCGAACGCGGCGAACACCTCGTGGACGTGCTCGCACGCCACGTCGAGCAGCACCACGTTGCCCGGCCCGCGGCCGTCCTCCTCGGTGACGCGCTCGATCGTCCACAGGTCGGCCGGCAGCAGGCGCCGCAGCGTCGCCTCCTCCACCGCCGCGATGCGTCGGGGGAGGTTGGCGAGCAGGACCGTCGCGCGCCGCGTGCGCACCGCGCCCCGCGCGCTCAGCGCGAGGGGGACCGCGGCGGTGCCGGGCTCGACGGCCGCGGTGAGGCGGCCGCCGCCGGCGGGGAAGTAGCCGCGGCGCTCGAGGGTGGTGGTCACGCGGGCGCCCACGCGCGCGAGCAGCGGCAGGAACGACCGCTCGATCGCGTCGTAGGGCGGCGCCCACGGGTTGTGCGTGCCGCCCTCGACCGTGACCCGGCTCGGGCCGGCCGCCGCCATCAGCGCCGGCAGCACCGTCTGGAGCACGAGCGTCGCGCTGCCCGCCCCGCCCACCGAGAAGGCGTGGTCGCCCGGGACGAGGCCCCGCGGCGCGAACCGCAGCGCGCCCGAGCCCAGCTCGGCGCCCTCCACCTCGGCGCGTCCGACGGCGGCCGCGGCCCGCACCGCCGCCAAGTGCTGGCGCAGCAGGCCCGGCGTCGGGCGGCCGGCCCGCACGCCGACGAGGCGGAACGGACGGCCCGTCACGAGCGAGAGCGAGAGCGCCGAGCGCAGGATCTGGCCCCCGCCCTCGCCCTGGGCCCCGTCGATGGTCAGCTCGTCGGTCGTCATCGCCCCCTCGGTCGTGCTCCTCGCGCCCACCGCCCGCCCGCGGTCGCCCCGGGCCCCGCGTCAGCCCTTGACGCACACCACCTGCCGCAGCGTGTGCACGACCTCGACGAGGTCGGCCTGCGCCGCCATGACGGCGTCGATGTCCTTGTACGCCATCGGCGTCTCGTCCACGACGTCGGCGTCCTTGCGGCACTCGACGTGCGCCGTCGCCGCCACGTGGTCGGCCACGGAGTAGCGCCGCTTCGCGGCGTTGCGCGACATCGCGCGGCCTGCGCCGTGGCTGCACGACTCGAACGAGTCGGGGTTGCCCTTGCCGCGCACGATGAACGAGCGGGCGCCCATGCTCCCCGGGATGATCCCGAGCTCGCCCCGCCCCGCGCGCACCGCGCCCTTGCGGGTGACGAGCAGGTCCTCGCCCCCGTGGCGCTCGCGACGCACGTAGTTGTGGTGGCAGTTGACCGCCTCGAGCTCCGCCGAGAACGGCGCCATCCCGTCCACGGCGCGCACCGCCTCGACCACCGAGGCCATCATCAGGCGGCGGTTCTCCGCGGCGAAGTCCTGCGCCCACGACACCGCCTCGACGTAGTCGTGGAAGAGCGGCGAGCCCTCCTCGAGCCACGCGAGGTCGCGGTCGGGCAGGCGGGCGTCGCGGGCCTCGAGCGAGGCGCGGGCCTGCTCGATGAAGTAGGTGCCGATGCGGTTCCCCACGCCGCGCGAGCCGCTGTGGAGCAGGAACCAGACGCGGTCCGCCTCGTCGAGGCAGACCTCGATGAAGTGGTTGCCCGTCCCGAGCGTGCCGAGGTGGTTGGCCGTGTTGCCCTTGCGCAGCCGCGGGTGACGCTCGGTGACGGCGTCGAAGCGCGCCTGCAGCGCCGTCCACGCCCGCACGGTCGCCGGCGGCAGGTGGCGCCACGCGCCGCGGTCGCCGGGGCCGCCGCCGTCGGTGCGGCCGTGCGGGACGGCGCGCTCGATCGCGGTGCGGACGGGGTGGAGGTCGTCGGGCAGGTGCGACGCGGCGAGGTCGGTGCGGACGGCCATCATGCCGCAGCCGATGTCCACGCCGACGGCCGCGGGCACGATCGCGCCGCGCGTCGGGATCACGCTGCCGACGGTCGCGCCGATGCCCCAGTGCACGTCGGGCATCACGGCGACCCAGGGGCCGACGAACGGGAGGCGGGCGACGTTCTCGAGCTGCGCCCGCGCCTCGTCCTCGAGCGGCACGCCGCGGACCCACGCCTTGACGGGCACGCCGCCGGCCGGCTCGAGGAGGACGTAGGAGGGCGAGGGCGTGGTCATGGCGGGGCCGTGGGGCGCTCGGGACTGTAGCCGTCGCGGTCCGGGGCCGAAGACGTCGGCGCCGCGACCTCGTCGGCGGGGGCTCGGGGAGCGCGGAGGCGGTCGCCGTCGGGGGGCCGGCCCGATCGCCGGCCCCCCGGCCGCCTCACCGCGCGATCGAGTCGATCGCGCGGACCCGCGGGTCGGCGCGAGGCCGTCCGCGAGCGAGCTCGTCGGCGTTGGGAATAGCGACGGGCGTGCCATCGGGACCGAGGCGCACGTCGTCGAGTCACAACCGGCGGCGGGGGAAGGAGTTCCGTCCCGTGGAGGGCCGCGGCGGCGGGGGCCGCCGCGCGTGGGAGCGCGTCCGATGTATCGGACAGGATCGTATAGTATCGTTACGGATATGGAAGGCCGCCCCACCACCGTCGTCGGGTTCTACGGTTCCGTCCTCGACGGCGGTCCGCCGGCGCGGCGGTGGGACCGGTGGCGACCCTCGGTCAGCCTCGTCGGCCGTGACGACCTCGTCGTCGCGCGCTTCGTGCTCCTGTGCGACGCCGCGACCGCGGCCGGGGCGCAACAGGTGGCCCGCGACATGCGCGAGGTCTCCCCCGAGACCGACGTCGTGCTGCGCGAGGTGGCGATCGACGACCCGTGGGACTTCGAGGAGGTCTACGGCGCCCTCTACGACGTGGCGGCCGACCTCGCCGTGGACCCCGACCGCGAGGACCTCCTCGTCCACATCACGACCGGGACGCACGTCGAGCAGATCTGCCTCTTCCTGCTCACGGAGTCGCGCCACTTCCCCGGCCGCCTCGTCCAGACGTCGCCGCCGCGCCGACGCGAGACGCCCGCGCGCGGAGGCGCCGCGGTGATCGACCTCGACCTGTCGCGCTACGACCGCCTCGCCTCGCGCTTCGAGCGCGAGCGGCAGGCGGGCGAGTCGGTGCTGAAGTCGGGGATCGCGACGCGCAACGCACCCTTCAACGCCACGGTCGCGCGCATCGAGCGCGTCGCGGTGGCCACGCGGGCCCCGATCCTGCTCCTGGGACCGACGGGGGCGGGCAAGAGCCTGCTCGCGCGCCGGATCTACGACCTCAAGCGCCAGCGGCGCGGCGTGACGGGGGCGTTCGTCGAGCTCAACTGCGCCACGATCAAGGGCGACGCGGCGATGTCGGCGCTGTTCGGGCACGCCAAGGGCGCGTTCACGGGCGCGGTCGCCGAGCGCGCCGGCCTGCTGCGCGCGGCCGACGGCGGGGTCCTGTTCCTCGACGAGGTCGGCGAGCTCGGGGCCGACGAGCAGGCGATGCTCCTGCGCGCGCTCGAGGAGCGGCGCTTCCTCCCGCTCGGCTCGGACAAGGAGACGTCGAGCGACTTCCAGCTCATCGCGGGGACCAACCGAGACCTGCGCGCCGACGTCGCTTCGGGCCGCTTCCGCCGCGATCTGCTCGCCCGCATCGACCTCTGGACGTTCTCGTTGCCGCCGCTGCGCGAGCGCCCCGAGGACGTCGAGCCGAACCTCGACTTCGAGCTCGAGGCGGCCTCGCGCACGCTCGAGCGGCGCGTGACGATGAGCCGCGAGGCTCGTGCCGCCTTCCTCGCGTTCGCGACGTCGGCGCGCGGGGTCTGGGCGGGCAACTTCCGCGACCTCAACGCGGCCGTCCTGCGCATGGCGACCCTCGCGTCGGGCGGGCGCGTCACCGAGGCCGACGTGCGCGAAGAAGTCGCGCGGCTCGAGGAGGCCTGGGCGCCGGTCGCGCCCGCCTCGCCGACGGCGGCCGACGACGACCTCCTCGCCGAGGTGCTGCCGGCGGCCGCCGTCGCGGCGCTGGACCGCTTCGACCGCGTGCAGCTGGCCGACGTCGTGCGCGTCTGCCGTGGCGCGCGCTCGCTCGCCGACGCGGGGCGCACGCTGTTCGCGGCCTCGCGCGCCCGCCGCTCGAGCCACAACGACAGCGACCGCCTCCGCAAGTACCTCGCCCGCTTCGGCGTCGAGGCCGCTGCGCTCTTCGGCCGTCCGTCCTGACCGGCCGCGGGCCGGCGGCCGCCGCCCCCTACGGCCCGCCCGTCTTGCGCGGCGCGCGGCGCGGCTTCGTGTGGGCGGCGAGCAGCGACGTGAGCTCGCGGACGAGGCGCGAGCGGTAGCGGTCGCGCCGGCGCAGCACGACGAGGCGACGCGGCGGGAACGCGCCGGGCAGCGCGTGCACCGCGAAGCGCCGGCGGTCGTCGTCGGTCACCGCGAGTGCGGGCAGCACCGAGAGGCCGAAGCCGCGCGCGACGTAGGCCTTGACCACCTCGAGGTTGCCCGACTCCATCGCCGTCGAGAGCCGCACGCCCGCCGCCGCGAGCCCGTCGTCGATCACGCGGCGCGTCGCCGTCGTCGCCTCGAGCAGCACGGCAGGCTCGCCGTCGAGCTCGGCGAGCGCCCCGGGCCCCGCGTCGGCGAGCCGGTGGCCGGGCGGGAGCGCGAGCACGAAGCCCTCGTCGAGCAGCGTCGCGCTCTCGAGCGCCTCGTCGAGCACTTCGGGCTTCGTGGCGAGCCCGAGGTCGGCGTCGCCCGCGAGGACGAGCGCCACCACCTCGCGCGAGCCGTGGTTGCGCACCCGCACGTCGGCCTTGGGGAACTTCGCGCGGAACGCCGCGAGCACCGGCGGCAGGAGGTAGAGCGCCACCGTGTCGCCGCACGCGATCGTGACGCTGCCCTCGCCCTCGTCGCGCGCCTCGCGGATGCGCCGGGCCGCGTCGTCGAGGATGGCGAGCGCGCGGTCCACCGCCTCGAGCAGCACCTCGCCGGCGGGCGTGGGGCGCACGTCCTTGCCGGTGCGCTCGAGCAGCCGCTCGCCGACCTCGGTCTCGAGCGCCTTCACCTGCTGGCTCACCGTCGGCTGCGCGAGGAAGAGCCGCTTGCCCGCGGCCGTGAACGACCGCGCGCGGACGACCTCCCGGAAGGTGCGCAGGTGGTGGATCTCCATCGCGCGGGCAGCCTACCCGCGCCGGCCCGCGCGCGGCTACCGGGGCCCGGAGCGCGACTCCAGCGTCAACCGGACCTCCGTGGTCCGCCCGGCCTCGAGCACGACCTCCGCCGTCCCGACCGCGGGGCGCACGGTCCCCGCGCGCGCGGTCACGCGCACCGGGCCGGGGCTCGTGTCGAAGGTCGCCGACCCGTCGGCGCCGACGGGGTAGCGCGCGCCGCGGCGGGCCTCGGGGTCGTTCGACGGGGCCCGCGGTGTCGCCGCGTCCATCGAGGTCGGAAGGTCCACGCCGTCGCGGTCCACGAGGAAGCGCGCGTCGGGCACCGGGCGGCCGCGCTCGTCGAGCACGACGACCCGCACGCTCGCGACGGGCGCGAGCCGCAGCGTCAGCCGCTCGGTCGCGCCCGTGGCGAGGTGGACGGTCGCGGCGGCGGGCGCGAGGCGGCGGGCGTCGGCGCGCACGACCCAGCGCCCGGCCGCGAGGCCGACGAAGGTCGCCGGCGCCTCGCCCGACACCGTCGCCGGCGCCGCGCCCGTGCGCCCGCCCGAGCCCGGCGGGCCGTCGAGCGTCACCGTCACGGCGGCCCCGCTCGCGGGGCGGCCGTCCTCGGTCGTGACGACGACCTCGAGCCGCGGCGACGGGACGAGGCGCACCGCCACCTCGGGGGAGCCGCGGCCCTCCGAGACGGGCGCCTCGACGGCGCCCTGCGCGACGTACTCGTCGCCCGCGCCCTCGAGCACCCACACGCCCGCCGCGACGGGGGCCGAGCGGAACGCGCCGTCGGTCACCTCCGCGGTCGTCGTGGGCTCGTCGGGCGTCCCGCCCCGCCGGCGCCAGGAGAGCGTGAACGAGCGCGCGATCGTCGCGCCCGTGGCGTCGGTCACGCGCCCCTCGATCCAGCCGGGCGGCGGGAGGCGCAGGACGACGCCGTCGGCCCCCGCGTCCGCGCGCGCGGGCGGTGAGTGCCCGTGCGTGGGGTGCTCGGCGTGGAGCACCCAGACGCCCTCGGCGAGCTGCTCGAGGCGGAAGCTCCCGTCCGCGCCGCAGGTCGCGGTCGCCGGCTTCGCCTCGAGCGGGCGCCCGTCGGGCCCGCGGGCCACCGCCACCACGCGCGCGCCGCCGACCGGCCCGCCGTCGCTCTCCACGGTCCCCGCGATCGACCGGATGCCGCGCGGCGTCTCGCCGACCGGCACGTCCCCGCGCGCCGACTCGGCGCTCGGCGGGCCGGGTGCGACGGCGTCGCGGCCGTCGGGCGCGCCGCTCGGCGCACCGGCGTCGGAGCGACGCGGTCCCGCGACGTCGTCGCCGGCGGCGGGCGTCGCCTCGGGCGCCGGCGTGGGAGGCGACGAGGGCGCGAGCGCGAGGCCCGCGGCCAGGCCGCCGACGACGAGGAGCGCGAGCCACGTCACGTCGCGGCCGCGCACCTACTTCACCGTCCCGCGCACGACCACGCTGTCCACGTAGTGCTTCGGCTCGCCGCCGGCGCCCTTCACCTCGAGCGAGAGGCGGACCTGCGCCCCGATCGGGCCCTTCGCCGCGCCGGGCGCGAGCGCGACGACGACGTCGGTCCCGCCCTCGGCCGGCTGCGTCGTCACGGTGATCCGCGCGTCGGAGGACTTCGCGTCCACCACGCGCACCGAAAAGCCGCTCCCGCCCCGCACCGCGACCGTCTTGCGGACCGGGGGCGCGCCCGCGTCCACGTCGCCGAGGTAGACCTCCTTGGGCGAGACGCTGCGGAAGTCCACGATGGCCCCGACGACGGGAACGTCGAGCTTGGGCGTCACGGGGTCGTCACTCTCGATCGTGAAGCTCTTGTGGAGCTTTCCCGGCTCGCCCTTCGTGGTCAGCAGGACGATCTCGAAGTCCGTGCGCTGGCCGGGCAGCAGCCGCACCGTGCGGAAGGTGCGGCTGACGGCGAGGCACGAGCAGCTCGGCTTGGGGTCGCGCAGGAGCAGGACGCGCTCGGAGCGGTTGCGGACCTCGATCACCCGGGTCGCCGTGTCGAGCCACGGCACGTCGCCGAAGTCGATCGGGTCGGGTGTGACGACCAAGGCCGCCACGGGGCCCCCGCGCCGGGACCCGAAGAGCGCGAGCGCCGCCCCGCCCGCGCCGAGCGCGAGGAGCAGCGCGAGGAGGACGAGACGCCGCCGGGCGGGCATGCGCGGATCGTACCCGCGCGCCGACGCGCGGCCGGCGGCCCGGCGCGGCCCCAACCGCGTCGGCTCGTGGGAGATCCGGGCTCAGCGCCCCGCCGGGACCGCGGGAGCGTCCTCGGGCGCCAGCTGGCCCAGCGGGGTCGGTCGCGCGAGCCGGCTGCCGCCGTCGGAGGTGGTCGTTCCCGGCGGGGGCCGCGGCGGGAGCCCGTCGCCGGGAGGGACGACGGGCGTGGAGGGCGCGGTCACGACGGGCGCCACCGGCGGACCGCGCCGCTCGGGGTCGGCGACCGGGCCCCGCTCGGCGGCGCGGGGCGAGCCCTTGCAGCCGGCGAGGAGGGCGAGCCCGAGCAGCGCGCCGACGGCGACGGTGGGGCGGTGGGCCGGGGTCGGGCGCGCAGGGGGCGAGGAGGACGCCACGCAAACCCTCCGGACGGGAGTCGGACCTGCCGGCTCCCGACCTAGAGTACCCTCCCCCTCGGGAGGGACCCATGGCCGCCGGATTCTCCATCGACCTGAAGGGCAAGCGCGCGCTCGTGACCGGTGGCAGCCGCGGCATCGGCCGCGCGATCGCGATCCGGCTCGCCGAGGCCGGGGCCGACGTCGCGATCAACTACCTCCGCAACAAGAAGCCGGCGGAGGACACCGCGGCCGAGGTCCGCTCGAAGGGGGTGCGCGCGCTCCTCGTCAAGGGCAACGTCGCCGACCCGGCGACGCACGACGACACCTTCGCGGCGATCCGGGACGCGTTCGGCGGGCTCGACATCCTCGTCTCCAACGCCGCGTCCGGGGTGATCAAGCCGGCGCTCGAGCTGACGCCCAAGCACTGGGCGTGGACGATGGACATCAACGCGGCCGCGCTGCTCCCGCTCGCGCAGCGGGCGGTGGGCGCGATGGGGGAGAAGGGCGGTCACGTCGTCGCGGTCTCGAGCCTCGGCGCGGTGCGCGCGATCCCCAACTACGCCGCCGTCGGGGCGAGCAAGGCGGCGCTCGAGAGCCTCGTGCGCCACCTCGCCGTCGAGCTGGCGCCCCGCGGGGTCCGGGTCAACGCGGTGTCGGCCGGGGTCGTGGACACCGACGCCCTCAAGCACTTCCCCAACCGCGACCTCATGCTGAGCGAGAGCGCCCGCCGCACCCCGGCCGGCCGCCTCGTCGAGCCCAAGGACGTCGCCGACGCCGTGCTCTGGCTCGTCAGCCCGCTGGCGTCGATGGTGGTCGGCCAGACCGTCGTCGTGGACGGCGGGTACTCGGTCGTCGCGTAGGCTCGGTCTCGGAACCTCCCGTCGCGAGGCCACGCGGGGGCCGCGCCCGCGCGGATGGACGTCGTCCAGTCTGCGAGCGTCGCGCGGGCTCGCGGTTCTCCACCGAAGTTCCACAGCGCGGCGGGACGGACGCGCCGGGTCCCTCGCGGCGGCGGGCGGATGGACGTGCCACGCGCCGCAGCGGGGCTATGCTCCGCGCAACCGCGGGGGATGCGCGGGGAGCAACGAGTGGTCCTCCTCCTCATCGAAGGTGACGCGAGCCGGGCGGCGACGCTCGAGGAGGCGCTCCGCGCCGCCGGCGCGACCTCGGTCGTCGCACCCACCGCGGAGGCGCTGCGCCGCGCGGTCGAGCAGGGCGCGGCCTTCGACGCGGTCGCCCTCACCGCGGGCTCGCCCGAGGACGCCGTGCGGGCGGCCCGCGCCCTTGCGCGCCCGGTGGTCCTCCTCGAGGACGGTCGGCCGGTGCCGCCCGCGGTGCTCCGCGCCGACCCCTGCGCGGTCGTGCCGGTGGACGGCGCGCCGCCCGCGCTCGAGGCGCGCCTCGACGACGCGCTCGCCCGCCGGGCCGACCGCGCGGCCGCGGAGGTCCTCGACGCGGCGGGCGCGGCGGTCCTGACCACCGACGGGGACGGGCGGGTCCGCACGGCCAACCGCGCGTGGGCGCGCCTCGCCGGCGACGGTCGCCGCCCGGTCGCGGGCGCCCTCCTGGGCGCCCTCGTGGTCCCCGACGGCGACGACGGCGCGCGGGCGGCCTTCGCCGTCGCCTGCGTCGGCGGCGGGACCTTCACCGGGGACGCGACCGTCGTCGGCGGCCCCTCGGTGCGCGCGACGCTCGCGCCGCGGCCGGGCGGCGTCGGCGCGGTCGTCGTGCTCGTGGACCTCTCCGACCGGCGCGCCCTCGAGGAGAGCCTGCGCGAGGCGAACCGCATCCTCGCCCGCCAGGCGTTCGTGGACCCGCTGACGGGGCTGTTCAACCGCGGCACGCTGCGCGACACGCTCGAGCGCGAGACGGCGCGCGTGCGCCGCTACGGCGGCTCGCTCGCCGTCCTGATGATCGACCTCGACCGCTTCAAGCGCGTCAACGACCAGTGGGGGCACCTCGCCGGCGACGAGACGCTGCGGGCGGTCGCGTCGGCGCTGCGGTCGAGCCTGCGCGAGGGCGACGTGCTCGTGCGCTACGGCGGCGACGAGTTCTGCGCGCTGCTGCCGTCCACCGACCTCGGGGCGGCGCACGCGGCCGCCGACCGCGTCCGCGACGCGGTGCGCGCGGTCGTGGTGGACGCGGGGTCTTCGCTGCGGCTGGGCGCCAGCGTCGGCATCGCGACGACGGGCGACCTGCGCGACGAGGACGGCGCCGAGGTGCTCGTGCGCCTCGCCGACCGCGCGAGCCTCGCCGCCAAGCGCCACGGCGGCGACCGCGTCTTCGAGGCGGGCTCGGTCGAGGCGCGCTCGGTCGCCTGGGGCGACGTCGCCCACTAGAAGTGCCTGCGCGTTGCGTTGAGGCGAGGGCGCCCGCGCTCGCTGAGGCCCGGGGTTCGCGGTGCCCTCAGCCGCAGCGGCTTCGGGCACCCTCCTCCTCGTCGCAGACTCCTCGTCGTCGGGCCGCGGCTCAGCGTACGGCGGTGCGAGTACGCGATCGCCGCGGCCGCTCCCGCGGGCCTGGCTCCGCCCGGCGTCGCGCGGGGGTCAGTAGATCGTGAGGCGGCGCCACTCGCTCCAGTCGCCGAGGATGGAGCCGTTGGCGCGGCGCGCGCGGACGTGCCACTGGTAGACGCCCGACTTGACCCGCGACGGGCGCTTCTCGGTCTTGCGCTCGATGTCGTTGTCGGCGACGACCCAGGTGTCGTCCTTCCACTTGAAGATCTCGAACTGGTAGTCGTCCGCACCCGGGACCGGGTTCCAGACGAACAGCACGCCGTAGTTCTTCGGGAGCGACGTCCCCGACGGCGGCGACACCAGCGTCACCTGCGCGAGGCTCGGCGCGCGCGCGACCGTCAGCGTCACCGTGCTCCCGCGGGCGAGCGGCGTGCCCGCGGCCGGCATCTGCCCCATCACGCGGCCCGGCGGCACGCCGACGACCGGCGAGATCGTCACCGCGTAGCCGCGCGCCTGCAGGTCGGCCTGCGCCGCCGCGGCGTCGGTGCCCACGTAGCTCGGCAGCCCGGGCGCGGCCGGCACGGCGGCGGCCTCGACGACGAGCAGGCGCACCTCGGCGCCGCGCGGGAGCGGCGTCCCCGTCGCGGGCTGCGTCCCGCGCACGAGCCCGCTCTCGGTCGAGGCGCCCGGGATCGCCTGGCGCACGACCGTGAAGCCCATCGCCTGCAGGCGCTGCGTCGCCGCCGCCTCGCCCAGTCCCGCGACCGCGGGCACGTTGGTCATCGACGTCGCCGACGACTGGCCGACGGTGACGCGCACGACCGACCCGCGGATCGCCGACTGGCCGCCCGCGGGCTCCTGCGCCACGACGCGGCCGGCGCTCCCCGGCAGCGAGAGCGCCGTCGCGCGCTCGACGACGAAGCCCGCGTCGCGCAGCGCGCGCTCGGCCTCGGGGGCCTCGCGCCCCATCACGTCGGGCACCGCCACCGGGAGCAGGAGCAGGCGACCGACCACGATCGTCACGGGCGTCTCGCGCGCGGCGCGCGTGCCCGGCGGCGGGGACTGGTCCACCACGAGGTTGGCCGACGACGCGTCCGCGAGGCGGTCCTCGACGACGATGGCGAGCCCGGCCGTGCGCAGCCGCGCCCGCGCCTCCGCCTCCGACAGGCGCCGCACGTCGGGGACGTCGAGCTCGAGGAGCCCCGACCCGCCCGCGCGCCCGACGTTGACGACGATGTTGCTCCCGCGCGCGACGACCGCGCCCGCGGCGGGCTCCTGCGAGAGGACCTTGCCGTCGCCCGCCGCGTCGGAGGGCACGCGGTTGACGAGCGGGACCAGCTGCGACGACTGCAGCGTCTGCAGCGCCGCGTCGAGCGACAGGCCGACCACGTTGGGGATCGCGCGGGCGTCGGAGCTCGGGGCGTCGGCGCGGCCCACCGCGATGCGGACCTGCTCACCGGCCGCGAGCGCGGTGCCGGGCGGCGGGTCCTGGTCCACGACGCGGCCCACGTCGCCGGGCGCGGTCTGCACCGGGTCCACGGCCACGCGCCACGCCCGCAGCGCGGTGATCGCCTCGGCCTCGGTCTTGCCGACCACGGTCGGGACGAGCGCGGCCTGGCTGCTCGGCGTGGGCGGCGAGGGGGGCGTGCTGCCCGGCGGGACGGGGACCGACGGCGCGGTCGGGACGGACGGCGCGGCGCCGGCCCCGCGCACGTAGATCGTCACGGGGACCGACGGGTCGCTGAACCAGAAGCCGCCCGGCTCCTGGCGCGCCACGACGCCCGCGGGCTCGCCCGACGCCGGCGCGACGACGGCGCGGAAGCCCGCGGCCGCGAGCTCGGCCTGCGCGGCCGCCTGCGGCAGGCCGACGACGTCGGGGACCGCACGCCCGCCGCCCGCGGCGGCGACGCCGCAGAGGGCCACGAGGCTGACCACGACCGCCGTCCACGACCACGCACGCATGCAGCGCATGAGCAGCTCCGCGAGGACCCACCGGCCGCACGGCATCACGCCGGGGAGGCCTTGTCAATCGCGTCGGCGCCCGCGACGGGGGGGGACGCCGGCACCGCGTCGGCGGTCTCCGCCGCGGAGAAGCGCAGGCCCACGAGGACGAGGGCGCGGTCGCGCGTGAACGGGGGGCGACCTCCGCGCGACGCTTCCGATGCACAGGCCGCGCACCACCGGTCGCCGCTCGGTCGGCGGCGGCGCTCGAGCGTCGCCTCGCACACCGGGCACCGGTAGCGCCAGACGCGTCCCGGCATCGGCCGGCTGTGCAGGCGCCCGCCGGCGGCGAGGCAGACGCGGCGGAACACCGGGCCGTGGCCGAAGGGGCGTCCCGCGACCGCGAGCCCGACGTGGACGGCCTCGTGGACGAGGATCCCGGCGAGGTCGTACGGGTAGACCTCGAAGTACGCCGGCGAGAGCTCGATGGTCGCCCGCAGCGCGCTGCCGTGCCGGTGGATCACCGCGCGGCCGGCGCGGCGCAGGCGGCGGTTCCACCGGACGGGGACCGGCGGCCACCCCGCCAGGGCGAGCGCTCTCCCCACGGCCTCGAAGGCCCGGTCCCGCTCGGCGTCGAGCGCGATGTGGGGGAGCACGACGCCGGAGAGCCTACGTCGCGCGAGGGACGCACCCGGCGGCGGGCGGACGGGCCCCGCCCGACGCGCCGCGCCCGCCCCCGCCCCGGGGCCGGTATCCTTCCGGGGTGAAGCGCGCTCCCTCCTTCCTCGCGGGTCTCCTCGCCCTCTGCCTCTTCGGCTGCGGGGCCATCCACGCCCAGAACCGTCCCCACGTCGTCTCCCACTTCCCGGCCGACGGGCAGGTGCTGGCGGGCTGGGTCGGGACCATCCGGGTGGTCTTCGACGTGCCCGTCCGCATCCTCGACGAGGAGGCCGTCGGCATCGAGGCCAACGGCGAAGACCTCGAGGCCCGCGCGTTCCCCGACCCGAGCGACCCGAACGCGATCGTGATCCTCCCGAGCGGCGGTCGCCTCATCCCGGGCGCCGACCACCGCGTCGTCGTGCACGAGGGCGTGGTCGTCAACGACGAGGACCACTACCTCGAGGACCAGTTCGACTTCCACTTCACGCCGGGGCCGCGGCCGACGCTGTTCGTCGCCTCCGACGACGGCAACGTCTACGAGATCGACGCCGACACGGGGACCCCCGTGGCGGCGACCGCGGCGCCGGTGGGGCTCGCGTCGCGCGACGTCCTCGGCTCCGACGACGAGGTCTTCGTGTGGCTGACCGACGCGGGGCCCGGCAGCGACCGGCTCGCGTGGTTCGCGCCGGGCGCCGCCACGATGACGACGATCGCGCTCGCGGGCGAGTCGGGCGAGCGCGTGGCGCTCGGCATGGCGATCGCCGCGGACGGGCGCACGCTCTACGCGACGGCCGTGGACCTCGCGACGAACCGCGTGCGCGTCCACCGCGTGGACACGACGTCGCGCGCCGAGATCCCGGCCTCGATCGAGCTCACGGCGCCCACGCCCGCTCCCTACCTCGCGCGCCGGCCCGCGATCGACCCGACCCGCAACCGCCTCTACGTCGCGCACGGCGACGGCTCGGGCGGGGGACGGCTCTCGGTGGTGGACCTCTACGCGTTCACCGAGATCGACGCCGAGGAGTCGGCGGGCCTGTCGGCCCCGCTCGTGGACGGCGCGGGCGACCTCACGTACGGGCCGATCACCGACCGGATCTGGATGACGATCGCCGAGGAGCCGCAGGCCGGGCTCGTCGTGATCAACCCCGACGGCTTCGGGACCGCGGAGGCGCGCGAGCAGGAGTTCACCCAGAACCCGGTCGCGAGCCTGCTGACGCCCGAGGAGCAGTGGTTCCTCCAGGGCCTCGACGCCTACACCGACCGCCAGGGCCTCGTCTACTCGCAGACCGACGACATCGGTCAGGGCTTCTCGCGCACCGTGGACGACGACGTCGGCGGCGTCGAGCAGGGGAGCACGCGCCTCGCGGTGCTCGTGCTCGACATCGGCTCGTCCACCGTGGTCGCGCTCGCCACCGGCAGCGGCAAGACGGTGCTGCTGCAGTACGAGGTCGTCGACTCCGACGTGACGCAGGTGGACCTCGACGTGGTCACCGACGGCATGCAGGGCCTCGACCTCTCGGTCTCGGCGCCCGGCGAGGCCGTCGCCGCGACGTTCCTGCGCGGCGCGTTCGGGCCCTGACCCGCGCGCCCCGGACGGGGGCCTCGGGGGCGTCCGCGCGACGCGGGTGTGACCGCGGGGCGCGCTGCGGCGAGTTCTCGGCGGAGGCTCCGCCGTGCACGACCTCGCCGAAGACCCTGAGACCGTCGCCGCGCTCTTCGAGGCGGCCGCCCCCGAGCTGCCGCCCCCGGTCGCGATCCTGCGCGAGCCCGACGGCCCCCGCGGCGTGGCGCGCTACGCCGTGCGCACCCGTGGCGGGGCCTTCCGCCTCAAGCTCGGGCTCGACGGCGCCTCGGCCGCGGCGGTGGCGCACGGCGTGAGCGCGCTGCCCGCGCTCGCGGGCGCCGGCCTCGTCGTCCCCGCGAGCCTCGCGTGGCGCCCCGGCGCCGAGGGCGTGCCCGCCGTCGCCGTCGAGCGGCGCCTCGGGGCGACCGACGCCGCGGTGGCGTGGCCGGTGCTCGGGCCGGCGGGCCGCGACGCGGTGCTCGGCGCCGCGGTCGGCGCGCTGGCGGCGCTGCACGCGCTGCCGGCGTCCGTCGTCCCGGGCGGGTCGGCGGGGGGCTGGCGGGAGCGCGTGCGCCGCTGCGCCGACCGTCACCTCGGCCGCCTGACCGACCGCGACGACGTGCCCGCCGCCACGCTCGCGGCGGTGCGCGACGTGGTCGGGCAGGCGACGGAGGCGCTGGCGGCCGACCTCCCGCTCGCGCCGTGCCACGGGGCGCCCGGCCTGCGCGAGCTGACCGTCGAGCGCCGCGCGTTCTCGGGATGGCGCGACTTCGAGGCGCTGCGCCTCGGCGACCCCGTGCTCGACCTCGCGCACCTCTCGTTCGCGATCGAGGGGCCCGAGGCCACCCGATCGGGGGCCGCGCTCGTCGCGGCGTGGGGACGGGCCGGGGGCGACGAGCGCGCGGCCCGGGCGCGCATCCCGCTCTACCGGCTGCTGCTCACGGCCGCGGCGGTCGCGGCGATCCCGCCCGGCGAGGCGCCGGTGTCGCTGGCCCTGCTCGCCGCGCTGTCGGCGGCCGCGGCCGCGCGCATCGCGGGCGCGGCGTGACGCTCACGCGGACGTGACGTCGGCGAACGCGGTCGTGTGCGGCGGGCCGGGGGCGAAGCGCATCCGCGGCGCCCCGTCGGCGGGCAGCGTCACGACCGCCGAGCACACCGTGCCTCGCGTGCGGCCCACCTTGCAGATGCGGTGGTCGCCGGGGAGCGGCGTGTCGCGGTCGGCGGCGAGGCGTTCGAGGCGTGCGACGAGCGCGTCGAGCGGCTCGCCGTCCCGCGGCGCGCCCGCGGCGGGGACCGGCACGGTGTCGAGGTCGTGGAGGTTCGTCACGACGTGGACGCCGGCGGGCAGCGTCCGGCACGTCGTGCCCTCGCGCGTGCCGGCCACGACGAGCCCGTCGTCGCGGCCGAGCACGAGCAAGTGGAACGGTTCGTAGGCGGTGGTCTTCAGGTGGCGGTCGAGGAACGCCCGCGCGTCGGCGACGTCGGCGCGGCGGAGCACGTCCACGACGAGGAGCCCGCGGCTGCGCACGCCGTCGCGCGGGGGCGTCGGGCCGCGGTTGGTCAGCGCGACGACGAGCCCTCGCGGCGACGCGCCCACCCACGTCCCGCCGGCCTTCCCGTCGCGCGGGGCGACGAACGCGCCCCCGTCGGGCGACGCCGGCCACGGCGCGGGTGCGGCGAACGCGCGGTCGTAGGCCTCGTCGCGGTTGGCGAGGAGCACGACCGGCGCGTCGGCGCGGACGCGGTGGTGGACGAGGAGGACGCACACGCCGCCATCCAACCCCCTCGTCCCGCTCCGGTCACGCCCCGCGCGCCCGATGCTCGAAGGGCCTCGTCTCTCGTGAACTCCGCGGGCGAGCACCACGCCCTGGAAGTCCGAGGCCAGTCCCGGCCGCCGGGTCGGGTCGGGTATCGGCTCTCTCTGTGGGTTCTCGGCAACCCCGGCGGTTCGCGGGTTTCTGGGTCCCCCCATCAGGAGCCCGTCCCGGGCGCGAACCTCCCCGCGGCGCGCACTCGCGACGGGCTCCTAGACCTCCATCTCCTCGACGACGGCCATGCCCTCCCCCTTGCGCGCGGCGACCCCGAGCGCCGACTCCGCGACGGTGAAGAGGTCTTCCATGATCTCGACGCCCTCCGAGCGGTTCGTCGAGCCGCCGATGCGGATGCCGATCGCGAGCTCGCGGTCGCCGACGGTCACCGGCTCGGTGGAGACGGCCTTGCGCAGACGGCCGCCGAGCGCCTTCGCACCCTCGCCGTCGGTGATCGCGAGGATCACGAAGCGGTCGTCGCCGAAGCGCCCGACGACGTCGTGGTCGCGCACCGTGCGCTTGAGGCGACGCGCGACCGTCTTGAGCACCTCGTCGGCGACGAACGCGCCGTGGCGTTCGCGCAGCTCGGCGATGCCGAGCACCTCGACGAGCAGGCAGGCGATCGGGCTCCCGTAGCGCTCGCTGCGGCTCCACTCGCCCGTGAGGCGCTCGACCACCTGCAGCCGGTTCCACACGCCCGTCACCGGGTCCACGAACGGGACCTGCGTCAGCTCGAGCGAGATGTGGTCGAGGATCCGCGTCTTCTCGCGCAGCTCCTCGTTGACGCGGCCCAGCTGCTCGACGAGCGCCGGCGCGTCGCTGCGCGTGCGGCCGACGCCGGCGACGAGCCCGCCCTCGACGGGGAAGAAGCGCCACTCGACGAGCGACGCCCGCCCCTCGCGCGCGGGGTGGGGCACCTCGACGAGCACCGTGGCCCCGCCGGCCGCGCGGGCCAGCTCGGTGGCGAGGCGCGAGCGCCCGCCCTCGGAGACGAGGTCGAGGAAGTCGGCGCCCGTGCGCGCGCCGGCGATGCCGGAGCGCATCGCGGGGTTGCTGACCTTGACGCGGCGGTCGGAACCGAGGAGGACGAACAGGTCCGCGGCCTCGCGGAACACGCTGTCCAGGCTGACCGGGTCGCTCATGGGGGGGTCCAAGGCTCCGCCGGAGCGCCGACGGGCGGCCGTCGGCGTGCAGGCGCGCTCTCCCTCATCGTAAAGAGCCGGGGGACGCTTGAGCCTTCGCCCGAACTCCCCCGGGTGTGAACGCGGGATGAAGGCGCAACGTCGCCCCGTGCTCCCGACCGAGCGGTCGGGAGGGGTTCGCGCCGCCCGCCGGTGCGCGGCGGGCGGCCTCGGGCCTCGCGGACGGGCGCGGTCAGCGCGCGACGGCGTACCGGTCGCCGGCGTTGACCACGACGAACGGCGTCGACCCGACGCCGGGGGCCTCGAACACGCCGCGGCCGTCGGTCAACCCGCGGGCCTTGATCGTCTTGCCGTCGGAGACGGTGACGAAGGCGCCGCGGACGCCCTTGCCGGCGGTGTCGGAGACGTGGACGCGGACCTTGTCGCCGACCGGCTGGATCGCGACCTGGAGGTCGGTCTTGAGCACGATCGTGCTCGTCTCGAGCGTCCCGGCCTTCGCGACGACGAGGAACACCCCCGCGGCGTCCTTGCCGAGCGGGAGCGCGACGTCGGTCGTGTGCCACGCGTGGTCGTCGGCGCCGCCCGTCGCGACCGTCCACTCGAGCGCGGGCGCGATGCCCGACAGGTCGATGCGGTTGAGGCCCTCGAGCGTGCGGCGCATCGCGAACAGCACCTGCAGGTCCACCGGGTACGCGCGCAGGCGCACCTCGGCGACGTTGCGGTGGCGCAGCGGGAACGACGCGGAGCCCGCGACGCCCGCCGTGACCGACTCGACCACGTCGAGCCGCGCCTCGGTGAGCCACGCGAGCGCCTCGCGCGCGTCCTCGACCTGCGGCGCCGCCTCTCGGTAGGCGGCGATGGCGCCCGTGAGGTCGCCGAGCACGTGCCGCACGCGCGCGGTGGCGTGCCACGCGCGGGGCCGGAACTCGGAGGGGCCGCGCGCGCCGCCGTCGCGGCGGAACTCCTCGGTGGTCAGCCGCCGCGCGGCGTCGAGCACCGGCGCGGCCGTCGCGTCCGTGGGCGACGCCTCGAACTTGAGCAGGCGGCTGTCCATGAGGAAGAACAGCGTGTCGTCCACGAACGGGCTGTCGGGGAAGCGCCGCGGGAACGCGTCGGCCTCGGCGACCGCGTCGTCGAGGGCCCGGGTGCGCCGGAGCGCCTCGACCAGCGCGTACGACGCGGGGGCCGCGACGCCCGTCTCGACGTAGTGCGCCGCGACGTCGCGCAGCGCGTCGATCGACTCGGCGTCCATCGGGGCCCCGGCCTTGCGCGGGCCGCCCTCGGGGCGCGGCAGGTCCTTCCAGCGCGACGCCGCCTCGAGCGCGACGGCCGCGGTGGCGTTGGAGACCGGGTAGCCGCGCAGCGCCGCCGTCGCGGCGACGAGGCCGTCGAGCGCACGGCCGCGCGCGACGAGCGTGCGGGTCCACTCGACCTCGACCCCGAACGCGCGCGCGACGAGGTCGCGGAACAGCGCCGAGGCGACGCCGTGGGCGCCGACGTCGGCGTAGGCCGCGGCGACCGCACGCGCGGTGGCGAGGTCGGAGGGCACGCGCGACGGGTCGCGGCGCACGAGCTCCTCGCGGGCGCGCACGATCTCGGCGGCGTCCTTGGTCTCGAGCGCGCAGCGCAGCAGCGCGGCCTCGACCTCGACGACGACCTCGTCGCGCAGCGGGAGCGCCTTGAGCGCGGCGAAGGCCTTGGCGGCCTCGGGCCACGCCTTCTTGGCGAGCAGCGCACGCGCCGCGGCGTAGAGCTCGTCGGGCGTCGGCTGCGTCTCGCCGTCGCCGGCGGTGCGCGTCGCGCTCACCGTGAACGCGTCGCCGGCCGAGCGGCCGTGCACCTCGGGCAGGTACATCGCGGACGCGCGGGCGGGCAGGGCCGTGTAGCGGCCGGGGTGCACCGCCTGCAGCACGTACGTGACGACGGTGGCGCCCGCCTTCACGTCGGAGAGGAAGAAGACCTGACGGTCGTCGCGACGCTCCTGCCCGTCGAAGGGGCCGGTCGCGGTCTCGTCGAGCACCTCGAAGCCCGCGGGCAGCGGGTCCTCGAGCATCACGAAGCGCAGGTCGCGCGACGTGCGCAGGAGGAGCCGGACGAGGACGCGGTCGCCCGAGACGGCGGTCGTGCGGCTCTTCGGCTCGACCTTGGGCCGCGCCGAGGGGCGCAGGATCTCGTGGCCGGGCTTGGGCGGGAGCTCGGCGCCCTCGACGGGCGGCAGCTCGGGGTCGAGGTAGAGGCGTTCGACGGCGAGGCCGTGCTCCTCGGCGGAGAGCTCGGGCGTCGCGACGACGGCCTCGAGCCGCGCGGCCCAGCGGAGCTCGCCCTGGCCCGAGAGGCGCAGCGCGAGCGTGTGGCGGCCGGGCACCCACGACGACACGTCCACCGAGAACCGGCGGTCGGCCGCGGCGATGCCGGCGCCCGCGGCCACCTCGACCGTGCGCACCGCGGTCCCGTCGGCGAGCACCGTCACGGTGCCGCCGAAGCGCGAGGGGCGCGCCTTCTCGAGCCACGCGGCGCAGGCGCCGACGAAGGCCGCGGCCTCCATCGTCGTGCCGAAGCCGCCCTCGGGGCGGTGGGCGAGCAGCCACGTCATGGCGCGCTCGACCGCCGCGTCGGCCGAGCCGACGGAGACGAGGGCGCGCACGGCGAGCGCGGTCGCGAGCCGCTCGGAGCCGACGAGGCAGTCGTCCTTGCGGCCTGCCCACCGCGTCGTGCCGTCGGCGCCGTCGGTGCGGCGCGCGAGCAGCAGCCGCGAGCACTCGTCGGCGTCGAACTCGCGGTCGCGCGCGACCGCGGCGAGCGTCATCCACGCCAGCCCGGCCGCCGAGAGCTCCTCGGCGCGGCGGCGGAACGTCACCTGGTAGGCCTCCTCGTCGGCGCGCCCGCAGGCTGCGAGCGCGTAGTGGCCCAGCGCCTGCACGTCGTCGGGGGCGGCGCGCAGCACGCGCACCAGCGCGGCGGCGGTGCGCTCGACCTGGGCCTGCGCGTCGGGCACGTCGGCCTTGGCGGCCTCGACCAGCCCGAGCAGCGCGAGCGCGGTCATCGACGCGTCGGCCTTCCCGCCGCGCCACCAGCCGAACGAGCCGTCCTGCGCCGCGAGGTTGCGCAGCCGCGCGACGGAGAGCCGCAGCGCGGCCCGGAGGTCGCCGATGCGCTTGGCGTCGGGGCTGCCCACCGCCGTCAGCGCGCGCAGCGCCCACGCGGCCGGCAGCACGCGGTGCACGGTCTGCTCGACGCAGCCGTAGGGGAACACCTCGAGGAACTGCAGCGCGTCGAGCACCGCGGCCTCGACGCCCGGGTGGAGCACGACCGTCAGGCGCGTCGCGCCCGCGACGGCGCCCTGCGGCACCTCGAGGAACGTCTCCTGCACGTCGCCCGCGGCCGTCGAGACGACGCCCGAGCGGCCGTCCACCACGCGCACGCCGCGCGGCAGCGCGCCGAACGCGGCCTCCACGCGGTCGCCCCCGCCGGCGGCGGACACCGCCTCGGCCTCGAGGCGCACCGCGCCCGCCGCGTCCACCGAGACGTCGCGGTCGCGCATCGCCCGGCCGTGGGCCGGGACGACGACGGTGCCGTCCTCGCCCGAGAGCGTCGCGCCGGTCGTCTTCGCGCGCAGCGACACCGAGGCCTCGGCGTCGGTCGCGTTGTGGACCACCGCGGGCACGGTCGCCCGGTCGCCCTGGACGAGGAAGCGCGGCACGTCCACGCGCAGCAGCAGGTCCTTGCGGGCGACCACGGACGCCTTGGCCTCGCCCACGAGCGACGCGCCCGCGACGCCGCGCGCGGTGGCGCGCCACGTCGTCAGGTTGTCGGGGAGCTTCACGGTGACGGTCGCCTTGCCCGACGCGTCGGTGCGCACCGACGGCAGGAACGCCGCCGTGTCGGCGAAGGTCTTGCGCAGCGTGGGCTCCGGCGCGTTCCCCGCGTCGAGGCCGAGGCCGAACTGGGCCTGCTTCTCGAGGTAGCCGACGAAGCCGTTGGCGTCGAGCTGCTGGGCGAGCTCCTGCGTCACCGCGCTCTGCGACTTGAACCGGCTGTACGCGTCGGCCTGCGGGGCCGCGGGGTCGCCGGGCTCGCGCAGCCCGGGCGGCACGGTGCCGCCGGGCCCGCGGTACTGGCCGCTGCCGCCGCGGCCGCCGCCGCGGGCGGTCAGCGTCTTCTTGCCCCCCGCGCGCCCGCCGTAGGCGCCGCCCGAGCCGCCGCTGGTGCCGAGCGACTCGCCCTTGCGCGCGTCCTCGGCCGGTGCGTCGCCCGCGACGAGCCCGCCCTCGAGCTGCGCGTCCTCGGCGTCGGCGGTCTCGTTGTGGTCCTTGAGCTTCGCGTCGCGGTCGAAGTTCATCCGCGACTTCTCGGCGTAGGGCCCGCTCGGCTTGGGGGCGGGGGCCGGCGCGGCGCCGGGCGGCGGCGCGCTGGCGGCGCGGCGCAGGCGCGGGGCGCTCGGCGCCTTGTCGGCGCTCTTGGCCTCCTCGACCGCGCGACGCAGCTCGTCGAGGCGGTTCTCGTCGAACTTCGACAGCGCCTCCTGCGCCTCCGGTCTCGAGCGCAGCTCGGCGACGAGGTTGCGCGCGTCCCACGACGACGCGTCGGCGGCCGCGGCCGCCAGCGCCTGCGCGACCGCGGTCTCGAGGTCGCCGCGCTGCATCGCCTCCCGGGCGAGCCGCAGCGCGCTCTGCGCGAACACGACGCCGGGGTCGCCGCTGCGGGCCGCCGCGTCGGCGAGCAGGTCCTTGTTGGTCTCGCGCGTCGTGCCGTAGGTGCGCCAGCCGACGCTCGACGACGTGACCACGCGGTTGACGCGCTTGCGGTCGTAGAAGAACGGGCGGATCGCCGGCGCCTGGTCGGGCGCGATCGCGAACAGCGCCTCGTCGGCGACCGAGAGGCCGACGTCGGCGGCGACGGGCTTGCCCGACGCGTCGGCGGTCGTCACCTCGAAGCCGACCTCCTCGCCCGGGCCCGCCTCGCGGCGCGACGGCGTCACCGTGACGGCGAGGTAGCGGAACACGACGATCTCGTCCTCGGCCTCGAGCAGCTTGTCCTTGGCCGGGATCGCGACCTTCATCACGACGTTGGGCGCCCACGCGCCCTCGACGGGGACGTCGAGCATCGTGCTCGTCGCGTCCACGTCCACGAGGCGGTAGCCGAGCACCTTCTCGCCCTCGAAGGTCAGCAGCGCCTTGACCTTGGTCACGGGGCTCTGGAGCAGCACCTCGGCGCGGTCGCCCTCGACGTAGGTCTCCTTCGACGCGACGAGCCGCGCGTCCTTGCTCAGGTCCTCGGCCTCGCCCGCGACGTCGAGCCCCGCCCACGCGGTGACGACGGCGCCGCGCGCGTCGCGCGACGTCCAGCGCACGCGGTACGTGCCCGCGCCGGGGGCGACGAGCCGCACCTCGGCCCGGCCCTTCTCGTCGGTCGAGACCGGCACCTTGGCGACCTCGATCTCCTCCTCGCCGAGCCGCACCGGCGGCGCCGGCCGGCGCGACGCGTCGCCCTGCCCGGCCGGCGGCACCTGGCCCTTGCGCGGCGGCAGCGGCGTGCGCTTGACGCGCACCAGCACCGCGTCGCCCGACTTCGCCACCGGCGACTGGTTCGCGTCCACGGTGGTGAACGTCGCGCGGACCTCCTGCTTGGGGCGGTACACGCGCCGGTCGGTGCGCACCACGGCCCAGTGGTCGCGGCGCACGACGGGGATGCGGCCCTCGTCCACGACGAAGCGGCGCGTCACGTCCACGGCGCTCGCCGACACGACGTACTCCGCGTCCTCGTCGCGCTCCTGCGTGGCGAACGTCACCGTCGTCTCGCCGCGGTCGTCGGTCTTGGCCTCGCCGCGGGCCACGAGCGTCCCCTGGGGGGCCGTGCGGGCCGCCTTGCGCGCGCGCTCGAGCGCGTCGGGGTCCTGGAAGTACCACGAGTAGTCGTCCACCGCCGACGGCGTGAAGTCGCGCGGCACGCGGACGACCGTCCACTGCACCGGCGCGCCGACCACCGGGCCGCCGAACGTGTAGGCGAGGCGCACCGTCGCCTTCGCCTCGTCGCCCGTGCGGTACGAGGGCCGCGCGGGCACGACGCTCACCGTGAACTCGGGCTTGCGGTACTCGAGCACGCGGAACCGGCCGCCGAAGGTGCGGTCGTCCACCTCGAGGCGCACCGTCCAGTCGCCCAGCGGGGCCTCGCCGTCGAGGGCGAACGTGCCCGTGAACGTGCCGGCGTCGCTCGCGACGACGTCGGTGCGCTCCACCTCGGTGCCGCGCGGGTCCACGAGCACGGCGCGGCCCTTGACGCCGGCGGGCACCGCGTAGCCGCCGCCGTCGGCGCGGCGGTACACCGCGCGGAACGAGACCGCCTGGCCCGGCCGGTAGACGGGCCGGTCGGTGGCGACGTGGGCCTTGCTCTGCCAGCCCTCCGCGAACACGGGGCCCGGCTGCCACTCGGTCGCCGCGGCGTGCCCGTCCTTGACGACGAAGACGCGCGCCGCGGTCTTGTCGGTGTCGAGCAGGTAGACGCCGTCCTTCCCCGTCGCCCCCTCGGCGAACACCTTTGATCCGTCGGAGACGAGCACGCGCGCGCCCTCGACCGGCGCGCCCGTCGCCCGGTCGCGCGCCCAGACGAAGACCTGGCGGCCCGCCGCCGCCTTGACGACGGTCTCGACGTCGCTGACCAGCAGCAGCGTCGTCGCCGTCAGGTCGTCGTCGCCGGCCACCACGACGTAGGCGCCCGGGCCCGTCGTCGGGACGGGGCGCTCGGCCGACAGCAGCGCGAACGGCGCGTACGGGTCCACCTTCCACTCGGCGGTCGCGTCGGGCTTGACGATCTCGACCTGGATCGACTCGATCCCCGACACCGTCTGCTTGCGGCGGAAGTAGTCCTCGAGCCCGAGCTTGTAGACCTTGACCTTGAGCGTGGGCAGGTTGCGCGTGACGACCTTGAGCACCGCGGGCTCGGCGCTGCCGACCACGCGCTCGCCGCGCACCTCGAGGTGCTTGCTCTTGAGGCGCTGGAGCCGCGAGGCCGCCTCCGCGACGCCGGGGTGCTTCTTGAGCAGCTCCTCGTACTCCTTGACCGCGTCGTCGAGCCGCGCGAGGTCGTCCTCGAGCGTCGTCGCGACGGCGAGCCACGCCACGGGGGCCTGCGCGTCGCCCGCGTAGCGGCCGGTCACGCCGCGCCAGGTCGCGATCGCGCCCTCGAAGTCCTTGCGGTCGCGCAGCAGCCCGCCCGCGCGCGTGAGCGCGACGGGGGCGAGCGCGTGCGTCGGGAACTCCTCGGCGAACGAGCGCCACGCGGCGACGGCGGCGTCGGCGTCGCCCTGCGCGGCGAAGGCCTCGCCCTTCTGGAAGCGCGTGGCCGGGATGCGCTCCTGCACCTGCTGCCACAGCGGGTGGTTGGGGTAGGCCGAGAGGAAGCCCTTCCACTCGACCACCGCCTCGTCGTGCTTGCCCGCGGCGCCGAGCGCCTCGGCGAGCGCGAAGCGCCACGCCGGCGCGTCCTCGTCCTTGGGCAGGCGCTCGAGCAGGCCCCGCCACTCCGCCGCCGCCTGCTCGGGGCGCCCGACCTCGAGCAGCGTCTCGGCCAGCTGGCGCTGCGCGGCCTTCGACTCCGCCGCCTCGCGGTGCTCGGCGACCGCCTGGCGCAGGAACGCGAACCCCTCCTCGAACGCGAGGCCCGCCGCCTGCTCGTCGCCGGCCTCGCGGCCCGCGGCGAACCGCTCCTCGGCGAGCAGGCGCAGCACCTCGAGCCCCTTCTTGCCCTGCGCGAACTTGCCCTGCGCCTCGCGCAGGTCGGCCCGCGCCTTGGCGCGGCCGCCCGCGCGCAGCCGGGCGCGCCCACGCCCGACGAGCCACGCCTCGGGGTCGGCGCCCGGCCCCGCCGGCGCCTCCGTCACGAGCGCGTCCCAGGCGGCGGCGGCGCCCGCGAAGTCGCCGGTCTCCTCGGCGCACAGCGCGATCCGCGCGCGGACGCGGAGCCGGTCGGCCTCGGCGACGCCGACCTCGACGGCCTTCCCGTACGCTGCACGCGCGGCGGCGAAGTCCTTCTTCTTCACGGGGCGGCCGAGGTCGTCCTTCCCGTCGCGCCCGTCGAAGTCCCCGTCGCCGAGCGCGACGTAGAGCGCCGCGACCTTGCCGCGGTAGGCGTCGCCGGTGAGCAGCTCGGCCCGCTCGCGCAGCACCTTCGCCTCGTCGGCGGGCGCCTTCAGCGCCGCGTACGCGTCGGCGAGCGTCGCCTTCATCCGGCCGGCCCACTCGGAGTCGGCGTGCGCCGCGAGGAACTCGCTCGCGCGGTCGAGCGCCTCGCGCGCGCGCCCGGCGAGCAGCAGCGCCCGGGCCTCGAGCACCGACGCCTCGAGCGCCTCGGGGCTCGTCGGGAACTTCGCGCGCACGCCCCGCAGCGCGTCGGCGGCCCGCGCGAAGTCGCGGTCCCGCAGCACCCCCTCGGCGGCGCGCAGCGCGTCGCGGGCCTCGGAGGGGCCCCCGTCGGCGGCCGCGAGGACGGGCACGAGGGCGAGCAGGAGCGCGAACGGGACGAGGAGCGGGCGGCGCGTCATGGGGGGGCTCCGGCGACCGGGAAGACGTCGCGGACGGGGGCGAGCGTAGCGGAACGGGCGTCGCCGGGGTGGGTGGGGGACGCGGTCGGGGCGCGTCGGCCCTCCCGGCCCGGGGCGCGGTCGTGGCGGCGCCCTTAGACACGCTGGCGCAGGGGTGGTTCCATCCCCCCTCCGATGCGCCCGCCGACCATCACCGGCCGAGACCGCCTGCTCCTCAACGCGCTCGCGGCGGCGCTCGTGCTGCGCCTGCTCCACCTCGACGAGCTCTCGCTGTGGGTGGACGAGGGCGTCACCTGGTCGAACGCGACGACCGGGGGCTGGCGCGACACGGTCTTCTCCGAGTCCAACCACCCGCCCGTGTGGTGGCTCGTCACGCGCGCGTGGCTGACGCTGTTCCCCGGGTCGGGCGAGGCCGCGCTGCGCATGCCCGCGGCGATCGCGGGCGTGCTCGCGGTCTACCTCGCGTACCGGGTGTCGCTCCGCCTGAGCGACCGCGCGGCGGTGCCGTCACGCGGCGGCTTCGCCGGCGGCGACGGGCGCACGGCGCTCTGGGTCGCGCTGCTGGCGACCGTGAACCCGTTCTGGATCGAGTACGCGCAGGAGGCGCGGATGTACGCCGCGCTGCTCGCCGAGAGCCTCGGCCTCACGCTGCTCTACCTCCGCTGGCTCGACCGCGGCGGGCGGGGCCCGCTCGTCGGCTACGCGGTGCTCGCGTCGGTCGCGCTCCACACCAACTACTACGCGCTGTGGCCGATCGCGGGCCACGCGGCCCACGCGCTGCTCGCGGCGCGCGGGGCCCGCGCGCGGGGCGAGCGGCTCTCGCCGGTCCCGCTGCTCGTCGCGCAGGTCGCGGCCGGGCTCTCGTTCGTGCCGTGGTTCCTCCACATGCTCTCGGCGTACCGCGGGATCTCGCCGGGCGAGTACGAGCCGCTCGGCCGCCTCGCGCACGCGCTGTGGCGGATGGCCGTCGGCCCCGCGCTCGTGGCGCTCGACGCGCCCCGCGTGCGCGCCGGGCCCGCGGCGGTCTTCGCGCAGGAGCCCGTGCTGGTCGTCACCACGGCGCTGCTGTGGCTCGTCCCGATCGCGTTCGGCGTGCGGGCCGTCTGGCGTGACCGCGGGGCCCGCGCCTTCCTCGGGGCGTCGGTGCTCGTGCCGGTCGCGCTCGTGCTGCTCGCCTGCGTGCGGTGGCCGCTGGTCCACGAGAAGTACCTGATCTTCCTCGCGCCGTTCCTGCTCCACCTCGCCGTCGAGGGGGGCCGCCACGCGCCGCGGGCCCTGCGCCCCGTCCTGCTCGGCGGGCTCGTGCTCCTCCACGCGGCGGGGCTCGTGGCGTACCACCTCCCCGACAGCGCGCCCGGCCGGCTCCTCGTCGGCGAGCACCGCTACGGCAAGGAGCAGTGGCGCGAGGCGCACGCCCTCGTGCGCGACGCGCGCGAGGCGGGCGACGTCGTGCTGCTGCACGCGCCGTTCACGCACATGACCTGGGCCTTCTACGACCGCGACGGCGCCGTGCCCGCGTCGCCGGTGCCGCCGCTCGACCTGCCGTGCGACCGGGCGCTCGAGCCGGCGGACCTCCTCGCGCGCTTCCCCGCCCTGCGGGAGGGCAAGCAGGCGTTCCTCGTGCTCTCCCATCCCGCCACCGACGACCCCGACCACTACCGCGGCGCCGTGTTCGGCGCGCTCGTCGAGGCGTGGGGGGGCGTCGCCTTCGACGCCCGCACCGACGACGTCGAGCTGCCGCGGCAGTGGGGCGTCCGCGTCCTGCGTTTCCGTCGCCCCTGACGCGGGCCCGGAGGAGACTCGCGCCATGGCCCCGAAGAAGACGCCGTCCCGACGCGAGCCGCGTCGCATCGCGGTCCTGACCGGCGGCGGCGACTGCCCCGGCCTCAACGCGGTGATCCGCGCCGTCGTCAAGACCGCGGAGAACGAGCACGGCTGGCACGTGTTCGGCGTGCGCGACGGCTTCGAGGGCTTCCTCGTCGCCGCGGACCGCGGGATCTCGCGCCTCGACCGGCGCGACATCGCGGGCATCCTCCCGCAGGGCGGCACGATCCTCGGCGCGAGCAACCGCTGCAACCTCTTCGCGGTCGAGCGCAAGGGGCGCGTCACCGACGAGTCGTGGCGCGTGGCCGACACGATGGCGCGCCTGCGCCTCGACGCGCTGATCACGATCGGCGGCGAGGGCACGCACAAGGCGGCGGCGCGGCTGGCCGCGACGGGCGTGCGCGTCGTCGGCGTGCCCAAGACGATCGACAACGACCTCGGTGGGACCGACGTCACGTTCGGCTTCGACACGGCGGTCGGCGTCGCCACCGAGGCGGTGGACCGCCTCCACTCGACGGCGGCGAGCCACCACCGCGTGATGTGCGTCGAGGTGATGGGCCGCCACGCGGGCTGGATCGCGCTGCACGCGGGCCTCGCGGGCGGGGCCGACGCGATCCTCCTGCCCGAGATCCCCTACGACCCCGACCGGCTCGCGACCCGCATCGCGTCGCGCGTCCGCCACGGCCGGCGCTTCTCGATCGTGGTCGTCGCCGAGGGCGCGAAGCGTGCGGGCGGCGCGCCGGTGTTCCGGCGCGGCAAGGGCGAGGACCCCATCCTCGACCGGCTCGGCGGCGTGTCGCTGCTCGTCGCGAAGGAGATCGAGGAGCGCCTCGCGGTCTCCGTGCGCACGACGGTGCTCGGGCACGTGCAGCGCGGCGGGTCGCCGAGCGCGGCCGACCGCGTGCTCGCGAGCCGCTTCGGCGTCCGCGCCGTCCGCGCGGTGGCGGACGGCGAGAGCGGCGTGATGGTGGCGCTGCGCGGGACCGACGTGACGACGGTGCCGATCGAGGAGGCCGTGGCGACGCTCAAGACGGTGGACCCCGCCGGCGAGCTGGTCCGCGCGGCCCGCCACCTCGGCATCACCTTCGGCGCCGCCGACGGCAGCGACGACGCACACACCGCCGCCCGCCGCCGCCACGGCGCGCCGTAGCGATCGGCGGCGGGTAGAGTCGCGGCGCCGACATGGACCGCATCGACCTGCACGCGCACACGAACCGCTCGGACGGCACGCTCGAGCCGTGGGCGCTCGTGGCCGCGGCGAAGTCGTGCGGGCTGCGCGCGCTCGCGGTGACCGACCACGACACCACCGCCGCGCTGTCGTCCGCGCGCGAGGCCGGGCGCTCGCTCGGCGTCGAGGTGCTCCCGGGCATCGAGATCACCACGCGCTTCCCCGGGCGGGCCATGCACGTGCTCGCCTACGGGTTCGACGAGCACCATCGGGGCCTGCTCGCCATGCTCGAGGAGATCGTCGGCCACCGCGACGGGCGCAACCTCCGCATCCTCGCCAAGCTCGCGACGATGGGCTGCCCGCTGACCATCGAGGAGGTGCACGACCTCGCCGCCGGCGACGTCGTCGCGCGGCCCCACATCGCGCAGGCGATGGTGCGGCGCGGCTACGTGCCCGACGTGCGCACCGCCTTCTCGATGTACCTCAAGGACGGCGGCCCCGCCTACGAGGCGGCGGAGGCCGTCGAGCCCGCCGAGGCGATCGCGATGGTGCACGAGGCGGGCGGCGTCGCCGTCGTCGCCCACCCGCGGCAGCTGCGGCTGGCCGACGCCGCGGCCGCCCGCGCGCTCTTCGCCGACCTCGTCGCCGTCGGCCTCGACGGCATCGAGGTGCAGCACCCGAGCCACCACGCCGACGACCGCGCGCTCTTCGCCTCGATCGCGAAGGCCCACGGGCTGCTCGAGACCGGCGGCAGCGACTTCCACGGCGAGAGCAAGCCCGACATCCGCCTCGGCGTGGGCGACGGCTCGGTGCACGTGACCTGGGAGACGTGGGAGGCGGTGCGCGACCGGTGCGCCCGTTCCCGCGGCTGACCCGGGTCCCGCTCCTCGTCCGCGCGATGCCGCGCCGCGCGCTGTCGCGCGTGACGGGCGCGCTCGCGTCGATGCGGCTCCCCGGCTTCGTCCTCGCGCCGTTCCTGTGGGCCTACGCGAAGGGCTTCGGCGTGGACCGCAGCGAGGCCGCGCGCGGGCTCGCGTCGTACCGGACCTTCAACGACTTCTTCACGCGCGAGCTGCGCCCCGGCCTGCGCCCGGTCGACCCCGACCCCGCCGCCGTCGTCTCGCCGGTGGACGCGCGCGTCTACGCGTCGGGCGCCGTCGAGGCCGGGACGATCCTGCAGGCCAAGGGCGTGCCGTACACGGTGGCCGACCTGCTCGGCTCGGCGCAGGACGCGGCGGCGTTTCAGGGCGGCACGTTCCTCACCGCCTACCTCTCGCCGAAGGACTACCACCGCATCCACTGGCCGCTCGACGGTACGGTGGACCACGCGCGCCACCTGCCGGGCGACCTCTGGCCCGTCAACGACCGCGCGCTCGCGGCGGTCGTGGGGCTCTTCGCTCGCAACGAGCGCGTCGCGATCCTCGGTCGCACCGCCGCGGGCGCGCCGTTCGCCCTCGTGCCGGTGGGGGCGCTCAACGTCGGCTCGATCCGCCTCGCGTTCTCCGACCTGCGCACGAACCGCATCGGCGTGCACGCGCCGCGCGACGTCGCGCTGCCGTCGCCGGTCGTCGCGCGCCGCGGCGACGAGGCCGCCCGTTTCGCCTTCGGGAGCGCGATCGTGCTCCTGCTCGCGCCCTCGGCCGGGCGGCTCGACGCCGTCGAGCCGGGGACGGTGCTCCGGCTCGGCCGCCGCATCGGGTCCCTCGCCGCCCCGACGTAGGCGCGGCGCGGTCAGGGGGCGGCGCGGTCGCGGCGGCGCGTGGCCCAGGCGACGGCGAGGAGGGAGGCGACCGCGAGCAGCGTCGGCGCCACGATGCGCCGCATCCCCACCTCGTCGTCGCAGACGGGCAGCTCGACCGCGCGCCCGTCCACGCGCAGCGTGCGCTCGCCCGCCGCCTTCTCGAGGCGCGCGCCGCGGCCCGCCAGCTCGTCCACCGGTGCGTCCACCTCGATGCGCCGCCCGTCGCCGAGCGTCCACGAGATCGCGTCGTCGAGGCCCGGGTGCTTCTCGGTGCGACGCTCCTTCGCGTCGAGCGTCGTCGCGAGCGCGAGCGGGACCAGCGTGCGCGCCGACGTCACCCGCAGGTTGCCGAGCACGCACGCGAGCGCGAGCGCGGCCAGCCCCGCGGCGGCGGCGCGGGTCGTGCGCTGCGCACGGGGCGCGGGCGACGCGGGCGGGGGGGCGTCAGCGGAAGGCAAGGAAGAACCCCGCGGCCGTCGCGGCGACGCTGACGAGCGAGCCGAACGCGGCCGTGGCCGGCGGCACCCGCCCCGTGGGGGCCGCGACGAGCACCGAGAGCCCGGCGAGCGCCGCGCCCAGCGACTGGTTGAAGAAGTCCACGGGGTCGAACCGCGCGAGGCGGAACACCGACCCCTCGAGCCCCGCGCCGCCCGCGACGCAGAGCAGCGTGGCGGCGGCGACGACGGGCCCGAACGCCGCGCCGCGCGCCCGCTCGGGCAGCGTCAGCGCGAGCAGGCCGACGGCCCCGAGCGTCGCGCCGTAGCCGGCGAGGAAGTGGCCGGGGTAGTCGGTGCGGTGGCGCAGCGCGAGCAGGTACGCGAGCGCGACGACGCCGAGCGCCCCGCCGACGAGGAGGATGCGACGGGCCTCCGCCCGCCGGTCGTCGGTCACTTGCCCGGCCCGCCCGGGGTCACCGCGAGGTCGTCGAAGGCGGAGCTCGCGTCGCCCCACGTGACGATGCCGGCCCATCCCTCGGCGAAGGTCGTGTCCTTCGCCTCGACCTTCACGCTGCCGTCGAGCGTGGCCTGCAGCGTGCCGCCCGCGAAGACGACCTCCATCGTGTGCCACGTGCCGAGCTTGGGGCTCTTCGCCTCGGTCTTGGCGAGGACCGTCGGGATGCTGTCCACGACCTTGACGATCGCGAGGTTCTGCGCCACGCCGTCGAGCCGCACCGCGTAGTAGTTGCGGCGGTCGCGGCAGCGGACCGCGATGCCGGCCGACACCGAGCGCTCGCCGCCCTTGAGCTGGAAGCGCACGCTCGCCTTCCCGTCCTTGTAGACGCGCCCGTCGGCCACCGAGAGGCCGAGGCAGAACGAGTCGCCCTCGTCGGTGGACTGCACGACCACCTTGTTGTCGGGCTTGCCGTCCTCGGCCGCGACCTCCCAGTAGCCCGTCACCTGCAGGAAGTCGGCGGGGCGCGACTCGCCCTCGGGCACGGTCTGGAAGTCGAGCTTGGACGCCGCCGGCGCGCCGCGCCCCTCGGGCGGCGGCACCTTGACCGACCACGACTCGCGGTTGGCCTCGTCCGAGAGCAGGTCGGACGTCTTCTTGTCCACCGCGACGCAGTGGAACGTCATCGACTTGCCGTCGCGCGTGACGACGAGCTCGACGGTGTCGCCCGGGTTGGTCTTCTCCCCGATCGGCTTGAGCTTGCCCTCCATGAACGCGCGGAACGACTCGTCGTCCTTGGCGACGTCCTCGCCGGAGGGCAGCGCGGTGCCGTTGAGCGACACGGGGCGGTCGCCGCGCTTGACGCCCGCCTTGTCGGCGGGGCCCGACGGCAGCACGTACGCGATGAACAGGCCCTTCTCGAGCGTGATCCCGAGCTCCTTGCGCTCCTCGTCGTTGAGGCGCTGGGCGAGCTGCCACGAGATGCCGATGTAGCCGCGCGTCTCGTCGCGGCTCTTCTCGCCGTCGGCGGGCTTGTCGGGGGCGGGCGCGTCGGCGGCGAAGGTCGTGGGCGTGGAGAGCACGACGGACAGGCCGAGGACGGCGAGCAGGGCGCGGCGCATGGAGGGCTCCCGGGGGCCCGGACAGTGTGACACCCCCGCCGGGCGCCTCCACCCGGGCGCGCGACCCTGCCCCGGCCGCGGGGCGGTCGCCCGCCGACCCCACCGGCCGACGCGGTCAGCCCCCCCGCGCGAGGCGGGCCTCGAGGAGGGCGTGGAGCGCCTCGACGTACGCCGGCGTCGTGCCGCAGCATCCGCCGACCCATCGGGCGCCGAGGTCGAGCCACCGCGCGGCCGCGGCGCGGTAGGCGGCCACGTCCGCGCCGCAGCCCGGCTCGAAGCACCAGCCGCGCGCGTCGTCGGGGCGTCCGAGCCCGTTGGCGTAGGCGCCCACCGGCACGCCGCCGGCGGCGGCGACGAGCGCGCCGACGGCCTCCGTCGCGACGTCCACCGGGCAGCAGTTGACGAGCACCGCGAGCGGCCGCCACGGCGCGACCGCCGCGACCGCGTCGGCCAGCGGCTCGCCCGAGAGCACGCGCGCGCCCGGCGCGCACGTGAAGGAGACGGCGGCGGGCAGGCGCGCGGCGGCGCACGCGCCGAGCGCCGCGACGGCCTCGCGCACCGTGTTCATCGTCTCGACGAGCGCGAGGTCGGCGCCGGCGGCGACGAGGTCGCCCACGCGCAGCCCGTGCTCGACCCGCAGCGTCGCGTCGTCGGGGACGAGGTCGGGGCGGAAGCAGTCCTCGAGCGGGGCGACCGACCCCGCGACGAGCACGCGTCGCCCGCGCGCCTCCGCGGCGACCGCCTCGCGCGCGAGCGCGACCGCGGTGCGCACGAGGCGGCGCGCCTCGCGCGGGTCGCGGCCGGCGCGCGCCAGGGTGCGGCGCAGCGTGCGGAACGTGTTCGCGGTCACGACGTCGGCGCCCGCGCGGACGTGGTCGGCGTGCACCGCGCGCACGAGGTCGGGGGCGTCGAGCAGCGCCGCGGCGGACCACAGCGGCAGCGGCGTCGCGGCCCCGCGCCGCTCGAGCTCGGTGCCGCACGCGCCCGAGAGCAGGACCCAGGGCCCGCTCACGCCCGGGCTCCCGCCGCCCGCCGTCCGCGCGGGGCCGTCGGGGTCTTCGCGTCCGCGGGGCGGGGGCGGGGCGTAGAACAACGGAAGGAGGTCCCGATGGACATGGTCATCCTCGTGGCGGTCGCGCTCGGCGCGGGCGTGATCTCGGCGCTGTGCGGCGTGGGCGGCGGGATCGTGCTCGTGCCGGCGTTGCTCTGGCTGAAGGGGATGGACATGCGGCTCGCGGTGGGGACCTCGCTCGCCTACATCGTGCCCACGGCCGCGTGGGGCGTCGTGCGCAAGCTGCCCCAGGGGCAGGTGGACCTCAAGCTCGCCCTCCTGCTCGCGGTGGGCGGGGTGGTCGGCGCCACCGTCGGCGCGTGGGCCACGAACGTGCTCCCGCTGCCCTGGATCAAGCGCGTGTTCGCGGTCGTGCTCGTCGGGGTGGCCTTCGAGCTGGTCCGCGAGACGGTCTAGCCCGCCGAATTCACGAAAGACGAGGCCCGTCGAGCGCCGACCGCACGTCAGGCCCCCGTCGGGGCTCGCGGATTGCGCCCGGGCGCGCGTCGGCCGCGACGACAGCGTGTTCTGGCACCACGCCGAGGAGCGGCCGACGCGTGGCGACGCGCCTCGAATCGCCGACGGGCCCTGCGCCACGCCCGGGCGCAAGACGCCGCCCCGACCTCGTCGGCTCGTGAATTCGGCGGGCTAGGAGCCTGTCGGAGAATGCCACAGGAGCGTAGGGACTGAGGGCTGGCGCCGGTATGCT
>JADZCA010000062.1 GCA_020851795.1 Planctomycetota bacterium | reverse complement strand
GGCGCAGCGCCCCTCCGACCCTCCTCCTCGTCGCAGACTCCTCGTCGTCGGGCCGCGGCTCGGCGTACGGCGGTGCGAGTACGCGGTCGCCGCGGCCGCTCCCGCGGGCCTGAGCGAATCGCGGGCGACGAGCGAGGGACACACCGCGCAGGAACGGGGAGTTCGGAGACGGGACATCGGGGTCAGGTGATTTCCCCGCAGCATGGGGACGACGGGGCCTGACCCCGATGTCCCCGAATGGCGGGAATCCGTCCTGACCCCGATGTCCCCGCGGCCACCCAGGGTGCGCGGTGGGCGGGTCGCGAGGCGCGTCCGCCGGTCCGGCCGCTCCCGTCCCGCGACGCGCCACAGGGACTTTGCCCCGCCGTCCTCGGCGGGGCAAAGTCCCTCGGAATGACGCTCGACGACGTCGCCTTCCTCCTCTCGCCGCGGGGCCGCGAGGCCTTGGCCGCCGCGCGCTCCTCGCGGGCCGTCCCCGCGCTCGAACGCCGCACCGCGCTCGAGCGCGCCGGGTTCACGGCGCCCGGGACATCGGGGTCAGGTGATTTCCCCGCAACATGGGGACGACGGGGCCTGACCCCGATGTCCCCGAATCGCGGGAATCCGTCCTGACCCCGATGTCCCCGAATGGCGGGAATCCGTCCTGACCCCGATGTCCCCGCGGCCACGCAGGGTGCGCGGCGGGCGGGTCGCGAGGCGCGTCCGCCGGTCCGGCCGCTCGCGTCGCGCGACGCGCCACAGGGACTTTGCCCCGCCGTCCTCGGCGGGGCAAAGTCCCTAGGAATGACGCTCGACGACGTCGCCTTCCTCCTCTCGCCGCGGGGCCGCGAGGCCTTGGCCGCCGCGCGCTCCTCGCGGGCCGTCCCCGCGCTCGAACGCCGCACCGCACTCGAGCGCGCCGGGTTCACGGCGCCCGAGGCCCGCGCCGCCCTGGCGGGAGACGACCTCCGCGTCCACGCCGCCGCGAAGACGCGCGACGCCGACGTGCTGCTCTTCACCCGCGAGGCGCTCGAGCAGGCGACCCCGGAAGCCGTCGCGACCGAGCGCGCGCGCCGCTTCGCCCCCTTCGCCTCCGTCGCCGACCTCGGCGCCGGGGTCGGGCTCGACTCCATCGCCCTCGCCCGCGCGGGCTGCCGGGTCGTGGCCGTCGAGCGCGACGCCGTGCGCGCGGCGCTGCTCGCGCACAACGTCGCCGCCGTCGGCCTCGACGATCGCATCCACGTCGTCGTCGCCGACTTCGCGGCGGCGCCCCCCGAGGCCGACGCCGCCTTCCTCGACCCCGACCGGCGCCCCGACGGCACGCGCACGCACGACCCCGACGCGGCGGAGCCGCCCCGCGCGCAGTGGCCCGCGCTCGCCGCCCGCTACCGCGGGATGCTCGTCAAGGTCGCGCCCGCGACCCCGCCCGAGACGCTCGGCCCGGGCGCCGAGTGGGTGTCGCTCGACGGCGCGATGCGCGAGGCCCGCGTCGGCTTCGGCGCGCTCGCGATCCCCGCCGCACGACGCGCGCTGCGGCTCCCCTCCGGCGCGACCGTGGAGGGGACGGGGCGGCCCTGGCCGTCGCCCCGGGCCCCGCGCGTCGGCGACGTGCTGCTCGACCCCGACCCGGCGGTCGTCGTCGCGGGCCTCGTCGGCGAGGCCTTCGAAGCCGCGGGCGCGAGCCCGATGCACCCGCGCATCGCCTACGGGCTCGCCGCCGCGCCGGCGCCGTGGGCGGAGCGCGCGCTGCGCGTGGACGCGGTGCTCCCCGCCGACCCGCGCGCGGTGCGCGCCGCGCTCGACGCCCGGGGCCTCGGCGACGTCGAGGTGCTCGAGCGCGGCGTCGAGGACCCCGCCGCGACCTGGCGCCGGCGGATCGGCGTGCGTCGCGGCCCGCGCGGCACCGTCGTGGTGACGCGCGGCCCCGACGACCGCTACCTCGTCTTGCTCGGGTCCCGCGTGGGCGGGACGGCGGGCGCGTCCGAGGGCACGTCGTAGTCGGCGCGGAAGCGGTCGGAGACGTCGCGGCCGAGGAAGAACGACTCGATCGCGGCGACGATGCGCGTCTCCTTGTCGGCCACGCGCTCCGGGCGCTCCCACTTGGCCTTGGCCGGGTTGAGCGGCTCGCGCACCTCGGTGTTCCACTCGCGCGTGACGTTGGCCTCGGCGGTCCACCAGCCCGTCTTGTCGGGGTCGGGGACGAGCGTGATCGTGGCCTGCTCGCGGTAGCCCTTGTTCGAGAACGGGTAGAGGTGCGAGTCCCAGCGCGAGACGAGCATCTGGTCGGTCGTGCTCGCGTCGAGGTCGGGCGTGAACCCGGCGCGCTTCATCTCGCGGCGCGTGACCTCCCACAGCATCGCCGAGTCGGGCGCGTAGAAGCCCTTGGTCGGCTTGCCCGCGCGGTCGCGCGAGCTGGCGCAGCCGGCGACGGGGAGGAGGACGGCAGCGAGGGCGAGGACGGCGAGGGGGGCGCGCATCGGGGCTCCGGGCGTGGACCGCGACCGTCGTCGGCGGCGGTCACGCGACCGTCATGGTCGCGGCGGCCGCGGGGAAGTCGAGCCCCCCGCGCGGCGGGCCCCCGGACCCCACGTCACGCCCGGGCGCAAGCCGCCGCCCCGACCTCGTCGGCGCGTGGATCCGGCGGGCGAGCCCGCCGAATCCACGAAGGACGAGGCCCGTGGCGCGGCGGCCGCACGTCAGGCCCCGGTCGGGGCGCGCGGATTGCGCCCGGGCGCGCGTCGGACGCGACGACAGCGTGTTCTGGCACCACGCCGAGGAGCGGACGACGCGTGGCGACGCGCATCGAATCGCCGACGGGCCCCGCGCCACGCCCGGGCGCAAGACGCCGCCCCGACCTCGTCGGCTCGTGAATTCGGCGGGCTAGCGCGCGAGCCGCGGGTCGAGGGCGGCCCGCAGCGCGTCGCCGAGCAGGTTGAAGCCGAGCACGGTCGCCGAGATCGCCAGCCCCGGTGGCACGAGCACCCACTGCTCCTGCTCGCGCATGTACTTCGCCCCCTCCTCGAGCATGCGGCCCCACTCCGGCTCGGTCGCCGGCGGGCCCAGCCCGAGCCAGGACAGGCCCGCGGCGGAGAGGATCGCGCTGCCGACGCCGAGCGTGGCGAGCACGAGGATCGGCGCGAGGCAGTTGGGCAGCACGTGGCGCAGCAGCGTGCGGACGGGCGAGAGCCCCGTGGCGCGGCAGGCCACCACCCAGTCCTCCTGCTTCGCGGTCATCACCGACGCGCGCACCTGGCGCAGGAACAGCGGGACCTGCACGATGCCGACCGCCAGCACGAGCGTCCACAGCGAGCCGCGGCCCACCGCCGCCGCGATCACCAGCGCGAGCAGCACGCTCGGGAAGGAGAGCAGGACGTCGGTGAGCCGCATGAGCAGGCCGTCCCAGACGCCCCCCGCCCAGCCGGCGGCCGCGCCGAGCGGCACGCCCACGAGCATCGCGAGCACGACCGCGAAGAGGCCGGTCACGAGGCTCGCCCGCGCCCCGTAGAGCACGCGGCTGAGGACGTCGAAGCCGTTCCCGTCGGTCCCGAGCGGGTGGCGCGCGTCGGGCGCGACGGGGTCGTGCGCGCCCGGCAGCGAGACCCGGCGGTCGGGCGCGTGCGGCGCGAGCACCGGCGCGAGCAGCGCCATCGCGACGACGGCGAGCACGAGCGTCCCGCCGATCCAGGCGAGCGGGTCGCGCAGGAGGCGGCGGACGGCGCGCGGCGCGTTCACGACGCCCTCCGCAGCCGCGGGTCCACCGCGTGGTAGACGACGTCCACGACGAGGTTGACGACGACGAAGGTCGCCGCGAACGTGAACACGCCCGCGACGACGAGCGGGCCGTTGCCCGAGCGGACGCCCTCGGCGACGTAGCGCCCGAGCCCCGGCCAGGCGAAGACGGACTCGGTCAGCACGGCCCCGCCGAGCAGCGCGCCGGTCTGCAGCCCGGTCACCGTGACGATCGGCATGAGCGCGTTCTTCATCGCGTGGCGCGACACGACGCCGAGCTCGCGCACGCCCTTGGCGCGGGCGGTGCGGACGTAGTCGCGCCCCAGCTCCTCGAGCATCGACGACCGCGTCATGCGCGTGACGACGGCGAGCGGGATCGTCGAGAGCACGAGCCCGGGGAGCGCGAGGTGCGAGAGCGCGCGCCCGACGGCGGCGAGGTCGCCGCGGGCCACCGACTCGAGGAGGAAGAAGCGCGTCGCGTAGGCCGCGCCGGGCGCGACGGTCCGCAGCGACCAGTCGGGGTGGGGCAGCCAGCGCAGGTGCACGGCGAAGAGCAGCGACGCCATGAAGCCCAGCCAGAACACCGGCACCGACGACCCGACGACCGCGACGACCTGCGCGAACGCGTCGGCGACCCGCCGCGGGAACGCCGCGCCGAGCGAGCCGGCCGCGAGCCCGACCACGACCGCGACGACCATCGCCACGAGCGCCAGCTCGAACGTGGCGGGGAAGCGCTCGCGGATGCCCGCGCCGATCGTGCGGCCGTCGTCTCGGACGATGTCCTCGCCGAACTCGAGCGTGGCGGCCCCCGCGAGGAAGCGCCCGTAGCGCGCGAGGAACGGGTCGTCGAGGCCCTTGCTGCGGCGGAACGCCTCGATGTTGGCCTTGGTCGCGTGCTGGCCGAGGCGGGCGACGCTCGGGTCGGGGAGCAGCGACGTGAGCGCGAAGCAGACGAACGAGACGACGAGGAGCAGCGGGACCGCGACGAGCAGGCGACGTGCGACGAAGGCGAGCACGGCGGCGGCGTCAGCGCCCGACGGAGGTCCACGCGAAGCGCGGCGACGACACGGGGTCGAGCCGGAAGCCCTTCACCGTGGCGCGCGTCGCGGCGGTGCGGGGCATCGCGACGAGCGGCACGAGCGGGGCCTCGTCGAAGGCGAGCTGCTGGGCCTGCGCGTAGAGCGCGCGCCGCTCGGCCGCGTCGAAGGTGGTGCGGGCCTTGGAGACGAGCGCGGAGAACGGGTCGGAGGTCCAGAACGAGACGTTGTTGGCCGGCGGCACCGCCGCGTCCTTCGAGAGGAGCACGTAGAGGTAGTTGTCGGCGTCGGCGACGTCGGGCGTCCACCCGAGCAGGCCGAGCTCGTGGTCGCCGTTCTGCAGGGCGCGCAGGTGGGACGCCCACTCGTCCTTGCGCAGCTCCACCTCGAGCCCCGCGTCGCGCAGGTCGTCGCGCAGCTGCGCCGCGAGCGCGCCGGGGTCCGGGGCGTACGGGCGGGGGTTGCCCATGTAGCGCAGGGTGACGCTGCGGCCCACCGCCTTCGCCTCCTCGAGCAGCCGCCGCGCGGCGGCGACGTCGCGCGTCCGGTCGGGGATCGCGACGTGGCCGTCGATCCCGGCCGGGACCAGCGTCGAGATCGGCGTCGCGAGCCCCTCGTAGGCGGTGCGCACGAGGCGCGGCTTGTCCACCGCGAGCGCGACCGCGCGCCGCACGCGCACGTCGTCGAACGGTGGCCGGCGGTTGTTCATCGCGAGGTAGCAGACCGACAGGCCCGCCTCGACCTGGTGGAGCGTCACGTCGGGGTTGCCGCGCGCGCGCGCGACGTCGCGCGCCGCCAGCGCGTCGATCCCGTCCACCTGCCCGCTCTCGAGGCGCTGGTAGGCGTTCTTGGGGTCGGGCACCACGACGATGACGAGGCGGTCGATCGCGGGCTTGCCCCCCCACCACGTCGGGTTGGCCTCGAGCGTGATCTCCTCCGACTCGCGCCCGGCCCAACGGAACGCGCCGGTGCCCACGGGGTGGGCGAGCACCGCCGGGCGGCCCTTGGCCAGCTGCGCGGGCGAGACCACCGAGGCGGAGAACATCGCGAGCAGCGAGAGGAAGAACGGCGGCGGCGGCTCGGCGAAGTCGAAGCGGACGGTCTTCGCGTCCACGGCGCTCGTCTTCGCCACGAAGCCGAACATGTCGCCCCAGTACGGGTAGCGCTCGCCCTGCTCGAAGTGGAACGGGTGCGCGAGGTCGCGCTGGCGCTCGAAGCTGACCGCGACCGCCGCGGCGTCGCACGGCGTGCCGTCGTGGAAGAGGACGCCCTCGCGCAGGGTGAACGTCATCGAGCGGCGGTCGTCGGCGAGCGCCCACGACGTCGCGAGCGCGGGCTCGACCTCGGTCCCGCCGTAGCGGAACTGGACGAGCGTGTCGTAGACGTTGGTGAGCACGAGGGCCGACTCGCCGTCGGTGGCCGCCGCCGGGTCGAGCGTCTGGCCTTCCTTGCCGCGCGCGTAGACGAAGGTCGTCTTCCCCGCCGTCGAGCGGTCCGCCGCCCGGTCGCCGCACGCGGGCAGCACGCCGAGCACCGACAGGACGAGCGCGAGCGCGGCGCGGCGCGGCATCGGGGGCCTCCGGGGGGACGCGCCGGAACCTACCACGGCACCGCCGCGGCCCGCGACCACCGCCCCGCCGGCTGCCGTCGAGCGCGCTCCGTCCCGACGCGCAGGGGCGGGTGCGCGAGCGCGGGCGCGCCCGACGGGACGCGGCGCGCGAGGCTCCCGTCGGAGCGCACGTCGAATCGCCGACGGGCCCTGCGCCACGCCCGGGCCGAAGACGCCGCCCCGACCTCGTCGGCTCTCGGTAGGAGCCCGTCGCGGGGGCGCGCCTCCCGGCAGCCCGCCGCCGACGCGGGCTCCTACCGGTCCTCGGGCTTGGGGCCGAGGAGGTTCTTCGACGGCGAGCGCATGCGCGCGCGGAACTCGATCCGCAGCGGCACCTCGGGGAACGGGAGCCCCGCGCGCAGGCGGTTGACGAGGTAGCGGCGGTACGCGTCGTCGAACAGCGCCGGGTCGTCGACGAAGACGACCACCGTGGGCGGCGAGACGTCCACCTGCGTGCCGTAGTACACCTTGCCCACGCGCCCGTGGCGCTGCTTGGGCTTGCGCATCGCGTAGCCGGTCTCGAGCACCTTGTTGAGCTTCGCGGTCGGGACGCGCGTGCGCGACTGGCGCAGCAGCGAGCGCGCGACCTCGACGACCTTCCAGACGTTGCGCCCGGTCTTGGCCGACGTGAAGACCACGGGGACGTGGTCGAGGCCCGGCATCGTCTTGTTGAGGTACTTGACGTAGGTCTCGGTCGAGAGGTCCTCGGGCGCGAGGTCCCACTTGTTCACGACGAGCACCAGCGGCCGCAGCTCCGCGACGGCGAGGCCCGCGATCTCGCGGTCCATGCGCGAGAGGTCGGCGGTGGCGTCGATGACGAGCGCCGTGACGTCGGCGCGGCGCAGCGCGCGCTCGGAGCGGCGCTTGGCGTAGAACTCGAGCGAGTTCTGCACCACGCGCTCCTTGCGCATGCCCGCGGTGTCGATGACGACGAACGCCTCGCCGTCACGCTCGAAGCGGACGTCGACGCTGTCGCGCGTCGTGCCCGGCACCTCCGAGACGATCATGCGCTCCTCGTGCACGAGCGCGTTGACCAGCGACGACTTCCCGGCGTTGACGCGGCCCACGACGGCCAGCTGCAGCGCGGGCTCGGGCATCCGGCGCGGCGTGGTCGGCCCGGCGGGCAGGCGCGCGCCGAGCTCGGCCTCGAGCCGGTCGAGGCCGTGGCCCTCCTTGGCGGACACCTTGAGCGGCTCGCCGTAGCCGAGCGCGTGCATCTCGCCGACGGCCCACCCGACGCGCTCGGTCTCGGCCTTGTTCGCGACGAGGAGCACCGGCACCTTGCAGGGCCGCAGCCGGTCGGCGACGGCGCGGTCGAGCGGCATCACGCCGTCGCGCGCGTCCACGACGAAGAGCACGACGTCGGCGCGCGCGACCGCCTCGTCCACCTGCTTCTCGACGAACGGCGCGAGGCCCTGGCGGTCCACGATCCCGATGCCGCCGGTGTCCACCAGCTCGACCGAGCGGTCGGCGAGCGTGACGAGGACGCTGACGCGGTCGCGCGTCACGCCCGGCGTCGGCTCGACGATCGAGACGAGGCTGCGGGCGAACGCGTTGAGCAGCGTGGACTTGCCGACGTTGGGCCGGCCCACGATCGCCACGACGGGCGGCCGCGCGGCGGGGTCGCGCGCGATCGCGTCGGGCTTCTCGGCGCGGGCACGCTTCTGTCGCGGCCCCTTGTGGCCGGTGCGGTCGCCGCGCACGCCCGAGGGGGCGCGTCGGTAGGGCTTGTCGGACTTGGGCGAGCCGGGGGCCATGGGGCGAAGGATCCTACGGGCACCCGCGGGCCCGACGGCACGGGGTCGCAGCGCCCCCCCGGCGCCGACCGCGGGGGCGGCCTCGCGGCGACGATGTCGGGCGCGCGACCGCGGCCGCGCGCGCACGGCCGCGCGCGGCCCGCCCGCCGCCGGGTTCAGCGCACGCCCATCAGCTTGTGCGCCTGCGGGATGACGCGCACGTCGGGGTGCTCCGCGCGCGCCGCGGTGTGGAGGTGCAGCAGCCACGCGGCCGACGGGGGCGGCGGGGCCCCCTCCTTTCCCGTGAGCGGCTGCAGCACGAGCGGCGCGGAGGGCACGTGGGCCGCCGCGAAGGCCGCGGCCCGCGCAACCTCGGCGACGGGGGTCGTCGCCGCGACGACGGCCTTCACCGCGAGCGCCTTGCGGGCCGCCTCGAGCATCCGGTAGCTCTCGCGGTGCGCCTCCCACGGCGTGGGCACGCCGCAGGCGCTCTCGAGCTTGAGGTCGGGCGTCGCCTCGTCGATCGCGTCGAGCACCTGCGCGAGCGCGCCCGGCCGGTGCCCGCCGGTCTCGAGGTGGACGCGCAGGCCGAGCGCGCGCAGCGCCGGCCCGAGCGCCGCGACCGCCTTCGGGTGCAGCAGCGGCTCGCCGCCCGTGATCGACGCCGCGCGGTGCAGGCCGCGGGGCCGGTCGAGGCGCGCCACCGCGGCCACGAGGTCGGCGACGGGCATCGGGTTGGCCGGGTGCTCGTCGCCCTCGTCGTCGGGGGCGACCTGCACGCGCGCGGTGTCGGGCGTCGGGTAGGACTCGGGCGTGTCGCAGAACGCGCACCGCAGGTCGCAGCGCGCGAGCCGCACGAAGACCTGCCGCTCGCCGACCCGCGGGCCCTCGCCTTGGAACGACGAGAAGACCTCGAGGACCGGGACCGAGGGCGCGCCGGGCCCGCTCATCGCGACGGGCGCTTGGTCGGCACGCCGATCCGCGAGACCTCGACGAAGCCCGCCGACTCGGCGTCGGAGAACGTGGGGCCCGCCGGCGCGGTGCGCAGCCGGTCGGTGGGCAGGCGGTCCACCGCCTGCCGCAGCCAGAGGTAGGCGCCGACGCGGCCGCAGACCACGCGCGAGGCGAAGTCGGCCAGCCAGAGGGCCACGAGCGTCGCGCCCACCGCCGCGAACGCGAGCGCGGGCACGAGGTCGCCCCACGGGGCCGTGCGCCCGCGCCCGAGGTCGGCGAGCGCGGCGAACAGCGCGTCGGCGCGGTCGCGGCCGGCCCCCGCCTCGAGCGCGAGCGCGAGCAGCACGAGCGCGGCGCCCGTTCGCAGGAGCCGCCACGAGGCGCCGAGCAGCGCCCCGCCGAGGAAGGCGAGCCGCACCGCGAGCAGGCGCGGCAGCCCCGCGGCCGCGTAGCCGAACACGCGGCTCACCGCGTCGAAGGCGTCGGAGTCCTCGCACGCGATCGTGGGCCCCGCGACGAAGCCCGCCGCGGCCGCGACGCTGCCCGCGAGCACCGCGGCGACGACGAGGGCGCCCGCGACCACGACGCCGACCGTGAACAGCGCGGTGCCCGCCGGGCCCGACCAGCGCCCGAGCATCGTGACGAGCGAGGCGAGCGCGAGCGGGACGAGGACGGCCGCGGCGAGCGCGGCCTTGCTGCCCACGAAGCCGAGCGCGTGGCGACGCGCGAACGCGAGCGCCTGCGGCGGCGGCTCGCGGCGGCCCGTGGCGAGGTCCACGGCCGCCATGCGCGCCACCGCGCCGCCGAGCAGGCCCCACGGCACGGCGAGCGCGAGCGACTGCACGAGGAGCCAGAGCAGCACGGCGAGGTCGTCGTCGTGCATCCAGGCGGAGACCAGCGGGTCGGTGACGTAGGCCACCGGGCGCCGCATCGCGCCGAACGCGACCGGTGCGCCCGTGAGCAGACGCGCGAGCAGCGAGCCGAGGAGCAGGGCCGGGACCGTCGCGAGCACCGCGTAGAGCGAGAGGAGGCGCTTGCGGTCGTCGCGCGCGGCGCGACCGGTGCGGTGCCAGAGGTCAGCGAGCGTCGTCGTCATCGTCGGTCCGCGGGGCGGGGACGTCCTCGGCGTCGTCCTCGCGCACGGGCACCTTGTACCGCCCCGCGAGCCAGTGCCCCAGGTCGATCAGCTTGCAGCGCTCGCTGCAGAACGGCCGCCACGGCGCCGTGGCGGGGCTCCAGTCCCCGCACGCAGGGCAGCGGTAGCCGGCCGGAGGGACCGTCACTTCGACGACTTCGACGCGTCCGCCGCGCAGGTGCCGGGGGTCGCCTTGCAGGCGTCCTTGCCGCAGCCGGGCGACGCCTCCGACGGCGGCGGCGACGCCTTCTTGTAGTCGGTCTGGTAGAAGCCGCTGCCCTTGAAGATGACGCCGCCCCCGCCGCCGATCTTGCGCTCGAGGGCCTTCTTGCCGCACTTCGGGCACTTCGACAGGCGCGCGTCCGACATCGACTGGAAGTGCTCGAACGCGTGGCTGCAGGCGCCGCAGACGTAGTCGTAGGTCGGCACGGGTCACTCCTCCGGGTCGGGCGACGGCGCGGCCGCCGCGGGCGCGGCCGGCTTGCTGACGATGACGTGGGCGGGGCGCACGACGCGGCCGTGCAGCGTGAAGCCCGGGCGCACGACCTGCAGCACCGTGCGCTCGGCGGCCGGGCTCGGCATCTCGAGCACCGCCTCGTGCACGGTCGGGTCGAAGGGCTTGCCGACGGCCTCGATGCGGGCGACGCCGTGGCGCGCCAGCCCGTCGAGCAGCTGGCGCTCGACGAGGCGGAGCCCCTCCGCGACGCGGCGCTCGTGCTCGCTGTCCTTGAGGCCCTCGATCGCGCCGTGCAGCGCGTCCACGACGCCGAGCAGGTCCTCGACCACCGGCTGCGCGGCGTAGCGCACGCGCTCGTCGGCCTGGCGCTGGATGCGGCGCACGTCGTTGACGAACTCGGCCTGCTGGCGCCGGAGGCGGTCCTCGGCGCCGGCGAGCGCCTGGCGCGCCGCGGCGAGCTCGGCGGCGGCGTCGGGGGCCGTCGGCGCGGCGGCGTCGGCGGGCGCCGCCGTCGCGGGGGCGGGCGGCGGAGCCTTCGGGTCGGTCGGGTCCTGCTCGTTCATGACACGGACTTCTTCCTGCGTTCGAGTTGGCGACGGTGCTCGCGCACGAGGTCGGCGTAGCGGCGGCGCTCGGGGCCCGCCTCGTCGCGCTCCGCGGTGCGCAGCGCCTCGAGCGCCTCGCGCAGCTTGCGGCCGGGCGCGTCGGGGAGGTCGAGGGAGACGACGACGTAGAGGTCGCCGCGGCCCCCGCGGTCGGGGTGGGACAGGCCTTCGCCGCGCACGCGGATCCGCCGGCCCGCGGGCGTGGCGGGCGGCACCTTGACGACGTTGACGCCGGAGAGGCTCGGCACCTCGACCTCGCCGCCGAGCACGGCGGTCGAGATCGGGACGGGCACGACGACGAGGAGGTCGGCGCCCTCGCGGTGGAAGAGCGGGTGCGGCTCGACGTGGACCTCGACGTCGAGGTCGCCGCGCGCGCCGCCGCGGGACGACGGCTCGCCCTCGCCGCGCACGCGCAGCACCTGCCCGTCGTCCATGCCGGGCGGGATGCGCAGCGTGACGTCGCCCTTGCCGACGCGCGTGCCCTCGCCGCGGCAGTCGCCGCACGGCGACGCGACGGTGGTGCCCGCGCCGCCGCACGCCGGGCACTCGCGCTGCACGGACACGAAGCCCATGCTCGCGCGCACCATGCCCTGGCCGGCGCACGTGCGGCACGTCGTCGGGGCCTTGCCGTCGCGCGAGCCTGTGCCGCGGCAGGTCGCGCAGGGCTCGCGGCGGCGCACCGACACCGTCTTCGAGACGCCCTCGGCCATCTCGGCGAAGGTGAGGTCCACGCGCACCACGACGTCGGCGCCGCGGCCGGACCGGCGCCCGCCGCCGCCGAAGATCGAGCCGAACAGGTCGCCGCCGAAGATGTCGCGGAACGCGCCGAAGACGTCCTCGGCGTTGCGGAACCCGTGCGTGCCCGAGACGCCGGCGTGCCCGCCGCGGTCGTAGGCCGCGCGCTTGTCCGGGTCGGAGAGCACCTCGTAGGCCTCGGCGGCCTCCTTGAAGCGCTCCTCCGCCTCCTTGTCGCCCTTGTTCTTGTCGGGGTGGTACTTGAGCGCCAGCCGCCGGTAGGCGGACTTGACCTCGTCGGCGCTCGCCGTCCGCGGCACGCCGAGCACCTCGTAGTAGTCGCGCTTGTCGGCCATGGAGGAGGGCATGCTACGCGGGAGACGGGGCGGGTGCGCGCCCGCGCGCGACGCACGCCCCCGCGCGACGCGCCCGGCACCGCCGCGCGGTGCCGGGCCCCGCGACGGCGCGCTACGTCTGGGCGCCGAGCGCGGGCTTCTTCTCGTCCTTGAGGTCGGTGATCAGCGTCTCGGTCGTCAGCATGAGGCCGGCGATCGAGGCGGCGTTCTGCAGCGCCGAGCGGACGACCTTCGTCGGGTCGATGATGCCGGCGTCGTACATCGACACCATCTTCCCGTCCTTCGCGTCGAAGCCCCGGTCGCCGGTCGCGGCCTTGACGTCGTCGACGATCACCGCGCCCTCGTGGCCCGCGTTGCGCACGATCTGGCGCAGCGGCTCCTCGAGGCAACGGCGCACGATCTCGGCGCCGACCTTCTCGTCGCCCTCGAGCGCGAGCTTCCCGACGGCCGGGATGCAGCGCACCAGCGCCACGCCGCCGCCCGGGACGATGCCCTCCTCGACGGCGGCGCGCGTCGCGTGCAGCGCGTCGTCGACGCGGTACTTCTTCTCCTTGAGCTCGGCCTCGGTCGTGGCGCCCACCTTGACCACGGCCACGCCGCCCTGCAGGCGCGCGAGGCGCTCCTGGAGCTTCTCGCGGTCGTAGTCGCTCGTGGACTTCTCGACCTGGCCGCGGATCGTCTGGCAGCGCGCCTCGACGTCCTTCTTCGAGCCGCCGCCCTCGACGAGCGTGGTCGCGTCCTTGGTGACGGTGACCTTCTTCGCGCGGCCGAGGTGCTCGAGCGTGAGGTTCTCGAGCTTGAGCCCGAGGTCCTCGCTGATGAACTTGCCGCCGGTGAGGACGGCCATGTCCTCGAGCATCGCCTTGCGGCGGTCGCCGAAGCCCGGCGCCTTCACCGCGCAGACCTTGAGCACGCCGCGGAGGCGGTTGACGACGAGCGCGGCCAGCGCCTCGCCCTCGACGTCCTCGGCGACCACGAGCAGCGCGCGGCCGGAGTGGGCCACCTTCTCGAGCAGCGGCACGAACTCGCGGAGGTTCGAGATCTTCTTCTCGTGGAAGAGGACGAAGCAGTCCTCGAGGACCACCTTGAGGTCCTTCACGTCGGTGATGAAGTAGGGCGACAGGTAGCCCTTGTCGAACTGCATGCCGCCGACGTACTCGAGCACGGTCTCGCGGCCCTTGCCCTCCTCGACCGTGATGACGCCGTCCTTGCCCACCTTGTCCACGGCCTCGGCGAGGAGCTTGCCGATCTCGGCGTCGTGGTTGGCCGAGATCGTCGCCACGGCCTCGGTCTGGCGGCGGTTCTCGAGCTTCTTCGACTGCGCCTTGAGCGCGTCCACGACCGCGGCGACGGCGCGGTCGATGCCGCGCTTGACCATCGTCGGGTTCGACCCGGCGGTGACGGCCTTGAGGCCCTCGCGGTAGACCGCCTCGGCGAGCACCGTCGCGGTGGTCGTGCCGTCGCCCGCGACGTCGTTGGTCTTCGACGAGGCCTCGGTCACGAGCTTCGCGCCCATGTTCTCGAACGGGTCGGAGAGCTCGACCTCCTTCGCCACCGTCACGCCGTCGCGGGTGACCGTGGGGCCCCCGAAGGACTTCTGCAGGATCACGTTGCGCCCGGCGGGGCCGAGCGTCACGCGGACCGCGTCGGCCAGCCGCTTGGCGCCGGCGGCGATGCGCGCGCGGGCGTCCACGTCGAACAGGTACTGCTTGGGCATGGGGAGGCTCCTCTCGCGTCCGGTGGGGTGCCCTCGGCGCGTCCGGGGCGTGCCCTCCCGCCGCGGGGCGGCGGGAGCGGCGGGCGGGGGCTCGGCCCCCGCGGTCGGCTACTTCTCGTCGACGACGGCGAGCACCTCGCTCTCGCGCAGGATGCGGAGCTCCTCGCCGTTCCACTTCACCTCGGTGCCCGAGTACTTGCCGAAGAGCACCGTGTCGCCGACCTTGACGTCGAGCGGGAGGCGCTTGCCCTCGTCGGTCAGGCGGCCGGCCCCGACGGCGAGCACCTTCGCCTTCTGGGGCTTCTCCTTCGCGGTGTCGGGCAGCAGGATGCCCCCCGCGGTCTTCTCCTCGGCCTCGAGGCTCCGCACCACGAGGCGGTCGTCGAGCGGCTTGATCGCCATTCCAGGTCTCCAGCAGGGTCAGGTCGGGTCGGGCGGTCCCGCGCGAGGGCGTCCGGCGGACGGCGCGCGCGGGACCGGAGGGAACGGGGGGCGGGTCGCGCCCGGGCCTAGTAGTCCATCTCGTCGTCGCCGCCCGGCGCGCCGTCGCCCGCGGCGTCGTCGTCCTTGGGCGCGTCGGCGATCAGGGCGTCGGTCGTGATGAGCAGCGTGGCCACGCTCACCGCGTTCTGCAGCGCGCTGCGCGTCACCTTCGTCGGGTCGATGATGCCGGCCTCGAGGACGTCCACGTACGTGCCGTGGAGGGCGTCGAAGCCCTTGCCGCCCGTGGCCTCGCGCACGCGGCGCAGGACGACGGCGCCCTCGTAGCCCGCGTTGTCGGCGATCGTGCGCAGCGGGACCGAGAGGCTGTTGCGCAGGATCTGGACGCCGAGCGCGCGGTCGCCGTCGGCCTTGACCTTGTCGAGCGCGGCCTCGGCGCGCACCAGCGCGACGCCGCCGCCGGGCAGGATGCCCTCCTCGACGGCCGCGCGCGTGGCGTGCAGCGCGTCCTCGACGCGGGCCTTGCGCTCCTTCATCTCCGTCTCGGTCGCGGCGCCGACCTCGATCTTGGCCACGCCGCCGGCGAGCTTGGCCGCGCGCTCCTGGAGCTTCTCGCGGTCGTAGTCGCTGTCGGTGAGCTCCATCTCCTTGCGGATCTGGCGCAGGCGGCCCGAGACGTCGGCGGCGGAGCCGGCGCCCTCGACGACCACCGTGTTCTCGCCGTCCACCGTCACGCGGCGGGCGGTGCCGAGGTCCTCGAGGCGGACCTTCTCGAGGTCGAGGCCGAGGTCCTTGAACAGCGGCTTGGCCTTCACCAGCACCGCGATGTCCTCGAGCATCGCCTTGCGGCGGTCGCCGTAGCCCGGCGCCTTGACCGCGCAGGTTGCGACGACGCCGCGCAGCTTGTTGAGCACGAGCGTCGCGAGCGCGTCGCCCTCGACGTCCTCGGCGATCAGGAGCAGCGGGCGGCCGGTCTTGGCGATCTTCTCGAGCAGCGGCACGAGCTTCGTCGCCGCGGAGATCTTGTCCTCCCAGACGAGGATGTAGGGCTTCTCGAGGACGCACTCCATCCGGTCGGCGTCGGTGACGAAGTGCGGCGAGAGGTAGCCGCGGTCGAACTGCATGCCCTGGATGACGTCCACCTTCGTCTCGAGGGTCTTGCCCTCCTCGACGGTGATCACGCCGTCCTTGCCGACCTTGTCCATCGCCTCGGCGATCATCCGGCCGACCTCGACGTCGCCGTTCGCCGCGATCGTCGCGACGTCCTGGATCGACTTCTTGTCGCCGCCGACCTGCTTCGACATCGACTGGAGCGCGGCCACGACGGCCTCGCACCCCTCGCGGATGCCGCGGTTGAGCTCGGTCACGTTCGCGCCCGAGGCCGCGAACTTGTAGGCCTCGAGGAAGATCGCCTCGGCGAGCACCGTCGAGGTGGTCGTCCCGTCGCCGGCGACGTCGGAGGTCTTGCTGGCGGCCTCCTTCACCAGCTGGGCGCCCATGTTCTCGTAGGGGTCGCGCAGCTCGACCTCCTCGGCGACGGTCACGCCGTCCTTGGTGATGTTCGGGCTGCCCCACCCCTTGTCGATCACGGCGTTGCGGCCCTTGGGGCCGAACGTGACCTTGACGGCGCGCGCGAGCTTCGTGACGCCGGCGCGGATCTTCTCGCGGGCGGCCTGGTCGAACTCGAGGATCTTGGCACCCATGGACGAGCCTCCTACGGCGAGGCCTCCCCCTGAGCGCATGGCGTGCCGGACAGCCGCGACGTCACAACTCGTTTTCTGAAAAGTGGTTGCATCGTCGATCGCCGGTCGGCTGAGCCGTCGCGGCTGTCATCCTGGCAGAAGGGCTCAGAGGGAAGGGGACCCGACTGACAAGTTGTCACCGGCGTTCCCGGACGGAACCGCGCGGCCTCGCCGACCGATCCGTGACAGGGGTGGCTTTACCGTTCCCCCGCTCGGTGGCGGTATCCTCCGCCGCTTCGGGGGGCTCGTCCCCGCATCCCGCTCCGGAGTCCTCATGAAGCGCCTCGCTTGGCTGGTCCCCGCGCTCCTCCTCGCCGCCTGCAAGTCCGACGAAGGCTCGGCCACGTACTCGGCCAACCACGTCCCCCGGGCGAGCGCCCCGCCGGCCTCGAGCTCCTCGACGTCGCGGCCGACGACGACGTACGCGACGCCGCCCCCGACCTACACGCCGCCGCCCTCGTACACGCCGCCCGCCACCGCCACGGCGCCGCGCACGCAGCCGGCGTACACGCCGCCCCCCACCAGTTACCCGCCGCCCTCGCCGGCGACGCCCGCGCCGCCGCCGCCGTCCTACGCCGCGACACCGCCGGTCGCCCCGCCGCCGCCGGCCTACACGGCGCCCGCGCCGGTGCCCGCCGGGTTCCGCTGGGCCGGCTCGCTCGACGAGGCGTGCGCGCAGGCGCGCGCGAGCGGCCGCCTCGTGTTCATCGAGTCGGGCCGCGACGCGTGCGGCAACTGCCAGAAGCTCAAGCACACCGTCGTCCCCGAGACCTCGGGCGAGCTCGGGGCGATGGCGGTCGGCTACTACGACGACTGCGACCGCGACAAGGGCTCGCGCGCGTTCTGGCTGCTCCGCCAGAACCTCCCCAACGCCGTGACGCTCCCGCTCGTCGGGTGGTTCACGCCCGACCTGCGCTGGGTGAGCGGCTACTCCGGCGGCGCCGACGCCGGCCGCTTCCGCCAGGAGATCGCGAAGGCCCAGTCCGGCGGCAGGTAGCGCGCTCCCACCCCGTCGTCGCACCGATCGGTGCCGGGAGCCCTCCGCGGGGCCCGGCACCGATCGGCGTTTCAGGCCCGTGGGTCGGGCGGCGCGCGCTCCCGCCCGGGTCCCTCCCGATGGGTTCAGCCCGCGGACGGGCGCGGACGCCCCGCGTCTCGTCGGCGCGCGACGCCGCGCAGCCCTGCGGCCGGATTGCCGGTCGGTGCTCGGCGCCGACCGGCGGCGGGCTCAAGTTCCGGCGCGGGTCTGGCCGACAGAGGTCGCCGGGGGCAGTCGAAGCGATCCGCGCACCCTGACGTGGTGGGCGGGTGAGCGCGGTGGACGACCGCGCGAGCCCGTCGAGTCAAGGCACGGGACGCAGCTCGCGAGCAGCAGGAGCCCGCGCACATGCGGCGATCGATCCTCCCGGCCCTCGGTCTGTCCCTCCTCGGGTGGACCGCGGGGCTCTCCGCGCGCACCGCCTCGGCCGACCCGTGCTCGGCGTCGTCGCGGCACCCCTTCTTCGACGACCAGGGCACGCTCGCCTGGTCCACGACGCTCGACGGGGCCGTCGCCTCCGCCCGCGCCTCGGGGCGGCTCGTCTTCATCGAGTACGGGCGCCGCGAGTGCCGCAACTGCAAGATCCTCGTGCAGAAGATCCTGCCGGCGCTCGGCGTGCGCGAGCGCGCCTCCGCCGCGTGCGTCGGCCTCGCCGCGGACTGCGACGAGCCCGATCCGCGCGTGCAGGCGATCTTCCAGGCCGCGATGCCCGACGCGAGCCTGCTGCCCTTCGTCGCGATCGTGACGCCCGACCTGCGCTGGGTGACGGGCTGGCAGGGCGGCATCGGCGCCGACGAGGTCGTCCGCCACCTCGCCAAGGCCGAGGCGCTGCGCGCCCGTCCCTGCGCGGCCCCGACGCGCGCCGCGCCGCCGCCCGCGGCCGCCACGACCGCCGCCCCGCGCGGTCTCGCCGTCGGCCCCACCGCGCCCGCGGCCGCCGCCGCCGACGACCCGGCCGAGCGCACCCGCGCGGCGGCCCTGCTCGCGCGCGCCCGCGACGCCGACACCCGCGGCGCGCACGGCGAGGTGCTGCGCCTCGACGCCGAGGCGGCCAAGCTCCCGCTGCGCGCCGACCCCGCCGCGTGGGCGGCGCTCGTGACCCGCGCCGCCGGCTGGTGCGACGAGTGCCTGCGCGCCGCGGTCGCCTCCGCCCGCGCCGGCCGCTGCGGCGACGCCAGCAAGTGGCTGGAATCGGTGCGCGCGGGCGCCGCCGGCACCCCCGCCGCGACCGAGGCCGAGGCGGGGGAGCGGGCCGTCGCGCTCGTCGCGACGCTCGAGTCCGCGTCGCCGACCGACCGCGCCCGCGGCGTCGCGCAGGCGCGCGAGCGCTACCGCGGCACGCGCTGGTCGCGCCTCTTCGAGTAGCGCCGCCGCCCGCGGCCGCGCACCCGCCGCCGACGAGAGCCCCGCGCTCGTCGGCGGCTTCGTTTCCGGTCACCGGGGCCCCGCGTGCGACGCGCGGCCCGCGCATCGGCGCCGGACCGCGAGCTCCGGTCGCTCGTCGTCTCAAGGCGCGCGGGCCCCGATCCGACCCTCGGAGAGGGAGGTCGCCCCTCCCGAGGGAGCCCGGGCCCCGCGGCGTCGTCCGATGTCGGGCGGTCGTGCGATCCTCCGCACGTCCGCCCCTCCGACCGCGGTGCTGCGCGACCCCCACCCGGGGCGCCCGACCGTGGCCCGGGAGGGCCGATCCGATGCGCCGCGTCCTCGCCGCCCTCGTCGTCGCCCCGCTCGTGGGGCTCCTCGCACCCGCCGACGCCCACGCCGGCGGCGGCAGCCACCCCTACTTCAACGACGGCGGGACGCTGGTCTGGTACCGCAGCCTCGACGAGGCCCGCGCCGCCGCCCGCGCGTCGGGCAAGCTGATCTTCATCGAGTCGGGCCGCTACAAGTGCGGGTCCTGCCGCACGCTCGTCTCGTCGATCCTCCCCTCCGAGCCCTGCCGGTCGCGGATGTCGGCCTGCGCGATCGGGTTCGCCGACGACTGCGACGCGAGCGACCCGTCCTGCCAGGCGCTGTTCGCCCAGAACCTGCCCAACGCGACGATGCTCCCGCTGGTGGGCTTCGTCACGGCCGACCTCCGCTGGGTGACGGGCTGGTACGGCTCGACGACGCCCGACGCGGTGCTCGCCCAGGTCGCCGCCGCCGAGCGCAGCCGCCCGCGCCCGGTCGAGCGGCTCGTGGCGCGCCCGCCGGCCCCCGCACCGTGCGACCCGCCGAAGCCGGTCGCCCCGCCGCCCGCGCCCCGGCCGACCCCCAACGTCACGCCGCGCCCGACGGTGCCCGCGCCGATGCCGCTCGCGCCGAAGCCCGTCGCGCCGACGCCGCCTCCGGCGCCCGCCGAGCGGGCGACCCCGGCCCCGCGCGGGGTGCCGACGCCGTACGTCGCGCCGGTCGAGCCGCGCACCGCGCCGCCCGTCCGTCCCGAGCCGGTGGTGCCTCCGCCGGCACCGACGCCCACGCCGCCTCGTCCGGCGCCGTTCGTCGCCCCGTACCCGCCGTCGCCCGCGCCCGCACCCGCGCCGGTCCCGAACCGCACGCTGCCGCCGCCCCCGGGGCCCGTGACCGCGATGCCGCCGCCCGTCGTCGTCCCGCCGACGATCCCGAGCCGCCCCGCCACCGCGCTCGAGCGCGCGCGCTCCGCCTCGGTCCGCGAGGCGTGGGGTGACGTGCTGCGCGCGGCCGAGGCCCCCGGCGTCCCGCCCTCCGACGCGGTCGAGTTGGCGCAGCTCGCCGAGCGCGCCCGCGCGTGGGTCTCCCGCACGATGGCCGACGCCGAGCGCGCGGCGACGGAGCGCCGGCTCGAGGAGGCGCTCCGGCTGCTCGAGCGCGTCCGCCGCGAGACCGAGGGCACCTCGCTGCCGGCCGGCATCGACGCCGAGCGCGGCCTGCGCGCCGTGCGTGCGCTCGCCACGATGGACGCCGAGGCCGCCAAGGGCTCGCCCACCGCGGAGACGCTGCGCCGCCAGTCGTACGCCGACTTCCGCGGCAGCCGCTGGGCGGCGCTGTTCCGGGCGCGCTGACCGCGAGCACGGGCCGCGTCTTCGTGCGCCGACGGCGGCCGGACCGGCGTTCGACGCCGACCCGCCCCGTCGCGCGGGCGCCCGCGGGCCCGCCCGCCGCCCCGTCGCGGGCGGGCGGGTCCGAGGCTCCCCGGCGGGTAGGGTGACGGCCCATGGCCTCCTCGCGTCGCCGTCGGCCGGGTCGCGTGCTCGCGCTGCTCGCGCTCGTCCTGCTGGTCGCCCTGCTGCTCTCGCTCAACCGGTTCTTCCCGGGCGCTTGGCCCGGCGGCGGCGGGACGAGCGGGTCGCGGTCGGAGGCGACGGGCGTGCGCCGCGACCCGACCCGCGTGGTGGACGCGCCCACGCCTCCGCCCCCCGAGGCCGAGCGCCGACTGCACGTCGTCGTCGTCGCGCCCCCCGCGACGGGCGACGGCGCGGTGCGGGTGGACGGCGGCCGCGGGGCCGCGCTCGCGCCCGTGCGCGACGGCGAGGCGCGCGCAGACGTCGAGGCGCTGCCGACCGACGCGACGCTCGAGGTGGCGGCAGGGCGCGACCGCGTCCGCCACGTCCGCCCCCACGACGTCACGGGCACGCTGCGGGTGCGGTGGCCGAGCCACACGCTGCCGGCGCGCGTCGCGCCCGCCGACGCCACGCACGCCGACGTGCGGGTGCTCGACGACGCGGGCCGGCCGCTCGCCGGCGTCGAGGTCCACGCGACCGGCGTGCGCGGCGAGAGCGTGGCGACCACCGACGCGTCGGGCCGGGCGCGGGTGCCGGCGGTGCCGTTCGCGCGCGTCTGCGCCCAGCGGGGCGACGACCTCGAGGCGTGCGGCACGGTGAGCGCGGCGTCGGGCGAGGAGCTCGTCCTGTCGCTGCGCGGGCGCGTGCGCGTCGCGACGCGGTTCGTGGACGAGGCCGGCCGGCCGCTCACCGCGCGGTCGCTGCGCCTCGTGCCCCGCGACGGGCCGCCGCGCGTGCTCGAGCGCGCCGACGGCGGGTTCGACGCGCTCGAGACGTCGTTGCCGCCCGACCTCGTCGCGGAGGGTTCCCTCGAGGTGGACGTGCCGGGCCGCCCGCCGGCGCGCGTGCCGCTGGCGGGGCTCCCGCCCGTGCTCACGGTCAGCACCGGCCGCGCGACGTCGGTCGTGGTGCGCGACGGCGAGGGCCGACCCGTCGCCGGCGCGCACGTCGCGGCGACGTGGCCCGCGGGGGCCGGCGCCGAGCCGGCCGAGGGCACGCCCGTCGCGACCGACGCGCGCACCGACGCCACCGGCGCGGCGACGCTCGCGCTGCCCCCCGACCGCGCGGTGCGCGGCGTGGTCGAGGCGCCCGGGTTCGCGCCCGCGGCGGTCGCCTGGCCCGTCGGCGATGCGACCGCCGCCCCGACGGCGGTCACGCTGGCCCCGGGCGCGCGGCTCGTCGTGCGCGTCGGCGACGAGCAGGGCCGCCCCGTCGAGCGCGCCCGCGTCGTCGTGCGGGCCCGCGTGGGGGACGCGTCGGTCCACCGCGTCGGCTGGACCGACCGCGAGGGCGTCGCGACGCTCGCCGACCTGCCGACCGGACGCGTGGACGTGTACGCGGGCGCGCCCGGCCGGGTGTGGGCCGTGGCCGACGCGACGCTCGCCGCCGGCGACCACGAGACGCGGCTGGTGCTCGCGCCGGGCGTGCGCCTGCGCGTGGTCGTCTCCGACCGCGACGGCGTGCCGATCGCCGGCGTGACCGTGCGCAGCGCGCCGCGCGGCGGGGGGACGGGCGCGGCCCCCGCGCCCACCGACCCCGACGCCCCGCCGTGGACGACGGACGCCAACGGGGTCCTCGCGGTGGACGGGCTGCCCTCCGCGCCGCTCGACCTCTACCTCCACCGCGACGGCTACCAGGACGAGGTGCTCGGCGACGTCCGACCCGGCGAAGCCACCTGGTTCGCCACCCTCGTCCGATAGGAGCCTGTCCGCGGGGCTCGGGCCTCCCGGGAGCCCGCTCCCGGGACAGGCTCCCAGCCCGCCGAACTCACGAACGGCGAGGCCGGTCGAGCCCCGAACGCACGTCAGGCCCCGGTCGGGGCGCGCGGATGGCGCCCGGGCGAGCGTCGGCCGCGACGACCGCGTGTTCTGGAACCACGCCGAGGAGCGGCCGACGCGTGGCGACGCGCATCGAAGCGCCACCGGGCCCCACGTCACGCCCGGGCGCTAGACGCCGCCCCGACCTCGCCGGCTCGTGGATTCGGCGGGCTAAAGGGACGAGACGCGGTCGAGGACGCGGCGGGCCCAGAGCTCGAGGATGACGAGCGCGTGCACGACGGCGCCGCGCAGGCGCGTCCCCGTCACGTGGTCGTGGAGGATGCGCTGCACCGCGTCCGGGTCGGCGAAGCCGCGCTCGCGCGCGCGCCGGGAGGTGAGCACGTCCTCCGCCAACGGGCACAGCGGCCCCTGGTAGAGCGCGTCGCACGGGAACGAGAAGCCCCGCTTGCCCACGCGCGCGAGGTCGGGGTCGATCACCTCGCGCACGTAGGCCCGCAGCACCGCCTTCTGCCGCCCGCGCCCCACGCCCCCGCGCGTCTCGAGGCGGCGGGCGGCGTCGGCCACGCGCCGGTCGAGGAAGGGGTGGCGCCCCTCGATGCCGTGCGCCATCAGCGCGCGGTCCTCCTTCACCAGCAGGTCGTCGGGGAGGTAGCGCTCGCGGTCGTCGCGCATCGCGCTCCACGGGTCGGACGGCCCGGCCACGGGCGCCGGGTCGGGGAGGTCGCGCCACAGCGTGCCGGCGATCGAGCGCCGCTCGCCGACCGGGAGCAGCCGCATCAGGCCGCGGTAGAGCCCCTCGGGGTCGGCCGCCGCGCGCAGCAGCCGCGCGCCGGGCGGGGTCGTCCTCTCGAGCAACGTCGCGAGCGGCTCGCGCAGCCACGACGGCACGTGCCGCAGCCACGGCCCCGCGCCGAGGAGCCAGTAGCGGCGGTAGCCGCCGAACACCTCGTCGCCGCCGGTCCCGGTCAGGACGACGCGCACCGTCGAGCCCGCGGCGCGCGCGAGCCCCCACGTCGGGACCGCGCTCGCGTCGGCGAACGGCTCGTCGAACGCGCGCGCGACGCCGAGCACCCACGCGGTCGGGTCCGTCGGGCAGCGCACCTCGACGAGCGGGAGGCCGAGGCGCGCCGCGGTGCGCGACGCACGACGCCCCTCGTCCACGTCGGCGTGCGCCGGATAGGTGAGCGTGAAGGCGCGCAGGTGCTCCCGGCCCCGCGCGAACGAGGCGACGAGCGCGCTGTCGATCCCGCCGGAGAGGAACACGCCCACCGGGCGCTCCGCGCGCAGCCGGTCCTCGACGGCGGCGCGCAGCGCGTCGAGCACGCCCGCCTCGGGGTCGGCGTCGGCCGGGACGTCGGGCGGGAGCGGGGGCGGCACCGCCCGCGACGTCGTCGAGAGGTCGGCACCGACCGCCACGACCTCGCCGGGCCCGAGCCGGCGGACGCCGAGCACCGCCGACCGCGTCCCGCCGACGACGCCGTCGCGCAGCACGTCCGCGATCGCGGCGGGGTCGGGGCGGGGGTCCACGAGCCCCGTCGCGAGGACGCCGTCGAGCGTCGAGGCGAAGACGAGCCCGCGCGGCGTGGCCGCCCACGCGAGCGGCCGCACCCCCGCCGGGTCGCGCGCGAGCCACAGCGGGCCCGCGGGCCCGGGCAGGAAGGCGAAGGCGTACGACCCCTCGACGCGGCGCAGTCCGTCGAGCCCCTCGTGCTCGAGCAGCGCGGCGAGCACCTCGCCGTCGGCGCGGGTGCGGAACGCGACGCCGCGCGCCTCGAGCTCGCGGCGCAGCGCGTCGTGGTTGTAGACCTCGCCGTTCCACACGAGCACGGCGCCGGAGGGCCGCTCGATGGGCTGACGGCCGCCGGCCACGTCGACGAGGGCGAGCCGACGGGCGCCCAGCGCGACCGGGTGGGTGCCGAGGCGCGCCGCCACCCGCCCGCCGCCGTCGGGCCCGCGCGGCGACAGCGCCGCCAGCGCCGGACCGAGGGGGTCGGGGACGTCCGTCGCCGCCGCGCCGACGACGCCCGCGATCCCGCACATCGGTCGGTCACCTCCGGTGCCCGCGCGACCGCGCGCGCACGCGACCTATCATCATCGACCGTCCGAGCCCGGGACCTTCCTGCCATGGCCGAGCCCACCCGCCGTCGCACCGCCCCCGCCCGCAGCGCCCGCACGCGCGCGCCCCGCGTCCGCCTCGTGCTCTCGAGCGCCCCCCCCGCGCTCGCCCCGCGACTGGCGCGCCGCCTGGTCCGCGAGGGCGTGGCGGCGTGCGTCTCGGTCGTGGCGGGCGTCCGCAGCGTCTACCGGTGGAAGGGCGCCGTCGAAGAGGCGCGCGAGGCGCTGCTGATCGTCAAGACGACCACGACCGCGCTGCCGCGCTGCCTCGCTGCGCTGACGGCCACGCACCCCTACGAGGTGCCCGAGGGGCTCGTGCTCCGCCCCACCGAAGCGCTGGCCGCCTACGCCCGGTGGCTCGCGGGCTCCGTATGTTCGTGATTTGTTCGCATGTCACAGGACCCCGTTCAGGCCGCGTGAAGACGCGGGGGTTTCCCGCTGAATCCGGGGGACGCGGCGGTCGATAGAGGGGAGCCTCCCCCGCCCCCGCCGGGGGACTGCCTCGACCCGCCATGACGCCCCCCACCCCGAAAGAGACCGACGCCGGCCGCTCGCTGCGGTCGGTGCACTACCGCCTGACGTTCCTCATGGCGGCGGCGGTGCTGCTGATCCACGGGGCGATGGCGTTCCTCGGCTTCGGCGCGGTGGACCCGCTCCGCGAGGGCACCGTCGTGAGCCTCGCGTTCGCCTCCGCGCTCGGCGTCGAGCTCGAGCGCACGCGCGGGTCGCGCGCCTCGATGCCCAAGGGCTTCCTGCTCGGGCTCACGGGCCTCCTCGAGGCGGCGCTGTGCGTGCGGACCGGCGGCGTGTCGAGCCCCTACTTCTTCCTCGTGGCCGGGACCTGCGTGTTCGGCGGCCTCACGCTCCCGCCGGTGCGCGCGGGCTACACGGCCGCGCTCGTGCTCGCCGGCTACGCGCTCGCGGTGCGCCTGACCGACCCGCACGTCGGGGGCCCCGACGAGGCCGACCACGTGGCGGCGCTCTCCGCGCACGTCATCTTCGCGTTCCTCGCCACGACGATCTCGGCGCGGGTGGCGAAGTCGCAGCGCCAGACGGTCCACACGCTCGCGGTGCAGTCGCTGCGCGACCCGCTGACGTCGCTCGAGAACCGCCGCGCGTTCCTCCAGAAGCTCGAGGGCGAGCTCGCGCGCGCCGAGCGCTTCTCGTGGCCGCTGACGATGCTGGTCCTCGACCTCGACCACTTCAAGAAGCTCAACGACGTGTACGGCCACGCGGTGGGCGACCAGGTGCTGGTCGAGACCGCCGACCTCCTGCGCGAGAACGTCGGCACGCTCGACCACGTCGCCCGCATCGGCGGCGAGGAGTTCGCGATCGCCGCGGTGGCGGCCGAGCCCTACCACGGCCGCGACGTCGCCGACCGCGTGTGCCGCGCCTTCCGCACGCGCCCGTGGCACCGCATCCGCCCGGGCCTCTCGGTCACCGTCTCGATCGGCGTGGCGGTGCTGCCGCCGGGCACGCACGGCGAGACCGCGACCGCGGTGATCGGCGAGCTGATGGAGCGCGCGGACCGCGCGCTGTACCGCGTCAAGCAGAACGGCCGCGACGGGTACCACGTCTCCGACGAGACGGTCTCGGTCTCGATGTCCTCGATCCGCGGCAAGCCGCTCCCCGGCACCGGGTCGTAGGCGCGGAGGGCGCGGGGGGACGGCGCTCGGATAGGGTGGGCCGCCGGTGGGCGCCTTCACGACGACGTTCTGCGCGCGGATGTTCGGGGCCCTCGCGGTCATCGCGACCTCGGCCGTCGTCGGGCGCGTGCTCGGGCCCGAGGCCCGCGGCGCGATCGAGACGCTGCTCGTCCTGCGCCTCGCGCTCCACGCCGTCGCCGGCGCCGGCGCGCCCGCCGCCGCCACCTGGCTCGTCGCCCGCGAACCGGCGTCGCTCGTCCCGGTCGTGCGCACCACGCTCGCGCTCGCGCTCGTCACCGGCGCGGCCGCGGGCGTCCTCGTGGTCGCCGCGGGCCTCGCCTCGCCCGCGTGGTTCGCCCCCCTCCCGACGGCGGCGGTCGCCGCCTTCGCCGTCGCCGCCCCCGCCACCGTCGCCGCGCAGGGCGTGGGCGGCGCGCTGCTCGGCGCGGGGCGCACCGTCGCGTGGAACCTCGTGGCCGTCGGGAGCCGCGCGACGCTGCTGGTCGCGCTCGCCGTCCTCGCGGTGCCCGCGCTGCGCACGCCGTCCACGGTCGTGGCGGGCCTCGTCGCCGCCGAGGTCGTCGCGCTCGCGATCGGGCTGCGCGCCGCGCGCACGCCGCCGGCGCCCGCGCTCGACCGGGCACTCGTCGGGCGCGCCGCGCGCTACGCGGGCTCGGCGTGGCTGCACGCGACCGTGGGGTTCGCGCTGCTGCGCGCCGACGTGCTGCTGCTCGACGCGCTCGCGGGGACCGCGGAGACCGGTCGCTTCGCGGCGGCCTCGCTCGCGCGCGACATGCTGCTCTTCGTGCCGTGGGTGGCGGGGATGCTCTTCTTCCCGCGCGTCGCGGCCGCCGACGCGAGCGGGCGGGCGCGGCCCGCGGGGCGGGTCGTGGGGCCCGTCCCCGTCGCGTGCACCGTCGTGACCGCGGCGGCGCTGCTCGCGTGGCCGGAGGGGTTCGTCACCGGCCTGCACGGCGCGCGCTTCTCGGGCGCGGGCGACCTCGTGCGCTGGCTCGTGCCCGCCGCGCTCGTCACCGGCGTGGCGCACGTCGGCCTGCAGGAGCTGCTCGGCCGCGGGGCCCCGCGCGCCGCGTGGCTCGCGCCGCTGCTCGCGCTCGCCGTCGGGGTCGCGGGCGACCTCGTCCTCGTGCCGCGCGAGGGCGCGCTCGGCGCCGCGAAGGCGGCCCTCGCCGCGGCGCTGACGCTGCTCGCGGTCACCGCCGCCGGCGTCCGCCGCGCCCGCCGCGACGTCGGGGTCCGGTGATCTCCCCGCAACCTCGGGAGCTCGGGGTCAGGTGCGGGGTCCGCGCTCGCGCGCGGCGCGACGTCGCCGCGGCCCCGGCTCGCGCGAGCCCGCGATCGTCGTGAGCACGACCGCGCCGTAGAACGCGACGTCGCCGAGGTGGTCGAGCCAGAAGCCGAGCCGCGACTCGAGCCCGTACGCGCGGGCCCACAGCCCGTCGAAGTGGTCCGAGAAGAGGAAGACCATCGCCGCGAGCGCCATCCACGCGACCATGCCGCGCGGACGCCGCCACCAGCACCACAGCCACAGCGGCGCGCACCCGAAGAGGCGCACCGCGGTGAACGCCTGGAGGAGCCAGAAGGCCACGCGGCCATCGTCGCCGCGCTACTTCGCGGCGGGAAGCCGCAACCGCACCCCCGAAGCGCCCGTGTCCGCCTCGACCGTCTCGCCCCGCTGCCCGCTCTGCGTGTACGCGCGCAGCCGGTAGCGCCCCGGGGGAAGGCCGCGCACCACGAACCGACCGTCGGGCTCGGCGGTCACGCCGACGCGCCAGCGATCCGACTCGGCGCTGACGAAGACGGGCGTCGGCAGCGCGCTGCCGTCGGCCGTGTCCACGGCGCCCGCGATCGCAACCCCCTCCTGGAGCGTGACCGTCACCTCCGTGGACGGGCGCACGTCCTCGAGCATCGCGTAGCGGCTCTCGTCGCCGCTCGCTTGCACGGTGAGCGCGAACGGACCGTCGCCCGCGACGTCGAAGCGGAACGTCCCGTCCTCGCCGACCTGACCCGACGCGACGCGCGAGCCGCGAGCACCGCCGGAGCCGGCGGCGTAGACGCCCACGATGAAGCGACGCCCGCCGGCGCCGAGCACGCGCCCGGCGAGCACCTTCGTGGGCGGGAGCACCACCCGGACGCCCGTCGAGGGCGCGTCGGCCTTGACGGTCGCCGCGACGGCCCCACCGCTGGGCCGGCGCACCTCGAGCGTGTGCGGCCCGGCCGCGAGCCCCTCGACCGCGAAGGCGCCGTCGGCGTCGGTGGCCGCGTTCGAGGCCGAGTCGTTCTCTCCGCGCGCCATGACCATCGAGCCTGCCGGCGCCGGGCGCCCGTCCGCTTCGACGACGACGCCGCGGATCGCCACGCCCCGCTCGGCGCGCAGCACGAGGTCGGTGGTCCCGACCGCGACGCCCTTGGCGCGCACCGGGCGGAAGGCCTGCCCGCCGTTCGGGTTCCACAGGTTCACGGTCAGGTCCACGGTGGCGCCGGCGTCGAGGCCTTCGATCCGGAACGTTCGGTCCGCGGCGACCTGCGCGTTGCGGTCCGTGTTGTCCACGGTGATCCACCCCTGCACACCCGTCGCGTCGTCGAGCCCCTCGACCCGCCCGGCGACGAAGCCGCCCACGGTGAGGCGCACGACGAGCTCCGCGGCCCCCGGCGACGCCTTCGTCGCGGGCACGGGGGCGTACTTCGCCGGCGGCCTCACCATCACCGGTTGCTCGCTCGCGTCGAGGCCGCCGAGCCGGAACGTGCCGTCGGCGCCTGACACGGCGCTCACCGCGCCGACGCTCACGGTGACGCCCGCCACGCCCGCGCCCGCGGGGTCGAGCACCCGGCCGCGCAGCTCGGCGCCGGCCTCGAGCGTGATGACGAGGTCGGTCGTCGGGCCCTCGATGCGGGCCCGCCCGCCCTTGACGTTGAGCGGCTCGCCGTGGGCCCCGCGGGGCGAGGAGACGACGAGGTCGAAGGGCGGCTTGCGCGCGAACTCGCGCCGGAACTCGCCGCCGACCACCTCGTCGGTGTTGCCGCCGCCCCACATGCCACGGGGGTTGCCGCCGCCGACCCGCACCACGCACCACGGGACCAGACTGCCGTCCGGCCCGACCACGCGCCCCGCCACGAGCGTCGTCACGACGGCCGGGGCGACGACGCGCACGCCGCTCGACGGCGCCTTCACCGCGACGGCCGCGCCGTCGAAGCCCCACTCGTCGTTGCCCTTGGCCACCCCGACCTGGTAGCTGCCCTCGGGGACCGAGAACTCGAAGGTCCCGTCGGCCGCCGACACCTCCTGCGTGCTCATCCGGTCGCCCTGCACGAGCAGCGTGCGCGACACGGGCGCCCCCGCCTCGTCCACCACCGTCCCCGTGATCTTCGCCGCGCGCGCGACGCGCAGCTCGAGGCCCTCGCGCGTCTCGCCGGGCTGGAGCGGCGGGTCCACCGACAGCTGCGCGTTCGCGCCGCCCTGCCCCCACGAGTAGAGCTCGAGGCGGCTCGGCGGGAGCCCCTCGAAGCGGAAGCGTCCCTCCTCGTCGGTGGTCGAGGAGCCGTAGCCGTGGACGCCGTCCTCCCCCATCGCGTTCCACTGCACCGACCGCGCCGACAGCGGAGCCCCGTCCGCATCGACGACCCGGCCGGCGATCGTCGCGCCCTGCGCGAGGACCAGGTCCACGACGGGCTCGGGGCCGTCGGCGGCGAGCCGGACCGGCTTGCACGCCTTCCCCGCCAGTGGCGCCTTGCGCGCGAAGAACGCGAGGGCGTCGCCGGGCGCGAGGTTCTCCGCCCTCCACGCCCCGTCCGGCCCGCTCGTCGCGACGGGCTCGGACTCGCCGTTCCAACGCGCGCCCCAGCGCCACACGAGTTGCGGGAGCGTCCCGCCGTTGGTCGGGTGGACGGTCGCCCCGGCGACCGGCGTGCCGTCGGGCCCGCGCACCGTGCCGCGCAACGCGAGCCCCGGCGCCATCTCGACGTCGCGCTCGACGACGTCGCCCTCCTTCGTCACCACCGCGACCGGCGCGTCGGGTGCGGGTCCTGCCGACGGGTCCCACCCCATCGCGTTGGTGCCCTGCTGGAGCATCGCCGTCAGCACGTGGCGCGGCGACGTGGCGAGCACGACGTAGCGGCCGATCGGCACGTCGTCGAAGCGGTAGCGCCCGCCGGCGTCCACCGCGCAGCGCAGCGACTCGACGTTCCACCGGTCCTGCGACGGCAGCAGCAGCACCGACGCCTCGGTGACGGGCGCGCCGGTCTTGCTCTCGACGACCCGCCCGGTGACCGCGCCGCCGCGCGAGAGCACGAGGTCGAGGACCGTCTCGACGCCCTCGCGGACCTCGGTGCCCGACCAGCGCGCCCGCGGGGGGTTCTCGCTCTGCGGCCGGACGCCCGGCGCGCCGAGCGTCACCTCGCTGACCGTGCCCGCCGCGATCCCCTCGAGCCGGTACGCGCCGTCGGCGGCGCTCTGGCCGCGGGCCGTCGTGCCCGTCACCACGCCGTCGCCCTTGGGCCCCCCCTCCTTGGCCGACCGCCCGACGGTGACGAGCACGTCCGCCCCGGCGACCGGGGCCCCACGCCCGTCGAGCACCCGCCCACGGAGCACGCCCCCGCCCCCGACGCGGATGACGAGCGGCTCCTTGCGGGGGGTCGTGACGCGGACCGAGATCGACATCCGCCCGGGCAGCCGCACCGTGAGCGAGCCCAGGCCCTCCGGCACGATCGGCAGCGTGAACCCGCCGGTCGTGGGGTCCGTGGCGACGGCGGAGACGAAGGCCTGCCGGTCGCGCACCGTCCAAGACCCCGAGACGAACGCCGCGACCGGGTGGTCGGCGGCGTCCACCACGGTCCCGGTCAGCGCGGACCCGACGCCGAGCTTGATCAACACGGACTGCTCGGTCTGGCGCTCGTTGACCCACGCCCACTGCGCGCCCCCGACGCGCGGCGGCGTCGGGCGGGCCTCGACGCGATAGCTCCCCGCGCCCTCGACGACGAACGTGAACCGCCCTTGGGCGTCCGAGGTCGTCTCGGCCTCGGGCTTGGGGTCGTCGCCGGTGGGCGCGTCGAGGGCCCCGAGGCGGCGGCGCATCCGCTCGGCGGCCAGCGCCCCGCGGCGCGCGACGTCGACGATCTCGTAGCCGTCGTTGCCGCCCTCGCGCCGGAGCGTGACGGCGACGCCGGCGACGGGCCGGTTGCCCTCGTCGATCACCCGCCCGACGATGCGCCCGGTGAACGCGGGCCGCTCGGCCTCCTTGGGCGCGACCGCGCGCGGCCCGCGGGCGGCGAGCCCACCGCCCGCCGCGTCGCCCGCCGCCTCGACCGGCGTGGCGTCGTCGGTCCCCGTGACGCCCTCGGGGCCGCCCGGGCGCAAGGCGAAGAACGCTCCCGCGGCGGCCGCGACGAGCAACAGACCGCCCACGATCGCGCCGCGCGCCATGCCCGGACCCTCCGACGCACCGTCCCCGTGCAGGGTAGACGATACGGCCCGCCCGCAGGTTCGACGGCGCCGGCCCCGGGGCGCTTCCCGGCGGGGCACGGGTCCCGAGCCGCCCGCCCGCCCGATCCGCACACCGACGGGCTGGGGGCCCGCCGCGCGACCGCGCCCGCAGGGCCTCGTCCCTTCGCGGATCCGGCGGGCGAGGGGTAGGGTGGCGCCGCCTCGGAGGACCTCTCGATGGACGCGCAGCGGGCCGAGATCGGCATCATCGGCGGCACCGGCCTCTACGACATGCCGGGGCTCGCCGGCGTCGAGGACGTCGAGTGCTCGACCCCGTTCGGGGCGCCGTCGTCGTCGATCCGGCTGGGCACCGTGGCGGGGCGCCGGGTCGCCTTCCTCGCGCGCCACGGGCGCCACCACACGCTCCTGCCGAGCGAGGTCCCCTACCGCGCCAACCTCTACGCGCTGCGCTCGCTCGGCGTCCGCGACGTGCTCGCGGTGAGCGCGGTGGGGAGCCTGCGCGAGGACCTGCCGCCCCGCACCGCGGTGGTGCCCGACCAGGCGATCGACCTCACGCGCCGGCGGGCGCTGTCGTTCTTCGGCGACGGGGTCGTCGCCCACGTCGCCCACGGCGACCCCTACGACGCGACGCTGCGCGACGCGCTGCTCGAGGGCGCGCGGGCCGTCGGGCTGCCCGTCGTGGACGGCGGCACGCTCGTGACGATGGAGGGGCCGCAGTTCTCGACGCGGGCCGAGAGCCGCATGTACCGCACGCTCGGGGGCGACCTCATCGGCATGACCGGCGCCACCGAGGCCCGGCTCGCGCGCGAGGCCGAGCTCGCCTACGCCACGCTCTGTTTCGTGACCGACTACGACGCGTGGCGGGAGCACGAGGCGACCGTCGAGACCCCGCAGATCGTCGCGATCCTGCGCGAGTCCGCCGCCGCGTCGGCGCGCGCGGTCGCCGACGCCGTCGCGCGGGTCCCGCGGACCGCCCGGCCCGCCCACCGCGCGCTCGCCGAGGCGCTGCTGACGCCCGTCGAGGCGATCCCGCTCGCCACGCGGGCGCGGATCTCGGCCCTGCTCGCGCCCTACCTGCCGCCCGGCTGACGGCCTCAGCGCGACGCGCGGCGACGGTCGCGCGCCGAGGACGCCGGGCGCGCGACGCCGTAGGTGGCGAACTTCGCGATCACCTCGGCCATCTCGGCGTCGGAGAGCAGGGGCGGCTCCCCCACCGAAAGCGCACGCAGGTAGGTCGCGCAGAGGCCCTCGACCTCGACGGCGAGCGCGAGCGCCTTCTCGAGGGTCGCGCCGAAGGCCAGCTGCCCGTGGTTGCCGAGCAGGCAGGCGCGCCGGCCCTCGAGCGCCGCGACCGCGGCCGCCGCGAGCGCCTCGGTGCCGAAGGTCGCGTAGGGCGTGCAGCGCACCGACGTCGAGCCCGCGGCGGCCACCATGTAGTGGAATGCGGGCAGGTCGCGGCGCAGGCACGCCAGCGCGGTGGCGGCCTCGGAGTGGACGTGCACGACCGCGCCCGCCTCGGGCCGGGCGCGGTACACGGCGGCGTGCATCGGCCACTCGCTCGACGGCGCGAGCCGCCCCGTCGCGCGGCCGTCGAGCGTCATCGCCACGACGTCCTGCGGCCGCATCGCGTCGTAGGGGAACCCCGACGGCGTCACGAGGAACCCGCCGCGGCAGCGCACGCTCACGTTGCCCGAGGTCCCGCGGTTGAGGCCGCGGTGCGAGGTCATGCGCGCGGTGGCCACGAGCGCGCGGCGCAGCACGAGGTCCTTCACGGGCGGTCTCCCGACGTCGGCGGACGGAGCGACGCGAGCCCCTCGCGCGAGGCGGCGCAGACGCCGCGCTCGGTGACGAGGCCGGTCAGCAGGCGCGCCGGCGTGACGTCGAACGCGGGGTTCCTCGCGAGCACGCCCCACGGGGCGACCGACACCGCGACGACGGTGCCGTCGGGCGCGACGCCCTCGACGGTGGTCACCTCGCGCGGGTCGCGCTCCTCGATCGGGATCTCGGCGACGCCGTCGGAGAGCGTCCAGTCCACCGTCGAGGTCGGGAACAGCGCGTAGCAGGGCACGCCGGCGTCCTTCGCCGCGAGCGCCTTGAGGTAGGTGCCGATCTTGTTGGCCACGTCGCCGGTGGCCGTGACGCGGTCGGCGCCGACGAGGACGAGGTCCACCTCGCGGTGCTGCAGGAGGTGGCCGCCCGCGTTGTCGGCGACGAGCGTGCACGGGACGCCGTGCTCGGCCAGCTCGAAGGCCGTCAGCCGCGCGCCCTGGTTGCGCGGCCGCGTCTCGTCCACGAAGACGTGGACGGGCACACCGGCGTCGAAGGCCTCGTAGACGGGCGCGAGCGCCGTCCCGACGTCCACCGTCGCGAGCCAGCCCGCGTTGCAGTGCGTGAGCACCTGCACGCGCCCGCGCCCGCCCCGGCGCGCGAGCGCGTCGCGCAGCAGGGCCGCCCCGTGGCGCCCGATCGCGCGGTTGGTGGCGACGTCCTCGTCGGCGAGCCGGTCGGCCAGCGTGCGCGCGGCGGCGGCCCGCGCGGCGGGCGGCAGCGGCGCGAGCGCGCGCCGGGCCCGCTCGAGGGCCCACCGCAGGTTCACCGCGGTCGGCCGCGTCGCACCGAGGAGGTCCACCGCCCGGGCGAGCCCCGCGTCGGTGGCGTCGGCCCGCATCGCGAGCCAGACGCCGTAGGCCGCGGTGACCCCGATCAGCGGCGCGCCGCGCACGACCATGCGGCGGATCGCGTCGGCCGCCTCCGAGAGCGTCGCGAGCCGCCGCCACGCGGTCGAGAACGGCAGCCGCGTCTGGTCGAGCACGAGGACGGCGGCGCCGTCCTGCGCGGGCTCGATCGTGCGTCGGGCGACGCCTCCGAGCTTCATCGGGGGTGCGCCGGGCGGAGGACGGGGGAGGACGCCATGGCGCGAGGATCCTACGCCGGTGGACGCCGCGGGCGTACCCGAAGGAGGAAGCCCCGCGGGCGAACGCTCCCGGGACCGCGTCCCGTGGGTAGGGTGGGCGCATGCGCGAGGCGCAAGCCCAAGCGGTCCTGCTGGTGCGGGCCTTCGAGGAGGCGGACCCGCAGGGCCGCGTGCTGCCCGCGCACGACCGCGCCGCCGCCACCGAGGCCGCCCGCGCCGCCGGAGGCGACGACGAGACCGTGCTCGCGGCGCGGGCGGCGTCGCTGCTGCCAGCGCTCGAGGGCGCCGTCCCCGGCCTCCCCCGCCTGCTCGCGGCCACGCGCTTCCTCGCGGGCCTCGGCCCGGTCGTGGTGGGCGCCGCGTTCGTGCTCGGGCTGGCGACGAACGTGCTCGGCCCCGAGCGCCACGTGTCGGTGCTCCAGAAGCCGTTCCTGCTCGTCTTCGCGTGGAACCTCGCCGTCTACGTCGCGTGGGCGGCGTGGGCGCTCGCGCCGCACCGCACCCGCGCCGCCGCCGACGCCACGGGCCCCGCGCCGTCGGGCCGGCTCGCCGGGCTCGCGCTGCGCGTCTACGACCGCGCGGTGGCGCGCTTCTCGCGCGGCGAGGCGCGGCGTCGCGCGCGCGACGCCGAGGTCGTCGCCGCCGGGCTCGCGCGGTACGCGGCGGCGTGGCGGCGAGCGAGCGCGCCGCTGCTCGCGGCGCGCGCGCGGGGCGCGTTCCACCTGGCCTCGCTCGCGCTGGCGCTCGGCGTGGTCGTGGGGATGTTCGTCCGCGGCCTCGCGTTCCGCTACGAGGCGACCTGGGAGAGCACGTTCCTCGACGCTTCGGCCATGCGCGGGGTGCTCGCGGTCGTGCTCGGGCCCGCGGCGGCGGCGCTCGGGCGCGCCGTGCCCGGCGTCGCGGAGGTCGCGGCGATGGAGGCGCCCGCGTCGGGCCCGGCCGGCGGGTGGATCGTGCTCTACGCCGTCACCGCGGCGCTCTTCGTCGTGCTGCCGCGGGCGCTCCTCGCCATGCTCGAGGCCCGGACGGCCTCGCGCCTCGCCGCGCGCCTGCCCGTGGCGGTCGGGACGGCCTACGCCTCGCGGGCGGGCGGGGCCGGCGTGATGCCCGGGGCGCGGGTCGAGGTGCTGCCCTACAGCCACACGCCGTCGGTGCGCGCGCTCGAGTCGCTGCAGGCGGCGCTGCACGACGTCTTCGGCACGAAGGCGCAGGTGCTGATCTCGACGCCGCTCTCCTACGGGGCCGAGGCGGCGACGGCGCCCGACCCGGTCGGCGAGTCGCCGGCGTGCCGGATCGTGCTCGTCTCGCTGGCGCAGACGCCGGAGACCGAGGTGCACGCGCGCTTCGTGCGCGAGCTGCTCGCGCTGCGGCGGCCGCAGGACCGGCTCGTCGTGCTCGCCGACGCCTCCCCCTACCGGGCGCGGGTGGGCGACCCCGAGCGCGTGGACGAGCGCCGCCGCCTGTGGACGCGCACGGTGTCGGAGGCGGGCGCGCCGTTCCTCGCCGCCGACCTCGACCTGCGCGACGAGCCCGGACGCGTGGAGCGCCTCGCGGCCGCGGTCCGCACGGAGCCGCGCGGTGGCTGACGGCGCGACGACGGTGACGCTCGCGGTCGTCTCCCACACCAACGTCGGGAAGACGACGCTCGTGCGGACGCTCCTGCGCCGCGACGTCGGCGAGGTGCTCGACCAGGCGCACGTCACGACGGTCTCGACGGCGTACCCGCTGCTCGACGCGGACGGCGCGCGTCTCGTGCTCGAGGACACGCCGGGCTTCGGCGACTCGGCGCGCCTGCTGCGGCGGCTCGGCGCGGAGGGCAACCCGCTCGGGTGGTTCCTGCACCAGGTCTGGGACCGGCTCCGCGACCGGCCGCTGTGGTGCGCGCAGGAGGCGGTGCGCACCGTGCGCGAGCGCGCCGACGTCGTCCTCTACCTCGTCAACGCCTCCGAGGCGCCGGGCGACGCGGGCTACGTCGCGCCGGAGATGCAGATCCTCTCGTGGGCGGCGCGGCCGGTGGTCGTGGTGCTCAACCAGACCGGCCCGCGTCCCGAGCCGGCGCTCGAGCAGGCGTGGCGCGACGCGGTGCGGACGGTGGGCGTCGTGCGCGACGTGCTCCCGCTCGACGCGTTCACGCGGTGCTGGGCGCAGGAGCGCACGCTGCTGACGAAGGCCGTCGCCCTCGTGCCGCAGGGGAAGCGGCCCGCGGCGCAGGCGCTGCTCGCGGCGTGGGACGCGCGCGCGGCGCAGTCGCTGCGGCGGTCCGCCGCCGCGCTCGCCGCCGACCTCGTCGCCGCGGCCGCCGACCGCGAGCCGCTCCCGGTGGGCGCGGGCAGGGGCGAGAAGGCGAAGGCGATGGAGGCGCTCGCGCAGCGGCGCACCGCGGCGACCCGCGCGCTCGTCGCGGCCCTGCTCGAGGCGCACGGCCTCGACGGCGCGAGCGCGGCGGTGGTCGAGGACCGCCTCGAGGACTTCGCGGTGCGCGAGGCGAAGTCGCCCGACGCGAAGAAGGGCGCGCTCTGGGGCGGGCTCGTGTCGGGCGCGCTGTCGGGGCTCGCCGCCGACCTCGCGGCCGGCGGGCTCACCTTCGGGGGTGGCGCGGTGGTCGGCGCGATCCTCGGCGCGCTCGGCGGCGCGGGCCTCGCCAAGGGCTACGCGCTCGCCGTGCGCGGCACGCAGCCGTCGGTGGCGTGGGCGCCCGACGCGCTCGCGCGGCTCGCGCGAGGCGCGGTGGCGCGGTACGTGGCGGTCGCGCACTTCGGCCGCGGGCGGGGCGGGTGGCGCGACGTCGAGCTGCCGGCCGACCTCGCGAGCCACGTCGCGGCGACGTCGGCCGCGCACGAGCGCGGGCTCCACGCGGCGCTCGCCGCGGCCGCGGTCGCGGACGTCGAGCGGGCGGTCGAGGCGTGGCTGCGGGACATCCTCGCGCGGCTGTGCCCCGACCAAGCCCCCTGGCTCCTCCGCCCGGCGGGTTAGTACAACGGTGCCTTATCGACACCGGTGCCTGGCACGGTTGTATCGATCGCCTGCAAGCAGCAAGCAATCGGTACACCGGTGCCTGGCACCGGTGTATCGGCGACGACCGCGGAGGGCCCCTTGCGCGGCCCTCGCGTGACGGCGATGCTCTGCGCGGGACCGAGGCGGCCCCCGCGCGGGGCAGGAGGCAACGGATGCGCCGACAGCTGCTCGCGGAAGTGATCGGGACGGCGTGGCTCGTGCTCGGAGGGTGCGGCACCGCCGTGCTCGCCGGGAGCGACGTCGGCTGGCTCGGCGTCTCGCTCGCCTTCGGGCTCACCGTCGTCACGATGGCCTACGCGATCGGCCCCGTCTCCGGCTGCCACCTCAACCCCGCCGTCACCATCGGCCTCTACGTCGCGCGCCGCTTCGAGGCGTCGAAGGTGCTCCCCTACGTCGCCGCCCAGGTCGTCGGCGCGATCCTCGGCGCGGGCGCGCTCTTCGTCGTCGCCAAGGGCGCCCCGGGCGCCGACCCGCTCGCGGGCGGGTTCGCGGCCAACGGCTTCGGCGACCACTCGCCCGGCCAGTACGGGCTCGTCGCCGCCTTCGTCGCCGAGGCCGTCCTGACCGCCTTCTTCCTCGTCGTCATCCTCGGTGTTACCGGCAAGCGCGCCGCCCCCGGCTTCGCCGGCCTCGCGATCGGCCTCGCGCTCACGCTGATCCACCTCGTCGGCATCCCCGTCACGAACACGTCGGTCAACCCGGCGCGCAGCACGAGCCAGGCCGTGTTCGTCGGCGGCTGGGCGCTCGGCCAGCTCTGGCTGTTCTGGATCGCCCCCGTCGTCGGCGCGCTCGCCGGCGCGACGGCGTGGCGCGCGATCGGCGCCGACGACGCGACGTAGCGACCCGGCCGTCGTCGCGGCCTCGAGCGAGCGACCGCGCCCTCCGGGGGCGCGAGTCGCCTCGGGGGGACGGCTCCACGCGGCACGACCCGCCGTCGGCGGGTACGGTGACCCCATGCGCCGCCTCGTCCTCCCCGTCCTGATCGCGCTCTCGCTCGCCGCCTGCGACCGCGGGGCGGCGGGTCGGGGCGGCGGGCGCACCGCGAGCCCGGAGACCTCGATGCCCTCGCCGTCCGACGCGAAGCCCCCCGTGACGCTGACCGACGCGCAGTGGCGCGCCCGCCTCACGCCCGAGCAGTACCGCGTGCTGCGCGAGAAGGGCACCGAGCGCGCGTTCACCGGCGCCTACTGGGACGAGCACGCCGAGGGCGTCTACCGCTGCGCGGCGTGCGGCGCGGTGCTGTTCGCCTCCGGCGACAAGTTCGACTCGGGCTGCGGATGGCCGTCCTTCGACCGGCCGGCGGCGGGCGCGGGGATCGACGAGCACGTGGACCGCTCGCACGGGATGGTGCGCACCGAGGTCACGTGCGCCCGCTGCGGCGGGCACCTCGGCCACGTCTTCGACGACGGCCCTTCCGACACGACCGGCATGCGCTACTGCATCAACAGCGTCTCGGTCACCCTCCAGAAGAAGGGCGACCCGCCCCCCACCCCGCCCGCCGAGCGTCCCGAGCCGAAGTAGCGGCGCGGCCCCGCCGCGTCGAGCCCGCCGGGCGCGGCGCGGGCCTCACCGAACCGCCCGAGCGGTCACCCGCCCGAAGCGGCGCCGGCGTCGGGGGCGACCGGATCGAAGCGGGCCATGATCGCGTCGCGCACCGCGACGCCCGGCGCGTCGTCGCGCAGCGTCACGCCGTCGGCCTCGGGCTCCACCCCGAGGAACGCCCACGTCGGCACGAGGTCGGGGAAGCGCCGGGCGTCGAGCACCTCGGCGACGATGCGCGCGCCCTGTCCGTCGGGCAGCCACCGCAGGAGCAGCGTGCGCAGGTCGTCGCCCGTCAACGAGCGGCGGTCGGCCGCGGGGTGGGTCGTGATCGCGCGCATCACGTCGTCGAGCGAGGCGCGGTTGCCCGTCCTCCGCCGCAGCGCGACGTCGAGGCGCAACGCGATCGCCGCGCCCGCCCAGTAGACGCGGCGGTACTCGTGGCGCGCCTGCATCGCGGCGCTGTCGGACGCGATCGTCTCGGTGCTCGTCGAGGCGGCGCCGCGCCGGAACCCGTCGGCGAGCTGGTTCCACGCCTCGGCCGGCGCGTTCTTCCCCGACCGCGCGCGCAGCACCTCCTGGTAGTAGGTGACGAACCCCTCGGCGAACCACGCGTCGTCGAGCGCGATGTGCGGCAGCGCCGTGTGCAGCAGCTCGTGCACGCCGACCCACTCGCCCGGCAGGGCGGCGTCGCGCGCCCGCGACGACAGCCAGAGGAACGCGTGCGGCCCGCCGCCGTTCCACGCCGTGCCGAACGGCACGTCCTCGGTCGCGCGCGGCGACGGCTCGACGGTCACGAGCAGCCGCGGGCGCGGGAAGCGCCCGTGGAACAGCGTGGCGTCGGCCTCGACGGCGGTCGAGACCCAGCGCCGCACGCCCGCGGACGTCGCGGCGAGCGGGCCCGGCAGCCGCACGAGCGTGACGTCGCAGCCGGCGCACGTGAACCGGTCGAGGTCGAACGCCCCGAAGACCGTCCACCCTTGGAACGGCCACTGGCTCGCCGGCACGCGCCACCGCCCCGGGCCCAGCGGCTCGCCCGGGAACGCGGCCCGCACGCCCGTCGGCGCGTCCACGACGAGTTGCGCGTCGAGGTCGTCGGGCACGTTGCCCGCACGGACGAGGTAGGACCCCGTCCGCAGCACCAGCGCCCCGCCGACGCGACGCCCCGCCCCCGCCTCGATCACCTTGCGCACGTCCACGGCGTACTCGAAGCACGAGCGGTCGCCGTCCACGCCCACCACGTCGAGCGCGACCGGCTCGCCGTCGGCGCGCGCGAGCGTCGCCGCGCCGTCCGCGTCGTCGGGCGGCGGGAGCAGCGTGAGGGTGTCGTGCGAGGAGGCGTCGCCGAGCCAGGCCCGCCGCGGGCGGAACCCCTCGACCTCCCAGCGCACGCGAAGGGTGGCGAGGTCGGGCGAGACGGCCACGCGCCACGTCCAACGCGCGCCGTCGGGGTCGGCCGACGCCGGCGCCGCGCACGAGAGCGCGAGCCCGAGCAGGACGAGGACGGTGGCGCAGGAGCGGGGCCCGGGGCCCCACGGGCGGGACGGCATGGCGGCGGATCCTACGACGACGCGGGCGCGTCCTCACGCTCCGGCGCCGACGGCCGGCGACGCGCCAGCGCGCGCGCCAGCGTGGCGCAGAGGATCACCGCCCCACCGGCGATCGACCACGGGCCCGGCTGCTCGCCGTGGACGGCCCACGCCCAGAGCGGGTTGAGGACCGGCTCGAGCAAGAGCAGCAGCGTCGCCTCGAGCGCGGGGACGTGGCGCGACGAGCGCGTCAGGAGCGCGTACGAGACCCCGATCTGGACGACGCCGAGGAAGCCGAGGACGGCCCAGTCCCGCGCGCCGCCCGCGACGACGGGGAGCGCGAAGGGGAGGGCCACGACGCAGCCGATCGCGTTGCCCGCGACCGTGGCGGCCGCCGCGCTGCCGCCGGCCTTGGCGATCCAGCGCAGGCCCGCGATCGTGAACGCCCACGTCAGCCCGCTCGCCAGCGCGAGCACGTTGCCGCGGACGGGGTCGGGGGCGGTCGCGCGCGGGTCCTCCGCGCCGACGAAGAACAGCGCCATCCCGACCGCGAGCGAGACCATGAACGCGAAGTCGGCGCGGCGCAGCGGCTCGTGCAGGAGCAGCGGCCCGACGAGGAGCAGGTAGAGCGGCGCGGTGGACTGGAGGAAGATCGCGTTGGCCGACGTCGTCATCCGGTTGGCGAGCGCGAAGAGGAGCACCGTGCCGGCGTAGGCGACGCCGACGAGCGGCGTGCGCAGGCTCCAGCCGCGACGGGCGTCGGGCGAGAGCCAGAGGATCGCGAGGGCCCCGAGGCCCGAGCGGAACGACGCCACCTGCCACGGGGTGAGCTCGCACGCCTTGATCGCCGCGCCCCCCGTCGAGAAGAGGGCGGCCGCGAGCAGCAGGCGCAGTCGGGCGGCGCGGCCGGGGTCCACCGTCTCTCTGTACGCGCAGGTCGGGGCGGACGCGAGCGGGCCTCGGGCGAAGCGCCCGAGGCCCGCTGACGCGACGGAGGCGAGCCCGCGACGGGGAGGCCCCGCGCCGCGCACCGGACGGGACGGAGCCAGCGTAGGGGCAAGCCATGGAAAGGGAGCCCGGATCCGGAACGGAGCCGTAACCGGAGACCCAGACGGCGGAGGGGGCACGGTGCGCACGTCGCGGGCCCGCGCGGAGCGCCGCTCGCGCACGGTAGGATGCCGAGGTGATGGAGAGCACTCGCGAGCCGGCGGACGAGGCGGAGGTGCACGAGGTCGCGCCGTCCCCGCCGAAGGCGCGCAGACCGAGACCGCTGCTCTGGCTCGCGGTCGCCGTCGGGGGCCTCGTCGTCCTCTTCGCCGTCGGGCTCTTCGTCGCCCACCGCCGCGCCGAGGCGACCTTCGAGGAGCACCGCGCCCTCGCCCAACGCGAATGGGAGGCCGCCGCCGCGCGGGCGCGCGGGAGGCCCGCGCTGCTCGCGCCGACGGGGACGGGCGACGCCGGCGACGTGATCGCGGCGTTCGTCGCGGCCGTCCGCGCCGTACCCGCCTCCGACCGCGAACGCCTCCCCGCGTGGCACGTCGGGAGCGACGCGGCGCCCGAGGCCGAGCAGGACGCGATCCTCGTGCGCCACCCGGTCCCGCTCGCGACGCTGAGTGTGCTGCTCCACGTGCCGCGCAAGCCCGTGCCGCCGCCGAGGACCCTCGAGGAGGCGACCACCGGCCTCGACGGGTACTGGGACGGGCGGCGATGGCTCTCGAGCGTGCTCGGGCGCACCGCGGCTCGCGGCGAGCACACGATCGCGCGCCGGGTTGCGACGCTCTACGCCGCCTTCGGCATCGACGCCGGCGGGGGCGACTCGATGCTCCGCTCGCTGCTGGCCGCCGGCGTCGTCGCCGACGCGTCCCGCGCCCTCCTCAAGACGCTCCCGCGCGCCCCCGTCGAGGCCGACGAGGCCCGGCGCCTCGTGGACCTCCTCGGGCGTCTCGATACGGCGCGGCCGTCGAGCGACGAGTCGCGCCGGTGCGAGCGCATGCTCGTGCGACGGGCGATCGTCTCGCACGGCGCGACGTCGTGGGATCTCTTCGGCCCGGACGTCGATGCGTGGTCGCTGCGACGGTGGGCGGGGTCTCGACGGCTCTGCGCCGCCGACGCGCTGCGCCGGCTGGACGAGGCGTTCGCCGTCCCGTCGGGTGCGCCCGCGTCGTGGGGCGACGACCCGAACCCGATCGTCCGGTCCTTGGTCGAGGGCCTCGGCTTCTACGCCGTCGCCAGCGAGCGGCTCGCCGCGCCGTTCGTCGTCGCGCGCACCGGATTCGCCGTCGCCGGCTTCTTCGCCGAGCACGGACGCGTCCCGACCTCGCTCGACGAGCTCGTCCCGTCGTGGCTCGCCCGGGTGCCGCTCGACCCGATGGACGGCCAGCCGCTGCGCTACGCGGCCGGCCGGGTCTGGTCGGTCGGCGAGGACCGCACCGACGACGGCGGCGTCGCGACCGACGACGACGCCCCCGAGGACATCGTCGCCCCCGCACCCCCGACCCGGGAAATCGGGGTCAGGTGACTTCCCCGCACTTCGGGGAAATCGGGGTCAGGTGACTTTCCCGCACGCGGGAGACTTCGGGGTCGGCTCCGTCCCGCCCCGCCCTCGGCGCGGACTTCCCACGGGCCGACGAGGTCTGGGCCGCGCCTTGCGGTCGGGCGCGCGGAGACGGACGCCGCACGACCGACCGTCGTGCCGGCGGGGTTTCCCCTCCTCGGCGTGTCCTTCGAACACGCGGCCGTCGGTGAAACCCCGTGCCCGACGGCCCTCGATCGGCCCCGACCGCGGGTCGCCGCTCGGTCGGTCCACGAAGCCCCTCGCCTCTCGTGGGAAGTCCGGGCTCAGCGGTCGAAGGCGCCCTCGGCCACGAGGCGCTGCGCGCGCTCGAGGTCGTCGGGACGCCCGATGTCGATCCAGCGCGCGCCCTCGGCCTCGAAGCGCGCGATCGTCGCGCCCTCGGTGGCGAGCCGCAGGTACGGCTCGAGGATCGAGAAGGTCCCCCGCTCGGTGATGCGGTCGAGCAGCGCCGGCTCGACGACGTGGACCCCCTGGAAGGCCCGCTCGACCACGCGACCGACCGGGCGGCGCGCCTCGACGCGCAGCGCCTTGCCGCCGTCCACCCGCCCGAGCAGCCCGAAGTCGTCGAAGAGCAGCTTGCGCGACGACGCGCGGTCGGCGACGGCCACCGTCGCGAGCGCTCCCGCGCGGCGGTGCGCCGCCAGGAGGTCCTGCAGCGACAGGTCGGTGAGCACGTCCACGTTGTGGAGCAGGATCGGCCCGTCGCGCGCGAGCAGCGGCGCCGCCGCGAACAGGCCGCCGCCCGTCTCCTTCGGCGCGGGCGCCTCGCGCGAGAACCGCACCTCAACGCCGAACCCGTGGCGCGCGGCGACGAACGCCTCGACCTGCTCCGCGAACGGGCAGACGTTGACCACGAGGCGCGTCGCCCCCGCGGCGACCAGCCGGCGCGCGACGCGCTCGAGCATCGCCACGCCCCCCACCTCGACGAGCGCCTTCGGCCGCGTCGCGGTGAGCGGGTGCAGGCGCGTGCCGAGGCCCGCGGCGAGGATCAGCGCGTCCACGCGTCCCCCAGGGGGCGCCCCGCGGCGGCGCGCACGTCGGCCGCGTCGAGCGGGAGCGGCTCGGCCCAGTGGCTCGCCTCGCGGTGGCGCAGCGCGACCCGCACGGCCGGGAAGCGCTCCTTGACCAGCGCCGCGACGCGCTCGGCGACGTAGACGGAGCGGTGGCGCCCGCCGGTGCAGCCGAAATGGACGTCGAGCGCGGTGTAGCCGCGCGCGAGGTAGGAGGCGATCTGCCCCTCGACGAGGCCCCACGCCCGCGCGACGAAGGTCGGGACCGCCGCGTCGCGCTCGAGCGCGCGCACGACCGCGGGGTGACGCCCGTCGAGCGGGGCGAGCGACGGGTCGAGGCCGGGGTTGGCGAGCCCGCGGCAGTCGAAGACGAAGCCGCCGCCGTGCCCGGTCTCGTCCTCGGGGTAGCCGAAGCGGTACGAGAACGAGCCGACGCGCACGCACAGGCCCGACTCGGCGGCCTCGGGGACCCGTCGCAGGTCGTCGCGCGCGCAGACGCGCTCGAGCACGGCGCGCAGCTCGGGCAGCTCGACCTCGCCGCCGACGAGCCCCTCGGCGAGCAGCGCCTCGAGGTTGCGCAGCGCGAGCGGCACGCTCTGGAGGAAGTGCGTCTTGCGCTCGAAGAAGCCGCGGTAGCCGTACGCCCCCATCGCCTGCAGGATGCGGATGAGGACGTAGCCCCGGAACTCGCGCCGGAAGCGGTCGCGGTCGAGCGGCAGGTGCTCGGCGAGCGCGTCGAGGTAGTGCTCGAGCAGCTCCTCGCGCAGCGCGGGCGGCAGCGCCGCCTTCGCGTCGTAGAGCAGCGAAGCGGGGTCGTAGGCCAGCGCGCCCCGACGGCCGCCCTGGTAGTCGATGAACCACGGGCTCCCGTCGCGCAGCATCACGTTGCGGGACTGGAAGTCGCGGTAGAGGAAGTGGCGCGTGTCGGTGTCGAGCAGGCGCGCGACGAGCACGTCCACGTCGCGCTGGAGCCGGTCCTCGTTGAACGGCACCTTCGCGAGCTTCAGGAAGTGGTACTTGAAGTAGTCCACGTCCCACTGCATCGACTGCCGGTCGAAGGCCGCGCGCGGGTACGCCACCGAGAAGTCCACGGCGCGCCCGCCCTCGACCTGGAAGCGCGGGAGCGTCTCGAGCACCGCGCGGTAGACGGGCACGAGCGCCGGCGGGAAGGTCCCCCCCGCGGCCTCGCGCGCCGTCGAGAGCGCGCGGAACAGCGTCACGTCGCCGAGGTCCTCGACGAGGTAGCGCCCGCTCGCCTCGTCGGCGCCGTACACCTGCGGCACCGGCAGCCCGATCGCGCGCAGCGACGCCGAGTAGGAGAGGAACGCGCGGTTCTCCTCCGGGTCGGGGCCCGTCACCCCGATCGCGGTCGTCCCCGACGCGCCGGTGACGCGCACCATCTTGCGCTGGCTCCCGTCCGCGGCGATGGGCACCGCCGAGGCGGGGTCCTCGTGGAAGCGGGCGCGGAAGAGGCGGACGAAGGCGTCGTGCATCGGGAGGGGTCGCCGGAGGGAGGCTCCACGCAGGACGATCGGTCGGCGGAGGGATCCTCCGTCGCGGGGAGGACGCGGCACGACCGGCGAACCGCTCCCCGCCGCGGGCCCCGGGGCGACCTTGACCGCGTCCTTGCGTGCGCCTCGCCCCCGACGGACGCTGTCGGGCGACCCTGCCGGCTCGAGCCCCCCCGGTCGCCCCCATGCCCGACGACGCCCCCCCCTCCCTCCGCCCTCCCGCCCCCGCGCCGGACCCCGCCGACCCGCTCGACGCGGTCGTCGCGCGGCGCTGGTCGCGCCGCGACGTGCTGCGCCTGGCGGGGGCGGGGGCCGCGGCGTCGTGGGTGTGGGCGTGCGGCGGCGGGGGCCGCGGGGCCGAGGCGGGCTCGCCGCTGCGCACGAAGAGCCCCGACCATCGCGTCGCCGACGGGTACGCCGCCCAGGTCGTCGTCCGCTGGGGCGACCCCGTGACCCCGGGCGCACCGGCGTTTGCGCCCGCGGCGCTGACCGCGGACGCCCAGGCGCGCCAGTTCGGCTTCAACAACGACTTCCTCGCGTTCCTGCCGCTGCCCAAGGGCTCCGCCTCGTCCGACCACGGCCTCCTCTGCGTCAACCACGAGTACACGACGCGGGCCGACATGCTGCCGCCCGCCGACCTGTCGCGCCCCGCGGCCGAGCTGGTCGCGCTCGAGCAGGCGGCGCACGGTCACAGCGTCCTCGAGGTGACGCGCGCGGGCGGGACGTGGACGGTGGTGGCCGCGAGCCCGTGGGCGCGCCGCATCGACGCCCGCACGACGAGGATCCGCGTCGCGGGGCCCGCGGCGGGGCACCCGCGCCTGCGCACGACCGCGGACCCGACGGGCACCGAGGTGGTGGGGACGCTCAACGACTGCAGCGGCGGCGTCACGCCGTGGGGCACGGTCCTGCTCGGCGAGGAGAACGTGGACGGCTACTTCTCCGGGACGCTCGCCGACGACGCCGAGCGCGACAACCACCGGCGCATGGGCATCCCGGCCAAGGGGGCGCGCCCGTGGGCGGCCGCCGACCCGCGCTTCGACCTCGGGCGCGAGCCCCACGAGCCCAACCGCTTCGGCTGGGTCGTCGAGGTGGACCCGTACGACGCGGCGTCGGTGCCGGTCAAGCGCACCGCGCTGGGGCGCTTCAAGCACGAGGCCGCGACGACCGTGCTGGCCCCCGACGGGCGGGTGGTCGTCTACTCCGGCGACGACGAGGCGATGCAGTGCGTGTACCGCTACGTCAGCCGGGGTCGCTACGACCCCCTCGACCCCGCGTCGGCCGAGGACCTGCTCGACGACGGCACGCTCTCGGTCGGCCGCTTCGACGACGACGGCACGTTGCACTGGCTGCCGCTCGTGCACGGCGCCGGGCCGCTGACCTCGACGGCGGGCTTCGCCTCGCAGGCCGACGTGCTCATCGAGGCGCGGCGCGCGGCCGCGCTGCTCGGCGCGACGCCGATGGACCGGCCCGAGGACGTCGAGGCGAACCCCGCCACCGGCCGCGTCTACGTCGCGCTGACGAAGAACAAGGACCGGACGCAGACGGACGCCGCCAACCCGCGCGCCCCGAATCCGTACGGCCACGTGCTCGAGCTGATCCCGCCGCCCGACGCGCATGGCCGCCCCGACCCCACGGCCGACGCGTACACGTGGGAGGTGTTCCTGCGCGCCGGCAACCCGGCGCGGCCGACCGACGGCGCGGCCTACGGCGCGGCGGCGACGGCGGACGGGTGGCTCGCCTGCCCCGACAACGTCGCGTTCGACCCGCGCGGGCGGCTGTGGATCGCCACCGACGGCGCCGACGACTACGGCGTCCCCGACGGCGTCTACGTCACCGACGTCGCGGGCCCCGGGCGCGCGGCCCCGCAGATGGTCTACGCGTGCCCGGTCGGCGCCGAGCTGTGCGGGCCGTGCTTCACGCCCGACGGCACGACGCTGTTCGTGTCGGTGCAGCACCCGGGCGAGGGCTCGCCCTACGGCGCGCCCTCGACGCGCTGGCCCGACTTCACGCCGAACGTGCCGCCGCGCCCCTCCGTCGTCGCGATCCGCCGCACCGACGGCACGCAGGTCTGAGGAGGGCGGTGCTGGGAACGTTGTATTCGCGCGGCGTGAAAACAATTTTCCTGGCACCGCGGCGCGCCGCGTGAAAACAACTTTCCTGGCACCGCGGCGACGCCTGGCACCGCGGCCCCGGCGGGGACGGCGCGCGCGGAGGTGCGCCTACGCGGCGCCTTCGGCGGCGTCGGGGAGGCCGTCGGCGAACAGCTTGAGGAACGCGTCGCGCAGGCGCTGACGGTCCTCGCGAACGATCGTCCACGGGCCCACGATGCCGACGGTCACCGTCTGCGACGCCGTCGGCTGGATGCGGATCGCCGTCAGCCAGCGTCCGCCGTCGTACTGCACGCACAGCGACTCGACGTCGCGGCCGATCTCGGTCAGGAACGAGAGCGTGTCGAACGCGCGCGAGAGGTGCGCGGCGATGCGGTCCACCTCGACCCGCCCGTACGCCCCGTCGCGCCCGACCACGAGGCCCTCGCCCTCGACGGCGAAGACGCAGTCGGCCTTCGTCACGGCGCGGCAGCGGGCGAGGAGCGAGGCCCACGTGCGACGCGGACGCATCACCTCGGGGGCCGCCGGCGCCGGCTCGACCGCGACCGGGCCCTCGGGGGGTGCCGCGGTCGGTTCGGGGACGTCGGGACGGGGGGCGGCGGTGCGGTGGACGAGCCGCGTCCACCACCCGCTGCGGGGGGCGGCGTCGGACCCGACGACCGGGAGCGCGTGAGCCACAGTGCGATCCTCCGCGAGCGCGCGAACTGCTCCGATGGAGCCCCCGGCCGCTATCGGCGCCGGGCCGCGCACGCCTGTAGAGGATTCCCCCGCGCCGCCGACCGCGGACGGCTCAGCGCCTGCGAGCCCCGGGCCGGCGTGAACGCGTCTTCACGCCTCGGGACCGCTCGACGGCCCGAAGATCGAGCAGACGAGGTCCTGCAGCGGGCGGTCGTTCGCCGTCAGGCGGAACACGTAGCCGCCCGCCTTGGCGAGCGGGAGCCCGCCGGGCAGGTGGAGCGCCATCTCGACGCGCGAGAGCGGGTCCCGCACCGTGAGCGCCTGGGCCGCGCGCGTCTCGCCCACCTTCGACTCGTCGTCGGCGCGCAGCACCTGCACGGCGAGGTTGTACGCGCCGTGCATGTTCGTGAGGTTGAGGTAGATCGCGAACGGGCCGTGCGTGGCCGGGAACGTCTTCGCATGGATGCGGTCGAAGATCCCGAGCAGCGAGAACTTGCCCGTGGACGGGTCGCGGTGCGCGTGGTCGCACAGCAACATCGCGCAGACCTTGGGGTCCTCGGGCACGGCGGGAAGACGGGCGTCCATGGGGACGCGAGCCTACCCCGCGGCGCCGGTCGCCCCCCTTCCGGGCGCGGCACTCCGCCCGCTGCGACCGCACGCGACGCTCCCGCGAGCCGCTCGCGCGGCCCGCGGGAACGCGGACGTTCGACGGCTACTTCGCGGTCTTCTTCGCGGCCTTCTTGGCCGCGGCCGCCTTCTCCGGCTTCGACTTCTTGCGGAGGTCGGCGCTGTGGGCGCGCTGGAAGGTCTGGATGTCCTTGAACTTGCCGGTCTTGCTGCGGACCGCGTAGAGCTTCTTGCCGGTCTTGCTGCGATGGGTCGTGCGACGAGCCTTGGCCATGATGCCTCCTGCCGGCCACGGAGCACGCCCGTGGCGCACGCTTCCTTCATAGCACGCACCGTGCGCTCCACGCGAGCGACAAGTCGCGTCGCGCGAGGCCGGCTCCACGACGGATCGACGCACGCGCGCCGCGGCGGGGCACCATGGAGGCGGCGGGAAGACCTCCCGCCGCGGAGGACGTCCGATGGACCGCCGCAAGAAGCACCGCCCGAAGACGGGTGCCGCGCGCGTCGCGAAGGCCACGAAGGCGGCCGCCCCGAAGGCGAAGGCCGCACGTCGCATTCGGCCGGCCGCACGCGCCGAGGACGCAGGCCGCGTGACGTGGAAGCCCGCGTGGTCGGGGCGCGACCGCCACAAGAAGTGACGCGGCGCCGCGTCGCCCCGCGGAGGGCGGGAGCGCCCTCCGCGGGCTCGGCTCGGACGTCCCACGAGCCGACGAGATCGTTCCACGGAGCCCCTCGTCGTTCGTGGGAAGCCCGGGCTCAGGGCACGAGCAGCACCGCGCAGGGCGCGTCGGCGAGCCGGTCCTCCTGGCCCGCGGCGCTCCCCGCCGGCACGACGAGCAACCGCGCACCGTGGACGCGCGCGGCGTCGAGCGCCGCGACGAGCGTGCGCGCCGCGACGGGGCCCGCGCCCTCGCCCACCGCGACGGCCACGGGCCGCAGCACGACGAGGCGGCCGCCGTCGGCCCCGGCCACCGCGCGGGCGGCGGCCACGGCGCGCGCCGCGCCCTCGCTGCCGTCGTCGAGGACCGCGACCGGCGTCGCGACGACCTCGCCGCGACCGACCAGCATCACGACGTGACGCCCCTGCGTCGCGAGCAGCGACGCGGTGGAGCCGAGGCGCGCGCCGAACGCCTCGGAGTGGCCGACCCGCCCGAGCACGACCCAGTCGTCGGCCTGCAGCGTCGCGTCCAGCGCCTCCGCCGGACGGGCGCGCACGACGCGGTGCGCGCACGGCACGCGCGCTCGGGCCGCGGCCTGCGCCACCGCGGCGCCGACGCGGTCGGCGAGGGCGGCGACCGCGCGCGCCATGGCCGCGGGGTCCACGCGCGACGACGCCGCCGTCCGCTCGGCGACGACGCGCGCGGCCGGCGCCCCGGCGAGCGCGAGCAGGTCGGGGTCCTCGGCGAACACGGCCTCGACGCGCGCGCCGGTGCGCAGCGCCACCGCCACGGCCGCGGCGAGCGCGGCGAGGCTCGCCGCGCTGCCGTCCACCGCGACGACGAGGCGACGGGGCGCGGGCGCCGGCGCGGTCACGCCCCGTCCTTCCCCGCCGCGCGGCGGTCGTCGCGGGCGGCCTCGCGGCGCCGCTGCTCGAACGCGGCGAGCCGGGCGGCGACGCGCGCGTTCACGCTGCCCTCGGTCCACGTCCCGTCCGGGCCCCGCACGCCGGCCGGGACGCCCGTGAGGAGCTCGACGGCCTCGTCCACCGTGGCGACGGCGTGCACCGAGAAGCGCCCGGCGGCGGCCGCCTCGACGACGTCGTCGCGCAGCGCGAGGTGGCGGACGTTGGAGGCCGGCAGGAGCGCGCCCTGCGTGCCCGAGAGGCCGCGCGCGCTGCAGAGGTCGAAGAACCCCTCGAGCTTCTCGCTGACGCCCCCGACCGCCTGCACGGCGCCGTGCTGGTCCACCGAGCCGGTGATCGCGAGGTCCTGGCGCACCGGCAGGTCGGCGAGCGCGGAGAGCAGCGCGACCAGCTCGGCGCAGGACGCGCTGTCGCCCTCGACGGGCCCGTAGGACTGCTCGAACGCCAGCGTCCCGTGGAAGGCGAGCGGCCCGTCGGCGCCGAAGCGCGCGCCGAGGAACGCGGACAGGATGAGCACGCCCTTGCTGTGGACCGGCCCGCCGAGGTCCACCTCGCGCTCGAGGTCCACGACGTCGCCCTTGCCGAGCCGCACGCGCGCCGAGATGCGCGCGGGACGGCCGAAGGCGAAGCGCCCGGCGTCGAGCACCGCGAGCCCGTTCACCGTGCCGACGCGGCGGCCGGTCGTCTCGACGAGGAGCGTGCCCGAAAGCGTCTCCTCGAGGAGGCGCTCGCGCACCCGCCCGAGGCGGCGCTCGCGCGCGGCGACCGCGGCGGCGACGTGGGCGGCCCCCACCGTCGCCGCGCCGGCCTCGCGCGCGAACCAGTCGGCCTCGCGGAGCAGGTCGGCGAGGTCCTCGGTGCGCGCGGAGAGCCGTGCGGCGTCCCCGGCCCACCGCGCGCCGCTCTCGACCACCGCGGCCACGGCCCCGCGGTCGAACGGCGAGAGGCCCTCCTCGACCACGACGCCGGCGACGAAGCGCGCGTAGGCCAGCGGGCCGTCCCCGTCGCGCGGCAGGTCCTCGTCGAGGTCCACGACCACCTTGAACAGCGCGCGGAAGTCGGGGTCGTACGCGTCGAGGAGCCGGAACACCTCGCGCTCGCCCGTCAGGACGACCTTCGTCGCGAGCGGGGCGGCCTCGGGCTCGAGCGTCACCGTGTGGAGCAGCCCGAGCGTCTGCCCCAGCGACTCGGTGCGAACGCACCGGGCGCGCAGGCTCTGCTTGAGCGCCTCCCACGCCCACGGCTGGGTCAGCAGCGCGCGCGCCTCGAGCACGAGGTAGCCGCCGTCGGCGCGCTGCAGCGCGCCCGCGCGCAGCAGGTCGAAGTCGGTGACGAGCGCGCCCATCTTGGCGAGGTACTCGACGCGCCCGACGAGGTTGGGGTGCGAGGGGTGGGGCTCCTCGACCACCGGCGCGCCGCGCTCGCCCGCGCGGTCCACGACCACGTGCACCCGGTAGCGGCGCCGCGGCCCGCCGGGCACCGCGCCGTCGCTCGCCTCCTCGAACAGCGGCGGGGACTCCTTCGACTCCGCCGGGCGCAGGAAGGGCGACGGGTCGGCGACGACGTCGGCCCGCACGGCGAGGAGGTGCGCCTTCGCCGCCGGCTCGTCCGCCCAGCGCGCCGCCGTCTCGTCCACCTCGCGCGCGACCGCCGCCTCGGTGGTCTCGCGCGCGAGCGCGCGGACCCGCTCGCGCAGCGCCTTCTCGAGCCGCGGCATCGCCGTGACGATCTCGCGCAGCTCCTCCTGCAGCGCCTCGATCGCCGCCTCGATGCGCGCCTTGTCCTCGGCGGGCAGCGCCTCGAACACCTCGGTGGGCATGACGTGCCCGTCGCGCAGCGGCGCGAGCGCGAAGCCGAGCGGCGTGCGGACGAGCGTGATCCCGCGCGCCTGCGCCTTCTCGCGCAGCGCGGCCATCGCCTTCTCGTGCTCCTCGCGCACCTCCTCCTCGACCGCGCGCAGCCGCGCGCGGTGCTCGTCGCCCTCGAGCGCGGCCGGGATCGCGGCCGCGAGGTCGTCGAGCATCGCGTCCACGTCGCGCTGGAACGCGCGCCCGCGGCCCGCGGGCAGCCGCAGGACGCGCGGGTGGCGCGCGTCGTCGAAGTCGCGCACGTAGCAGAGGTCGGGCGGGACGGGCTCGCGCGCGGCCCGCGCGGCGAGCGCCCCGGCGACGAGGCGACGGCGGCCGGCCTCGTTGGAGCCCATCACGAAGAGGTGGAAGCCGTCGCGGCGGATCCCCGTGCCGAACGCGAGCGCCTCGAGCGCGCGGGCCTGGCCGAGCGGGTCGGCGAGCGGGGCGACCTCGGCCGTCGTCGAGAACGGGAGGGACGCGGGGTCGCAGCGCGGCCGCAGGGACGCAGGCGGGAGCGGGGAGGGGACGGTCATGCGGGCACCCTCGGTCGGGTCCTCGACGGCGTTCCGTCCGCAAGGCGCGGGCCGCACGCCCCCCGCCCCCCGCCGCCCCCACCGGTGGGGTCTTCCCCCCGCGATGGGGGGCGCCCCGCACCGTCGCTGCGGGGCCTTGCGCACACGGGCGCTGCCCCGCGGCACCACGGGGCCTCCTCCAACGGCCACACCCCCCGTGGCGCCCGGGCCGCCACGGCTCCGGCCCGGCTCCCGTGCGTTCCCCCCGGGCCGCGCGCCGACTGGCACGCGGGTCGCTCGGCGGACCGCGGCCCCGCACGGGAAGGAGGTCTCCGTGAACGTCCCGCTCAACGCGCTCGGCAGCCGTCACGTCGTCACCGCGACGCCCGAGCTCTCGGTGCTCGACGCCGCGCGGCGCATGGCGGAGAAGGACGTCGGCTGCCTCGTCGTCGTGGCGGGCGAGCGCCCGGTGGGCGTCGTCACCGACCGCGACCTCGTGCTGCGGGCGATCGCGCGCGGGCTCGACCCGACGCGCGCCCACGTGCAGGAGGTGATGTCGGCGCCGTGCGTCACCGTGCCCGACGACGTGGACCCGGTCGAGGCCGCCTCCCTCATGCGGGCGCACCGCGTCCGCCGGCTCCCGATCGTCGCGCGCGCGACGAGCCGCCTCGTCGGCATCGTCACGCTCGACGACCTCGTCCACCGCTTCGGCCGTGCCTCGGGCGAGGTGGCGGAGGTCGTGCTGTCCCTCCCCGCCGACGTCATGGGCGGCTGACTTCCGCCCGAGCGCGCGCGCCGGCCGTCCGGCCGCGGGCGCCCGCGCTCGCTGAGGCCCGAGGTTCGCGGTCCTCCGGGGCGCAGCGCCCCGTCGGCCCCACCACCTCGTCGCAGACTCCTCGTCGTCGGGCCGCGGCTCGGCGTACGGTAGCGCGAGTACGCGGTCGACGCGGCCGCTCCCGCGGGCCTGAGCGAATCGCGGGCGACGCGTCAGGGACGGGCTGCGAGGGATCGGCCGCCGGAGAGACCACGAGGCCGGGCGGGATGTCTTCCGAGCGTCCAGCGGGCCCCGTCGCGCACGGGCCGCCGCGGGCGCCCGTGCTCCTCGGTCGCCGCACCCCGTAGGCGCCCGCTACGCGACGAGGCGGAGGTCGATGCGGAAGCAGGCCCCGCGTTCCGACGACTCGGCGGTCGCGCGGCCGCCGGCGGCCTCGGCGACCTTGCGCACGTAGGCGAGACCGAGGCCGGTGCCGGAGGGCTTCGTCGTCCAGAAGGGCTCGAAGACGCGCTCGAGGTGCTCGGGGCGGATCCCGGGGCCCTCGTCGCGCACCCGCAGCACCACGCGGTCGCCGTCGAGGACGACGCGCACGAACACGCGCCCGGTGCCGCTCTGCGCCTCGGCCGCGTTGAGCAGCAGGTTGAGCAGCGCCTGGCGCAGCGGCTCCTCGTGGGCGAGCGCCGTGACGGCGTCGGCGGGCACGTCCACCTTCACCTCGACGGGACGGAAGCGCGGGTCGGCCGCGAGCGTGCCCACCGCCGACGCCACCACCGCCCCCACGTCCACGGGCACCGGCGCGCCGTGGAAGGGCCGCGCGAACCGGAGCACGTCGTCGAGCAGCGCGCGCATGCCGCGCAGCCGGTCGCGGGCCATCCCGAGGATCTCGGCGCGCTCCTCCGCGGTCCCGGCCTCGGCGAGCACGTCGAGCGCGCCGGAGAGCGCGGCGATCGGGTTGCGGATCTCGTGCGCGAGCACCGACGCCGCGCGGCCGATCTCGGCGAGGGTGCGCAAGTTGCCCTCCGCGCCCAGCGCCTCGACGCTGGGCCAGGACAGCATCCCGAGCACGCGCAGCCCGCCCGCGGCGGTCCACCACAGCGCCAGCCGGCGGCCGTCGGGGCCGTCCACCACGCGCCGTCCGGCGGCGTCGGCGGCGAGCGCGCCGCGCAGGTCCGCCGCGTGGCGCTCGGCGAGCAGCGCGCGCACCACGTCGGCGCCGCCCGACGCGGCGCGCCCCGCCTCGTTCGTCCACAGGAAGCGACCCGAGGAGGGCTCGAAGAGCGCCCACGGCTCGGGCGCGAGGTCGAGGCTCGACTCGGGCGGCGCCCGCCGCACGCCGGGGCGCGCGACGGCCGCACACGGCGCGAGGGCCGACACGAGGCGCGCCGGGTCGAGCGGCGACGACCACACCGACGCGCCGCCCGTGGCGATCGCGTGCGCGAGCGACGCCTCGGGGTCGAGGTCGGGCTCGCCGTCGAGGGGCGGGCGCAGGTACAGCGTCGGCACGCCCTTGGGCGGCGCGCCGAGGCCCGGCGCCGACAGGACGAGCAGGTCGGGCGCGGCGTCGCTGCGGCCCGCGCCGACGACCTCGTGGCCCGCGACCGTGAGCAGGTCGGTGAGCGCGCGCCGCAGCGCGCCGTCGGAGATGCGGACCGCGACCCTCACGACGCGTCCTTGCGGTCGCCCGCGCGCGGCAGCCGCAGCCGCGCGCCCGCGCCGCCGCCGGGCGCGGCGAAGAGCTCGAGCCGCCCGCCGTGCGTCTCGGCGACGTCGGCCGCCACGGAGAGCCCGACGCCGCCGCGTCCCGCGCCCAGCTCGTCGGAGCCGACGACGTCGGGGGGCCAACCGGGCCCGCCGTCGGTCACTTCGACGACCACCGAGCCGTCGGTGTCGGCGCGGGACCGCAGGCGCACGGTGCCGCCGGGGTCGTGGTTGGCGGCGTTCTGCAGCAGCTCGACGAGCGCGCGGTGCAGCGCGGCGGGCCGCGCGACGACCTCGAGGTCGGGCGGCTCGACCGCCACCGTCGCGACGGTGCGCGCGGCGAGGCTGACGTCGGCGAGCGCCGAGGCCGCGAGGTCGCCCAGCGCGAACCGCCCGACGGGCTCCTCCTCGAGCGGCGGCGCGGCGCGGCGCACCGTCGCGAGCAGGCCCTTGAGCGCTCCCTCGAGGTGGGAGAGCCACGTCGAGCGCTGCTCCGCGTCGCCGCTGGCGCGCACGAGGTGCGCGTAGCAGAGCGCCGCCGAGACGCCGTCGCCGATCGTCTTCTCGACGCGCCGGCCGAAGCGCCGCACGTCCTCGGACCGCGAACGGTCGCGCTCGACCTCGCGCGTGCGGCGCTCGAACTGGCCGAGCATCAGCGCGAGCTCGAGGTCGAGCACCTTGGTGACCGCGCGCCGCACGGCGTCGCGGGCCGCCGGGTCGTCGGCCCACAGCCGCTCCACCGACGCGACGACGTCGCGGCGCAGGCTGCCCATCGACGTCACCATCAGGTGCTGCGGGAGGCCGATGCGCACGTGCGCCCGCCCGATCTCGGCGCGCGCGCGTTCGTAGGGCTCGTCGTAGGGCAGCGTCAGCCACTCGTGCGCCCACGCGCAGAGCGTGTGGCGCAGGCGCACGACCACCGCCGCGTCGTGCAGCATCGCGGCCGCGCCCGGGTCGGAGGTGATGCGGGCGTAGAAGCGGTCCACCCAGCCGTCCACCTCGGCGACGAGCCGGCGGGCCGCGGCGTGCACGAGCGCCTCGTCGTCGTCGCCGAGCTGCAGCGCGCGGCGGATCGCGCGGATGCCGACGACGGGCTCGGTCACGCGGGGTCCGTCCCCTTGGCGAGGCCCAGGCGCTGCATGCGGTAGCGCACCTGGTCGCGCGACAGCGAGAGGAGGCGCGCGGCGGCGGACTGGTTGCCGTCGGTGCGCCGCAAGGCCTGGCGCAGGAGGTCGTCGATGAGGGCCTCGACGTCCACGCCGTCGGGGGGCAGCACCATCGTGCCGCGCTCCTCGCCCGCGCCCTCCTCGCGGAAGTCGGCGACGCCGAGCACGTCCCCGCGCGAGAGGATCACCGCGCGCTCGACGGCGTTGCGCAGCTCGCGCACGTTGCCGGGCCACGGGCGCGCGGCGAGCGCGGCGACCGCCTCGTCGGCGAGGCGCACCGCGGGCCGGCCCCAGCCCGCGGCGATCTGCACGGCGAAGTGCTGCGCCAGCACCGGCACGTCCTCGGGGCGCTCCCGCAGCGGCGGGATGCGCAGCGGGACGACGCGCAGGCGGTAGAGCAGGTCCTCGCGGAACTTCCCCTCGCGCGCGAGCGTCTTGAGGTCGCGGTGGGTGGCCGAGACGACGCGGACGTCCACCTCGGTCTCCTGCAGGGCGCCGAGGCGGCGGAAGCGCCGCTCCTCGAGCACGCCGAGCAGCTTCGCCTGGAGCCCGGCGGCCATGTCGCCGATCTCGTCGAGGAACAGCGTCCCGCCCTCGGCGGCCTCGACGAGGCCCATCTTCTTGCGGCGCGCGTCGGTGAACGCCCCGGGCTCGTGGCCGAACAGCTCGGACTCGAGCAGCGTCTCGGGCATCGCGCTGCACGTGATCGAGACGAACGGCTTGCTCGCCCGCGAGCTCTCCTCGTGGATCGCGCGGGCCACGAGCCCCTTGCCCGTGCCGCTCTCGCCCTCGAGGAGGACGGCGCGGGCCGGCGACGCGGCGACGAGGCGCATCTGGTCGCGCAGGGCCTTCGCGGTGGCGGAGGCCCCGAGGAAGGCGTCGGCGCCCTGGCCGGGCTCGGTGAGGCGGCGCAGGCGGCGGTTCTCGCGCCGCAGCTCGGCCGTCTCGATCGCCTTGGCGACGTGCTCGATGAGCGCGTCCCCCTCGACGGGCTTGGCGAGGTACGTGAACGCCCCGCGGCGCATGGCCTCGACGGCGAGGTCCACCGAGGCGTAGGCGGTCAGCATGAGGACGGGGACGCCGGGCTGCTTGCCCTCGAGCGCCTCCATCGCGTCGAAGCCGGTCCCGTCGCCGAGGCGGTAGTCCACGATCGCGGCGTCGATGGGCTCGCTGTCGAGGCAGCCCTTGGCCGCCTGGACGGAGTCGGCCTCGCGGACGCGGTGCCCGGCCGCGCGCAGCTTGCTCGCGAGCGCACGGCGGATCAGCGAGTCGTCCTCGACGAGGAGCAGGTTGGCGCCCACGGGCCGGAACCTAGCACAGCGACCCCGCAGACCCCCGCAACCCCTCGGGGGACGGCCCCCCAACCCCCGTGGGGATCCTTGCTCACGAAGGAGCCATCCCCCCCGGGTCGGAAGGGCCCGCCGGGGCCCTCGGAGGCCCCCCGAGGCGATCCCGGGCGCTTTCCACGCGAGCGGCACGACGTTGGCTTTCGGGCTCGGCGCCCGCGGAGGCCCGTGCCCGCGGGACCCGGAGTCCACGCCATGACCGCCCGTGCCCGCAAGCGCCGTCCCGCCGCCAAGGCCGTCCCGGCCGGCAAGGGCGGCAAGGCGAAGCGTCGCGGGGCCGGCAAGGCGCGCGCCGCGGCGGCCCCGCGCCGCCCGCGCCGCGGCTGGCCCCAGCTCACCGCCCGCGACGTCATGCGTCGCGACGTGATCACGGTGGACCGCACGACGCCCCTGTCCGAGGTCGAGCGGATCCTCACCGAGAACCGCATCACCGGCGCCCCCGTCACCGACGAGACGGGGCAGATCGTCGGGGTGATCTCGATGCGCGACCTCGTCGAGCGCTACGTTGAGGACCCCGACGCCCGTCCGCGCCGCGGCCGGGCGTTCTACCGCCTGTCGTCGGAGGAGCTGCTCGACGACGACTTCGAGACCTCCGAGATCCCGGAGGAGACCGAGGAGACCGCCGAGGACGTGATGACCGCCGAGGTCCTCTCGGTGCCCGACGACGCCCCGCTGTCCGAGGTCGCGGCGACGATGGTGAAGCACCGGATCCACCGGGTGCTCGTCGCCAGCCGCGGCCACTTCGCCGGGATCGTCGGCACCTTCGAGATCCTCGACGCCCTGACGCAGGGCGGTGACCGCTAGGACGACGTGGAGGGAGACGCGCCGTGAAGCCCCCGTTCAAGAACGTGCTGTGCCCCACCGACCTGTCCCCCACCGGCGACGCGGCCGTCGCGCTCGCGTTCGCCCTGGCCGGGGACGGCGGGATGGTCCACCTGCTGCACGTCTGGGAGCCGGCCTACGTGCTCTCGCCGCTCGACGCCACCCCGGTGGTGATGCTGCCCTCGAGCCCGGAGTCCGACGCGGCCCACGAGAAGAAGGTGCACCACCACCTGCGTCGGCTGGTCCCGGACGCCGCGCTCGCGCACGACGTGCGGACCGAGATCACGGTGGTGCGCGACGGCGACCCGACCGGCACGATCCGCCGCGAGGCGGAGCGGCTGGGCGCCGAGGTGATCGTCATGGGGACCCACGGCCGCACGGGGATCGGGCGCGCGCTCATGGGGAGCGTGGCCACCGACGTCCTCAAGACGGCGAGGGTCCCGGTCGTCCTGGTGCGGGAGCCCGCCGGCCGGGCGTGACGCGCCGGGACGGGGAGACCCGTCATGGCCGCGACCCGTCTTTGCTTCGGTGACGAGGCCCGCAGGAAGGTCCTCGCCGGGGCCGCTGCGCTCGCGGACGCGGTGCGCGCGACGCTCGGGCCGCGCTCGCGCTCGATGCTGCTCGAGCGCGCGTGGGGCGGGCCGCTCGTCTGCAACGACGGCGTGACGATCGCCAAGCAGGTCGAGCTCGAGGACCCCGAGGAGAACCTCGGCGCGCGGATGCTGCGCGAGGCCGCGGTGCGCACCGGCGACGCGGTGGGCGACGGGACGACGACCTCGACGCTGATCGCGCACGCGCTCTTCGCCGAGGGCCTGCGCAACGTCGTCGCGGGCGCGAGCGCGGTGGACGTGCGGCGCGGCATCGACCGCGGGGTCGCGGCCGCGGTCGCGGCCCTCAAGGCGCTCTCGCGGCCGGTGCCGGGGCGCGCCGAGCGCGCGGCGGTCGCGACGGTGTCGGCCCACAACGACCCGGTGATGGGCGCGATGGTCGCCGACGCGATGGAGCGCGTCGGGCCCGAGGGCGCGGTCACGCTCGAGGAGGCCAAGGGCACCGAGACGGTGCTCGAGGTCGTCGAGGGGATGCGCTTCGACCGCGGCTGGCTGTCCCCCTACTTCGTGACGCGGCCCGAGCGGATGGAGTGCGTGCTCGAGGCGCCGCGGATCCTGCTCGTGGACCGGCGGATCTCGGCGTTCTCCGACCTCGTCCCGGTGCTCGAGCGGCTGGTCAAGGAGGGGCGCCCGGTGCTCGTCGTGGCCGAGGACGTCGAGGGCGACGCGCTCGCCACGCTCGTCGTCAACCGCGTCCGGGGCACGATCTCGTCGTGCGCGGTCAAGGCGCCGGGCTTCGGCGACCGCCGCAAGGAGATCCTCGAGGACCTCGCGGTGCTGACCGGCGGGTCGGTGGTGTCGGCCGACCTCGGCGTGCGGCTCGACCACCCCGAGACGCTGCGCCTCGGGACGGCCAAGCGCGTCGTCGTGGACCGCGAGTCCACGACGGTGGTCGGGGGCGGCGGCGAGCGCGCCGCGATCGAGGGCCGCGTGCGCGACCTCAAGGCGCAGCTCGCCAAGACGACGTCGGACTACGACCGCGAGAAGCTCGAGGAGCGCCTCGCCAAGCTCGCGGGCGGGGTCGCGGTGATCCGGGTGGGCGCGCCGTCGGAGGCCGACCTGAAGAACCGCAAGGAGGCCTTCGAGGACGCGATCGCGGCGACGAAGGCCGCGGTGGCCGAGGGCATCGTGCCCGGCGGCGGGCTCGCGCTGGTGCGCGCGGCGGCGGCCGTCGAGGGCGAGCTCGCCCGCGGCGACGGCGACGTGCGCACGGGGCTGCGCATCGTCGCGAAGGCGCTGGAGGTGCCCGCGCGCCAGATCGCGAGGAACTCGGGCTACGACGACGGCGTGGTGCTCGAGAAGATGCGCGGGAGCGGCGGCGACGTCGGCTTCGACGCGGCGGCCGGCACGTGGGGCTCGATGTTCGCGGCGGGGATCGTGGACCCCACCAAGGTCGTGCGCATCGCGCTCGAGAACGCGGCGTCCACCGCGGGCGTGCTCCTCCTCGCCGAGGGGACGATCACCGAGGTCAAGAAGCCCAAGGACGACCGCGAGGGCCCCGCGCTCCCCGAGGAGTAGGCCCGCCGCGCCCACGAGGGACGGGGCCCGTCGCGCGGCGGGCGCCACGCGGCACCGGACGGCGGCTCGCGGGTCGTCGGGGCGCACTCGACGACCGTCGGCGAGTGGTAGATTCGGACGGGTCGAAGGAGGGCTCGGCGTGCGGTCGATCTCGGCGCGGTCTCGGCGTGCGACGGCGGCCCTGCTCGGGTTGCTGGTCGCGTGCGGCGTGTCCACGCGCGCGTCCGCCGACGGCGTGACCGTGACGATCGACGAACCGGCGGCGGAGGCGTACGTCCCGCGTGAGTTCGTCGTCACGGGCTCGGCCGTGGACTCGACGGGCGCGGCGACGGTGGTGCGGGTCAACGGGGTCGCGGCGGAACAGGACGGCGGGCGATTCCGCGCGTCGGTCCGCGCCGAGCGGGACGGGATCCTGCGCCTCCGCGTCGTCGCGGCTTTGCCGGGCGCGCCCGCGACCGTCGTGGAGCGTCCCGTCCGCGTGGACGGCACGCCGCCCGTCCTGTCCGTCGAGGCGTCTCCGCGAAGCGACCTGAGGTCGGGCGAGGTCACGCTCGACGGCGAGGTCCGCGACGTGTCGCCGGTGACGCTGAGGGTCAACGACCACGCGGTGAAGGTCGAGTCGGACGGCTCGTTCGAGCTGACCTACGTCCTGCCGGAGCAGGGCGACCTCGTGCTCGACTTCGTCGCCGTGGACGCCGCGGGCAACCGCGCGAGCCTGCGGCACGTGCTGCGCACCGGCGCGACCGCGCCCGCCGCGCAGCCGAGCGCCGCGGGCGCGAGCGCGCGTCCCGACGCGCCCACGGGGGTGCGACCGGGCCCCGCGCAGGACGCGGTGGCGCGGGCGTTGACCTGGCTCGCGGCGCACGCGTCGGGAGACGGGGGCTGGGAGTCCGAGGGCTTCCGTCGCTGGTGCGACGGGACGAAGCGGCTGGACGAAGGCCCCGACGGCGCGGGCAAGGCGCAGTACGACGTGGGCGTGACGGGGCTCGCGCTCCTCGCGTTCCTCCGGGCGGGGTACGACCATCGGTCCCCCGCGCCGTTCGGGCCGACCGTGGCCGCGGGACTGAAGTTCCTGCGCTCGGTGCAGGACGCCCAAGGATGCGTGGGGAGCCGCACCCACGGCCACTACGTGTACAACCACGCCGTCGCCGCCCGCGCGCTCGTCGAGGCGTGCGTGCGCTCGCCGAGCGAGCCGCTGCGGGTGGCCGCACAGAAGGCCGTGGACTTCATCCTCGCGTCGCGCAACCCGCAGGGTGGGTGGCGGTACGGCGTGCAGCCCGGCGACTCGGACACGTCGGTGACGGGGTGGATGGCCGGCGTGCTCTTCGCTGCGCGCGGGCCGCACCCGCAGTGGCCGACGTCGCTGCCTCCGCTCGCCTCCGACGACACGGCGCTGCGGGCCGCCAGGGACTGGGTGGGGAAGATGACCGACCCGGAGACCGGGCGCGTCGGGTACCAGCAACGGGGGACGGGCCCGGCACGGCCGACGGAACTGGTCGACAAGTTCCCGGCGGCGAAGTCGGAGTCGATGACGGCGGTCGCGCTCGTCGTTCGTCTGACCGCCGGCGAGTCGCCGAACGCCTCCGAACCGCTGCGCCGCGGGATCGCGTTGCTCCTCGAGCACCGGCCGGTCTGGGAGACGGACCGTGGCTCGATCGACCTCTACTACTGGTACTGCGCCACGGAAGCGATGGCCCTCGTGGGCGGCGAAGCCCGGAGCCGGTGGAACGCGGCGCTCTCGGCGGCGCTGCTCGGCGCCCAACGCCGAGACACGACGCCGTGTCTGTACGCCGGGTCGTGGGACCCGGTCGATCCGTGGGGCCCGGACGGCGGGCGCGTCTACGCGACCGCGATCGCGGCCCTCAGCCTGCTCGCGAGCGTGCAGGACGCCTCCGCGGCGGCGACGGCCGCGGCGCCCGCGACCGCCCCGCCCGCCGCCACCGCCGTCGCCCCGAGCGAGGCGGAGGCGGCGCTGCGCCGTCGAGCCCACGAGTTCGCGCGCGCCTGGGCCGGCCTGCTCGCGCGGTGCCCGAAGTGCTCCGGAGACGGGCGGTGGTTCGGCACGAAGTGCCCGCAGTGCGGGGGCGGCGGTCGCGTCTATGACCGGTCCGTGTTCCTCAAGGCGTTCGAGTTCATGGTTTCACCGCTCGCCCGCGCGCGGCCGCGCTTCAAGGAAGACCTCGAGCGGACCTGGGCGTCGGTGCAGCGCGGGGAGTCCCCCGTGCTCGTCTTCCGCGACTACGCGGTCGAAGGCGTCACGCTCCTGGACGCGACGCACGGCGTCGTGACCATCCGCGACCGGCAGCGGGACGTGACCGAAGCGACGCGGTGGATCCTCATGCCCGACTCGAGCGGGCGCCCGACGTGGTGGCGGTTCACGGAGGGAGCGGACGGGACGTGGCCGTCGAGGTGACCGTCGGTGCGCGACGCGCGCGGTCGAGCGGGGGGCTCAAACCGCCTCGCGCGCGCGGCGCCGGCTACCGCGTGCCGGTGTGGCCGAAGCCGCCGGCGCCGCGGCCCGTGGGCGGGAGCGGCGTCGTGGGGACCCACGTCGCGCGCGCCACGGGGGCGACGACGAGCTGGGCGACGCGCATCCCGCGCTCGATGCGCACCGGCTCGCTGCCGGCGTTCCAGAGGATGACGCCCACCTCGCCGCGGTAGTCGGCGTCGATGGTCCCCGGCGCGTTGGGCACGACGAGCCCGTGGCGGAGCGCGAGCCCGCTGCGCGCGCGCACCTGCGCCTCGTAGCCCTCGGGGACCGCGATGCGCAGCCCCGTCGGGACGACGACGCGCGCGCCCGGGGCGAGGACGAGCGGCTCCCCCACCGCGGCGAGCAGGTCCATGCCGGCCGCGCCGTCGGTCGCGTAGGCGGGCAGGGGCAGCCCGACGCCGTGCGCGAGCACCTCGACGGCGACGGCGACCTCGGTCGTCATGGCGGCCTCCGGGCGGCGGAGCCTCGGCTCTGTTTCGGAACCCTCCCTGCTGCGTCCGCACGGACCGGGCGGCGGCGAGGCGTCCTCGGCGAAGCGCCTCCTCAGCGGGTCAGGAACCCGCCTCCGGGGCTCTTCGCCTGCGGTGCTTGGCCTCGCCTCGGCCCGTGCGGCCTCGCGACGGGAAGTTCCAAAACAGAGCCTAGCCGCCCCCGGGGACGCGGCGCGTCGAGCGGGGCCGCCGTGCGCCGCCCGCCGCCCCGCGACGGCGCCGCGCAGCCCCTACCCGTCCGCTCGCGCTCGCGGGTATCTTCCGGGCGGAGGGTGCCGCGGTTGGGAGCGCTCGACGAGGTCGCGGTGGGCCGTCGCTTCGGCGACCTTGACGTCGAGGCCGAGCTGGGCCACGGGGCGTTCGGCACCGTGTACCGCGCCCGCGACCGCACGATCGGCCGGCTCGTGGCGCTCAAGGTCGTGCGGCCCCACGGGGGCGACCCGTCGTCGGACGACGCCGCACGCCGCCTGCTCCGCGAGGCGCGCGCGCTGGGCGCGCTCGTCCATCGCAACGTCGCGACGCTCTACCGCGTCCACACGCCCGGGGACGGCTCGCTCGTGCTCGAGCTCGAGTTCGTCGACGGCGTGTCCTACGAGGCCTTGCTCGCCGGCGGCGCGCGCCTCACGCCCGACGACGCCGAGGCGCTCGCGCGCGGTGCCGCGGCGGGGCTCTTCGCCGCGCACGGCGCGCACGTCGTGCACGGCGACGTCAAGCCGGCCAACGTGCTGCGCGCCCGCGACGGCGGCGTCAAGCTGGTGGACTTCGGGCTCGCGCGCGGGCTCGAGCCCGACGCCGCGAGGTCGTCGGCCGGCCGCCTCGCCGGCACCCCGCAGTACCTCGCGCCCGAGGTGGTCGAGGGGGCGCCCCGCTCGCCCGCCAGCGACGTCTGGAGCCTCGGGACGCTGCTCTACCGCGCGGTGGCCGGGCGTCTCCCCTTCGACGCGGCGTCGATGCCGGGGCTCTTCTTCCGCATCCTCAACACCGAACCCGCGCCGCTCCCCGAGGGCACGCCGCCCGCCCTGCGCGAGCTCGTGCTCGCCTGCCTCGCCAAGCGCCCCGAGGACCGCCCGACGCTCGCCCCGTCGCGGCTCGCGGCCCTCGACGGCGCGCGCCCCATGGCGCCCACCGTGCGGGCGGACGCGGTCGTCGTGGGCGCACGTCCCCTCGTCGGCCGCGGCGTCGAGCTGGCCGCGCTGCGCGAGCGGATGGGCCGCGTCGCGGCCGGGGCGACCGAGGGCGTGCGTCTCGTGGGTGCGGCGGGCGTGGGCAAGAGCCGGCTCGCCACGGCGCTCGCGCAGGAGGCGCGGGCCCGCGGCTTCGCCGTCGTGCTCACCGCGGTCTCCGCCGCCGAGGGCCTCCTGCGCCCGCTGCACCGCGCGCTCGTCGCCGCGACGCGCGCCTCCGACTCCACGCGCCGCGCCGCGCCCGCGCCCGACACCCCCGAGGTCGCCCATCTCGCCGCGGTCGAGCGGCGTCTCGCCGCGCTCGCGCACGAGCGCGCGGTCGTGGTGGTGGTCGACGACCTCCACCGCGCGGCCGACGAGGACGTGAGCGCGCTCGGGCGCCTCGCCGCGCGCCTCCAAGGGACGAGGACCCTGCTCGTCGCCACCGAGCGCGTCCCCGACCCCGACGCCCCCGCCGACCGCGCGCCGCGCGGGGACGCGCTGCCGGGCGAGCGCTGGGCCCGGGTCGTCGTCGAGCCGCTCCCGCGCGATGCCGTCGCGCGGGTGCTCGTCGAGACGGCCACGGGCGACGCGCCGCCCGACCTCGTCGAGCGCGCGGTGGCACGCGCGGGCGGCAACCCGCTCTTCGCGCAGCACCTGCTCGCGCACGCCGTCGAGGCGCGCGAGGCGGCGCGCCGGGCGGGGGCACCCGACCCGGCGACGACCGCGACGTCGGACCCGCCGCCGCTGCTGCGCGACCTGATGGCACGCCGCCTGCGCGGCCTCCCCGAGGACCTGCGCGAGACCCTCGACGCCGCCGCCGTGGACGGGGTGGCGTTCGACGCCGAAGAGGTCGCCGCCGCGCTCGGAGCCGCGCCGCTCGACGTGCTGCGGCGGCTGCAGCGCCTCGCCCACCGTCCCGGCCTCGTCGAGCCGCTCGACCGCGGCTACCGCTTCGCCCACCCGCTGCTGCAGGAGACGGTCTACGCCGAGGTCGCCCCGGACCTGCGGCGGGCGCTCCACCGCGCGCTCGCGACGTCTCTCGAGGCGCGCGCCGACGCCGTGGACCCCGAGCGGCTCGGCGGCCACTGGGAGCGGGCCGACGACGTCGCGCGCGCCGTCCCCCACCTGCTGCGCGCGGCCCGTGCCGCGGCGCTGCGCCTCGAGAACTGGCGCGCCGTGGACCTCGGCACGCGTGCCGGGCTCGTCGGGGCCCCGTCGTCGTCGAGCCTCCGGGCCGCGCACGTGGACGAGGTGTTCGCGGTCGCCAACGCGCTGGGCGAGGTCGGGCGGGTGGCGGAGCGCGACGCGTTGTTCGACGCCGTGGCCCGCGCTGCCGAGCGCGACGGCGACGTCGTGGGCACGCACCGGGTCGCGGCACGGCGCGGGCTCGCGCTCGTCCTCGCCGGCACCCTCGACCCGACCGCCGAGGCCGGGGTGGCCGCGGCGGCCGGCGCCCTTCCCGACGGCCTCGACCGCGGGCTCGCATGGTACGTGCTCGCGCTCGCGGCGAAGGCGCGCCGCGCGTACGCCGACGCCGCCGCGCACATCGAGCGCGCCGACGCGCAGTTCGTGGCCGCGGGCGAGACGGGCCGCCACGGCACCGCGCTCGACCAGCGGGCGTCGCTCGCGCTCCTGGCCGGCCGACCGGACGAGGCCGTCGCCCTGTTCCGCGAGGCGGCGCGGACCTGCCGCGCGGCCGGGCGCGCGGCGAACGCCGAGATCAGCGAGGTGAACGCGGCGTTGGCCGAGATCACGCGAGGCCGCGTCGAGGGCCACGGCGAACGGCTCGCCCGGGCCGCCGTCGTCATCGAGTCGGAGGGCGGCGTCGCGCCGGCCTCGCGCGTCCGCGCGGTCCTCTCGAGCGTGCACTGGGCGCTCGGCGACCTCGAGGCCGCCCGCGCCGTCGCCGCGGCGGCGCTGCGCGGCGCCGAGGCGGCGCGGTCGGGTCGCGCGGTGGCCGACGCGTGCGCGATCGGGCTCGAGCTGGCCGTCGCCGCAGGCGACGACGCGCCGGCCGCCGCGCTGTTCGAGCGCGGGCGCGCGGCTGCGTTCGCGTCGGGCGGCGACGCCGCGGCCCGTCCGTTCGACGCGCTCGACGTGCTCCGTCGCGCCTCCCGTGGCGACGGGGACGCGGCGACGCTCGCCCGCACGCTCATCGCTCGATGCGACCCGCGTCAGCCGGGGGTCGCGGCGGACCTGTGGCCGCTGTTCGAGGGCGCGGCGCTCGACCTTCTGCCCGCGACGCACGCTCTCGCCGACGGCACCGACCGGTCGGTCGAGCCTGCGACGACCGCGGTCGAACGCGCCGAGGCAACGATCCGCGCGGCGCTCGAGGCGCGTGCCGCGCGCGATCCCGAGGCCCTCGACGCCGCGGCCGTGACCGCGTCGAGCGACACGGCGGGGCTGCGCCGCGCGCTGCTCCGCGGGCTCGCCCAAGGTTGGCGTGCGATCGCGGCGCGCCTCCGGGGAATGGACGCTGACGCCGACCGCCTCGCCCGCGAGACGATCGAGCTCGCCGACCGGCTCGGGCACCGGGCCCTGCAGCGGTGGGCGCGGAGCCTCGATGCCGCGTCCACCGAGGGGGGGTTGCGTTCCGGGTCGCGATGACCCAAGATTCCGCCGTCGGATCGGAGGAGACGCCATGCCGGTCATGCCGTGGCCCCAGTTTGCACCCGAGGGGGAAGCGTCGGCGGCGACGTACCTCGAGGCGATCATCGCGATTTGCAGCGCGCGCATCGCGCAGCTCGCGTCGAATCCGAGCAGCCCGCTCCTCCCGAAGTGGATCGCGATCCGAACTGCCGCGGTGATGGACCTCGCCAACGAGGCGCACGGCGATCTGCGCGACCGCGTGGAGGAGGCGACCGGCGCGCCTGTCGACGGAGACGTGAAGAACCTCGAGTCCGCATGGGACGAAGTGTTCGCGTGCTACACGACGATCACCGCGCCCGAGCCCACGCCGTGGCAGCTGAACAGCGCGCTCGACAGCATCGAACACATGGGCGGCGGAGGCAGTGGCCCGGGCGACGCAGCGGACGTCCCTCCGGAGCGACTTTTGGGCTGGATGATGTTTCGCCCCAAGGACGGGCTGCCGACCCTTGCCGCGATGCTCGACGGGGTTGAGGCCGCTGCGCTGGGCGTGGTGCTGCGACCGCGTGCGCGAGCGGGCGCGATCTCGACGTGCCTGTCGGCGCTGGCTGGCGTCCAAGCGCTGCGGCTCTTGGCACAGGGCGAAACCACGTTTACGACGGACGCCCGGCGCCGATCTGTGTACGCTGCGCTCCGTGCTCTGCACGCGGCGCTCGGTCGGGTCGAGGTACCACGCGCCGTCGTGCGCGCGGGCGTGGCCAAACTCCGCGCGGCGGCGAGACGGATTCGGTAGGTCGACCGAGACTGACGTCGGGAGATGCGCGTCGCCGGAGGAAGCCACGGCATGTCGAAGGGACCCATCGACCCGAAGTACGTGATGCACCTCCCTCCCGCGCAAGACCAGGGGCTCGTCCCGAGCTGCGCGGCGTGGGCGGTTTGGCTCGCCGCGACGTACCGGCAGCGCGTGCTCTCGTCGCCCACGGCCGGGCCGACACCGAACGCCTCCTACCTCATGAATCTCGCGCTGTGGGAGAAGACGGCGAATCAGCTCTCCGGGTGGCAGACGTCGCGACGCTCCGCGGTGACACGGCAGGATCTCCTCTCGTACCTGAGCACGTTGGGCTCCGTCTCGTCGCCGGGCACGTCCGGCGGTCTCGGCACGGCGCTCGCGGCCGCCGACTTGGTGATGAAGTATCTCGCGAGATCTGGATCGGTGGACGAGACCGCAGGACCCACGCCCTACTGCGACGCACAACCGGAACCGGAGAGCGCGGCGCCCCAAGGGACGTGGACTCTCCACCGCGATTGGCCGTACCTGTTGAATTGGACGACGGTGTCGAGCAAGAATTCCGGTTGGGCGACTTCACTGGCGGTGGCGCTCCAGGGCAGCTCGAACGTCCCGCCGATGCCGGTCGTCGCTCTGATCAACCCGGGGAACACGTTCGCGACGCTCGGCCAACATGCCACGTACGTCCCCGGCCCCCCGATCGGACCGAGCCACTACGTCGTGATCGTCGCCATGGCCGGCAGCGGTAACAGCGTTCAGTACCTCATGCGGAACTCGTGGGGAACGAACTGGGGGAATGGCGGCGATTTCGTCATGAGCAGCGCCGACTTCACCACCATCGCGAAGCGGGTCTACACGCTCGTCCCCCTGTCGCCTGCGACGCCGACGCCAGTGGTCCCATCGAACTTCGCAATGGCGCAGGGCAGCGGCTGGACCCCAGCGGCGGGTGGCGACGGATGGGACCCGGCCGGTGCGCTGAAGAGTGCCGCGGGATCTCACTCGTTCACGAACGGCGTCGTACCGTGGATCTCCGACCTGTCGGCCGCGCCCTCCTCCGTCGGCGCCAAGCTGCGCGCCCCCGGAGGCCACCCGCACACCGTCCCCACGCCGCTGGCGCTGCGCGCGCCGGCCGTCCCCTTCGTTCCGGCGCTCGCGGGCTACCAGGTGAAGTGGTCGGCCGGGCTGACGGCGGCGAATCTGTTCAAGGCGGTCGCGTCCGGCGCGCCCGTCGAACTCGGAGGTGCGACGCCATGGAAGGGCGTCTTCACGTACTGGGACCACGTCGCGCCTGCGGTCCCGCCGGGCACGGGACCGGACCCCGACGAGACCGGCATCTACGTGGACCGAGCCACGTTTCAACTGGTCCCCCCGCCCGCAGGGCCGTCATCTCCGCGGCCCGCCAGCCTCGTCGTCCAGGCCGAGGTGCTGCTCCCCGGCCAGACCTCCAGCGCGCTGCGGCGCACCTGGAACGTCTCGGTGATCTGACCTCCACGGCGACGCGCGGTCCACACCGACCGCGACCCGGCCCGCGGTCCGCCCGGTTCCCGCCGGGCGACCCGACGAGCGCGTGCGCCGCGCGCCCGCCGGAGGGCCGGCCCCGCGCGAACGCACCCGCGTCGTGCGATCGCAGGGGGCCCCGGGTATCGTCGCCCCCGTGGGCCTGCTGCGTCCCCCGCCCGGCTTCCGCGACGGCGCGTCGCTCCGCTCCATCCCGACGAACTGGGAGGCGCTGCGCGGCATCGACGACCGCACGGCCGTGGGCTGGGAGGCGAAGTGGGACTACCTCGTCACGACGTACCGCGGCGCGATGCTGCGGTACGCCGAGCGCATCCTCCGCCGAGGGCTCGGCGCCCGTTACGACGCCGCCGACGCCGAGGACTGCGTGGACGGGTTCCTCGCCGGCTGCGTGCGCGGCCCCGTGCTCTCGGCCGCCGACCCGCGCGTGGCGCCGTTCCGCGCGTTCCTCCAGGACCGGCTGCGCAAGCACGCGCTCAAGTACGTCCGCGCCGCGTCCGCGCAGAAGCGCCGCCCGGGCGTCGGTCGCACGCTCGTGTCGGTCGAGGCGCTCGCCGAGGTCGGCGCCGAGCCGGAGGCGGCGGCCGAGGACGCCGCGTTCGACCGCGAGTGGGTCGAGACCCTCTACGCCGACGCGCTGGCACGCCTGCGCGCCCACCCGCGCCGCGCCCGCTACGCCCTGCTCGTGGACGCGCTGCGGCGCGGGTGGGAGCTGCCCGACGTCAGCGCCAGCGACCGCCACCGTGCGCGTGCGGCGTTCGGCCAGGCGTTCCGCGCCGCGCTCCGGGACACGCTCCCCCACGCGGCCTTCGAGGGCGAGGAGTGGCGGGCGATCGCGGCGTACCTCCCCTGAAGCCGCGCGTGCCCCGCTCCGTCGTCGCGCCGGGCACGCTCCTGCTGGGTCGGTACCGGGTCGAAGGGCTCATCGGCGTGGGCGGGGCCGCCGAGGTGCACCGCGCCACCGACGTCGTCACCGGCGTCCCCGTCGCGGTCAAGGTGCCCGACCCCGCGTGCCTGCGCCGGGAGAGCGAGCGCGCGAGGTTCCGGCGCGAGGTCCGCCACCTCCTCTCCGTCTCGCACCCGGGCGTCGTCGCGTTCCTCGCGGCGGGCGAGGCGGACGGCGTGCCGTTCGTGGTGCTCGAGCACCTCGCGGGCGGCAGCCTCGCCGACCGGTTCAAGGCCCGCACGCCGCCGCGGGACGCTGTCGGGGCGCGCGACGCGATCGCGGGGTGGCTCGGCCCCGTCGCGGAGGCGCTCGACGCGGTCCACGCGGTGGGCGTGGTCCACCGCGACGTGAAGCCGTCCAACGTGCTGTTCGACGCCGCGGGGCGCGCCCGCCTGGCCGACTTCGGGCTCTCGCGCGCCGTGCACGGCGACTCCAGCCTGACGCCGAGCGGGTACGCCGTCGGCACACCCGACCACCTCGCGCCCGAGCAGGTGCGCGACCTCCCGCTGACGGGCGCCGCCGACCAGTACGCGCTCGCAAGCGTCGTCTTCGAGGCGGTCGCGGGCACGCCGCCGTTCCCGCGCGCGTCGTTGGGGCGGCTGCTGCTCATGAAGGCGACCGAGCGCGCGCCGTCCCTCGCCACCGCGGCGCCGTGGTGCCCCGTCGCGCTCGTGGACGCGGTCGCGCGCGGGCTCGAGCGCGCGCCGCAGGACCGCTGCGCGTCGTGCGCGGCCTTCGCCGCCGCGTGCCTCGTCCCCGCGTGACGGGGGATGCGGTCAGCGGGGACCGCGCTCCGCGCCCGCCACCGGCACGACCTCGACCCGCGTCGGCGCGCCGAGGGCCACCGGCACGGGCGCCGCGGACGCGCGTCCGGCGGCGTCGCGGGCCTCGACCGTCGCCACGGTCGGCTGCACGCCCACGAAGCGGAACCCGCCATCGTCGTCGGTGACGGTCCACGCGACGGGATCGCCGCCGCCGGCTCCGCGCGCGAGCACGAGCGCCCCCGCCACCGCCGCCCCGTCGCGCGCGACGACGCGCCCCTCGACCCGCGCGACCGCCGGCAGCACGACGCGCACCGGCCCGTCGCCGTCCACCCGCGCCTCGACGCCGCCGACGTCGAGCGGCGCGCCCCGCACGTCGCGTGCGTCCTCGACGACCACGCGCCCCGCGACGAAGCGCTCGTCGGCCACGGCGCGCAGCGCCCCGCCGAACGCGCTGCCCGCGACCGTCGGGCCCGGGAACGGTTCGAATCGCACGCGCGCGACGGGGACCGGTCGGCCGTCCTCGGTGGTCACCGTACCGAGGAGCACCGCGCGGCGCGAGGGCTCGCCGACGACGAGCACGAGGTCGTCGGTGCCCGTCGCCGCCGTCACCGACGCGTCGCCCGCCCCCACCACGACGAGCCCGGGCAGCGCGGTCTCGAGGCGGAACCGCCCCGCGACGTCAGTGACGGCCTCGCCCCCGCCGTTCGCCCCCGAGCGCAGCCCGCGCGCCGCGGAGTGCGCCCAGACGGACACGCCCGCCGCCGGCGTGCCGTCGGCGTGACGGACGACCCCCGTGACGTGCCCGCCCGCGGGCACGAGGACGTCCACCGCGACGTCGACGGTCGGGATCGCGACGTAGGTCCACGGCAGGCGCGGGTCGGAGAACGGGTGGACCGCGGGCAGGAACCGCGCGCGACCGTCCACCACGGGGAGCACGACGAACGCCCGCTCGTCGAGCGGGTCGAGCGCGTAGCGCCCGTCCGCGTCGGTGACCACGGACGAGCCCACGGGGCGCGGCACGACGTCGTTGCCCGTGATGCGGCCCGGGTCCACGCGCGCGACGACCTCGACGCCCGCCACCGGTCGCCCGCCGCCGTCGCGCACGACGCCGTGCACGGACGACGCGGCCTCGAGCGCGAGGTCCACGACGTGGCGCGTCCCCGGCTCGACCGGCGTCGCGTGGCGCTCGGCGCGGGCGCCCCGCTCCTGCGCGACGACGTGCACGTGCCGGAACCGCACGTCGTCCACGCGGTACCGCCCCTCGGCGTCCGTGCGCGTCGCGACGCGGCCGGGCTCGTAGGGCCCTTCGAGCCACCGGTCGAGCACCACGAGCACGCCCGCGGCGGCCGCGCCGTCGGCCCGCCGCACCGTCCCCGCCACCGTCGCGCCGAGCGAGCCCGCGCGCGCGAGGACGACGGGCACGTCGCGCGCGGTCCCCGCCCGCTCGCACGCGAACGGGACGCCGGGCGGCGCGCCGTAGAACGCCGAGACCGCGTGCGGCGCGGCGAGCACGAACCCCGCGGCCTCGACCCCCACCGTGCCGCGCCCCGTGGGCCGGCCGTCCACGCGCCACGTCCCCGTGGCGTCGGAGACCGCCTCGACAGGCCGACGGCGCTCGTCGGCGTCGAGCACGCGCACCCGCGCGCCCGCGACCGGACGCCCGTCGAGGTCGCGCACGGTCCCGCCGACGGTGCACGCGGGCTCGCAGCGCAGCGCGACGGTCTGCCGGCCCGACGACGGGAGCGGCACGGACGCGGTGGCGGCCTCGGTCAGCGGCGTCGGCACGAGCCCCGCCGCCTCGACGGCGAGGACGTGCGCCTCGTCCACGCCGACCCCCTCGACGACGTAGCGCCCGTCGGGCCCGCTCGTCGCGGCGCGCACGCGCGCGACGACGCGACGGTCCTGCGACGCGGCGGCGACGACGACGCGCGCACCCGCGACGGGGCCCCCGCGGTCGTCCTCGACGACGCCCTGCACGTCGGCGCCCTCGGCGAGCGAGAAGACGACCTCCTCGTCGCCCGCGTCGGGCCTCGTCGCGACGAGCACGGCGTCGTCGGCCCGCACCGTCACGCGCCACGCGCCGCGCGGGACGCCGTCGATGCGGACGCGTCCGTCGCCCGTGGCGCGCCCTCGGGCGCCGGCCCAGCGGGACGCGCTCGCGCCCCACGGCGTGCCGCCGGCGGGGGCGAGCTCGACGTCGGCCTCGACCGCGCGCCCGCGCAGCCCGATCACCCGCACCGTCACCGTGCGCCCCGGCGGCGCCACGAGCGCGACGAACGGCGCCTGCGGCGCCGCGCGGGCCCGCACCGTCGCGGCGGTCGCCGCGTGCGGCGCCACGGGGCGCGCGGTCACGCGGTAGAGACGGTCGGTGTCGAGCGGGCCGAGCCGCACCTCCCCGCGGGCGTCGGAGACGGCGACCGCGGCGGGTGCGGGACGCGGGGCCCGGGGCGCGAGCAGGAACGCCGCCGCCTCCGCGTCCGCATGGCGGACGCTCGCCCGCGACGGCGGGCCGGGTGCGGCGCTCCACACGACGGCGTCCACCGGGACGCCCGCGAGCGGGCGTCGGTCGGCGTCGAGCACGATCGCGACGACCACGCCGGGCTCGACCGGGGTTGCGGCGTCGAGTGGCATCGGCGGCGCCGCATCACCGCCCTCGTCGGCGCGCGTGACCGCCCCGCGCGCGACGAACGTCGCGGCGAGGAGCCCGACGACCGCGAGCCGCCGTCTCCACGCGCCGACGGGGCGCCGCGGGCGGGCTCGCGTCGTCGGGGAGCGCGGCGGGATCGAGGGACGCACCGGAGGTCAACGGGACCGCGCGGGGCCCGGTTCACCGCGGGCTCGCCCGGCCGCGGCCTCGCGGGCGGGGGAGACGTTCGCCGGCGAGCCCGTGACGTGGAGGACGCGACGCGTCGGGAGGACGCGGGCGCGGGACCGGACGGTGCGCGCGGCGGGGAGGCGGCGACGGACCGGGAGAATGAAAGGGAGGAGGGGAACGCGCGGGCCCGCCGAGCTCACGGAAGACGAGGCCAGCCCAGCACCCGACGCACGTCAGGCCGCGGTCGGGACTCGCGGGTCCCGCCCGGGCCCGCGTCCGACGCGACGAACGCATCTCCGGGCACCGCGCCGGGATGCGAACGACGCGTGGCGACGGACGATCGAATCGCCGCACCGCTCGACGCCCGTCCGGGTCGGCGTCGACGACGCCGCCTCGTCGGCGGGCGAACGGGGCGGGCCCGGCTCAGGAGGGCAGCCCCCAGAGCACCCACGCCGCCCAGTAGTACGGGTGCTTCCACTTCTCCTGACTGCGGACGTGTTCCTGCGCGGCGCGCAGCGCGGCGGCCGTTCCCATGCCCTTGGAACCCGTCCTCGGGTTCCAAAGCTCGTAGAACTTCCGCATCAAGGCGCTCGTCGCCTCGTCGTCCACCTTCCACAGGGAGCAGAGCACCCGCGGGCTCCCCGCGAACGTGAACGACCGCGTGAGCCCCACGATCCCCTCGCCGCTCACGATCTTGCCCTTGCCCGTCTCGCACGCCGACAGCACCACCAGGTCCGCGCGGATCCGCAGCCGGAGCACCTCGAGCGCGGTCAGGAACCCGTCGTTGCCCGCGTCGGGCGTGAGCGCGAGCGAGGAGAGCGCCGGCCGCTCCGGGTCCACGAGCCCGTGGCAGGCGAAGTGCACCGCGCGCCACCGCGCGCCCGTGCTCGCGAGCGCCGCGTGCAGCCCGGCCTCGCACGCGTCCTTGCCGAGCAGCTTCACGTCGGCGACCGCGTCGGCCTCGGCGCGCGTGCCGGGGAGCGGCACGAGCCGCGGGCCCCGCGTGGCCGCGGGGGCACCCGCGCCGCGTTCCGGCGCGTAGAGCTCGAGCGCCTTCGCGTCGAACTTCGCGGCGTAGTCGGGGTCGGCGAGCGCGAGCACCTTCTCACCCGGGTCGGCGTGGTCGTCGAGCAGCACGCCATAGGCCGAGCCCGAGGCCTCGAACGCGACGTCGAGCCCGGGGACGAGCGCGGCGAAGGGCACGTAGCCGAGCGGACCGTCGGGCGACACGAGGAGGCGCCGCGTGGCGGGCGGCAGCCCGAGCGGCTCGACGAGCAGCGCGCGCAGGCGGGCCAGCGCGGGCGTCGGGTCGGCGTCGGGGTCGGAGGCGTCGAGCGCCTCGCACGCGTCGAGCACCGCCTGCGTCGGGCCGAGCGCGACGATGCGGGCCTCGGCGCGCGTCAGCACGACCGCGTGCGCCTCCGCCTGCGGTTCGGCGAGCCCGAAGAGCACGAGCACGTCGCCGTCGGCGAGGAGGCGCTGCACGTCCTCGACCGGCGTCGCGACCGGGTACGGCAGCTGTGCGTCGCGCTTGGCCTCGCGCTCGATGCGCTCGGCGACTTCGCCGACCTGCGCCCTCGCCGACGCGAGGTCGGCGCTGCGCGCGCGCACCGTCGCGCGGTCGCCCGCCTCGAGCGCCTGCGTGTACGCGACGAGCGCACGAGCCTCCGCGGCCCGCGCCTCGGCCTCGGCGGCGCGCAGCTCGGGCGGGAGCGAGGTCCTCCGAAGCTGGTCTCGGGCGCCGAGCGACTCGAGCAACGACCCCGCACGCCCGCTCTCGAGGAAGAACACCGCCTCGGCCACGTCGTCGAGGCGCGCGGCGGCCCGCACGCCCGTCGAGAAGAGACGCGCGTGCTCGCTGCGCGCGCTGGTCCCCTGCTGCTCGCCCAGCCCGCCGACGAGGCGCTTGAGCAGCTCGACGGCGCGGTGGGCCTCGGCGAGCGCGCGCCCCGGGTCGCCCAGCTCGAGCCGCGCGAGGGCGAGGTCCTCGAGCGCGCCGACCAGCACCGCCTGCAGGCCGAGCTTCTCGGCTGCGCGGGCCGCGCGCTCGTACGAGGCGACCGCCTTGGGCAGGTTCCCGAGGTCGCGCTGGAGGTCGCCGATGCGTGCGACGGCCCACGCCGCGCCGCGTCGGTCTCCCGCCGCCTCGAGCTCGGCGAGGGCCTTCTCGCAGGTTGCGAGCCCGCGCTCGCGGTCGCCCGTCGCCGCGATCGCGGTGCCGAGGTTGAGGCGCGCGCGCGCCGCCCCCGCCGGGTCCCCGAGCCGTTCCCACGCCGCCAGCGCCTGCTCGTGCAGCGGGATCGCCGCCTTCGCGTCGCCGAGACGCTCGCGCGCGGCGGCGACGTTGCCGAGCGTCGTCGCCTCGCTCGTGCGGTCCCCGACCGCGCGGTGCTCCGCGAGGGCGCGCTCGTACGCGTCGAGCGCCTTGGCGACGTCGCCGAGGGCCCAGGAGAGCACGCCGAGGTTGCACAGCGTCATCGCCGCGCCCCTGCGGTCGCCGAGCGCGAGCTGGAGCGCGTGCGCGCGCTCGGTGGCCTCGAAGGCCCGGGCGTAGGCGCCGAGGTTGTTCTGCGCCACGCCGATGCCCAGCAGCGACTCCGCCTGCGACGCGCGGTCCTTGCGCGCCTCGTCGAGCGCGAGCGCGCGCTGGAACGCCGCGAGCGCGCGGGCGAAGTCGGCGTGCGTGAGCAGCACGTTGCCCAGGCCGCGCAGCAGGTCCGAGGTGCGCCTCGTGTCCCCGAGCGGCTCGGCCGCCTCGATCGCGCGCTGGAAGGCGGACACGGCCTCCGGGTAGGCCCGACGGGCCTCGTGCGCGCGCGCCGCCTGCTCGTGCGCGCCGGCCGCGACCGTGGGCGCCCCGGCCTTCTCGGCCGCCGCGAGCGCCTCCCGCACGAGCGTGAGCGCCGCGTCGAGCTCGCCGCGCCGCACCGCGAGGTCGGCGAGCCCGACGAGCGCGCCCCCGCGGGCGCCGACCTCGCCCGCCTCCTCGGCGAGCTGGGCGGCGCGGCGGAACGCAGCCTCCGCGTCGCCGAGCCGGCCCGACTCCCGCGCGACGTCGGCGAGCCCCACCGTCGCGTTGACCACCCACCGCCGCTGGCCGAGGCGTTCGGCGAGCGTGCGCCCGCGCTCGAGCCACGCCGTGGCGGTCGCGCCGTCGAACGAGGGCGGGCGCGCGAGGCGCGTCCCCGCGTCGATCAGCGACGCGGCCAGCGCCGCCTCGCCGACCCGCTCGGAGAGCTCGATCTCGCGCGCGAACGCCGCCCTCGCCGCCTCCCGCTCGCCCAGCGACGCGCGCAGACGGCCGAGCTGGCGGGAAGCGATGCGCTCGCCTTCGGGGTCCCCCGCCGTCACGGCCGCGGCGATCCCCTGCTCCAAGTGACGGGCGGCGCGCTCGTCGTCGCGCAGCGGCCCGTCGGCGAAGGCGGCGCCGAGGTTGATCGCCGCCGCGGCCTGTCCCGCGACGTCGCCGACGGCCTCGAACTCCGTCAACGCGCGTTCCCATCCGGCGACGGCGCCCGGGAGGTCGCCCGCGGCGGAGCGGGCGTGGGCGAGCCCGAGCAGCGCCTGGCCGAGCGCCTCGCGCACGCCGACCGCCTGCGCCGCCGCGACCGCGCCCTCGAGCGTGGTCACGGCGCGCGCGGCCTCGCCGGCGTCCACGAGTCGTTCGCCCAGCTCGAGGCGGGCGGCGAGCGACTCGCGGGCGTCCCCCGCCGCCTGCCACGCGTCCACGGCGCGCTCGAGCGCGGCGACGGCGGCCTTGACGTCGCCCGTGCGCGTCGCCGCGAAGGCGAGGCCCGACAGCGCGGAGGCCTCGCCCCTCGCGTCGCGACGCCGCCGCGCCACGGCCACGAGCCGCTCGAGCCGAGGCGCCGCGTCGGCCGCACGGCCCTCGCCGAGCGCGACGCGCGCGGCCTGCTCGAGCAGCACCGCCGCGCGAGCGAGCCACCCCAGCCGCTCGGCCGCCTCCGCCGCCTCGGCGAACGACGCCGTCGCGTCGGCGCCGCGCCCGAGCGTGGCCATCGCGGCCCCGCGCAGGCCGAGGCGGCGCACCGCCAGCACGTCGTCGGCGGCGCCCGAAGGCGCGGCCTCGGTGGCCGCGAGCGCGTCCTGCGCGCGCCCCGCGGCGAGGGCGGCGTTGCCCTCGACGACCGCCCGCCGCCGCGCGGGATCCTCCGCGCGGCCGCGACGGCCGGCGACGTAAGCCGCGAGCCCTTCGACGTCGGGCCGCGGCGCGGCCCCCGCGAAGGCCGCCGCCGCGTCGAGGGCGCCGCGGCGCACCAGCTCGTCGGCGACGAGCCACGGGTCGGGCGCGTCGGCGGACGCGAGCGAGCGCAGGCGCGCCTCGTCCTTCGCCTCGAAGGCCGCGACGACGCGGTCGGCCACGGCCTCCGGCGGCACCGGCGCGGGGGCGGCCGGGGCGGCGCCCGGAGGCCCCGACGCGGGTCCCGCGTCCTGCGCGAACGCGGGGGTGGCCGCGACAAGGGCGAGCGCGAGGGCGAACCAGGTCCGCATGCGGGGCCTCCGGGCCGGAGAGGATACCGAGGCCCCCCGGGGGCGCCGTTCGCCGGGCCGCGTGGGACACGGAACGGCGTCGGGACCCGTCCACGGGTTGGCCCGCGGCAACGCCCGGTCACGCGTCGCGAGCGGGTGGCTACACTCATCGCCGAGGAGCCTCGTCGTGACCTCGTTCCTCCGCGCTCCGTTGCTCGCGGCGCTCGCGGTTGCGGCGGGCTTGGGAATCGCTCGCGCCGGCGACGAGACGGGCCCCGCGACGCTGCCGATCGCAGGCGTCGTCCGCGACCCGCAGGGCTGCCCCATGCCGGCCGTGTGGGTCGAGGTGGAGGGCCACCGCAACCCCCACAGCAGTCCTCCCGCCTGGCGCACGGACGTGCACGGGCGATTCCAGATCGAGAACGTCCCCCGAGGACCGGCGAAGGTCCTCGTGACGACGGGCGACTTCTGGGCGGCGCAACGGCTCGCGCCGACCGGCGTCGCCTCGACGCAGGCGACGAAGGAGGTCGAGACCCGGGCGGGTGTGCGCGACCTCGAGATCGTGCTCGATCCCGGCCCGCAGCTGCTCGTGCGCATCGTCGGCTACGTGCCCGGCGAGCAGGTGCGGGGGGCGCGCGTGACGTGGGAGGAGCCCGACGGTACGAGCGACTGGCGCTGGACGCCCCTCCGCGAGGACGGTTGGGCTCGGTTCGTCGCGCTGCCTGCCGACCGCACGTTCGAGCTGTGGGCCGAAGCAGAGCTCGATCAGCGACATGTCCGCGCCACGGGCCTGAAGCCCGGGGACGCCGAGCAGCGCATCGAGCGCCACGAGGTCAGGGACATCGCCGGCAAGGTCCGAGCGTCGCAGTCCCTCCTTGCGTGCAAGAAGGAGTGGCGAGGCAGCCTCGCGCACTTCCGGGTAGACGTCTATCTGCGAGGCCAGCGCGGGCCTGCGTCCGGCCTCAGCGTCGCACGAACCCGAGTCCAGAGCGATGGGTCTTTCCGCGTGCGCGGTCTGCCTCCAGGCACGTATCGGGTCCATGCGGGGACCCACGCCGGCGAGATCATCGACGTGTCCAAGGAGGTCGAAGCCGGCACGACGGATGTCGTCTTGGACCTCGACGAGCGCGAGTGAAGGCACGCCGGGCTACCGCGGCACCGAACCGCGTACGATTCCGCCCGCTCGGGCGGCCGTGCGGCGCGTTCGTCTGCCCGTCGCCGCGGCGCGCAGTACTCGACTTGGTGGAAAGGTACGCGTCTCGGTACCGCCCACACCCCCGCCGCGAGCGTCGCGCTACCATTGAGCGCATGACCGACGCCGAGCGACCCGCCCGCAATCGAGGCGGGATCCTGCAACTCGCCGGCGCCCAGGCGGTGCTGATCGGTCTCTTCCTGTCGCTCCTCGGGCTCGGGTTCTTTCCGATGGCGGAGTTGATCTTTGGCGGGGCGGCCCTCGTCGTCCTCGGCGTGACGGCGATCCTCGTGGGATCGCGACGCAAGCGCGCGCGGGTGTGACGCGCGGGTACCGAGCCGCGTACGTTTCCACCAACTCGGACGGTCGCGCGGCGCGTTCGTCCGCCTGTTGCCGCGGCGCGGTCGACTCACCGAGGCGGGCAGGAATCCACCGGGCGGAAAGGGACGCGGCTCGGGACCGCACGGCCCGCACCCGACGCGGTCAGAGTGTGTTCCACCCCGTCGGCAACGCGAGAGGACCCCAGTCGGCGGGCGGTCGCCACGCCTCCCAACCCGTCGGCCATGGGTGCGCAGCGATCACGCGTTCGCCCTCCGCTCGTACCGCCGCCGCTTCCGTCGCGTCGAGGACGCCGAGACACTGCGCCGCTGCGAAGTCCTCCTCATCTTTCCACTGCCAGGTGCCATCCGGCTCCACCCAGATGTCGAGCGCCCAGTCCGTCATGTCCCAGCCGAGCGGCGAACGCCGGAGCACCGACTGGAGGTTGACGTACCAGCCAAGGAACGTCCAAGACTCGTCCCAGAACAGCTCCAGCGAGTGCGCCTCGGCCGGGTTCACGAGGAGTAGCATGTGTGTCCGCGCCCACATGAACGGCGTAGGTTCGTCTCCGCGGACCCATCGGTCGAGGTAGCGGCCGTTCGCATCGCGGCGGACGGTTCGCCCCTCGCTGCCCGGCTGGCGGTACAGCACGAGACGCCCCGAGTCCGCTCCGACGAACCGGTGCGGAATCGTGAATCGCACTCGACGTCGGAAGACGCTCCGCAGGAGGACAGCCTCGCCCGGCTTCGGTTCAGGCGTCATGCGCGCACCCGCCTTGCCAGGGAGAGCATGCGGACCCTCCAACTGTGAACTGACGGACCGCAGGACGCTACCTCCCAAGTCGGGGGTACCGCGTACGTTTCCACCAACTCGGGCGCCCGCGCGGCGCGTTCGTCCGCCTGTTGCCGCGGCGCGGTCCACTCGCCGAGGCGCGCTGGGGTCCCTTGGTGGAAGGGTACGCGGCTCCGTACCGCTCGTGATCCGCGGTGGGGCGCTGACGGAGCACCCGCGGATCGTCCGGTGCGCCGCTCGCCGCCCCGTCACGCGGGGACACGTCGTCGCACCGGCCATTGCCGTCCGATGGGCGATCGACCTACCTTGAACCTTGGAGGACTCCCGATGCGCGCCGTTCCTTCGCTGGTGTTCCTTGCTCTCGCCGTCGCGTTCGTCACGCTGCGCCCGTCGACGGCCGCGCCGACGCCGCAGCAGTGGGAGTACCTGCGCGGCCGCGTCGTCATCGGGGCGAGAGGTCTCGGCGTAGACGACGGCGATCCCTCGATCGTCCGGTGGGATGGACGGCCGACGACCCAGCAGCTCAACGACTTGGGCAAGCTCGGGTGGGAGCTCTGCCTCTGCGACAACACCGGCGTGTTCCACTTCCGGCGACCGAAGCCGTGAGGCGGTTCCGCGGTACCGAGCCGCGTACGTTTCCACCCGCTCGGGCGGCCGCGCGGCGCGTTCGTCGGCCTGTTGCCGCAGCGCGGTCCACTCACCGAGGCGGGCAGGGGTCC
>JADZCA010000061.1 GCA_020851795.1 Planctomycetota bacterium | reverse complement strand
TGGGGGGGGCGGGCCCCCGCGCTGCGGGTCAGCCCGCGGTCTCGTCCCCCTCCCACAGGCGGACGAGGTCCTCGAGCAGCGAGAGCGGCAGCGGACCGTGGCGGAGCACGACGTCGTGGAAGCCCGCCAGCGAGAAGCGGGCCCCGAGGCGACGCCGGGCGCGCTCGCGCAGGTCGGTGATCGTGCGGCTGCCGACCTTGTAGGCGAGGGCCTGGCCGGGCCAGATGATGTAGCGGTCCACCTCGTTGGCGACGTCGCTCTCGGGGCCGCTGCGGATGTCGCGCATCAGCGCGATCGCCTGGGCGCGGTCCCACCCGAGCGCGTGCATGCCGGTGTCCACGACGAGGCGCGCCGCGCGCCACGCCTGCGCGGCGAGCATGCCGACGCGGTCGAACGGCGTCGAGTAGAGGCCCATCTCGTCGGCGAGGCGCTCGGTGTAGTGCGCCCAGCCCTCGACGTAGGCCGTGAAGCCGGCGTGGCGGCGCACGTCGGGGAGCTGCTCGAGCTCGAGGGCGAGCGCGATCTGGAGGTGGTGGCCCGGCACCGCCTCGTGGAACGCGAGCGCCTCCATGTCGTACGTCGGCCACGACTCGGGGTCGCGCGTGTTCGCGTAGAACGTCCCCGGCCGCGAGCCGTCGAGCGCGGGCGGGTAGTAGTAGCCGGCGGGCGCGTCCTGCTCGCGCCACGCCTCGAGCGCGCGCACCTCGTAGGGACGACGCGGGAGGTGGCGGAACGCCTCGGGGAGGCGCGCGTCCATGCGGCGGCAGATGGCGCGGTAGCGGTCGAGCAGCTCCTCGCGCGTGCGCAGGCGGAAGCGCGGGTCCTTGGCGATCGCGTCGAAGAACTCGCGCAGCGTGCCGGTGAAGCCCTCGGCGCGGGCGATCTCGAGCATCTCCGCGCGGTTCTTCTCGAGCTCCTCGACGCCGATCTCGTGGATCCGCTCGGGCGTGAGCGTCGTCGTGGTGTGGCGGCGCACGGCGAAGCGGTACGCGGTCTCGCCGCCCGGGATCGACGCGACGCCGACCGCGGCGCGAGCCTTCCCCGCGTAGGGGCCCTCGAGGAAGGCGAGCACGCGCTCGTAGGCCGGGCGCACGTGGGAGCCCGCGGCGTCGGCGATCGCGGTCGCGGCGCGCGAGCGGTCGGTGTCGCTCCACGTCGCGGGCAGCCTCGCCGCGGCGCGGGCGAAGGGCGTGGCCTCGACGGGCTGGGCGAGGAACGCGCGCACCTGGCCGACGACCCGCGTCCACGCGACCTTGGGCGCGACGCGGCCCGACGCGAGGCCCGCGGCGAGGTCGGTCGTCCACGCGCCGAGGGCCGCGGGCACCGCGCGGCAGCGCGCGACGAACGCGTCGGCGTCGGCGGGCGTGCGCATCGGGTGGCGCTCGGCGAGCTCCTGCAGCGAGAGGTGCGGGCCGAACAGCGGGTTGAGCGACCACTCGAAGAAGCGGTGGCGATCCTCCTCGTCGGCTTCGGTGAGGAGGCGGTGCATCACCGTGCGCGTGAGGCGTTCCTCGGTGCCGAGCGCGTCGGGCGCGACGGCCTCGAGGCGGCGGCGGGTCTGCTCGCGGAACGCGGCACGCCGCGCGCGGCCGGCTTCGTCGTCCTGGTCGAGGCGGTCGAGGCCGCGGTCGATGCCGAGCGAGGTGCACATCGACGGCGACTCGTCGAGCACGTGGTCCCACCAGGCGGCGGCGATCTCGGCGAGGGTGCGGCCGGCGTCGGGCGGAGCGGCGGGAGCGGGGTCCATCGCGGGCCTCCGGCGCGGCGAGGCCGCGCGGGGAGGGGGATGCTACCGCTGCCGTGCGCGGGCGCCGCGCGTCCTTCGCGCGACCGGCCCGGTCGCTCAGGCGGCGCCGCGGCGGAAGGACTCGCCGACCGTGAGGACGCGTCCGTCCACGCGGAAGCCGCGGTGGGCGGACGCCCACGGCCAGGCAGCACCGTCGCTGCCGGCGAGGCTCCCGCGGCCGTCGGTGGACCCGGTGAAGGCGCCGACGAGGAAGACGCGCGTGGCGCCGCGGATCTCGAGGTGCTCGACGGTCCCGTCGAGCTCGAGGACGCCTTCGGCGGCGGCCCAGATGCGTTCGTTCGACGACGGCACGCGGACGGCGGCGCGTCCGGCGAACGTGTAGGGCGTGCCGCTGGCGAGGCGTGCGGTGACGGTGGCGCCGGCGTCGAGCTCGATGCGGAGGTGGCCGGTCCCCGCGACCCGCACGGTGCCGCAGCCCGCGATGCGGTGCGGGGCGGGGAGGATGGGGGAGTCGCTGGCGGGGGTCATGGTCTTGGCTTCCGCCGGTTGCAACCCGGCGTCCGCTCGCGCGGTCTCGTCCGACGGTATCCACCCCGCCCGCCGCCCCGGACGCCGCCCCGGTCCCGTTCGCGCCCCGTTCGCCTCCCCCCGGCGAGCGCGGATGCGGCGATGGCGCGCTCTGCGCGCCAACGCCGCCAGCAAGCCGGGCTCCCGCAGGGCCGCAGCGAGCCCGCGCGGCGTTTCGGTCGTCGCGTGGCGCACCGCTGCACGCGCTGCGCTTCGACCTTCGCGCGTCCCCCCGGCGAGCGCGGATGCGGCGTTGGCGCGCTCTGCGCGCGAACGCCGCCAGCAAGCCCGGCGTTCCCGCAGGGCCGCAGCGAGCCCGCGCGTCTTTTCGGTCGTCGCGTGGCGCACCGCTGCACGCGCTGCGCTTCGACCGTCGCGCGTCCCCCCGGCGAGCGCGGATGCGGCGATGGCGCGCTCTGCGCACCAACGCCGCCAGCAAGCCGGGCTCCCGCAGGGCCGCAGCGAGCTCGCGCGTCCATCCGGTCGTCGCGTGGCGTACCGCTG
>JADZCA010000060.1 GCA_020851795.1 Planctomycetota bacterium | reverse complement strand
TTGGGACACGCCGAGGAGGTGAAACCCCGCCGGCACGGCGTTCGCTCGCGCGACGCGCGTCTCCTTGCGCCCGACGGCCCGGCGCGGCCCCGACCTCGTCGGCTCGTGGGAAATCCGGGCTCAGGCGCCCCCCGGGGGCGACGGCTCGAGCCGGCGGCGCAGGAACTCGAGCACGAGGGATCGGATGCGCGGCAGCGCGAAGAAGGCGCCGTAGTGACCCGTGGGCACGAACACGGTCTCGGGGTCGCCCAGCGCCTCGCGGAGCCGCAGGCCGAGCTCGGTCGGGACCGAGCGGTCGCGGGTGGCGAGGACGAGCAGCACCGCGTCGGGGTCCACGTGGCGGGCGAGCGCGACGGGATCGGTGCGCAGCACGCCTCGCAGCCGCGCGCGCAGTCCCTCGCGGTCGGTGTGCTCCGCCGCCAGCCCGCGGGCCACGAGCGCGCGGATCTTCCCCTCGGAGGAGTCGACGAGCACGTCGGCGAGCGGCCCGCCGGCGAGCGCGATCACGTGCGCGCGGTAGCGCGGGTCCACGCCGGCCACCATCGCCGTCTGGATGCCGCCCGCGCTGATGCCGAAGGACGCCACGCGCGACGGGTCCACGTCGGGCTGCTCGAGCAGCCAGTCGAGGGCCTGCACCTGGCGGACGACGGCCGCCTTGGTCCGTTCCTCGACCTGCACGAGCGGACGGGCGGGGTCCACGTCGAGGTCGGGGCGCAGCACGAGCAGGGCGTGCCAGCCTCGGCGCGCGAAGTCCTGCGCGAAGTCGGCGACGAGCGTGCCGTCGTTGCCGAGGATGGGGGACAGGACGACGGCCGGGCGTCGCCCCTCGGCGCGCACGGGCCTCCACCAGCGCAGGACGATCGGTGCGCGTTCGTCGGCGGGGGCGTCGGGCCGTGTGCGCGGCGGGAGGAGGACGTCCCACGTCTCGACGTCGGGTCGGCGCGCGTGGAGGCACCGGGCCGCCGTCGGCACGGGGCGCTCGTCACGGTACGCGGCGGCCACCTCCGTGGGGACGGTGCGCGCCGCGCCGGCGCGGGGCGCGGCCGGGACGACGGTGGCGCACGCCGTGGCGGCGAGCGCGAGGACGACGGCGCCGAGGTGCGCGGACGCGCGCATCGGAGGAGTGTAGGCGCCGAGGAAGGGGCGAGGCCGGGTCGGGGGTAGCGTGGGGGCTCCTGGAGGGTCCCCATGCGCGCGCCCCGAGTCCTGCTCGCCTCCGTCGTCGCCTTCGCGGTCGGCACCGCGGCCACGCTGTTCGCCGAGGACGTCGACCTCAAGGCGACGCTGGCGGGGATCCAGACCGCCGTCGCCGAGAAGCACTACGGGCGCGCGCTCGCCGACCTGCAGACGGTGCTGGCCGAGGTGTCGCGCCTGCGCGCGGACACGCTCAAGCGGGTGCTGCCCGCGGCCCCCGAGGGGTGGACGGCGGGCGAGCCGGAGGCGCAGGACGCCGCGGCCATGGCCGCCGTCGTCGGCGCGACGATCGTGCGCCGGGGCTACGAGCGGGGCGAGGCGCGCGTCACCGCCGAGCTGATCGTCGGGGGCGGGATGTGGTTCGCGCCGCTGCAGGCCCTGCTCGCCAACCCCGCGTTCCTGCCGCCGCAGCTCAAGGCGGTCACGGTCAAGGGGCGTCGCGGCGTGCTCGAGCACGACGCCGAGGCCAAGCACGGCACGCTGCAGCTGCTGCTCTCGGTCCCGAACGCGCTGCTGCGGCTCGAGGGCGACGGCGTCACCCGCGAGGACCTCGAGTCCACGTTCGTGGGCGCGTTCGACCTCGACAAGGTCGAGAAGGCGGCGCAGGACTGAGCCCGGATCTCCCACTGAGCCCGGGGATTCCCAGCGCAGACCCGCCTTGGCAGAATCCGCGCGGCCGGAGGCGCGCGCGATGGACGTCCTGATCCCGATCCTCGGCCTCGGCGTGCTCGTCGGGCTGTGCTGGCTCCTCTCCTCCGACCGCCGGGCCGTGGACTGGCGCATCCCGGCGCTCGGCATCCTGCTCCAGGTCGTGTTCGGCTGGCTCGCGCTGAAGACCTCGGGCGGGCGCTGGCTCTTCGAGCGCGCGGGCGAAGGCGTCACCGCGCTGCTCGGCTTCACCCACGAGGGCGCGCGCTTCGTCTTCGGCCCCGCGCTGATGGGCGACGCGCTGGGCCGCGCGGCCGACGGTTCGCCGCTCGGCATGGGCTTCGTGTTCGCCTTCCAGGTGCTGCCGTCGATCCTGTTCTTCTCGGCGCTGATGAGCGTGCTCTACCACCTGCGCGTGCTCGAGGTCGTGGTCCGCGGCATCGGCGGGCTGCTGCGCAACGTGATGCGGGTCTCGGGCGCCGAGGCGTTCAGCGCCGCCGCCAACATCTTCGTCGGCCAGACGGAGGCCCCGTTCGTCATCAAGCCGTTCCTGCCGAAGATGACGCGCAGCGAGGTGTTCTGCGTGATGACCGGCGGGTTCGCGACCGTGGCCGGGGGCGTCATGGCAGGCTACGTCGCGATGTTCCGGGGCAACCCGGTGTTCGCGAGCAAGATCGCGGGGCACCTGATCGCCGCGAGCGTGATGTCGGCCCCGGCCGCGCTCGCGTGCGCCAAGATCATGTGCCCCGAGACCGAGGAGCCGGCGACCCGGGGCCGCACGCACCTCGTCCTCGAGCGCCCGGCGCGCAACGTGCTCGACGCCGCGGTGATCGGGACGCGCGACGGGCTCGTCCTCGCCGCCAACGTCGGCGCGATGCTCATCGCGTTCATCGCCCTCATCGCGCTCGCCAACGCGATGCTCGCGGGCGTGGGCGGGTGGTTCGGCGCGCCCTCGCTCTCGTTCGAGCGCGTGCTGGGCTGGGTGTTCGCGCCGATGGCGTGGCTCATGGGCGCGCCGTGGTCCGAGGCGGGCCGCGTGGGCGAGTTCGTCGGCATGAAGACCGTGCTCAACGAGTACGTCGCCTACTCGCGCCTCGCGCCCGTGACCGACCTGTCCGAGCGCTCGATGGTCGTCGCGACCTACGCGCTCTGCGGGTTCAGCAACTTCGCCAGCATCGCGATCCAGGTCGGGGGCATCGGCGCGATGGTCCCGGAGCAGCGCGACACGCTCGCGCGCAACGGGCTGCCGGCGATGGTCGCCGGCAGCTTCGCCTGCTTCATGACCGCGTGCGTCGCCGCGATGCTCACGTGAACGGGACGCCGCCGCTCGCCACGCCTCCTGCGCCGCTGCGCGCGTCCCGGGCCGTCGTCGCGTGGCTGCTCGTCGCGCTGGCGTGGGGCCTCGCCACGCTGCCGGGCGCGGTGGATCGCCCGCTCACGCGGGCCTCCGAGGCGCGCGCGTGGGCGGTCGCGCGGACGATGGTGGAGTCGGGCGACTGGGTGCTGCCGCGCTACCAGGGCGAGGCGCGGCTGAAGAAGCCGCCGCTGCAGTCGTGGGTGCAGGCCGCGGTCATGTCGGTCGCCGGCCGGACCGACGTCGCGCTCGCCGGGCTCGGGACGTGGCTCGTCGGCCTGCTCTTCGCCGCCGGGCCGCTCCTGCTCGGCCGCGCGGTCGGGCGCCACAACGAGGGGCTGCTCGGGTCGCTCCTGCTGTGCGCGTCGCGCGCCGCGGTGACGTGGGGCGCGAGCCCCGAGCACGACGTCCCCTTCGCCGCGTGGACGGGGCTCTCCTTCGCGGCGCTCGCGCGCGCCCTCGCGCCGACGGGCCGGCCGCGCGACGTCGGCGTCGCCGCGCTCGCGTGCGGGGCCGCCGTCCTGACCAAGGGACCGTTCGCGCTCGCGTTCGTGCCGGGCACGGCGCTCGTGTTGCGCGCCCGGGCGGACACGCGCGGGCCGCTGCGGGGTCGGGTGTTCTGGCCGGTGCTGCTGGGCGGGGCGGTGCTCCCGGCCCTGCTCTGGCTCGGCGCGGTCGCGGCCCGCCACGGGTCCGTGGCCGCGGTGTTCACCGAGATGGCGACGCAGGCCTCGGGGTCGGAGGGGGCGCACACGAAGCCCTTCCCGACGTCGCTCGTCTACCACCTCGGGGCGTGGGCGAAGGCGTGCCTGCCGTGGTCGCCCCTGGCGCTGCTCGCGGCGGCGCACCTCGGGGTGCTGCGCCGTCGGGGGCTCGCGCGCGACGACGGGCCGACGCTCCTCGTGCCGGCGGTCGCCGCGGGCGTGGTGTTCGTCGTGCTCACGGCGACGCCGGCCAAGCAGGAGCACTACGTGCTGCCGTTGCTCGCCCCCGCCGCGCTGGCCGTCGCGCACGGGCTCGGTCGCGTCGGGGCGGCGGTGCCGCGCGCCGCGCGGGCCCTGCCGGTCGCGATGCTCGTCGTGGGGCTGGCCTACGCCGGGTCCCGGTGGTGGCCGCTGCGCGGGCAGCCGTTCCCGGTCGGGGTCTCGTGGCCGGCGGTCGTCGCCGTCGGGCTGCTGAGCGCGCTCGTGGCGTGGCGCAGCCTGCCCCTCGCGGCGTTCGTCGTCGCCGCGGCCCTGGGCCTCTCGGGGGCGTGCGACGCGGCACGGGGGCTCGCCGAGGAGGACTACCGCGCGTCGGCCCGCGCGAGCGAGCTCGCCGGCGACGGCTCGGTGCGCCTCGTCGGCTTCGCCCGCGGCGGCGGCGAGGCGTTCGACACCCTCGTGGCGTGGCTGCCGGGCGCGTACGAGCGGGTGCGCAGCGTCGAGGCGCTGACCGACGCATTGGCCCGGCCGGGGCCCGTGGCGGTGCTCGTGCGCGTCTCGGACCTCGCCGACCTCGGCGGCGCGGCGGCGGCGCTGACGCGGCGCGGGACGCTCGCGCCCGCACGGCCCGGCAGCGACCGCGACCGCGTCGCGTGGTTCGCGCGCGCCCGCTGATCCCGCCGGCCCGGCGCGCCGCGCCATCCCCGCCGCGTCGGGGCCGACCACCAAAGCAAGAGGGCCCGCGGCGTCCGCCGCGGGCCCTCTCGGAGTCCTGAACTAGGACTTCTTGCGCTTGACGCTTCAACCCACGGGCGTGGTCATCTGCACCGCGGGGAGACGGCCGTCCTTGATGGCCATCAGCGCGTCCTTGAGCCACGCGACGCGCTTCTCCTCCGGCTCGGTCATCGCCGCGTCGCTGTCGATGGTCCCGCTGTAGCGCAGGATGTTCTTGGTGTCGAGCACGAAGACGTGCGGCGTCTTCTTGCCGCCGAACACGTCGTTCACCTTCTGCTCGGGGTCCACGAGGATGCGGTAGGGCAGCTCCTTCGCCGACACGTAGGCCTTGATGTCGTCCACCGGGTCGTTGGCGTTGACCGCGACCGCGTAGAGGCGGCTGCCCGTGCTCGCGATCGCGTCGGTGAGCCGCTCCTCGTACATCTTCGAGGTCGGGCACTTCGACGACCACGCGACGAACACGATCGGGGCCTCGGCCGAGCCCTCGATCCACTTCGACACGTCGCCCACGGTCTTGAACGACGCCACCGACGCGGGCGTGGCGAGGACGCCCCACGGCTTGCCGGCCGCGTCCACGAACGCCGCGACCTTCTCGGGGGCGAGCTTGCCGTCCGCCTTGAGGCCGTCGAGGGCGTCGAGGGCCGTGTCGGGCTTGACGGCGTCCTTGGCCCCGAAGGCCTTGGCGGCCTCCGCGACGGCGGCGAGCGCCGCGTCGGCGGGGATCGTGCGGGCGGACTCGAGCGCGAAGGGCTTGCCGTCGAGGTCGGTCGCCGAGAACGACGGCGCCTTCTCGCCGGGGAAGAGGCCGCGCGTGGCGTTCGGGGCGTCGCCCGCGAGCGCGGGTGCGACGGTGCCGAGCACGAGCGCGGCGAGGACCGGGAGCGAACGAGCGTGTCCCATGCGGGTCTCCGTTGGACGCAACAGGGTCGGGTCCGGCGACCGCCGACCGGCGGAACGGCGAACGGGGAGAGGGAGGCGCGAGGAACTCGGATGCTACCCCGGGGGGCGGGTCCCGGGGCCGCCGCGACCCGAAGGGGGACCTTCGGAGGCCGGATCGTCGGGGCGACCGGCCTTGAGCGCCGCCTTGAGCGCCGCGCCCACGGCGGCGAGCGCGAACGTCGCCTGGTGGCGCGTCTCGGTCACGACCATCGGGTAGGACCGCCGGTCCGCCGCGACGTCGATGGCGCGCGCGGCCGCCCGGCGGAACACCTCGATCGTCTGCTCGAGGCGCTCGCGGGCGGCGGCGACCTCGTCGGCGCTCACGGGCGCGCCCACGGCAGCGGGTCGGACGCGGCGAAGACGCGGCGCAGCACCGCGGTCATCGCCGCGGCGTCGGCGCGGCCGCACACCTCGCGCACCGAGTGCATCGAGAGCATCGGGTTGCCGACGTCCACGGTGCGCACCCCGACGCCCGCGGCCACGAGGGGGCCGATCGTGCTCCCGCACGCGAGGTCGGCGCGCGTGACGAACTCCTGCCACGCGACGCCCTCGGCCCGACACACGCTGCGGAAGAACGCGCCCGTCTCGCCGTCGGTGCCGTAGCGGCGCGACGCGTTGGTCTTGACCACGGGCCCGCCGTTGAGGCGCGGTGCGTGCACGCCGTCGTGCTTCTCGGGCGCGTTGGGGTGGACCGCGTGGGCCATGTCGGCCGACACGAGCAGCGAGAGCGCGACCGCGCGCGGCAGGCCGCCGGGCGCGGGGAACGCGTCGGCGACGCGCCCGAGCAGGTCGGCGGTCCACGCGCCCGCCGCGCCTTCCGCCGTCTCGCTGCCGACCTCCTCGTGGTCGAAGAGGAGCGCGACGGCGGTGCTCTCCGCCGTCGGGGCCGCGACGATCGCCGTCAGCGCGGCGTGGCACGAGGCGAGGTTGTCGAGCCGCGCCGACGCGACCAGCTCGCCCGCGCGCCCGACGTAGGCCGCCTTGGCGGTGTCGTAGAGCGCGAGGTCGAAGCCGCGCACGGCCGCGGCGTCGGCGTCGGCCGCGCGGCCCACCGCCTCGAGGACGGCCGTCGTCGCGTCCTCGCCGGAGCCGAGCAGACCGAGCGTCGGGCCGAGGTGGCGGTGCTTGTCGAGCTTGAGCCCGTCCTCGTTGACGCCGCGGTTGAGGTGGATGGCGACGTTGCTGATGCGGGCGACGGGCCGCACGAGGTCGACGAGGCGCGTCTCGAGGCGCCCGCGCCGCTCGACCGTGACGCGCCCGGCGACCGAGAGGTCGCGGTCGGTCCACGTCGCGAGGATCGGGCTCCCGTACACCTCGACGTCGAGGAGCAGGTGCCCGACCGAGGCGAGCCCCGGGCGCGGCTTGAGGCGCAGGTTCGGGGAGTCGGTGTGCGCGCCGACGAGCCGGAACCCGGCCTCCGCGGGCGGCTTCGTCCCCACGCGCAGCGCGGCGACCGACGACCCGTTGCGCACCACGACGTGGCGCCCGCCGGGCTGCAGCGACCACGGGGCACGCTCGTCGAGCGGCGAGAAGCCGGCGGCGACGAGGCGTGCGCGGACCTGCTCGACCGCGTGGTACGGCGTCGGGCTGGCGTCGAGGAACGCGAGGAGGTCGTCGTCCACCGCGACGGACGGCGACGAGGGGGCGGGAGCGGGGCGCGTGCGAGCCATGCGGCGATCCTACGTCGCGCCGGCCGGGCGGGGGCGCGGGGAGCGACCGTCCCGCCGGTCGGGCGCGCGTCAGCCGACGAGCGCGAACCGGTCCACGTCCACGAGCCCGCGGTCGGTGATCTTGAGGTGCGGGATGACGGGCAGGGGGAGGAAGGCGAGCTGGAGGAACGGCTCGGCCAGCGGGCAGCCCATCGCGCGGACGGCCGCGCGCAGCGTGCGGAGCCGGTCGCGCACCTCGCCGAAGGGGCGGTCGGAGAGCAGTCCCGCGAGCGGGAGCGGGAGCTCGGCGACGGGCTTGCCGCCGACCACGGCGACGAAGCCGCCCTCGAGCTCGAGGAGGCGGTTGACGGCGACGGCCATGTCGACGTCGCTCGCGCCGACGACGATCACGTTGTGGCTGTCGTGGCCGACGCTGCTCGCGAGCGCGCCCGTGCGGAAGCCGAAGCCGCGCACGAAGCCACGCCCGACGTTGCGGTTCTTCCCGTGGCGCGCGAGCACGGCCACCTTGTGCACGCCGCGCGCGGGGTCGGCCTCGCGCCGCCCGTCGCGGTGGGGGAGCTCGAGGGAGAGCGCCTCCGTGACGATGCTCCCGGCCACGACGCCGATCACGGGGCCGCTCCCGTGCGGGGCCGGCGTGCGGAACACGTCCGCGGTCACCGGCGCGAGCCGCACCGAGCGGCGGCCCACGTCGGGCCCCGGCTTCGTCGCGGCGAGCGTCTCCTCGGTGACGACGCGCCCGCGGCGCAGCACCGCGCCGACGCGCACGTCCTCGAGGTCGTCGAGCAGCACGAGGTCGGCGAGCTGGCCCGGGGCGACGAGGCCGCGGTCGCGCAGGCCGAAGCCGCGCGCGGCCGACCAGGTCGCGGCGCGGTACGCCGCGCCGACGGGCACGCCGGTGGCGATGGCCTCGCGGACGAGGTGGTCCACGTGGCCTTCCTCGGCGATGTCGAGCGGGTTGCGGTCGTCGGTGCAGAAGGCGAGGAACGGCGAGGTGACGTCGGTGAGCAGCGGGGCGAGGCGTCGGACGTCCTTGCTGACGCTCCCGTCGCGCAGCAGCACCTGCAGCCCCTTGCGCAGCTTCTCGCGCGCCTCGTCGAGGCGGGTGCTCTCGTGGCAGTTGCGGATCCCGCAGGCGACGTAGGCGTTGAGCTCCTTGCCGCGCAGGAGCGGGCAGTGGCCGTCCACGTGCCCGTCGGAGAAGGCGGCGAGCTTCTCGAGCACGCCCGGGTCGTGGTGGAGCACGCCCGGGAAGTTCATGAGCTCGGCGAGGCCGATCACCTGCGGGTGGCTGCGCAGCGGCAGCAGGTCGGCGGCGGAGAGGGAGGCGCCGCTGGTCTCGAGGTCGGTGGCGGGCACGCACGACGACAGCTGCACGCGCAGGTCCATCGTGAGCCCGCCGGCGGCGTCGAGGAAGTAGCGCAGGCCCTCGAGGCCGAGCACGTTGCTGATCTCGTGCGGGTCGCAGATCGCGGTGGTGGTGCCGTGGGGGAGCACGCACCGGTCGAACTCGACGGGCGTGACCATGGTGCTCTCGACGTGCACGTGGGTGTCGACGAAGCCGGGCGCGACGACCTTGCCGCGGGCGTCCACGACGGTGCGTCCTTCGTAGCGTTCGAGCGTGCCGACGATGGTGTCGCCGCAGATGGCGACGTCGCCCTCGACGAGCTCTCCCGAGGTGACGTCGAGGATGCGTCCGCCGCGGACGACGACGTCGGCCGGCTCGCGCGACAGCGCCTGGTCCACCCGGCGCCGCAGGGTCTCGGTCGTGATGCGCATGGGCCCATTCTCCTCGCGGGCGCGACGGAGGCGCGCGGCGGCCGAGGGGGGCTGCAGGGTCGGGCGGCCGCGCCGCGCCGCCCGCGGTCGCACCCGACGCGCCCGCTGATGCGAAGCGCCGGAGCCGGAGTCGAACGAAAGGGCGGAGGGACCGGGCGCACGGAACCCGACCGGGCACGCCGCGCCGGGATCTCGGCTCGTGGGGCTCGAAGCGCGGGACGCCCGCGGACGCGCCCGACGCGCCCGCGAAGGCGAGGAGCCGGAGTCGAACGAAAGGGTGGCAGACGGGCGCACGTGACCCGATCGCGCACCCCGAGCGGGATCGCGGTCCGTGGGGCTCGAAGCGCGGGACGTCCGACGTCCGATCCCGCGTCGCCGTCCGTCGCGGCCCGCGGGCGCGACGGAGGCGCGCGGCGGCCGAGGGGGGCTGCAGGGTCGGGCGGCCGCGCCGCGGAACGCCTTTCAGGCACCCGCGGAACAGCCGCGCGGGATCGCTGTCCGTGGGGCTCGAAGCGCGGGACGTCCGACGTCCGATCCCGCGTCGCCGTCCGTCGCGGCCCGCGGGCGCGCCGTCCTCGCGGGCCCGCCGGGGGGCGCCGTACGAGGCACTCGCCGGTCGCCCCCGCCACGGAACGCCTTTCAGGCACCCGCGGAACAGCCGCGCGGGATCGCCGTCCGTGGGGCTCGAAGCGCGGGACGTCCGACGTCCGATCCCGCGTCGCCGTCCGTCGCGGCCCGCGGGCGCGCCGTCCTCTCGGGCCCGCCGGGGGGCGCCGTACGAGGAACTCGCCGGTCGTACCCGCCGCGGAGCGCCCTTCAGGCGACCGCGGAA
>JADZCA010000059.1 GCA_020851795.1 Planctomycetota bacterium | reverse complement strand
CGCGATCGAGCGCCGTGCCGGCGGGGTTTCACCTCCTCGGCGTGTCCCAAGAACACGCGGTCGTCGGTGAAACCCCGCGCCCGACGGCCCTGCATCGGCCCCGACCGCGGGACGCCGCTCGGTCGGTCCACGACGCGCCTCGTCTTTCGTGGGAAATCCGGGCTGAGGGCGCGGGACCGGCGACGCGCCGCGACGACGGCGCGCCCCGTCAGCGGGCGCGGGCGTCCGCGCCCCGACGCGCGCCGGGCGCCGCGTCGAGCGCTCGGGCCGCGAGGAGCGCGCGGCGCTCGACGAGCCAGTCCACGAACGCGTCCACGCCCTCGCCCGTCGTCGCCGACGCGCGCAGGAGCCGCGGGACCGGCATCGTGCGCGCGAGCGCGTCCTGCAGGCGCCGCGGGTCCACCTGCGGCAGGTGGGGGAGGAGGTCCACCTTCGTCCACACGACGAGATCGGCCTTGCGGAACATCACCGGGTACTTGAGCGGCTTGTCCTCGCCCTCGGTGACCGCGAGCGCCACGACGTTGACCGCCTGGCCGAGGTCGTAGACCGCCGGGCACACGAGGTTGCCGACGTTCTCGACGACGAACACGTCCGCGTCGCGCCACGCGACGTCGTGCAGCGCGCCGTGCACCATCGACGCGTCGAGGTGGCACGCGGACCCGGTCGTGATCGAGCGCCCCGGGATCCCCGCGGCGCGCAGCCGCTCGCCGTCGTGGTCGGTGGCGAGGTCGCCGCTCACCGCCGCGAGCCGCAGGCGGCCGCGCAGGGCGCGCGCCGACGCCTCGAGCAGCGCCGTCTTGCCCGACCCCGGCGAGCCCATGAGGTTCACGCAGAGCACTCCGGCCGCCGCGAAGTGCGCGCGGTTGTGCGCGGCGACGCGGTCGTTGTCGGCGAGGAGGTGGGCGTGCACCTCGACGGGGACCACCTTCCGGTCGCCGCAGCCGCACGCGTCGCACATGGTCGGCCCCTCCGCGCAGGTGGCACCGCGAGGATAGCCGTACGGCGCGCGCGGGCGCGGGGCCCGGGGCGGCGGTGGCGCCCGCGCGGCCGGTTCGCGGCGAACAGGACCGTCCCGGTCTCGGCCCTGCGCGCCCGGGGCGCGACGATCGAGGCGCGCGCGCACGCCCCGGTCTCGCGTGCGCGCCGCGGGCGAGGTCGCCGTCCGGTTCCGGGTGCGTCGGTGCGGGGCGGGAGTACGCTGCGGACGTGCACGAGTGGTCGATCGCGGCATCGTTGCGGCGGATGGTCGAGGAGCGCGCGCGCGCCGAGCGCGCCGTGCGCGTGCTCGCCGTGGCCGTGCGGGTCGGCGACGCGGCCGGCGTGGACGCGGGGCTGCTCGCGACGGCGTGGGAGGGCGTGCGCGAGGGCGGGATCGTGGACGGCGCGTCGCTCGCGCTCGAGCGCGTGCCGGCGCGGTGGGCGTGCGCGCTGTGCGGGCGCGACGTCGATGCAACGGGTCCGTTGCGCTGCAACGCCTGCGATGCGCCCGCCGTCCTGGCCGGCGGTGAAGACCTCCACCTCGTCCGCATCGAGCTCGAGCGCGCCCACGGGGACGACGGTCCCGCCTCGCCGCCGCACCGGGGTGAGCGCGCCTGAATCGCGTCGAATTTGCGCGTTTCGCGCATTTCGCGCATTTCGCGCATTTCGCGCGGTGCGCGCGGGACTACACTCTCCCTGACGACGTTCCTCTTCGCAGGGAGGCATCCCATGGCGAGGCCGGCGAACGACACGATCGGGGAGCGGCTCCGCCGCTGCGGCGTGGACCGCCGCGAGTTCCTGGGCTTCGTCGGGAGGCTCGCGGTCGCCGCGCCCGCGGCGCTGGCGCTGACGCGCCACCTCGCGCTCGACGCGATCGCCGGCGAGATCGAGAAGGCGCGGCGGCCCTCCGTCGTCTGGCTGCACTTCCAGGACTGCACGGGCTGCAGCGAGACGCTGCTGCGCACGTCGAAGCCGGACCTCGCCGAGCTGATCCTCCACCTCGTCTCGCTCGACTACCACGAGACGGTGATGGCGGCGTCGGGCAAGCAGGCGGAGGCGGCGCTGCACGACGCGATGACCAACGAGGCCGGCCGCTTCGTCCTCGTCGTCGAGGGCTCGATCCCGACGAAGGAGCGCGGCCACTACATGCGGCTGGCGGGCCGACCCGCGCTCGAGGTGCTGCAGGACGTCGCGGCGAAGGCCGCGGCGGTGATCGCGATCGGCTCGTGCGCGTCGTGGGGCGGGCTCCCGTCCGCGCCGCCGAACCCGACCGGCGCGGTGGGCGTCGACTCGATCGTCAAGGACAAGCCGATCGTCAACATCCCGGGCTGCCCGCCCAACCCGTACACGTTCCTCGGCGTCGTGCTGCAATTCGCCACGGCCGGCACGCTCCCCGCGCTCGACCGTGAGCGGCGGCCGCTGTTCGCCTACGACCGCACGATCCACGAGCACTGCCCGCGGCGCGCGCACTTCGACGCCGGGCGCTTCGCGCGCCAGTTCGGCGACGACGGCCACCGCCACGGCTGGTGCCTCTACCAGCTCGGCTGCAAGGGCCCGGTCACGCACGCCGGCTGCTCGACGCGCCACTTCAACGAGGTGCCCGACGCGTGGCCGATCGGGATCGGGGCGCCGTGCGTCGGCTGCACCGAGCGCGACGTCGCGTTCAAGGTCCCGATGTTCGACCGCGCGCCGGTGGTGAGGCCCACCCCGCCCGACACGTACCCGCCCGTCGTCGCGCCGACCGGCACCGTGGACCCGCTCGCCACGGGCCTCGTCGGCCTCGCGGTGGGGGCCGTCGTGGGCGGCACCTACGTCGCGTCCAAGCGCTTCAGCAAGGTCGCGGGCGACGAGAGCGTGCCCGGCCGCAAGGACGATCCGCCGCCCCGCGACGGCGACGGCGGCCCGCCGCTCGGCGGCAAGGGGGTGTGACGTGACCGCCCTCGACCGCCGCGCGTTCCTGACGGGGCTCGCGGGCGGGGCGTGCGCGGCCACGGTCGCGGCCGGCGCGGCCGCCGTGGGCGCGGCCGTCGCGGCCCCGGCGCTCGCCGCCGACCTCCCGACGCCGCGGCCCGACGCGGTGGGGATGCTCTACGACACGACGCGCTGCGTCGGGTGCAAGGCGTGCGTGACCGAGTGCGCCAAGGTGAACGGGCTCGAGCCCGAGACGGGCCGCTCGGGCGGGCTCTGGCAGATGCCCGAGGACCTCAGCGCGCGCACGAAGAACGTGATCAAGCTCGGGAAGGACGAGGCCACCGGCAAGACCTCGTTCGTCAAGCGCCAGTGCATGCACTGTCTCGACCCGGCCTGCGCGACCGGCTGCCCCTTCCACGCGCTGACCAAGGGCGAGAAGGGCATCGTCTCTTGGGACGGAAGCCGCTGCATCGGGTGCCGCTACTGCGAGGTGGTCTGCCCGTTCAACGTGCCGAAGTTCGAGTGGGACCGCTTCAACCCGAAGATCGTCAAGTGCGAGCTGTGCTTCCACCTCCTCGCCGAGGGCGGCCAGCCGGGCTGCACGCGCGTGTGCCCGACGGAGGCCGTGGTGTTCGGCCGCCGCGAGGACCTGCTCGCCGAGGCGAAGGAGCGCATCCGCGCCGCGCCGCACACGTACCACGAGGACCGCGTCTACGGCGAGCGCGACGCGGGCGGCACGCAGGTGCTCTACCTGTCGCACGTCCCGTTCGAGACGCTCGGGCTGCCGCTCGTCGGCGAGACGCCCGTGCCCAAGGTCGCGGCCCACGTCCACGGCCTCGTCGCGAAGTTCATGGTGCTGCCCGCCGCCGCCTACGTGCTCATGCTGCGCTTCGTCAGGCGCCACTGGAAGGAGCACGACGAGGAGGCCCGGCGGCTCGAGCTCGAGCAGGGGCTCAAGGAGCAGCTGTGAGCACCCCCGACGTCGCCCCGGTCCCCGCGCCCTCCCACGAGGGGGTCGTGTTCCGCTGGCAGCGCGGCGTGCCGGTGCACGACGTGCCGCTGCTCACGCGCACGTCGCTCGCGCTGCTCTTCTTCGTGCTCGTCGGCACCGGGCTCGGCGTGCTCCGCCTCTTCGGCGGCGCGCTCGGGCCCTTCTCGGCCATGACCGACCAGTACGCCTGGGGCGTCTGGAAGACCTTCAACACGATGGCGCTCACCGCGCTCGGCTCGGGCGCGATGGGGGTGGGCATCGCCGCGTGGGTGTTCGGCTACAAGCACTTCCACGCCGTGATGCGCACGGCGCTGCTGACGAGCCTGCTCTTCTACGGCACGGGCATCCTCGGGATCGTCACCGACGTCGGCCGGCCCTGGAACGCGTGGAACGCCGTCCTCCCCTGGCACTGGAACACCCAGTCGCCGCTGTGGGAGGTGCTGATCGCGATGCCGACGTACTGCTTCGTCTTCCTGCTCTACGAGAACGGCCCGACGGTCGTCGAGCGGCTCTGGTGGAAGGGGTCGCCGGGCGTGCGGCGGTGGATCGACCGCTGGCACCCGCGCATCCGCCGCACGTACCCCTACGTCGTCGCGGCGGCCTACATCGTCCCGATGATGCACCAGTCCTCGCTCGGGGCGCTCATGCTGCTCAGCGGGAACAAGGTGCACCCGCTCTGGCAGAGCGAGATGCTCCCGCTCCTCTACCTCGTGCAGGCGTGGATCTGCGGCTTCGCGGCCGTGATCGCGATCCTGATGGCGTCGTGCCTCGTCTGGCGGCGGCCGCTCGACATGAAGGTGCTCGCCGACCTCGCCCGCGTGATGTCGAGCCTGACGCTGTTCTGGCTGACCGCGCGCGTGGCCGACCTCGCCGGGCGCGGCGTGCTCTCGCGCGGCTTCTCCGGCGACCGCTACAGCGTGATGTTCCTCGTCGAGACCCTGGCGATCCTCGTCCCCGCGATCGTGCTGCGGACCGAGCGCTTCCGGCAGGTCCCGCGGGTCGTCTTCACGATGGCGGTGCTCACCGCGATCGGCGGGCTGCTCTACCGCTTCACGCCGACCACGCTCGCGTTCATGCCGGCCGAGCACGCGACGTACTTCCCGGCCGTCCCCGAGGTGCTCGTGATGTTCGGCCTCGTGGCGCTCGTGATCCTGCTCTACAGCGTCGCGGTCAAGCGCTTCGCGATCCTGCCCGCGCCGCTCGAGACCTGGTACCGCATGTTCGGCGCGGCCCCCGCGGGGAGCTTCGCCGACGGGAGGCCCGCCGATGGCCACGCGCGTCACGATTGACCCCATCACCCGCATCGAGGGGCACCTGCGCATCGACGTCGAGGTGGACGCGGGCGCGGTCAGCAAGGCGTGGGCCTCGTGCACGATGTGGCGCGGGATCGAGAAGATCCTGCTCGGCCGCGACCCGCGCGAGGCGTGGCTGTTCGCGCAGCGGTTCTGCGGCGTGTGCACCACGGTGCACGCGATCGCGTCGGTGCGCGCCGTCGAGGACGCGCTGGCGCTCGAGATCCCGCCGAACGCGCAGTACATCCGCAACCTCGTGCTGCTCGCACACGGGCTGCACGACCACATCGTCCACTTCTACCACCTGTCGGCGCTCGACTGGGTGGACGTCACCACGGTGCCCGCCGCGGACCCGGCCAAGACCGCCGCGCTCGCGGAGTCCGTCTCGCCGTGGCCGCACAACGGCCGCGTCGCGCTCGCGGGCGTGCGCGACAAGGTCAAGGCGCTCGTCGAGAGCGGCCAGCTCGGCCCGTTCGCGCACGGCTACTGGGGCCACCCCGCGATGCGCCTGTCGCCCGAGGTGAACCTCCTCGCCGTCTCGCACTACCTGCAGGCCATCGACGTGCAGCGCAAGGCGAACCAGGTCGTCGCGATGCTCGGGGGCAAGTCGCCCCACATCCAGAACGTCGCCGTCGGCGGCGTGATGAACGCCGTCAACCTCGACAGCCTCGCCACGCTCAACGTGGACCGCCTCTGGGCGATGAAGGACCTGCTCGAGGAGGTCGTGCCCTTCGTGCACCAGGTCTACTTCGTGGACGCGTGCGCGATCGCCGCGTTCTACGCCGACTGGTTCGGGCACGGCGCCGGGCACCGCAGCTACCTCGCGGTCCCGGACCTCCCCGTGGACGGGCCCGCCACCTCGTTCGACCTGCCCGGCGGCACGCTCTTCGACGGCGACCTCGCGACCGTGCGCCGCATGAAGGACTGGAAGGACGCGCCCCTGCGCAAGGCCGTCACCGAGGACGTCACGCACGCGTGGTACCGCGGCAAGGGCGCCCTCCACCCCTTCGACGGCGAGACGGTCCCCGCGCTCACCGACTGGGAGGAGGGCGGCAAGTACTCGTGGGTGAAGGCCCCGCGCTACGACGGCCGCCCGATGGAGGTGGGCCCGCTCGCGCAGGTCCTCGTCGGCTACGCGTCGGGCGACCCGCTCACGAAGAAGTGGGTGGACAAGGCGCTCGAGGTGGTCTCGGGCCTCGCGGGCCGCAAGGTCGGGCCGTCGGACCTGATGTCCACGATGGGCCGCCACCTCGCGCGCGCCGTCCGCTGCGCGATGCTCGCCGAGCTCGCGCTCAAGCACTGGCAGCTGCTCGCGGACAACGTGCTCAAGGGCGACGCCACGACCTTCGTCCCGCCCACCTTCCCCAAGGGCGAGGTCAGCGGCCTCGGGCTGCACGAGGCGCCGCGCGGCACGCTCTCGCACTGGGCCGTCGTCGAGGCCGGGCGGATCAAGAACTACCAGGCGGTCGTGCCGACCACGTGGAACGCGAGCCCCCGCGACGAGAAGGGCGCCGTCGGGCCGTACGAGGCCGCGCTGCTCGCGAACCCCGTGGCGGACGCCGAGCGGCCGCTCGAGGTGCTGCGCACGGTGCACTCCTTCGACCCGTGCATGGCGTGCGCCTGCCACACCTTCGACGCGAGCGGCAAGCCGGTCGCGACGGTGAAGGTCCTGTGAGGCTCGCCGTCCTCGGCATGGGCAACGTGCTGCGCCGCGACGACGGCTTCGGGCCCACCGTCGCGCGCCGCCTGCTCTCGCGCTGGGCCTTCCCCGACGACGTCGCCGTCGAGGACGTCGGCACGCCGGGGCTCGACCTCGTCTCGCGGCTCGTCGGGGTGGACGTGGTCGTCGCCGTGGACGCGGTCGAGGGCGGCGGTCCCGCGGGGGCGCTCACGACGTGGCGCTGGCACGAGATGCCCGCGGCCCCGCCCGGCGAGCCGCGCGTGACCGCGCACGAGGCCGACCTGCGCGACGCGCTCGCGGCGGCGACGCTGCACGGCGAGGCGCCGCGCGAGGCCTACCTCGTCGGCGCGGTCGCGCACGACACCGGCGACGGCGTCGGGCTGACGTCGCGCGTGGACGCCGCGCTCGAACCGGCGTGCCGCGCGGTGCTCTCGATCCTCGCTTCGCACGGCGTGCGCGCGACCGCGCGGGACGGCGCCGACGACGACGGGGCGTGGTGGCACCGCCGCGCCGCGGCCGGCTGAGCCCGTCCGACGTGCGGTGACGTGGCGGCCCGCGCGGCGCGTCGGTCACGGGACGGGCCGCGGGCCCAGCACCGCGCGGTAGAGCGCGAAGACGTGCCCGAGCCGACGCCCGCCGCGGCCGAGGCCCAGCGGCGGGGCGTCGAGCCCGAGGCGGCCGACGAGTGCCTCCATCGGCCCCGGCGACGCGCGCAGCCACCCGGCGACTACCGTGCGCAGGTCGAACGTCGCGAGGTCGGGCGGGCCGAAACCCTCGGCCGCCATGCGCCCCCGCGCGTACGGGCCCCAGCCGACGACCACGTCGCCCGGGCGCAGGAACGCGGCGAAGGACGCCGCGAGGGCCTCGCGCGGCGCGCCGCGCTCGAGCGTCTCCGCCGCGAGCCCGGTGTGTCCCTCCACGGTGGGGGAGATCGGGTGCGACGGCCGCACGATCGTCTCGAGGCGCGCGCCGCCGTCGCCGCGCACGGCGAGCCACTGCACGACCTCGTCGGGCCACGTCTGCTTGGCGTCCACCGGCCACGCGTTGCTCTCGCAGGCCACGAGCACGACGCGCGCGGGGTCGGCGAGCGGCGCGGGCGGCGCCCACGGGCGGTGGCGCCGGCGCTCGAGGCGCGACCGGTCGCGCGGGCGGCCCACCCGCGCCTTGAAGTCCACCTGCACGTCCACCATCGCGCGGAACGGCCGCATCATCGCGCGGTACGCCTCCGCGTCGCCCTCGAGCACGCCGAGCGCGTGCGCGAGCGCCTCGATCGTCGAGAGGCACTCGGCGCGCGGCTCGCGGCGGATGCGGTACTCGCTCGGGCGCGCGGGCGAGAGCCCGTAGCGCGGCAGCGCCGCGACCGCGGGGTTGAGGCGCACGAGCTTCTTCGCGGTGAACCACGTCCCGTCCACGACCACGAGGGTGACGGGCCCCGCGGGCGGGTCGGCGGCGAGGTCGCGCGCGTCGGGCCCGGGCCAGAGCAGGACCGCAGGGCGCGCGGGGTCGGAGATCGCCGCGGCGACGACGGGGTGCGCGTCGAGGTGCGTGCCGGTCACGACCGCCGCGCCCTCGAGGCAGCGTGCGGCCATCCGCGCGGTCCCGACCGCGACGCGTCGCTCGCGCGGGTGCTGCAGCACGAGCACCCGCGTGCGCGGGGCGAGCCGCGGCAGCAGCGCGCACACGCACACCGACGCCGGCCGCAGGCAGCGGTCGCACGTCGCGCGCGGGGCGGCGGGCGCGCCCGCCGTCACGACGCGAACCCCGCGCCGACCTCGTAGACGAGGCGTCGTGCCGCCGCGGCGCGGCGTCGCACGCACTCGACCCCGACGGCGTCGAGCCCGTGGGCGTTCGCGACCGCGAGCATCGTCCCCGGCCCGCAGAACGGGTCCACGACGACGCGACAGCGCGTCTGCGCGCGCAGGAACGCGACGACGGCCTCGCAGGCCGCGACGCCCATCGCGCGGGGCCACGACATCGCGCCGAGCGCGGGCAGCACGTCGGGGGTCGCGAGCGCCGGGCGCGCGCGCAGGCCGCGCGAGAACGCGAGCAGGTGGGCCCAGCCCGGCCGGCCCGCGGACGGCGTGCCCGCGGGCACGCGGCAGACGACCTTGTGGAACACGCACGCCGCGCCCGCGCGCTCCGCCGCCGACGAGACGAGCGCGCCCTTGTCCACCCAGCGGCCGTCGCGCAGGACGTCGCTCTGGAAGAACACGGCGACCGCGTCGTCGGCGACCGTCGCGCAGACGAGCGCGGCCGCGTCGGAGAACCACGCACGCCAGGCGTCGTGCCGCAGCCCCGGCAGCTCGGCGGCGTCGGGCAGCGAGGTCACGACCGCGTGGTCGGGCGGGAGGCGCCCCGCCGCGCGCAGCCACGCGACGCCGTCGCCCGCGACGACGGTGCGCGAGGGGCGCGCCGCCGGGGCGGGGGCGTCGGGGCGGGGGGCGGGCGAGGCCACGCGCGCAGGATAGGGGGGCGGGGTCCGCCCGCCGAGTTCACGAGCCGACGAGGTCGGGGCGGCGTCCTCGGCCCGGGCGTGACGCGGGGCGCGTCCGTTGCGCGGCGATTCGGCGCGCGGCGGGTACAGTCGCCCCTTCACCCCCGGTCCTGTCCCCGTTCGCGTGGAGCGAGTCCCATGGCAGAGGTCGCTGCGATCGACGCCCGCAAGGGCATGCTGCTCAAGGTCGACGGCCGCATGTGCCGCGTCACCTCCTGGAACATCTGGAAGAGCGACCGGCGCAGCCGGATCCAGATGAAGTTCAAGGAGATCCTGACGGGCCGCACGAGCGAGCTCACGGCCCAGCCCGACGACCGCTTCGCGGTGCTCGACGTGGACTCGCTCGAGCTCGAGCACAGCTACCGCGACGGCAACGAGGAGGTCTTCTACACGAAGGACGGCGACGAGCGCCGCTTCAAGGCCGCGGGCCTCGAGGACGTGCTCGTGTGGAAGTGCGACCACTACCGCGGCCTCGTCGTGGACGACGAGCTCGTCGCGATCACGCTGCCGCCGGTCGTCGTCGCGACCGTGACCGAGACCGAGCCGCCGATCAAGGGCCACCCGTCGAGCGGCCTCAAGGACGCGACGCTCGACAACGGCGTCAAGGTCCGCGTGAGCGTGATGACGGCGGTCGGGGACAAGGTCGCCATCGACTCCGAGACCATGGAGTTCAAGGAGCGCGTGTCCTGACCCTTGGACGGCGGTCGCTCGCGGGGACGGGCGCCCGCGCACGCTGAGGTCCGGGACCCGCGCTCGGGCCGGGGCGGTGGGGCGCGGGGCCGCGGCGGTACGCTCTCGGAGCCGTCCCCCGCGGAGGCTCGTGTGGCGCCGTCGGAGCCCCCCCTCGTCTCGGTGCGCGGCGTGCGCATGGTGTTCGGGAGCGGCGAGACCCGCGTCGAGGCCCTGCGCGGCGTGGACCTCGACGTGGCGCGCGGCGAGCTCGTCGCGGTCATGGGCGCGTCGGGGTCGGGCAAGAGCACGCTGCTCCACCTGCTCGCCGGCCTCGCCCGCCCGACGCAGGGGCAGGTCGTCGTGGACGGCACCGACCTCGCCGCGCTCGACGACGACGCGCTCACCGCGGTGCGCCGTCGGCGCATCGGCATCGTGTTCCAGGCGTTCCACCTCGTCCCGGTGCTGACCGCGCTCGAGAACGTCGCGCTCCCGCTCGCGCTCGACGGCGTGCCGCAGGCCGAGGCCGAGGCGCGCGCGGCCGCCGCGCTCGACCGCGTCGGGCTGCGCGCCCGCGCCCCGCACCTCCCCTCGGAGCTGTCGGGCGGCGAGCAGCAGCGCGTCGCCGTGGCGCGCGCGCTCGTCGCGCGCCCGCCCCTCGTGCTCGCCGACGAGCCGACCGGCAACCTCGACAGCCGCAACCGCGCGCAGGTGCTCTCGCTCCTGCGCGGGCTGGCGGGGGAGGAGGGGCGCACGCTCGTGCTCGTCACGCACGACGCCGACGAGGCCTCCGTGGCCGACCGCGTGGTGCGGCTCGCCGACGGCCGCGTCGTCGAGGAGCGGCGCGGCGCCGGGCGCGTGCCCGCGGGGCCCGCGTGAGGGCGCTGCTCGCCTACGCGGGGCGCGAGGTCGCGCGGCGGCCGGCACGCGCCGCGCTCGCGCTGCTCGGCGTCGTGCTCGGCGTCGCCGCCTTGACGGCGGTGGTCGTGGCCACGCGCGCCGCGAGCGGGGCGTACCGCGCGATGTACGGCGCGCTCGGCGGGCGCGCGGCGCTCGAGGTGGTCGCGCAGGGAGGCGGGCCCCTCGAGCCGGCGACGGCGGCCACGGCGGCCGCCGTCGAGGGCGTCGAGGCGGCGACGGCCGTGGCGCTCGGCGGCGTGGCCCTCGTCGAGCCCGGCCCGCGCGCCGGGATCGCGCTGCTCGGCGTGGACCCCGCCGCCGACGCGGTCGCGGCCGAGCTCGACGTCGTCGCCGGCGGGCCGTGGACCGCCGACCCCGCGCTGTGGCTGCCGCAGGCGCTCGCCGCGCCCCGCGGCGTCGGCGTCGGGAGCGAGGTGCGGCTGGCGACGCCGACGGGGCCGGCGACGCTGCGCGTCGCGGGCCTGCTGGGGGCACGCGGGCTCGCGCGCTTCCCCGGCGGGCTCGCCGTGGCGCCGCTCGCGACCGCGCAGCGGCTCCTCGGGCTCGGAGCGAGGATCAGCGCGGTGCACGTCGTGGTCGCGCCGGGCCACGACGTGGACGCCGTCGCCGCGGCGCTCGGGCGCGCCGTCGGCCCGGGCCAGCGCGTGCAGCGTCCCGCGGAGCGGGGCGCCGTCGCCGACGCGTCGCTGCGCTCCTCCGACGCCGCGCTCGCCGCCGTGAGCCTCATGGCGCTCGTCGCCGCGGTGTTCGTGATCTGGAACGCGGTGGGCATGAACCTCGCCGAGCGGCGGCGCTCGTTCGCGACGATGCGCAGCGTCGGTGCGACGCGGCGCCAGCTCGTCGCCGCCCTCCTCGTCGAGGCCGCGCTCGTCGGGATCGTCGGCGCGGCGCTCGGCGTCGCGCTCGGCCTCGCGGCCGCGCGCGGGGTCGCGACCGGGATCGGCGGGATGATGGGCGTCGAGCTCCCCACGCCCTCGACCGACCTCGTCGCGGTCGCGCTCGGCCTCGGGGTCGGGCCCGTCGTGACCGTGCTCGCGGCGGTCTCGCCGGCGCGCCGCGCCGCCGCGCGGGACCCGCTGCGCGACCTGCTCGGCGCCACCGAAGCCGCCGTCGAGCCCTCGCACCGCGTGCCCGCGCTCGTGGGCGCCGCGCTCCTCCTCGCCGCGGCGTGGGTGGCGGTCGCGACGCCGGTGCGCTCGCCCGGCCCGGCGCTGGTCGCGGCCGCGACCGGTGCCGGCATCCTCGGCGCGGCGCTCGCCTTCCCCTTCGTGCTGCGGCCGATGCGCCGCGGGCTCGCGCGGCTCCTCGAGCCGCGGCTCCCCGCCGCCGAGCGCCTCGGCGTGCGCGACCTCGACCGGCGCCCGCTGCACGCGACGCTCTCGACCACCGTCCTCTTCGTCGCGGTCATGTCGGGCGTCGGGATCGGCAACGAACTGCTGCTCGGCGTGCGCGACGTCGCGCGGTGGGCGCGCACCGCGCTGACCGAGGACTGGTTCGTCCGCGCGACGATGCCGGAGTCGGGCACGATGGCGACGGCGCCGCTGCGCGAGGGCGTGCACGCGGAGGTCGCCGCGCTCCCCGACGTGCTCGTCGCGCACCGCATCCGCTTCGACGCGGCCACGCTCGACGGCGTGCCGGTGATCGCGATCGCGCACACCTTCGAGGGCGACCGCGGGCTCGACCTCGCCTTCCAGGACGTGCTCGGCGACGCGCCGCCCGCGGCGATCGGGCCCGGCGACGCCGTGCTCGGCTCCGCGCTCGCGCACGACCTCGGGCTGCGTCCCGGCGCCACCGTGCACCTCGCCGCGCGCGAGGGCGTGGTGCCGCTGCGGGTCGTCGCCACGACGACCGAGTACGTCGCGGGCGGGCACGCGCTCTACGTCGCGTGGGAGACGTCGGCGCGCGCCTTCGGGGCGCGGGGCCCCGACGCGGTGATGGTGCGCGCGAAGCCGGGCCGTCGCGAGGCGCTGGGCGCCGCGCTCTCGACGCTGGCCGCGCGCGAGGGCCTGCTGCTCCAGTCGAACGCCGACCTGCACCACGTCGTCGACGAGCGCACCGACGCGGTGGTGGGGCTGCTGTGGACGGTGCTCGCCGTGGTCTTCGTCGTCAGCTCGCTCGGCGTCGTCAACACGCTGACGACGAACGTGCTCGACCGCGCGCGCGAGATCGCGGTGCTCCGCGCGGTCGGCATGACGCGCGGCCAGGTGGCCCGGACGGTGCTCGCGCAGGCGGTGGGGATGGCGGTGCTCGCCGTCGGCGCCGGCGTGCCGGCGGGGATCGGCGCGAGCGTCGTGCTGCACGCGGCCGTCGAGCCGGTGCGCGGCGTGCGCCTCCCGTTCGCGGTCGTGCCCGGCGTGCCGCTGGTCTGCGCCGGGATCGCCCTCGTCGTCGCGGTGCTCGCCGCGCTGTTGCCCGGCCGGCGGGCCGCGCACGCCTCGCTCGCGCCCGCGCTGCGCGCCGAGTGAGGCCGTCAGGCGCGGCGCGGTTGCGCGGTCGGTCCCGCGCCCGTATCCTCCTCGCGGTCGAGGAGGGAAGGGCGATGACGACCGGTCCCGACAGGTTCTTCGCGCACCCCGACGTCGTCGGGCACGTCGCGCAGGCGCGCGCCGCCGCCCGTTGCGACGCAGGCGGGGTCGCGACCCGTGCCTACTCCGACACCGTCGACGACGCGGGGCACCAGTACGTGGACCTCGTCATGGAGGGCGGGGGCGTGCTCGGCATCGCGCTGCTGGGCTACACCTACGTCCTCGAGCAGGTGGGCCTGCGCTTCCTCGGCATCGGGGGCACGTCGGCGGGCGCGATCAACGCCACGCTGCTGGCCGCCGCGGCCGACCCGGCGGACCCGCGCTCGGAGCGGATCGTCGGCGCGGTGGCCGCGGCCCCGATCCGGTCGTTCTTCGACGGGGACGGCGACGCGCAGGACCTGACCGAGTCGCTGCTCGCCGGCCGTCACCGCAAGGGGCTGATCGGCCTCGCCGCGGTCGGCCTCGAGGCGCTCCAGGTGGTGGACAACCTTAAGAAGGACCTCGGGCTCCATCCCGGCGACCGGGTCGCGGCGTGGCTCGACGGCGTGCTGGCCGGCTTCGGCGTGACCGACACGCGCTCGCTCGGCGCGCGCCTCGCCCGGCTGCCGCGGATCCACCACCGTCGCACGGGCGCCACGCTGCTCCCGACGCAGACGCTCCCTTGCCTGCGGCTCGTCGCCGCCGACATCACCACCGAGACGCGGGCGATCCTCCCGGAGATGGCGGAGCTCTACTGGCCCGACGCCGAGCACGTGCCGCTCTCGCGCTTCGTCCGTGCGTCGATGTCGATCCCGTTCGCGTTCGCGCCGGTGCGCGCCCGTCCGCCGGCGCGCGGGAGGCCCCAAGATCCCGCGTGGACCGCGCGGGCGGGGTGGGCGGGGGTGGTCCCCGACGAGGTCCTCTTCGTGGACGGGGGCATCGTCTCCAACTTCCCGATCGACGTGTTCCACGAGCCCGGCGTGCCGATCGCGCCGACCTTCGGCGTCAAGCTCGGCCGTGCCGAGCAGGCGCCCAACCCGGTGACGTCGGGGACGCTCGGCGCGATCGGCAACTTCGCCGCCGCGCTGCTCAACGCGGCGCGCCACCAGGGCGACGACGAGTTCATCCTCGACAACCCCGACTACCGCCACCTCGTCGCGGCGATCGACACGGGCGACCACTTCTGGCTCGACTTCGGGCTCACTGACGACGCGCGCGTGGACCTGTTCGCCCGCGGCGCGGGGGCCGCCGCGGAGTTCCTCGCGCGCTTCGACTGGGACGCGTACCGCGAGCTCCGCGCGGGGCTCGGCACCGTCGAGCGCAAGGCCTCGGTCGAGAAGCCCTCGTCGCGCAGCCGCCGTCGCCTCCGCGCACGCAGCTGACGCCGGCCGGGTCGCGGGGGGGGGGCGGACGCCATCCTCCGCGCGTGCCCGGCGCCCCGGCCGACGTCGCCGCCGCGCTTGCGTCGGCGCTCGCCGTTCTCTCGCACGGAGCGCGTCGTCGCGCGGGCCGACCGCCTCACGCGGTCGCCGCCGCGTCGCCGGCCGCGTCGGTGAGCGCGACCCACCGCACGAGGAAGCCCGCGGCGACCGCGGCCGCGACGTGCTTGAGCGCGTGGCCCGCGAGCAGGCCGCCCGACGCGCGCCACAGCGCCTCGTCGGCCGCCTCGAGCGCCTTGGCGGCCGCGTAGCCGAGCAGTCCCGCCCACAGCGCTGCGCGTGCGGCGCGGTCGGTGGGGGGGACGAGCGCGAGCAGAAGTACGCCCGACACGGCGGGGAGGAACTGCGCGACGCCGTAGAGGCGCAGGTCGCCGCCCGGCGTCCACGACCGCGAGGCCCACCACAGCAGCACGCTCGCCGGCCCCAGCACGACGGCGGGGCCGAGGATCGCGCGCCCGGCGCGGGGCCCGAGGCGATCGCCGAGCAGCAGCGCGAAGAACGCGCCGAAGGCGAGCCCCATCGGCAGCCGGTCGAGCACGAGGGTGGCGTCGCGCGGCGCCACGTGATAGAGCGCCGAGCCGACGGCCGTCGCGGCGACGCCGACCGCGAACAGCGTCGCGGCGGTCGTGGCCCAGCGTGGCCGTCGTGCTGCGCCGCGGCGCGCGACGCGCAGGCCCGCGAGGCCGACGGCGAGGAAGGGGGCGTTGGAGAGGACGTCGAGCGCGTTGGGCACGCCGAGCCACGCGCGCCGATCGGCGAACGCGTGGTAGCCCTCGTCCTGCGGGACGGGGCCGTGGACGAGCAGCGCCGCGATCGCGACCACCGTGAGCCCCACGACGGCCCGGGCGGCGAGCCGTCGGCGTGCGTCGAGGTCCACGCGGCCGAGAGTACCCGGGGCGAGGGAGGACGCGCGCCCCGACGTCGTCGAAGGGGCAGCCCCGCGGGAGCGCAGCGTTGACCCCGACGACCGACGGCCCGTCCGGATCCGAGCCGACCGTGGAGGCGCGGCGCCGCCCGCCGACGGCCGCGGCGTCCCGCGCCGCGCGTCGGTGGGCGCTGCTCGCGGTCGTGTCGGGTGGCGCTGCGCTCCCGTGGGTCGGGCGCGACGGCAGCGAGACGTGCCGTCCGGGAGGTGCCGCCCAGGCGACCCGGGCCGAACTGTCCCGGGTCGCCGACGCGATCGAGCGATTCCGCGCGACGCAAGGGACGATCCCGCCCGAGCTCGACGCGCTCGTCAGCGAGGTGGACGACGAGGGCGACGGGCATCTCGAGCGCGTGCCCCGCGACGCGTGGGGTATGCCCATCCGCTACGCGCGTACCCCCGTCACGGCGCGCGGCTACGTGCTCGAGAGCGCCGGACCCGATCGCCGTTGGGGCACCGACGACGACATCGTGGGTTCGGCGCGGTCGCCGAACCCCGCCAGGTAGATCCGTGGTTCAAGTCGCGGTCGACGCACGCTGTCGAGCGCGACCCGTGACCATGGAAGGGGGGCGAAGTTGGTGCCGGCACGTGGACTTGAACCACGGCGACGGCGGGCAGCCCGCCGCGCCGCCACGGTCGCGTCCAAGGGGGCTTCGCCCCCTACGGCGCCAGGTCGCTCGCAGACTCGCGACGGCGCCTACCCCCGTAGGTCCGTGGTTCAAGTCGCGGTCGAGGCCCGCTGTCGAGCGCGACCCGTGACCACGGAAGGGGGGCGAAGTTGGTGCCGGCACGTGGACTTGAACCACGGACCTACGGCTTATGAAGCCGCCGCTCTAACCGCTGAGCTATGCCGGCACGCGGGCAGGGGAGGGAGGGTAGGGGATCGAAGGGGAAGGTGGCAAGGAAGGGCGCGGTCCCCCGCACGGGGGCGCCGCACGGGGGCCGCTCCCGCGGACCCTTCGCCCCCGGCGCAGGGCGCATACACTCGGCCCCTTGGCCGGAGGCTCCATGTCCAAGAAGCGCACGAAGACCACCCGCGGCGGCTCGTTCCGCGGCAAGTTCAAGCAGGGTAAGACCAAGCAGGGCCAGACCCACAAGCAGCGCCGCAACAGCCCGCGCGTCCGCAAGAACCCGTAGCCGCCCCGCTCCGGGACGACGACGCGTCCCGCCGACCGTAGGGCTCCGCCGGGCCCCCGGTACGTCCCGAGGTCGGGTCGCGCGGCACCCCCGCCGACCTCCGCCCGAGGTCCGCGATGCTGTCGTTCGGCAAGCGCCCCCGCGAGCTCGCCTGGTACCACGCCGGGCCGATGCTGTTCGGCGACTGGGGGACGTCCCGCCTCTACGTCCTCGGGATCGCGTTCGCCGCCACCGGCCACGCGTCGCTCGTCTACGTGGCCGCGATGGGGGTGCTCCTCCTCGTCGTCGCCGGCGCCTACACCGCGATCTGCCGCGCCTACCCCGAGGGCGGCGGCGTCTACGCGGCCGCGCGCGAGCAGAGCAAGGTGCTCGGGGTCGTCGGCGGGCTGCTGCTCTTCGCCGACTACGTCGTCACCGCCGCCATCTCCGCCCTCGACGCCTTCCACTACCTCGGCGTCGAGCACCCGGCCCGCTGGGCCGTCGGCGCGCTGCTCGCGCTCGGCGCCGTCCACTACTTCGGCCCGCGCCGCGCCGGCGTGCTCGCGCTCTGGATCGCCGCCGCCGCCTTCGTCGGCTACCTCGTCGTCGCCGCGTGCGCCGCCCCGCATCTCTCCGAGGCGACGCTGGTGGCGCCCCGGGCCCCGCTCCACGAGCACTGGACCCGTCTCGTCCACATCGTGCTCGCGCTCTCCGGCGTCGAGGCCGTCGCCAACATGACCGGCATCATGGTCCACCCCGTCGGTGCGACCAGCCGCAAGACGATCTGGCCCGTCGCCGTCGAGGTCGTGCTGCTCAACCTCGTCTTCGCCGTCGCGATGAACGCCGTGCCCGTGCCCGAGCACGTCCTGGCCGAGCGCCAGGAGGACATGCTGCGCGCGCTGGCCGAGCACTACGTCGGGCCCGGCTTCGCGCGCGTCGCCTCGGTCGCGTTCGCGCTGCTGCTCCTCTCCGCCGCCAGCACCGCCATCACCGGCATGCTCGGCGTGCAGTTCTCGATGGCCCGCGACGGCGAGGTCCCGCGCGGCCTCGCGCGGCTCAACCGCTTCGGCGTGCCGCAGCGCGCGCTGCTCGTCGCCACCGCGGCCCCGCTGCTCCTGCTGGTCGTGCAGGACGACCTCGCGGGGCTCGCCTCGCTCTACGCGGTGGGCGTCGTCGGCGCGATCGCGCTCAACTGCTTCGCCACCGCGCGCGCGCGCAAGCCGCAGGTCCGCACCGTCGAGCGTGCGGCGCTCTTCGGCGTCGCGGGCGTCATGGGCGCCGCGTGGGTCACCATCTGCGTCGAGAAGCCCGACGCGCTCGTCTTCGCCGGCGTCGTCGTCGGGACCGGCCTCCTCGCGCGCTTCGGTGCGCGGACCTACCGCGAGCGCGCCAACCCGGTCGAGCGCGCGCCGTTCCCGCCCGAGGCGCCGCGCCTCCTCGTCGCCACGCGCGGCGACTTCGACGTCGTCGAGCGGGCCTACGAGCGCGCCGCCGACCTCGGCGCGTGCGTCGTCGTCGTGCTCGTGCGCGAGGCGTCGTTCGTGTTCGGCGACCGGCCCGTCGAAGCCCTCGACCCCGCCCTCGACCCGGAGGCCGCCGCGCTATTGGCGCGCGCGCGCAGCGCGGCGCACGACCGCGCGCTGCCCGTCCGCATCGTCTACGAGCTCTCGTCGTCGGCGATGTCGGTGGTCGCCGACCACGCGGTCACGCTCGGCGTGGTCGAGGTGCACGTCGGCGGGTCGCGCCGCACGCGGCTCGAGAAGATGCTGCGCGGGAGCCCGCTCGAGGAGCTGCGCGCCCTGCTCCCCGACGAGATCCGCATGGTCGTCCACCGACCGGTGCAGGGCGGCGCCCGCGCGTAGCCCACGCGGTGAGCTCCACGGCACGGTCCGCGGGGCCCGCCCGGGGGGCGCCGGCAGTCGGTGCCGGCGAGGAAGCCCCCCGGGAACGCCGTACACTCCGAGGATGGCCCCCGGCGCCCCGACCGAGACGCAGCGGAGCGTCCCCGACCTGTCCCGCCTGCGCATCGACCGCGCCGCGCCGACCGCGGCGCGCCGTCGCGCGAGCCCGCTGCTGTGGCTGCTCGTGCTGGCGCTGGCGGGCTTCCTCGGGTGGGCGTACGCGACGGGCCGCCTCGTCCTCGACGACGTGACGGGGGGCGGGCCGCCGGTCGTCTCGACGGCCGTCGTCGTCGCGCCCGGCGGGCCCGTCGCGCAGCCCGGCGAGGTCACCGGCAACGGCTACGTGATCGCGCGCAAGCGCGCCGCCCTCTCCACCGTCCTCTCCGGCCGGCTCGTCGCGGTCAACGTGGAGGAGGGGACGACCGTGCACGAGGGCGACGTCGTCGCGCGCATCCAGCACGACGACTACGACGTGCAGGCCAAGGCCGCGGCGCAGGACGTCGAGGTCGCGCGCAAGCGCCGCGCGGAGGCGCAGAAGGCCCACGCCGCGGCCGCGACCGACCTCGTCCGGCTGCGCAAGGACATCGAGGCGCTCGACGAGGCCGTCGCGCAGGCGCGCGTGGAGGTCGAGCGCGCCGACGCCGAGGTCGTGCGCAACCGCCCCCTGCGCGAGCAGCGCATCGTGGACGAGGCGCGCTGGACGGCGATCACGGCCGCGGCGCGCACCGCGGCGGCCGCGCTGCTCGCCGCCGAGGCGAAGGCCAAGGCCGGCCACGCGTCGGAGGCGTCGTGGCAGGCCGAGATCGACCGGCGCGCCGCGGCCGTCGAGACCGCCGAGGCCGAGGTCGTGCGCGCCGCCGAGGCCGCCAAGCAGGCCGACATCCTCGTCGAGAAGACCTTCGTCCGCGCGCCCTTCGACGGGCTCGTCGTGCACAAGGACGCCGAGGTCGGCGAGGTCGTCGCCGCCACGGGCGCGGGCGGCAACTCGCGCGGCAGCGTCGCGACGATCGTGGACCCCAAGACGCTCGAGGTCCAGGTCGAGCTGTCCGAGACGCGGCTCGGCACCATCGCCGCCGGCGACGTCACGCGCATCGTGCTCGACGCGGCGCCCGACAAGGCCTGGCGCGGCAAGGTGCGGCAGGTGTGGCCGACCGCCGACCGGCAGAAGGCCACCGTCGAGATGCGCATCGAGTTCGTGGAGTGGCCGCCGATCGTCAAGCCCGAGATGGGGGCCCGCGTGACCTTCCTCGGCAAGGACGCGCCGGCGGGCCCCGCGGCGAAGACGCGGCCGAAGGTGTCGCGCCGGGCGGTCGTGTCGCGGGACGGCAAGCCCGTGGTGTTCGTCGTCGCGGGCGGGCGCGTGCGCCGTGTCGAGGTCGTGCTCGGGGCGGAGGCCTCCGGCCTCGTCGACGTCGAGCGCGGCCTCGAGGGCGGCGAGAGCGTCGTCCTCGACCCCAGCAAGGACCTCGCCGACGGCGCCGCCGTCGCGACGAAGGAGAGGAAGTAGCCATGGCGACCGGCGACGGGACGCTCCTCGCGCGCATGCGCGGGGTGACCAGGGTCTACCGCCGCGGCGGGCAGGACCTCCGCGTGCTCGACGGCCTCGACCTCGACGTCGAGCGCGGGGACTTCCTCGCGCTGATGGGGCCGTCGGGCTCGGGCAAGTCCACGATCCTCAACCTCCTCGGCGGCCTCGACCGTCCCGACGCCGGGACCATCGACGTCGAGGGCACCGAGATCACGGGGCTCTCCTCGGACGCGCTGGCGGCGTGGCGCGCGCGCCACGTGGGGTTCGTGTTCCAGGCGTTCAACCTGATCCCCGTGCTCACCGCGCTCGAGAACGTCGAGCTGCCGCTGCTGCTCACGCCGCTCTCGCGCGCCAAGCGCCGCGAGCACGCGCAGTACGCGCTCGAGATCGTCGGGCTCAAGGACCGGATGGACCACCGCCCCAAGCAGCTCTCGGGCGGGCAGGAGCAGCGCGTGGCCATCGCGCGCGCCATCGCCACGGACCCGACGATGGTGCTCGCCGACGAGCCCACCGGCGACCTCGACCGCGCGAGCGCCGACGCCGTGCTCGACATCCTCACGCGGCTCGTGTCCGAGCACGGCAAGACGGTCGCGATGGTCACCCACGACCCCGCGGCGGCCAAGTGCGCCAAGCGCCTCCTCCACCTCGAGAAGGGCGTGCTCGTCGAGCAGGGGACGACGCACGGCGCATGAGCCTCGTCCGCCTCGTCCACAGGAACCTCTGGCGGCACCCGGTCCGGACGGCCCTGACGTTCGGGTTCTCGGTGCTCGCCCTCTTCCTCTTCGTCTTCCTCGTGTCGGCCGTCACCACGCTCGACGCGGCGACGAAGGCCGCCGCGAGCCACCGCATCGCGGTGCAGAGCGCGGCGTCGCTCTACGTCTACATGCCCGAGTCGTACCGCAGCAAGATCGAGCAGGTCCCCGGCGTCGAGTCCACGTGCCCGTGGGTGTGGTTCGGCGGCTACTACAAGGACCCCGCCGACTTCTTCGCGCAGTTCGCGGTGGACCTGCGGGTGCACGTCGACCAGTACCCCGAGCTCTCCATCGACGAGGGCCAGCGCAAGGAGCTCTTCGCCGACCGCCAGGGCTGCCTCGTCGGCGCCGAGCTGGCCGACAAGTTCGGGTGGAAGGTCGGCGACCGCGTGCCGATCCTGTCCAACATCTACACGGTCGAGCGCGGCCGGGCGTGGGAGTTCACCGTCCGCGCCGTCTACCGCTCGAGCAAGCCCAACATCGACGAGAAGACGATGTTCTTCCACTGGGACTACCTGAAGGAGATGCGCAAGGCGCTCAAGGCCCAGGGCTTCGACGCCGGCGGGCAGGACGTCGGCGTGTGGATGACGCGGGTCAAGGAGGGCTACGCACCCGAGGCGGTCATCGCGGCGATCGACGCGATGTTCGAGGCCGGCCCGCAGCGCACCCGCACCCAGACCGAGGCCGCGTTCCAGGCGCAGTTCGCGTCGATGCTGGGCAACCTGCCCACCTTCATCGCGTGGATCGGCGGCGCGGTCCTCTTCGCGATCTTCTTCTCCGTGCTCAACACGGCCGGCATGGCCGGGCGCGAGCGGAGCAAGGACGCGGGGATCCTCAAGGCGCTCGGCTTCCGCGACCGCCTCGCGGGCAGCATGCTCCTGCTCGAGTCGATGGCCGTCGTCGGCGTCGGGGGCGTGCTCGGCGCGCTGCTCGCGTGGGCCGCGTCGCCGTTCTTCCGCGCGAAGTTCGCGCAGTTCATGCCCAACTACTTCGTGGCCGTGCCGACGCTGCTCACGGGCATCGGCATCGCGCTGTTCATCGGGTTCGCGGGGGGGCTGCTCCCCGCGCTCCGGCTCACCCGCCTGCGCACCGTCGAGGTGCTGCGGCAGGAGGCCTGACGCCCATGCGCCTCGTCCCGCTCCGCTACACCGTCCGCAGCCTCGTCGTCCGCTGGTCGCCCTCGCTCTTCTCGGCGCTGGGCATCGGGCTCACCGTCGCGGTGCTCGGCGGCGTGCTCGCGCTGCGCGAGGGCTTCCGCTCGCTGCTCGCCGAGACCGGGTCCGACGACGTGGTCGTCTACCTCCGGCCCGGCGCCCAGAGCGAGGGCGAGAGCATCGTCCGGCACCCGCAGGACACCAACGTCCTCAAGGCGCGCCCCGAGGTCGTCGTCGAGGGTAACGTCCCGCTCGCCGCGGCCGAGTCCTACCTCGGCCTCAAGCTCCCGCGCACCGACGGCTCGGGCACGACGATCGTGACGGTGCGCGGCGTCGAGATCCCCGTCTCGATGCGGATCCAGGGGCCGAAGTGGCGCCTCGTCGAGGGCAAGGAGCCGCGCCCCGGCTCCGACGAGGTCGTCGTCGGCCGGCCGCTGACCACCCGCATCGTCGGGTGCAAGGTGGGCGAGACGCTCACCTTCAACGTCACGCCGTTCAAGGTCGTGGGCGTGTTCGTCCACGACGGCGCCTACGCCTCCGAGATCTGGGGCGACGTGGACCGCATCTGCGCCGCGCTCGAGCGGCCCTTCCGGCAGCGCCTCGTGGCCAAGGTCAAGGAGGGGACCGACGTCGCCGCGCTCGAGAAGCAGCTCGAGAGCGACAAGCAGGTCCCGGTGAAGGCCCAGACCGAGCGCGCCTACTTCCGGGCGCAGACGACGGCGCTCGGCAACGTGCTCCAGTTCCTCGCGGGCATCCTGACGACGCTCATGGGGGCGGCGGCGGTGCTCGGCGCGGTGAACACGATGCTCGCCGCCGTGGGCGCGCGCACGCGCGAGGTCGGCATCCTGATGTCGATCGGCTACCGGCGCTTCCCGGTCTTCTTCTGCTTCCTCGTGGAGGCGGCCGCCATCGGGCTCGTCGGCGGCGTGCTCGGGGCCGTGCTCGTGCTGCCGTTCAACGGGCTCCAGACGAGCACGACGAACTGGAACACGTTCACCGAGATCGCCTTCGCGTTCCGCGTGACGCCGACGATCCTCGCGACGTCGGTCGTCGTCGCGGTCGTGCTCGGGCTGCTCGGCGGCGCCGTGCCGGCGTGGCGCGCCTCCCGGCTCGTCCCGACCGCCGCGCTGCGCCGGCTGTGACGCTCGCGCGGCTCGTCCTGCGCAACGCCACGCGGCGGCCCGTCCGCTCGGCGCTGCTCGTGCTCTTCACCGCGCTGTCGGTGTTCCTCGCCTGCTTCCTGCGCTCGGTCCTGACGACCATGCGCTCCGCCATCGACAACGCCTCCGGCGACCGCCTCACGGTGCAGAGCGCGGTGAGCCTCTTCGCCGAGCTGCCGGCGTCCTACCGCGACGCGATCGCGCAGGTGCCCGGGGTCGCCTCGGTCAACCGCTGGACGTGGTTCGGGGGCACCTACCAGGACGGACGCGTCTTCTTCCCGCGCATGGCCGTCGACTTCGACGTGCTCTTCCGTCAGTACCCCGAGATCGTCGTTCCCGAGGCCCAGCGCGCCGCCCTGCTCGCCAACCGCCGCGGGTGCCTCGTCGGCCGGGGGCTCGCCGACCAGCTCGGGTTCGCGGTGGGGGACAAGGTCCCGATCCAGGGCACGACCTACGTCCGCCCGGACGGCAAGGCGTGGGAGTTCGAGGTCGCCGGGATCTACGACGTCGCGCCCGACGCGGTCTTCAACCCGAAGGTGTTCTTCCTCTCGTGGGACTTCCTCGAGGAGGTCCGTCGCGTCTCCCCCGAGGCGGCGGCCGCGGGCGCGCGCGTGACGCTCTACATGCTGCGCGTCGCCCCGGGCTACGAGGCCGCCGACGTCGCCGGCGCCGTGGACGCGCGCTACGCCACGGGGCCGACGCGCACCCACACGCAGACGGAGGCGGCGTTCCGGGCCGAGCGGCTGGCGAGCCTCGGCAACGTCACCGCGCTGTTCGGCTGGATCGGCGCCGCCGTCGTGTTCGCGGTCCTGCTCTCGGTGGGCAACGCGATGGCGATGGCGGCGGCCGAGCGCTCGCGGGAGTCGGGCATCGTGCTCGCGCTCGGGTTCGCCCCGTGGGCGGTCGCGCGGCTGGTCGTCGCCGAGTCGGTGCTGCTCACCGGGCTCGGCGGCGTGGTCGGCGCGGGCGGCGCACGGCTGGCCGCGGGCGGGCTGCGGCGGGTCTTCGCCGAGATCCTCCCCATCTTCTCGGTCGAGTGGGCGACGGTCGCGGCCGGGATCGGGGGCGCAGCGCTCGTCGGGGTGGTGGCGTCGTTGTGGCCGGCGACCCGGCAGGCGGTGCTGCGGCCGCTCGAGGTGCTGCGCCGCGGCGAGTAGTACGCTGTCCCCATGGCCGAGCCGCGCGACTTCACGCCCTACCAGCAGCGGGTCATCCGCCGCTACTACCAGAACCAGGACCAGCTCCGCGAGCAGTCGCTCGCCGACCTCGTCTCCGACCTCTACCTCGCCACGACCGACAAGAAGCGCGACGCGCTGTGGAAGCGCGCGCGGACGCTGATGGAGGGGCTGGGCGTCCCGGCGGAGACGATCGAGCGCGTCGCGGCCGCGCGCGACGCGAAGGCGCTCGCCGAGCTCTCGACGCAGACCTTCCGCCGCGACCGCCGCGAGGAGTGGCGCGACGACGCGCGGGACTCGCGCTCGGGCTGACCGCGGTCGCGTCCTCGGGCTGCGAGCCACGGGGCGCGGGCCCCGTGCTCGCCTTCGCGGCGGATGCCCGGAGGTCGCGGTCGGTCAGAACCGGGCGAGGGCCCGCAGCACGCCGAGCGTGGCGGCGGCGTAGTCGGTGTCCACGCCGGAGGCCTCGCGGAGGTCGGCCACGGCGAGCAGCTCGCGCAGGTCGGCGAGCAGCACGTCCAGCGCGGCGGGCTTGCGTGCGCGGAGCCGCCAGCTGTGCGCGACGACGCGCGCCATCCAGCTGCCTTGGGCTTCGAGCGCGTCGGCCCACGCGTCGCCCGGGATCGACGCGGGGGGCGCGGGATCGGCGAGGAGCACGCCGACGCCGAGCTGGAGGCGGGCGGTGGGCCCGCTGCGGTCCCACAGCAGGCGCAGGTCGTCGACGACCGACGCGTCGCCGTGCGCGAGGCGCGTCGCGAGCCCGACCGCCCAGTGCACCGCCGCCCACTCGGCGTCGGGCGCGCCGAGCGTCGAGACGAGGCGGGCGCGGGCTCCGGCGTCGCCGGCGAGCGCGAGCCCCACGTCGAAGGTCGCGCGCCACACGTCGCCCTCGCGCCCCTCCGCCGTCACGGCCGCGCGCTGCGCGCGGAGGAACTCGACGTCGTCGGGGGAGGCGACCGTGCCGAGCGCGCGCACGAGGTGCTGCCACATGAACGGGCGCTCGACGCGCCAGGTGGACGCCACGAGCTCGCGCAACACGGCGACGTCGTCGCGCAGGCCCGGCCGGGCGCGCATGGCTGCGCCGGCCGCGCGGAACTCGGGCAGCGCGCCCCGCGCCACGAACGCCGCCGCGAGCCGGTCGAGCGCGCGCGAGGGCGTGCGGTGGATCGGGGCGTAGAGGGGGAGGATGCCCGCGGGCGACATCGAGGCGACGCGCTGGGCCAGCTCGCCCTCCGCGCCGCCGTCGCCGGCCTCGACGCGGGCCTGGATCGCGTAGGGGAACAGCCACGAGAGCTTCGTGGGGTCGCCGCTGGTCGTCCCCAGCTCGCGCAGCGCGACCGTCGCGAACCGCGCGGCCGCGCCCGAGCGGCGCGTCCGCTCGGGGTCGGCCGCCCACACCGCGAACGCCTCGCGCACCGCGTGCGACCGCGCGAGCAGCTCCACGGCGAAGTCCACCGCGGCGGGGTCGTCGCGGTGCCGCGCGGCGAAGGCCTCGAGGTCGGTCACGAGCGCCGCCTGCTCCGCGACGGCGCCCACCCGGGCCTCGAGCTGCGCGCGCTCCCGCTCGAGCGCCGCCCGCGGGTCGTCCCACCCGACGACGACGACGGCCCCGACGGTCCCGAGGACGACGAGCGGGGCGAGGAGGCGTGCGAGGCGGGCGGACGAGGGGAAGGGCATGCCCGAGGGAGGGTACGGCGCGGGGCCCGGGGCCATTCCCGGGGCCGCGACTCTACTCGACGCGCCACGGCCCACGGCGCCGGGGGCGCCGTCACGGCGACGCCCCCCCGCGCGCGGATCGCGCGGGCGGCCCGACGGCGCGGCGACCGGGCTGCGGCCGCCGGCCCTCGGACGGGTCGCACCCGCGGTCCGGCGGCGTAGGATGTGACCGGGGGGCGGCCGCGCCGCCCGTGTGCGACCGACCGCGTCGCCTTCGTCCCCGGAGCCCGTCCATGCGCATCCCGACCGCCCTCGCCCTCTTCGCCGCCGTCGTCGTCTCCGCGTCCGCCGTGGCGTTGTCGGCTCGCGCCGACGGCGAACCGCCCGCGGAGGCGGCGCGCAACCTCGGCTACGAGGCGCAGATCGCGTCGCTCAAGGCGGACGTCGAGCTGCTGCGCGAGCAGGTCGCGGCGCTCTCGAGGTCGGCCGGCGCGATGGCGACGGCGTCGAACGCACTCCGCACAGGGACGGCCAACGCGCGCAACGCGGGGTTCGAGGCCGCCGCCGTCGCGGCGCCGTCGCGCACCGCGCTGCTCGCCGGGCTCGACGCGTTCTCCGCCGAGCTGCGCGGCGCCGCGCCCGCCGCGACGCGCGAGGAGGCCGAGCTGCGCCGCAAGGCCGACCAGCTGCGCACGGCGGCCGGCTGGCCGAAGTAGCGGCCCGCCCGGCGGGCTACCTCGGCCGGCCGCCGCGCCGGTCGAGCTCGACGAGGACGCACGGACCGTCGATGGTCGCGATCCCGAGGCGCGCGGCCTCGGCGAGGACGGCGTCGTCGGACGCGCCGGGCTGGAACCAGCACGGCGGCCGGTCGATCTCGGCCGCGTCGCGCAGCACCTGGAGCGACGCCTCCGGCGGTGTGATGACGCTGACGGCGTCCACGCCGCCCGGGATCTCGGTGAGCCGCGCGACGCACGGGATGTGGTCCACGTGCGGTGCGACGGGGTGCACGGGGACGACGTCGTAGCCCTCGTCGAGCAGGCGGCGGAACACGCGGTAGCCCCAGCGGTCGCGCTTGGGCGTCGCGCCGCAGACGGCGATGCGTCGCCGACGCAGCCACGAGTCCACCGAGACGGGAGGCGGCGGCTTCGGGTCGTCCATGGGGGCGGGATCGTAGCGCGTCGAGCTCCCGGAGGACGAGGCCCGTCGAGCGCCGGGCGCACGTCCGGCTCACGTCGGGGCTCGCGGGTCGCGCCGCGGCGTGCGGCGGACGCGACGAGCGCGGGTTCGGGCCCGACGCCGAGGGGCGGACGGCTCGAGGCGACGCACCTCGCGCCGCCGGCGGGCTCCACCTCGCGCCCGGGCGCGAGACGCCGCCCCGCCCTCGTCGGCTCGTGCGCGCGGCGGGCGGGCGCCTCGACGGCGGTGGCGCGCGCGGTCGCCGAGGCCCGACGCGGCGAGCGAGGTCCGCGCGCGTTCGGTCCACGTGGGTCGCCCGAGCGCGGCGCCGGGCGCGCCCCGCTCGCGTCGCCCGCGATCGGCTCGCGTCGGGGGCGCGCGCGCGCCCTCGCGCGGAGGCGGCGAGCGAGGGGATCTACGCCGGAGCGCGGGGCCCGTGGCGGTCGCCCCGGGGCCCGTGCGATCGGCCGCCGTTCGCGGTGCGGGCGAGGCGCTCGCGCAGGCGGCGGGCGCGGTGGCGGAGCGCGTCGAGGTGCACCGCGTCGGCGGGGCAGCGGCCGAGCGCGCGCTCGACGACCGCGAGCGCGGCGCGGAGGTCCTTGGCGCGGTGCTCGAGCACCTTGGCGACCTCTTCGTAGGGGTGCGCGTCGAAGGGGCCGTCGGCCTCCATTGCGGCCGACCACGTGGCGATGGCACCGTCGAGGTCGCCTTGGCGGCGCTGGATCGTGCCGAGCAGCCGTCGGACGGAGGCGGGGACGTCGCCGCCGCCGGCGACCACCGCCTCGAGGCAGGCGCGCGCGCGGCCGGCGTCGCCTTGGTCGAGCAGCAGGCGGGCGGTGTCGAGGTGGTCGCGCGGCGGCGCGTCGCGGCGCGAGGTCGGGTCGTCCACGAGCCGTGAGACGACGCCGGCGAGTGCGACGAGGCTGACGAGGTCCACCTCGTTGTGGCGGAACGCGAGCGAGACCGCGGCGGTGCGCGCCTCGCGCAGCCACGCGAAGTAGGCGGCGGGGACGAGCGCGCCCGGGAGGTCGTGCGTGCGCGTCACGCCGAGGACGTCGCGCTCGAGCGCCGAGAGCGCGTGGGAGGCGAGGCTCGCGGACCAGAGGCGTCGGGCGGGCGGGAGGAGGTCGAGGTGGTCGCGGTCGGCGAAGGGGACGCGGTGGAGGCGGAAGCGCGTGGCGAGCAGGGGCGCGTCGAAGGTGCGGCCGTTGAACGTGACGAGGGGCGCGTCGCCGAGGTCGTCGGCGAGCGCGAGGAGGACGGCCTCTTCGTCGGGGAAGTCGCGCAGGAAGTACTGGCGGACGAGCAGGTCGTCGCCGACGACGCGTGCGATGCCGACGAGGAAGGCGACGGTGCCGGTGCCGCCCGCGAGGCCCGTCGTCTCGACGTCGAGGAAGACCGCGTCGCGCGGGTGGACGTGCGTGGCGCCGCCGGGGCGCCGTTCGCGGCGGCGCAGCGGGATCGCGCGCTCGAGTGCGTCGGCCAGCGGGGCGTGGCCGTGGCGCTGTGCGAGCGGCCAGCGACGTTCGACCTCGAGGAAGGAGCCCTTCGGGCCGGAGCGGAGGCGGCCGCCGACGCGGACCTCGAGCGGGCGCTCGTCGTCGTCGTCGGGCAGGACGAGCGGCACCTCGGGCGCGGTCCCGGGCGCCGATGCGGGGCCGCGGGCGCCGCGGCCCACGGCCTGCGCGCGCAGCGCTTCGAGGCGTGCGCGCAGCGCGTCGCCGCTGCGCGCGGGTGCGGCGTCGCCGGTGGGCGGGGAGGCGGCCGGCGGCGTGGCGTCGAGGGGCGCCCGCGCGGCGAGCAGGGCGTCGTCGGTCGGCGGGGCCGGGGCGTTGGGCGAGATCGAGCCGGCGGGCGAGGCCGGGCCGGCGGGCGAGGAGGGGGGGGCGGGCGACGAGGGGGGGGCGGGCGCAGTCGAGGCGGCGGCCAGCGCCGGGGCGGGGATTTCGGACGCGCGGCGCACGGCGGCGCCGTGGTCGGACAGGATCCGGCGGAGTCGCTCGCTGGCGCTCGACACAGCGCATCCAGCCTACGGCTGCCGGGGGTCGCCCGCGGCGGCGGGCCCTGCCTCCCGCCGTCGCGCTCGGACCCCCGCGCGTCGGAGGGGGGCGTCGCGGGAACGGTGAGCGCGGGGTCCGACCCCGTGCTCGGTGAGCGCGAGCTCCGACCCCGAGGTCGGTGAGCGCGGGGTCGGAGCAGATCGTGGCCGCCGGGGGCATCGGGGGCGGAGCGGGGACGACGGGAACGGCGAGCGCGGGGTCCGACCCCGTGCTCGGTGAGCGCGAGCTCCGACCCCGAGGTCGGTGAGCGCGGGGTCGGAGCGGATCGTGGCCGCCGGGGGCATCGGTGGCGGAGCCGGGACGACGGGAACGGTGAGCGCGGGGTCCGACCCCGTGCTCGGTGAGCGCGAGCTCCGACCCCGAGGTCGGTGAGCGCGGGGTCGGAGCTGGTCGTGGCCGCCGGGGAGATCGGGGGCGGAGCGGGGACGACGGGTGCGGCAGGTCCCGAGGCGAGCGGAGGCGGGATCGCGGCGGGCGCGCGGGCGCGGTACGCTCCCCGCCACGTGGAGGGATCGACGTGAGCACGACCGAGTGTCCGGGGTGCCGCCAGGCGGTCGCGATTCCCGAGCCCGCCCCGCTCACCCTCTCGTGCCCGAGTTGCGGGGCCCCCGTGGACGTCGCCGCCCGCGCGCCGTCGAACGCCCCCGACGCTCCGACCCCGTCGCCCGCCGCGGCACCCGTCGCCGGCACCCCGAAGGTGCGCCGGACGGGGACCCGCGCGCGCGCCGCTTCCCAGGGCGGCGGCAACGCGCCCCGCCGCGTGCTCTCGTTCGGGTCCCTGCTCGGCCGCAGCTTCTCGACCTGGGGCCGCAACCTCGTCCCCTTCACCCTCGCCTCCCTCGTCGTGTTCTCGCCGATGGTCGCGTTCCAGGTGCTGTGCATGCCGCACCGCACCCCGACGGCCGACGACGGCCCCATGGCGCAGCTCGAGGGGCTGCTCATGGGCGCGTTCTCCCTCCTGCTCTCCTCCGCCCTCGCGTTCGGCGTCTTCGAGACGCTCCGCGGCCGGCCCGCGCCGGTCGGCGCGTGCCTCGGCAAGGGCTTCTCCCGCCTGGGGTCGGTCGTGTGGACCGCGATCGTCCTCGGCGCGTTCCTCCTGCTCGCCGCGGTGGGCTCGGCGATGCTCGCGGCTCCGATCGTCATCCTCGCGACGAAGATCGGCCCCGACGGCATCGTCGGCGGGTTCCTCGTGGGCCTCGCCGTCGCCGCGCCGATGATGCTGGCGAGCGCGCTCTTCTTCTACGCGATCCCCGCCGCGACGGTCGAGCGCGTGTCCGGCAAGCGCGCGGTGGACCGCAGCGTCGATCTCGGGCGGCGCAACCTCGCGCCCACGTTCTGGGTCGTCGCGTTGCTGACCGCGCTCGACGCCGCGGTGGTCGTCGGCACGCTGCTCGCGGCGCGCGGGCCGGACACCGTCCAGGTCGTCGGGAGGCTCGTCTTCGAAGTCCCGACCTACGACGTCGCGCTGCGCGTGTGGGGGCCGTTCGCGTTCGGCGTCCTCGTCTCGGCACCGCTCAAGGCCGTCGCCGCCGCGGTCGGCTACCACGACCTGCGCACGGCCCGCGAGGGCGTGGACGCCGCCGCGATCGCGAAGGTGTTCGAGTAGCTCAGAGCTCGAACGCGGGCGGCGGCGTGCGGTCCACCGGGTCGGGCTCGTCGACGGGGTGCGTCGGCGCTCCCTGCGGCGACAGGCGCGGCACGAGCAGGTCGAGGACCCGCAGCGCGATGGCCTTGGCCCGCGGCCCGACCTCTTGCACCGGCCCCACGCACGACGGGCAGCCGTCCTTGCACGGACACGCGCGGATCCGGTCCCGGCTGCCCGCGAGCAGGTCGGGGAAGCGCGGGTGGAGCGCCTCGGCGAGCCCGATGCCGCCCGAGTAGTGGTCGTACAGGAACACCGTCGGGTCGAACTGGTCCATCGGCGGCGGCGGGTTCGCCCCGCCCGCCACCGACGCCGGCAGCGCGCGCAGGCGCCGGAAGAACCACTCCTGGCTCTTGTCGCCGAGCACCACCCCGAGGTCGCGCCCGTCGCACATCAGCAGCAGCGACGCGATCCCGTGCGCGACGTGCGCGATCCCCGACAGCGCGTCGACGAGGTCGCTCTGCGGCACCGAGAGCGACGCGATCAGGTCGCGCGGCACCGTGAACCACGTGCCCTGCGTGTGGAACGTGTCCTCGGGCAGGAGGATGTCGCCGAAGCCGAGGTTCTCCTGCGTGTAGAACTTGATCTTCTTGTAGCCCACCGCCTTGCGCACGACCTCGAGCTCGCCGTACTCGGGCAGCACCGGCGCGCAGGCGGGGGCCTCGGTCGCGGGGCCCGCCGTCGCCCCGGGCCCCGCGCCGTCGCCGTCGTCCGCCCCGCGCAGCACCTGCAGCACCTTCACCTTCGAGTACGAGATCGCGTCGGTGTAGTACTCGCTCTCGACGCGGCGAACGAACGCCTTGCGGCGGTCCCAGTCGAGCGTGTCCACGTGGTACTGCTCGGACTGCACCATGTAGATCGCGCCTTCGTGCACCGTCGTGAACGCCCACGCGTAGTCCACCTCGGCGATCACCTCGTTGCGGCCGCCCGTCGTGTCCACGACGACGAAGTTCGTGGAGGTGACGCTGCGGAGCGAGACGTCGTTGGCCGGGTAGGCGTCGGCGGCCCAGTGCCAGCGGCCGCCGGTGTGGCGCAGCACGCCGTGCTCCTCGAGGTAGCCGAGCAGCGTCGGGAGATCCTCGCGGCCGAAGGCCTCGCCGTCCTCGATCGGGAGCTCGAACGCCGCGCACTTGAGGTGGCTCGCGAGGACCTGGAGGTTGTCGGGGTTGGCGTGCGCCGCCTCGGGCGGGGCCTCGAGGAGGTCCTCGGGGTGGTCGGCGAAGTGCTGGTCGAGCGGGTGGCTGCGGAGCACGAGGACGGCGGCGGACGGGGCCATGCGCCGGCCCGCGCGGCCCGACTGCTGGTGGAACGACGCGACGGTGCCCGGGTAGCCGGCCATGACGCACGCGTCGAGCGAGCCGATGTCGATGCCGAGCTCGAGCGCGTTGGTGGAGACGACGCCGAGGATGCGGCCTTCGCGCAGGCCGCGCTCGATCGTGCGGCGCTCCTTGGGGAGCATGCCGCCGCGGTAGGCCATCACCTGCTCCGACGCCGTCGGGTCGTCGCGGAAGAGGTCCTTGAGGTACTTCGCCATCACCTCCGTCGTCACGCGCGAGCCCGCGAAGACGATCGTGTGGACGCCCGCCTCGAGGAACGCGGCGGCGACCTTGCGCGTGGTGGAGAGATAGGACGCGCGCAGCCCGAGCAGCGGGTTCACGATCGGCGGGTTGACGACGACGACGTGGCGCTCGCCCCGCGGCGCGCCCGAGCGGGTGACGAGGGCGGGCTCGCGCTCGAGGACGGTGGTCGCGAACTCCTGGGCGTTGCGGATCGTCGCGCTCGAGCAGACGAACGTGGGGTCGCTGCCGTAGAAGCGGCAGATGCGCCGCAGGCGGCGAAGCACGTTGCCGAGGTGGCTCCCGAACACGCCGCGGTAGTGGTGGAGCTCGTCGAGGACGACGTAGCGGAGGTTCTCGAACAGCTTCGTCCAGCGGGCGTGGTGGGGGAGGATCGCCGCGTGGAGCATGTCGGGGTTGGAGAGCACGACGTGCGCGCGGTCGCGCACGACGCGGCGCTCGGCGGGGGGCGTGTCGCCGTCGTAGACCGCGGAGGCGAGCGGGACGCCGGTCGCCGCCATGAGCTCGATGAGCTCGGCCGACTGGTCGCGCGAGAGCGCCTTCGTGGGGAAGAGGTAGACGGCGCGCGCGTCGGGGTCCTTGAGGACCGCGTCGAGGACGGGCAGGTTGTAGCAGAGCGTCTTGCCCGACGCGGTCGGCGTGACGACGACGACGTCCTTGCGCGCGCGGGCGACGTCGAAGGCCTCGCGCTGGTGGCTGTAGAGCCGGCGCACGCCGCGGGCGTGCAGCGCGGGCGAGAGCGCGGGGTGCAGGTCGTCGGGGAGGTCGGCGAACGACGCCTCGACCGGCGGGAACGTCTTGTGCGCCACGACGAGCCCGGCGAGGTCGGGGTCGTGGTCGAAGCGTCGGAGCACCGAGCCGACGTCGCCGCGCGATCGGGATCCGGGACCGGCCATCGCGGCCAAGGTAGGCGCGCCGGGGGACGCCCCCCCGGCGCCGTCCTCCGCCACGGTGAGCGCCAGCTCCGACCCCGCGGTCGGTGAGCGCGAGCTTCGACCCCGCGGTCGGTGAGCGCCAGCTCTGACCCCGCGGTCGGTGAGCGCCAGCTCCGACCCCGCGCTCGGTGAGTACGGGGTCGGAGCACGCGCTCACCGTTCGAGGGGGGGCGCGGCGGGGTGGCACCGGGGGGATGCGGCCCGTGGTGGCGCGGGGACCGGGGCCCCGTAGGCTGCTCGCGCCATGGCCAACGACCAACGCGAAGTCCGCCTCCAGAAGCTCGCCGCCCTCAAGGCCGCGGGCCTGCGCCCCTACGCGGACCGCTTCCCCAAGACCCTCACGCTCGACGCCGCCCGCCGCGAGGCCGAGGCGCGCGAGGGCACCCCGGTCAAGGTCGCCGGCCGCGTCATGACCGCCCGCGCCTTCGGCAAGCTCACCTTCGTCCACCTCCTCGACAGCTCGGGCCGCTGCCAGGTCGCCCTCGACGCCTCGGTCGTCGGCGAGGAGGCCCTCGAGCGCTTCGACCGCCTCGTCGACCTCGGCGACTTCGTCGGCATCGAGGGCACCACGTGGCGCACGAAGAAGGGCGAGCCCACCGTCCGCGCCACCGGCTGGACCTTCCTCGCCAAGGCCCTGCGCCCGCTCCCGGAGAAGTGGCACGGCCTCGCCGACCGCGAGACCTGCTACCGCGAACGCCACCTCGACCTCCTCGTCAACCCGCAGACGCGCGACCGCTTCCGCCTCCGCACCCGCCTCGTGCGCGAGCTTCGCGCCTACCTCGACGCCCACGGCTTCGAGGAGGTCGAGACGCCCGTCCTCGCCGCCAAGGCCACCGGCGCGCTCGCCCGCCCCTTCCTCACGCACCACAACGCGCTCGGCATCCCGTGCGCGCTGCGCATCGCCCCCGAGACGTGGCTGAAGAAGTGCGTCGCCGGCGGCATCGACCGCGTCTACGAGGTCGCGCGCTGCTTCCGCAACGAAGGCATGGACCCCTCGCACCTTCAGGACTTCACGATGTGCGAGTGGTACTGCGCGTACTGGGACTTCCGCGACAACATGGACTTCACGGAGGGCCTCGTCCTCCACCTCATCGACAAGGCCGTCGGCACCCGCCGCATCCGCTGGGGCGAGAACGACATCGACTTCGCCCCGCCGTGGCCCCGCGTCCGCCTGCGCGACCTCATCCTCAAGGACAGCGGCATCGACTACGACGCCTGCCCCGACGCGGCGTCGCTGCGCCGCGCGATCGCCGACAAGGGCATCCGCCTCGACCGCGACGACCTCGACGTGCTCGGCCGCGGCCCGCTCATCGACGTCCTCTACAAGAAGGTCTCCCGCCCGAGGCTCGTCTCCCCCGTCTTCGTCACGAGCCACCCGATCGACCTCTCCCCGCTCGCGCGCCGCAACGACGACCACCCCGCCGTCGTGGACCGCTTCCAGCTCGTCGTCAACGGCTGGGAGATCGTCAACGCCTACAGCGAGCTCGTGGACCCGGTCGACCAGCGCCAGCGCTTCGAGGAGCAGATGGCCGCGCGCGCGGCCGGCGACGACGAGGCGATGGAGATCGACGAGGACTACCTCGCGTGCATGGAGCACGGCATGCCGCCCATGTCGGGCTGGGGCATGGGCATCGACCGCTTCGTCTGCCTCGTCACCGGGCAGGAAAACCTCCGCGACGCGGTGCTCTTCCCGCTGATGCGACCGCTCGACACGTCCTCGGGCGGTACCGCTCCGTCCTCGAGCCCCGACGCCGCCACGGGCCCCGCCCCGTCGCCTGGCGCGGGCCCCGGGGCGACGCCCGCGCCCGCCGGGACCGACCCCGTCCGCAGCGAGGTCAAGCCCGAGTTCGCCGCGCTGCTCGGTTTCCCCGTCGACGACGTGGCCGACGCGGGCGTCCCGTGGACGCGCGCGCGGGCCCTCTTCGACGCGTGGGTGACCACGCCGAGCCTGCGCCGGCAGATGGAGCAGGCGAGCGCGGTGATGGGGGCGCTCGCGCGCCGCCTCGGCCGCAACGAGGCGGCGTGGCGCACGATCGGGCTCCTGCACAACCTCGACTTCGACCGCGTCAAGGACCCCGCGCAGCACTGCCTCGTCGCCGCCGAGACGCTGCGCGCCGAGGGCATGCACCCCGGCGCGATCCACGCGATCGCCGCGCACAACGACGACGGCCTCGCGCACACCGGGATCCGCTGCGTCTCCGTGCTCGACCACGCGGTCTCGTGCGCCGAGGCCGTGGTCGGCCTCGTCCACGCGACGAGCCAGGTGCTCCCGAGCAAGGACGTGAAGGACGTCAAGGCGTCGAGCGTCGTCAAGCGCTACAAGGACCCGAAGTTCGCGCCGACGATCGAGCGCCCGCTCATCGCGCGCTGTGCCGGCCTCGGCCTCACGATCGAGGACTTCCTCGCGCTCGCCACCGAGGCCGTCCAACAGATGCCGGCGACGCCGGCCTGACGCCCGGCGCGCGGCCGCGCCGCGCGTCCTCGATCGAGGACGCGGCGGCGAGCGCGGGCCCCGCGCGCCCGGCCGGTGTGCCGTCGTGCCCGCCGAACCGGAAGCGACGGCGCCGCGGCGCGTCGGGTAGCGTAGGCGGCCCGTCCTCGTGGAGGTGACCCGCGTGACCCCGCCCCACTACCGTGCCCGCCTCGCGGTGGGAGGCGTGCTCACGGCGCTCGGGATCACGTGGACGATCGTCTCGACCGCGTTCGTCTTCCAGAAGGACATGCGCGCGGGCGCGCCGGCCAACTTCGCCCTCGCGCTGGGCCTGCTGCTGCTGCCCGGGCTCGTCCTCTACCTCACCGGACGCGCGCGTCGCGCCCGCATCGAGCGCAGTGAGGCCGTCGCGTCGGTGGCGACCGCGACCGGCCGCGTGCCCGTGGTCCGCATCGCCGAGACCGTGGGCATGCCTGCCGGCGTCGCGCGTCGCGCGCTGCTCGACGCGGTGGCGTGGGGCCGGCTCTCCGGCCGCCTCGACGTCGCGCGCGACGAGTTCGTCACCGGGGCCGTCGGCGGCGGCGCGCCGCGCGAGACGAGCGTGGTCTGCTCGCGCTGCGGCGCGACCTCGACCGCCGTGGTCGCCCCGGGCGAGCCGGCCGCGTGCGGCTACTGCGGCGGCACCGCGGTCGCGGCGGGGTCGCCCTCGCAGCGCGGGG
>JADZCA010000058.1 GCA_020851795.1 Planctomycetota bacterium | reverse complement strand
CCGAGGCGAGGCCAGGCACCGCAGGCGAAGAGCCCCGGAGGCGGGTTCCTGACCCGTTGAGGAGGCTCTTCGCCGAGGACGCCTCGCCGCAGCCCGGTCCGTGCGGACGCAGCAGGGAGGGTTCCGAGACAGAGCCTACGACGCCGCGGCGCGCGCGAGCCGCGAGAGCAGGCCGAAGGCGGCGGCTTCGAAGCCGGCCGACCACCCTTCGCCCGGGTCGCGGCCCTTCTCGAGCGCCGACCGGACCTCGGCCAAGCGGAGCACGTCGCGCACCGACGTCAGCACGTCGTCCTCCGTCCACGTCGGCAGGCCGAGCGCGCGGTCGCCGAAGGGCTTGCCGCCGGGCCAGCGTCGGCCGAGCACGGCGAGCACGACCGCGACGTCGGGCGGGCGCAGCATCGTCGGCACGACCTTGCCGTCGGCGACGGCGTCGAGCACCTCGGTCCCGCGGTGGACGGGGAAGCCGGGGACGGCGGCCGCGAGCGCGGCGAGGACCTCGCGGTGCACGGGCGCCTTGCGCGACGCCTCGCGCGGGACCGCGCGCGCCGTCACGCGTGCGCCCGACGAGGCGACGTCGGGTCCGAGCACGCGCGAGAGCTCGCGGTCCACCGCGCGGAACACGCCCATCGTCGCGACGAGGCGCGGCGGGGCGAGCGGGTCGTCGTGCTTGCCCGCGGCGAGCACGTAGGCCCGCACGGCCGCGTCGGCCTCGGGCGGCAGCGCGACGAGGGGCTCGACGCGCGTGGCGACCGCGGCGGCCGCGGTGTCGGCCAGCTGCACGTGCACCGCGACGACCGTGCCGTCGGCGTCGCGCGTGCGCGCCACCGAGACGGGGTGGGCGAACTTGAGGACCGCCGCGGCGCGGTCGGTGCGGGCCTGCGCGGGGTCGGGGCCGAGGATCGACGGCAGGGCGTCGGAGGCCGAAGACGGGTCGCCGGCGCCGACGGAGAGCGCGAGCGGCGCCCCGGGCCCCGCGCCGTGCAGGCGCCAGGGCGGCCGCGCCGCGGGCACCTCCGCGCGGGCGGCGCGCAGCAGGTCCTCGAGCGCGTCGGCGGCGGTGACGAGCGGGGGCGGCGGGGGGGCGATCGCGGGGCCCGTGGCGCCGAGGCGGGTGAGCGGCGAGCCCGCGGCGGCGTCGAGGGCGGCGTCGGCCTCGACGCGGGCGAGGAGGCGGGCGAGGTCGGCGGGCTTGGGGAGCGCGAGGAAGCGCTTGGCGTCGTAGACCTCGGCGAAGGCGTCGAGCCGGCGCGTCGCGTCGGCGAGCAGCGCGAGGATGCGTGCGGGCGCCTCGGTGGGCGGCGCGCGGTGGCGGCGGCGGGCGTCCTCGAGGAGGCGGGCGCGGCGGGTGCGCTCGAGCACGCCCTCGAGCGCGGCGACGAAGGGGATCTCGGTCTCGCCGCGTTCGCGGTCGCGCAGGCGACCGGCGAGGACGTCCTCGACGGTGCGGACCATGTCCTCCTCGAGGGCGAGGAGCACGGGGACGGCTTCGGCGAACGAGCGCATGCCGATCGCCTCGCTGCGGTAGTAGGTCGCGCGTTCTTGGCGCACCTGCTCGAGGCGGAAGACGAAGCGCTTGGCGCGGTCCTTGGTGAGGAACCACTCGGGCCCGGGGGGCGGGGCGTCCTGGCGCGGCCGGTCGTCCATCGTGTCCGCCACTCTCGCAGTCCTTCCGCGGGGGTCGGAGCAAACGCTCGCCGTTGGGGGGCGCGCGGCGGGAACGGTGAGCGTCGGCTCCGACCCCGCAGTCGGTGAGCACGGGGTCGGAGCTCGCGCTCACCGTTGGCGGGGGGGGCGCGGCGGGAACGGTGAGCGTCTGGTACGACCCCGCGGTCGGTGAGCGCGGGGTCGGAGCTCGCGCTCACCGTTGGAGGGGGGGCGCGGCGGGAACGGTGAGCGTCTGGTACGACCCCGCGGTCGGTGAGCGCAGGGTCGGAGCTCGCGCTCACCGTGGGAGAGGGGGCACCCCGGGGCCCCCGGGGCGTCGCGGGCGGAGGGTAGGCTCCCCGGCGTGCCGCCTCCCGCGCTGACGACCGGACCCTCCCGCCTCTTCCTCCTCGACGGGATGGCGCTCGCCTACCGCGCCCACTTCGCCTTCCTCCGCAACCCCCTCACCACGTCCGCGGGGGCGCCCACCAGCGCGGTGTTCGGCTTTCTCCTCACCCTCGACCGCGTCCTCGAGCAGGAGAAGCCCGAGCGCATCGCGGTCGTCTTCGACGCCGACGAGCCCACCTTCCGCCACAAGGCCTACCCCGAGTACAAGGCCACGCGCGAGAAGATGCCCGAGGAGCTGCCCGCGCAGCTCGAGTGGATCGCCCAGATCGTCCGCGCGCTCGGCATCCCCTTCCTGCGCGAGCCCGGCTACGAGGCCGACGACGTCATCGGCACCCTCGCGCTGCGCGAGTCCGCGCGCGGCCACGACGTCTGGATCGTCTCGGGCGACAAGGACATGACCCAGCTCGTGGGGCCGCGCGTGCGGCTCTACAACCTGCTCAAGCCGCGCGAGGGCGCCGTGGACCTCGTGGACGCGGCGCGCGTGCAGGAGATCTGGGGCGTCCCCCCCGAGCGCATCGTCGACGTCCTGGCGCTCATGGGCGACGCGTCGGACAACGTGCCCGGCGTCCCGGGCGTCGGCGAGAAGACCGCCGTCGAGCTCGTCGCCGCGCACGGCGACGTCGAGCAGGTGCTCGCCGCCGCGCCCACGCTCGCCAAGAAGAAGCTCGGCGAGCGCCTCGTCGAGCACCGCGAGCTCGCCCGCCTCTCCAAGCGCCTCGTGACGATCGACACCGCCGTCCCGCTCCACGAGACGTGGGACGACCTCGCCCGTCGCCCGCTCGACGTCCCGACGCTGCGCGAGGCCTACCGCGCGCTCGAGCTCGTAGACCGTCTCGCGGGGCTGCCGAGCGCCGACGGCACGGGGCCCGTGGCGCCGGTCGCCCGCGCCTACCGCACCGTGACGACGCCCGACGAGCTCGACGCGCTCGTCCGCGCGCTCGCGGCGACCGAGGGCAAGGGCGGCTTCGCCTTCGACACCGAGACCACCGGCGTGGACCCGACGCGCGCCGAGCTCGTCGGCCTCTCGTTCTCGTGGCGCGACGGCGAGGCGTGGTACGTCCCCGTCAACCGCGACCCGCCGATCTTCGGCGGCGCCGTCGAGCGCTCGCGCGCCGAGGGCAGCCTCTTCGACGACGGCCCGCGGACCGGCGACGCGCCCGAGGTGCTGCGTCGGCTGCGGCGCGTGCTCGAGGACCCCGCGATCGAGAAGACGGGCCAGAACGCGAAGTACGACGTGATCGTGCTCGCCTGCCAGGAGCCCGTCGCCGTCGAGGTGCGCGGCGTCGGCTTCGACACGATGATCGCCGACTTCTGCCTGCGCCCCGACGCGCGCACGCACAACCTCGACGCGCTCTCCCTCGACCGCCTCGGCGTGCGCAAGATCCCCACCGAGGCGCTCATCGGCACGGGCAAGAGCCGGGTGACGATGCGCGAGGTGCCCGTCGAGCGCGTCGCCGAGTACGCGTGCGAGGACGCCGACTGCACGTGGCGGCTGCGCGGCGTGCTCGCCCCCGAGCTCGCGTCCGCGGGCGTCGAGCGCGTGTTCTCCGAGGTCGAGATGCCGCTGCTGCCCGTGCTCGCCACGATGGAGCGCACCGGCATCCGCGTGGACGAGCCGGCGCTGCGCCGGATCGGCGAGGACCTCGAGCGGCGCGCGCGGCTCCTCGAGGAGGAGATCCACGCGCTCGCCGGCGCGCCGGTCAACCTCCGCAGCCCCGGCCAGGTGGGCACGCTGCTCTTCGAGACGCTGCGCCTGCACGAGGCCGCGGGCCGCAAGAAGCCGCGACGCACGATGAAGGGCACGGGCTGGTCCACCGACGAGCGCACCCTCGAGGAGCTGCGCGAGCACCACCCGATCCCGGGCAAGCTGCTCGAGTGGCGCGCGCTCACCAAGCTCAAGAGCACCTACGTGGACCCGCTGCCCGGCTACGTGAACCCGCGCACGGGCCGCGTCCACACGACCTTCCACCAGACCGGCGCCGCGACGGGCCGCCTCTCCTCGAGCGACCCGAACCTGCAGAACATCCCGGCCCGCGGCGACGACGGGCGGGCGATCCGCGCGGCGTTCGTGCCCGAGCCGGGCTGGCGGATGGTCTCGTTCGACTACAGCCAGATCGAGCTGCGGCTGCTCGCGCACCTCGCGGGCGACCCCGGCCTGCTCGCCGCGTTCCGCGCGGGCGAGGACGTGCACCGCTCCACCGCCGCGAAGGTGTTCGGCGTCGCGGCCGCCGACGTCACGTCCGAGATGCGCGGGCGGGCCAAGGCGATCAACTTCGGCATCATCTACGGCATGGGGCCGCAGCGGCTCGCGGCCGAGACGGGCGTGTCGCTCGTCGAGGCCGAGCGCTTCATCGAGGCCTACTTCGGCGTCTACCCCCACGTGAAGGCGTTCGAGGAGTCCGTCGTCGAGCAGGCGCGCGCGACGGGCGCCGTCACGACGATGATGGGCCGGCGCCGCTCGCTCCCCGACATCACCAGCGACGACCCGCGCCTGCGGTCCGCCGCCGAGCGCGTCGCGGTGAACACGCCGATCCAGGGCACCGCCGCCGACCTCATCAAGCTCGCGATGATCCGCATCCACCGTCGGCTCGCCGCCGAGAAGTACCGTGCGCGCCTCCTCCTGCAGGTCCACGACGAGCTCGACTTCGAGGCGCCGCCCGACGAGGTCGAGCGGCTCACCGCGATGGTCAAGGCCGAGATGTCCGGCGCGCTCGAGGTGTCGGTGCCGATCGTCGTGGACGTCGGCGTCGGCGCGAACTGGGCCGAAGCGCACTGAGCGACCGCGGCTCGCACCCGTTCCCCCGTGCGGCCGGGCACGGGAAGGACCGCGCGACGGCCGGCTCGCCGGGGGTGCGATCGCGCGGAGCGCCGCACCGTCGCGGGCATGCGAGGGGCAACCGTGGCCCGGGGTGGGCGGAGAGGTCACGCAGCCGGCTCGCGCGGCCGGTCAGCTCCGGTGACGGCCGTCGCCGCCACCACGCAGTACAATGACGGCCTCGACGGCGCGCTCGCGCGCTCCCCGCTCTTGCCCGAAGCGGAAGGCATTTCTGGCGCCCCACAAGAAACTCGACCGGTTCGTGAAGCTTGGCGCTCACGAGTCTCAAATCGCTCAAGTGGAGAACGACATCGGTCGCGCGAGCGAACGGATTCGGACGGCCGGAAAAGATGTGATTGCGAAGCGACGCGCGCCAGGAAGAAAGTGGCCGGCGTGCTTGGATGGTCCGAGGTCGCACGACTGATGGAGCGTGCCCGTCAGCGCATCGTGGGCGCGCGATGAATACCGTCCCGAGAAACGGAGGTCCGATGCCGCTGTCGAACGCGCCCGCGTGCCACTCCGACATGGTTCCGCCGCCGCGCCGAATCAGACTCAGCCTTGTTGTCTCCATTCTCCTCGGGGTGCTCTGTGGCAGTGCATTCACGGGCGATCTCTCGGACGAGTTGCTGAACGGTCGCACGGTTCGCGAGTGGGTGCGTCTCCTGAGTTCGGACGATCGCGGCGAACGCATCAGTGCGATCGAGGCGATCGCGGATCTCGGCGCCGAGGCGAAGGCGATTGAGAAGCCGATTCGAGTCGCTTCTGGCGACCCATCTTGGTACGTCCGCGTCCGCGCAGTGCAGCTCCTCGCGGCAGTCGGGGCTCCCGACAGTGTCACGGCGATCCTGAAGGCCCTCGACGACCCGGAGCCTGAGGTGCGGTCCACGGCGGCTCAAGAACTTCGCCGAGCGCGGGTGGGCGCAGCGTCGGCGGTCGAGGGGCTGGCGCGGCTTTCCCGCGACACCGAGAGCTCCGTCCGCTCCGCGGCCGCGATCGGCCTCGGGGAGTACTACGGAGAGGGTGGCGCCGAGACCCTGTTGAGACTGACCGACGACGGCGATCCGCGGGTCCGGTACATCGCGATGGCTCGCCTCGCAGAGGTGGGAGGGGGGGCCGCGTCGCTCGACGCGGCCCGGCGCCACACCGAAGACTCAGATCTCGCAGTTCGTGTTGTGAGTGCCGGTCTTCTCTGGCGTTCGCTCGGGGAGGGTGAGTCGATCGTCCGAACGTTGCGACTCGGGCTTGACGCTCCTGATCCGCAGTCCCGCCGGGCGGCGCTGCGCGCAATCAGCAGACGGCCGAGAGACTCTGCGGTCTTTGTTCCCCTGATCTGGAGGCTCGCCCGGGCAAGCGACGACTACACAAGACTGGAGGCCATCCGGGCGCTCGGCGCGATCACTCGAGACGACTTGTCTCGATGTGCTGCGGTGCTCGAGCTCGACCGAGATCGTTGGGCCCCGGCTCGGGTCGCCGTTCTGGATGTGCTTCGCGGAAGTGCCGCAGGATGCCTCATCTCGGAGGCGAGAATCCGGGGACACCTCGGAGACGCTGACATGTCTGTTCGACTGGCGGCGGTCCGACTCCTGCAGTCGCGCTGGCCGCCGCAACCGCCCGAGTGCGAGGCGATCATCACGGCCCTGACCGACCCGGAGCGGGACTGTCGAGAGCGTGCACTCGAAGTGGCCATGGAGCGACGCGAACTCGAGCCCGAGCTGGTGGCCGGTCTCGGGGCAATGCTGCAGCGGGAGCCTAGTTTCCGACTCCGACGCATGTGCGACGCGATTCTCCGCCGTGGTGCATCGCCTGGACCTCGAACGCCGGCAGAGTCTCCACATAGCCGCGCCCGTCGGAGCGTGCGTTGACGCTGGATCGGATGCAGCGGAGAACCGGCTGACGTCGTTCAAGGACGACGCGGGCAACACCTCGACGTGGGCCTACGACGCCAAGGACCGCCCGACGACGATGACCTACCCGGGCGGGAGCCAGCAGGTCGCCTACGTCTACGACGCCGCCGACAAT
>JADZCA010000057.1 GCA_020851795.1 Planctomycetota bacterium | reverse complement strand
GCACCGACGGAGGGAACAACCAGCCCTGCTCGGGAACCCACGCGCGGAACGACTTTTCCATGCCGCAGCATACCGGCGCCAGCCCTCAGTCCCTACGCTCCTGTGGCATTCTCCGACAGGCTCCTAGCCCGCGGCGCGCCGGCGGAGGCGACCGTGCTCGCGGCGCCTCGGCGACGGCGGCACCGGGCGGCTCGGACCGATGCGACGGCGCGGGGCCCGCGGCGGTAGCCTCCTGCCGTGGCGTCCCGAGCCGTCCCCGCCGGCGAGACCGCGCGCGACCACCTCGCGGCCCGGGTGCCGACCGCGCAGGCCGGCGCGTCGGTGTCCGACGCGCGCCGCGCGCTGCTCGGCGCGACGTTCGACGTCGTGGACGCGCTGCACGTCCTCGACGACGCGGGGCGCCTCGTGGGGCGCGTGACGCTGCCGGCGCTGCTGGCGGCCGACGGCGCGGCGCGCGTCGCCGACCTCGCGACCGCCCCGCCGGCCGCGGTGCGCCCCGGGACCGACCAGGAAGCGGTCGCGCAGGTCGCGCTCGACCACGACCTCCCGTCGGTCCCCGTCGTCGAGGCCGACGGACGCTTCCTCGGCGTCGTCCCGGCCGAGGCGCTGCTGCGGGTGCTGCGCCGCGAGCACGACGAGGACGTGCGGCGGCTCGCGGGCATCCGGCGCGACGACCGGTTCGCGGTGCGGGCGCTCGAGGCCCCGGCCTGGCGCCGGGCCCGCAACCGCCTGCCCTGGCTGCTCGTCGGGCTCGCCGGCAGCGCGCTCGCGACCTTCGTCGTGACGCGCTTCGAAGCACTGCTCGCCGCGCACGTCGCGTTCTCGTTCTTCGTCCCGGCGATCGTCTACCTCGCCGACGCGATCGGCACGCAGACGGAGGCGATCGCGGTGCGCGGGCTCTCGCGCGCGCACCAGCCGCTCCCGCGCCTGCTCCTCGGCGAGCTGCGCACGGGTTCGATCGTCGGGACGGTGCTCGGGGCGCTCGCGTTCGCCGCGGTGCTCCTCGTGTGGCGCGACGTGCGGCTCGCGGTCGCCGTCTCCTCGGCGCTGGTGATCGCCGGGACCGTCGCGACCACCGTCGGGCTGCTGCTGCCGTGGTGGCTCTCGCGCGCCGGGCGCGACCCCGCGTTCGGGAGCGGGCCGCTGGCGACGATCGTGCAGGACGTGCTGTCGATCCTCGTCTACTTCGCGGTGGTGTCGGCCGTCTGCACGCCCTGAGCGCGGCGGGCTCGGGTAGGCTCGTCCGCTCCCTCCCCCGCGCCCCCACCCTCTCCCGCCGATGATCGAAGTCGAGCACCTCCGCAAGACCTTCCGCGTGCCGCGCAAGCAGCCGGGCTTCCTCGGCTCGCTGCGCTCGCTGTTCCGCCGCGAGACCGTCGAGGTCCGCGCGGTCGAGGACGTCTCGTTCCGGGTCGGCGAGGGGGAGATCGTCGGGCTGCTCGGCGCCAACGGCGCCGGCAAGACCACGATCGTCAAGATGCTCGCCGGCATCGTGCACCCCACGGGCGGGAGCGCGCGCGTGCTCGGGTTCGACCCGTGGCAGCGAGACGACCGGTTCCGGGCCCAGATCGCGCTCGTGATGGGGCAGAAGGCCCAGCTGTGGTGGGACCTGCCGGCGGCGGACTCGTTCCTGCTCCTCAAGGAGATCTACCAGGTCCCCGACGACCGCTACCGCGAGACGCTGGGCGAGCTGACGTCGGTGCTGGGCGTCTCCGACGAGGTCCGGACGCCGGTGCGCAAGCTCTCGCTCGGCGAGCGCATGAAGATGGAGCTGATCGCGGCGCTGCTCCACCGGCCCCGGGTCGTCTTCCTCGACGAGCCGACGATCGGGCTCGACGTGAACGCCCAGCGCGCGGTGCGCGAGTTCCTCCTCGCCTACCGCGAACGGCACCGGCCGGCGGTGCTGCTGACCAGCCACTCGATGGAGGACATCGAGCGCCTCTGCAAACGCGTGCTGATCGTCAAGGAAGGGCGGCTCGTCTTCGACGGCGCCCTCGACGACGTCGTGGCCCGCTACGCGCACGACAAGCTGCTGACGGTCAAGCTCGACGCGGCGGCCGGCGTGGTGGTGGACGCGGCGGCGCTCGCCTCGGTGGGCGAGGTCGTCGAGGCGACGGCCGCGACGGTGCGGGTCCGCGTCCCTCGGGCGCGCACCGCGGCGGCCGCGGGCGAGCTGCTCGCCCGCCTGCCGGTCGCCGACCTCGCGATCGAGGAGGACGACGTCGCGTCGATCGTGGGTCGCATCTTCGCCGAGCGTGGGGAGGCGGCGCCGTGAGGTGGCGCGTGCTCGCGATGGCGGCGGGGACGGAGGCGCGGCGCACGCTCGCGTACCGCCTCGACTTCTGGGTGCAGGCGGCGGTCGTGTTCGCGATCGAGCTCGGGCTCGCGTGGCTCGTCTGGACGGCCGTCTACCGCGAGGCGGGCGTCGAGACGATCGGGGGCCTCTCGCAGCGCGGCGCGCTGCTCTACTACGTCGTCGTGATCCTGGTCGCGAAGCTCGTGCGCGGGCCCGACCTCTCCGACAGCGGCGTCTCCAACGACGTGTACGAGGGCGGGCTCACCCGCTTCCTGCTCTACCCGACGCCGTACGGTCCCGTGAAGTACGCGCTGCACGTGGGGGCGCTGTTCCCCGCGCTCGTGCAGCTCGTGCTGTTCGGGGCCGCGTTCCCCCTCCTGCTCGACGTGCCCGACGCGACGGTGGACGCGGGGTCGCTCGCCCGTGGGGCCGTCTCGGTGGCCGTGGCGAACCTGCTCCACTTCCTGATCGCGTTCTGCCTGCACTGCGTGGCCTTCTGGGCCGAGAACGTCTGGAGCCTCGTCGTCGGCTTCCGGCTGATCGGAGGCCTGCTGGGGGGGATCCTGCTCCCCCTGGCCGCCTGGCCCGCGGCGTGGCGGCCGCTGGTGGACGCGTTGCCGTTCCGCCACCTCTTCGGCACGCCGGTGGAGACGTTGCTGGGGCGGCGAGGCACCGCCACGTGGGCGCTCGACCTCCTCGTGGCGCTCGCCTGGTGCGCCGGGTTCGCGCTCCTCGGCCGGCTCGTCTTCGCCCGCGGGCGCCTGCGCTACACGGGGCCGGGGATCTGACGTGCGCCGCTACCTGCGCCTCTACCTGCACTTCCTGCGCTTCTCGTTCGGGCGCGCGGCGCAGTTCCGCCTCGACTTCGGCTTCCGCGTGCTCATGGACCTGCTCTGGTACGCGCAGTACCTCGTCTTCTTCGCCGTGCTCACCGAGCACGCGCCCACCGTGGGCGGGTGGGACCGCGACCGCATGCGCGTGTTCGCGGGGGCGCTGTTCGTGGTGGACGCGCTGCAGATGACCTTCGTCGCGAACAACCTGTGGGCCTTCCCCCTCCTCGTGAACAAGGGCGACCTCGACTACCACCTCGTGCGGCCGGTCTCGACGCTGTTCATGGCGGGGTTCCGCGAGGTCGCCGTCTCCTCGTTCGTCAACCTCCTGTGCGCGGTGGGGGTGCTCGTCTGGGCGCTCGTCTCCTACCCGCACCCGCTGCCCGTGACGACGGTCGTGCTCTTCGGGGCGCTGCTCGTCGTGGGGCTCTTCACCCACTTCTCGTTGCACCTGCTGTCGCTCGCCCCCACGTTCTGGACGCAGTCCTCCCGCGGGCTGCGCGACGCCTTCTGGACGCTGGACCAGTACATGGCGCGTCCGGTGGGGGTCTACCAAGGTTGGGTGCGCCGCGTGCTGACGACCTTGCTCCCCATCGGGGTCATCGTCTCGTTCCCGTGCCGCGTGCTGTTCGAGGGGCCCTCGATCGGCCTCGTGGCGCACACCGTGGGCGTGAGCGTCGGCGCGTTCGGCGTGCTCGTCTTCGTCTGGCGTCGCGGCCTGCGTGCGTACGGCAGCGCCTCGTCCTGACCGCCCCGCATGCCCGCCGTGCCCGTACGCCGTTCGAGGCGCGTGCTACGGAGGCGGGTAGCCGGCGTCGCGCAGCGTGGGCGCCGCGGCGTCCTTGGGCGAGAGCGACGGCGACGCCACGGGCCACGCGACGGCGAGGTCGGGGTCGTCCCAGCGGATGCGGACCTCGTCGGCCGGGTCCCAGGGCGCCGTGACCTTGTACTCCACCTCGGCCACGTCGGAGAGCACGACGAACCCGTGGGCGAAGCCCTCGGGGATCCAGAGCTGGTGCGCCGTCTCGGCGCGGAGGTGCTCGGCGACGTGGCGTCCGTAGGTGGGCGAGCCCGGCCGCAGGTCCACGGCCACGTCGAAGATCTCGCCGAGCACGACCTGCACGAGCTTGCCCTGCGGGCGGCGCCGCTGCGCGTGCAGCCCCCGCAGCGTGCCGCGCACGCTGCGGGAGCGGTTGTCCTGCACGAAGGTCGCGTCCACGCCGCCGGCGCGGTAGCGCTCGGCGCTCCACGTCTCGACGAACCACCCGCGCCCGTCGCGGTGCACGTCGGGCTCGACGCGGACGACGTCGGGGATCGCGGTGCGGACGAACCTCATCGGCGCGCCTCGCCCTCGGCGAGGCGGCGGAGGTAGTCGGCGTAGGGGCTGCGCCCCATCGCGTCCGCGGCCCGGCGGACGTCGTCGGCGCCGAGCCAGCCCTGCTCCCACGCGATCTCCTCGAGGCAGGCGATCTTCGCCCCCGTGCGCTCCTCGAGCGTCTGCACGAACTGGGCGGCCTGCAGCAGCGACTCGGGCGTGCCGGTGTCGAGCCACGCGAAGCCGCGGCCGAGGCGCTCGACGCGCAGGTCCCCGCGGCGGAGGTAGGCGCGGTTGACGTCGGTGATCTCGAGCTCGCCCCGCGCGGACGGGGCGAGGCCCGCGGCGATCGCCGGGGCGTCGCCGTCGTAGACGTAGAGCCCGGTGACCGCCCAGCGCGACCGCGGGGCCTTGGGCTTCTCCTCGATCGCCACCGCACGGCCGTCGGGGCCGAGCTCGACGACGCCGTAGCGCTCGGGGTCGCGGACCGCGTAGGCGAACACCGTCGCGCCCGACGGCTGGGCGGCCGCGCGGCGCAGCAGCGCGGGGAGGCCGTGGCCGTAGAAGAGGTTGTCGCCCAGGACGAGCGTGCACGGCGAGCCGGCGAGCCACGGCCGCGCCAGCACGAGCGCCTGCGCGATGCCCTCCGGGCGCGGCTGCACGGTGAACGACAGGCGCAGCCCGACGTCGCGCCCGTCGCCGAGCAGCCGGCGGAACGCGTCCTGGTCCTGCGGGGTCGTCACGACCATCACGTCGCGGATGCCGGCCAGCATCAGCACCGAGAGCGGGTAGTAGACGAGCGGCTTGTCGTACACCGGCAGGAGCTGCTTGCTCGTGGCGCGGGTGATCGGGTGCAGGCGCGTGCCCGCGCCGCCGGCGAGCAGGATGCCCTTCATCGAACGTCTCCCGTCGGCAGCACCCCGCGGCGTGCCCGCGTGTCCCGCCCCTGCTGCACCGCGGCGCACCAGTCGAGGTGGGCGAGGTACCACGCGACCGTGGCGCGCAGCCCGTCCTCGAACGCGTGGCGCGGGGCCCATCCCAGCTCGGCGCGGGCCCGCGACGCGTCCACCGCGTAGCGGCGGTCGTGCCCCGGGCGGTCCGCGACGAAGGTCAGGAGGTCGCGGTAGCGGCGGATCCCCTTCGAGGCCAGCGCCGGGTTCCCCACCGCGGGCCGCAGCGCCTCGAGCGCGTCGGTGAGCCCCTCGACCACCGCGAGGTTGGTGCGCTCCGCACCGCCGCCGAACAGGTAGCGCCGCCCCGGGACCCCGCGCGCCGCCGCGAGGAGCAGCCCGCGCGCGTGGTCCTCCACGTGGAGCCAGTCGCGGACCTGGAGCCCGTCGCCGTAGACGGGCAGCGGACGGCCCTCGAGCGCGTTGAGCAGCAGCAGCGGGATCAGCTTCTCAGGGTACTGGAACGGCCCGTAGTTGTTCGAGCAGTTCGTGGTGACGACGGGGAGCCCGTACGTCTCGACGTAGGCCGCGGCGAGGTGGTCGGCGGCCGCCTTGCTCGCGGCGTAGGGCGAGCGCGGCGCGTGCGGCGAGTCGGGCGTGAACGTCCCGGTGGGGCCGAGCGTGCCGAACACCTCGTCGGTGGAGACGTGCACGAAGCGGAACCGCTCCCGCTCGGAGGGGGCCAGCGTGTCCCGGTGGGCCCGCGCGGCGAGCAGCATCTCGTGGGTCCCGACGACGTTGGTGCGCACGAACTCGCGGGGCCCGTCGATCGAGCGATCCACGTGGCTCTCGGCCGCGAGGTGGAGCACCACGTCGGGGCGGTGGTCGTGGAACGCGCGTCGGACGGCCTCGGGGTCGGCGACGTCACCGAGGACGAAGGCGAACCGCCCGTCGCCCTCGACCTCCGCGAGGTTCTCGCGGTGCCCGGCGTAGGTCAGGGCGTCGAGGACGACGACCTTGCGCGCCTCGGTGGCCAGCGCCGCGCGGACGACGTTGGCGCCGATGAAGCCCGCGCCGCCCGTGATGAGGACCGAGTGCATGGGGAGCCCCAATCTAGGGGAATCCCGGTCGGCGCGCTGCTGCGCGCCGACCGGGATTCCCTGAGCCCGGAGGGGGCCCGAGCCGGGGGCGGGGCGTTGCGATCGGAGCGGAGTTGAGCGGAGACGATCACGGGGCCCGGTCGCAGCCGTCCCCGTCAAGGCCGCCTCGGTGGGCGGCGCGGGTCGCCGAGGGCCTCCGCCTGCGGCTCGCCCACGAGATCGCGAGGGCTCCGGGAACCGGAGGCCGACGGGACGGAGGATGTGTCCTCCATCGCGCCGACCTCTCGATCGTCGTGGGCCGTCCCTCGGTGTCGGCGCTGTAGCGGCGCCGCGCCCAAAGACTGCGGGCCGGCCCTTTCGGGCCGGCCCGCAGCGAGAACGCAGTTCGTGCAGCCGCGGCGCTGCTACAGCGCCAGCTGCCACTGCAGGCGGACGAGCATGCCGTCGTCGCTGAACGTGGGGTTGTAGCCCGCGTACACGTCGCCGACGAAGTTGCCGTCGTCGTCGCCCTGGATGAACGCCACGTCGGCCGTCACCTTGTTCGAGTGACCGTCCACGTAGTAGTTGACCGCGAAGCCGTACTCCGTGGCCGACTCGTCGTTGCCGCCCGGGTGGTTGAAGGTGAGCGCGCTCCAGCGGCCCGCGATCTCCCACGCCGTGCCGGGGAACAGGTAGCCGACCTGGGCGAGGTAGCAGAAGCCCTCCTCGAAGAAGGGCGACACGTCACCCTCGTCCCACGTCAGCGCGCTGTACGCGGCCGTCACCGACAGGCCGCCCCAGACGAACGCCGCGTCGAGGCCCCACGTGAGGCGGTCGGCGTACTTCACGAACGAACGGTGCTGGAGGGCGTCGGCGTAGTAGTGCGCCCAGGCGCCGATGGCCAGCGCCCACTCGCACTCGTGGGCGTTGAGGGCGCCCTCCTCGTAGCCGATGTGGCCCTTCACGTCCCAGTTGATGCGCGCGCTGAAGGCGAGGTTGTCGCTCGTCGAGCCGTCGAGCACGTTGCGCTTCACCGGGCCGTCGCCGTTGGTCACCGCGACCATGTACTGCCACTCGCCGTCGCAGCCGAGCGCGCCGTGGACCATGAAGCCGTAGTCACGGTTGCGGTCGCTGTAGCCGGGCATCGTCTGGCCGATGAAGGCCGAGGCGAGGCTGATGTCGGCG
>JADZCA010000056.1 GCA_020851795.1 Planctomycetota bacterium | reverse complement strand
GGTGCCCGGCCCGACGGGCCGGGCACGAGCGCGCGAGCCAGCGCAGCGCGCGAGAGCCGGAGAGGAGGGTCGGAGGGGCGCTGCGCCCCGACGACCGCGAACCCCGGGCCTCAGCGAGCGCGGGCGCACTTCCCTTGCCAAGCGCGCCGTCCGTCTCTAGTCGACCGCGTAGGGGTCGACGTCGACGTCGAGGGGACTGGTCTCCCCGCGGGCGAACAGCTCGGCGCCCCGCATCGCGATCATGGCGCCGTTGTCGGCGCAGAGCGCGGCGCGCGGGAAGCGCACCCGCAGCCCCGCGGGCGCCCGCTCGACGAGCACCCGGCGCAGGACGCGGTTCGCCGCCACGCCCCCACCGACGACGAGGTCGGCGACGCCCTCACGCGCAGCGGCGGCGAGCGAAGGGCCCACCAGCGCGTCCACCGCCGCCGCCTCGAACGACGCGGCGACGTCGGCGCGCGAGACGGGGAGGTCGGCGCGGTCCGGCGCGTCGCGCCGGCCGCCCGGCCCCTTGAGGTAGTAGAGGACCGACGTCTTCAGGCCCGAGAACGAGAACGCGGCCGCGCCGTCCTCGGCGCGGAAGCGTGGGAACGCGACGGCGTCGGGGCGGCCCGTCGCGGCGAGCTTCGACACCGCGGGCCCGCCGGGCTGGGGCAGGTCGAGCAGCACCGCCACCTTGTCGAAGCACTCCCCCGCCGCGTCGTCGTGGGTCTGGCCCAGCCGCACGATCTCGCGCGGCCCGCGGCACGCGTAGAGCGCGGTGTGGCCGCCCGAGGCGACCAGCGCGACGAAGGGGTACTCGAGGTCGGGGTGGTCCGCGCGGGCCGCGATCGCGTGCGCCTCGATGTGGTGCACCGCGAGCAGCGGCAGCCCGCGTCCGAGCGCGAGCGCCTTGGCGAAGGCGACGCCGACGAGCAGCGAGCCGACGAGGCCCGGCCGCGTGGTCACGGCGACGGCGTCGAGGTCCAGCAGGCCCACCGAGGCCTCGGTGAGCGCCTGGCGCACGACCACGCCGACGCGCTCGGCGTGGGCGCGGCTGGCGATCTCGGGCACGACGCCGCGGAAGGCCGCGTGCAGCTCGTGCTGCGACCAGATGACGTTGCTGCGCACGTCGCGCCCGTCGAGGACGACGCCGGCGGCCGTGTCGTCGCAGGACGTGTCGATCCCGAGGACGAGCATCCCGGGATCGTCGCCGGAGGCCGGGCCCGCGCAAGCGCGGGGCGGCCGACCCCCGTCAGCCGTTGCGGTCCGTGCCGGGCGCCGCGCCGCCGCGGATCTCCTGCAGCAGCAGGTTGCCCGCGATCAGGTCGAGCGCCTTCTGCAGCTGCGGGTCCACCCAGTCGGCGGGCACCTCGGGGTGCAGCGGCGGCGCCCCCCACACGGCCTCCTCCTGGTTCTCGAACGCCATCGTGAGCCGCACGCGGTCGGCCTCGCTCATCTCGACGACGACGTCGGGGAGCAGGCCCGCGGGCTCGTCGGGCTTCTTCGGGTCGCGCGCGTAGGAGCGCCCGTTGGGCGTCATGTAGCGGGCGGTCGTCAGCTTGACGGCCGCGCCCCGGCCCGGGATCTCGGTGATGTTCTGGACGAGGAACTTGCCGTAGGTGCGGGTCCCGAGGATCACGCCGCGGCGGTGGTCCTGGATGCAGCCCGAGAAGACCTCGCTCGCGCTCGCGGTGCGCCCGTCCACCAGCACGACGAGGCCGATCGCGTCCGGGATCGTGCCCGCGTCGCGGGCGACCTCGGTCCGGCGCGAGCCCCGCGTGCGCCCCATCATGCGGACGATGTCGCCGTCGCGGACGAACCGGTCGGCGATGTGAACGGTCGCGGGGAGCACGCCGCCGCCGTTGCCACGGAGGTCCACGACGACGGCGCGGACGCCCGCCGCGACGAGCGCGTCGAGCGCCTGGTCGAAGTCGGGCACCGTCGCCTCGACGAACTCCTCGATGCGCACGTAGCCGACCGACTTGTCCTTGCCGATGCGGTGCGCGAACACGCTCGGCGGGCGGATGTCGCCGCGGGTGATCGCGACCGAGCGCACCGTCGCGAGGGTCCCCTTGGGCGCGTCGGCCGGGGCCGGCGTCTCGAGCGTCACCGTGACCGAGGAGCCCGCCGGGCCCTTGAGCACGCGGACGTTCTCCTCGCGCGTCAGGTCGGTGGTCCCGAGCGCGATGCCGTTGACGTGGGTGACGATCTCGCCGATCCGGACGCCGGCGCGCGAGGCGGGGCCGCCCGGGAACACGCCCTGGATCAGGATGCCCTTGCCCTCGAGCACCTTGATCTTGACGCCGACCCCCGCGTAGTGGCCCGCGGTGTCGTCGAGCCACTTGCGGTACTCCTCGGGCGGGATGAAGTCGTTGTAGTCGTCGGGGAGGCTGTGGACGTAGCCGTCGAGGGCGGCGTTGTACGCCTCGCGGGACTGGCGCTCGTCCACCTCGTCCACGTACGTGTCGGCGACGAGCCGGCGGACGAAGGCGAACGCCTCGTCGTCCCACACGACGCCCTCGCCGCGGGCCTCGGCCTGGCGCGACACGTGGAGCGCCACGAACATCGCGGCCACCGACAGCGGGGAGAGGATCCAGGCGAGGGTGGTCGGCCGCATCGCGCGCTCCGGGGAGGAGGGACAGTCTAGACGATCGACGCGGGCCGACGGGCGGACGATCGCCGATCGCGGCGGACGGGCCGCGGGGAGGGCGCGTCGCACGCGCGGCAGGGCGCCCGCGCTCGTCGGACCCGGGGTGCGCGGTCGTCGGGGCGCAGCGCCCCTCCGACCCTCCTCCTCCTCGCAGACTCCTCGTCGTCGGGCGGCTCGTCAGCGTGGCGCGATGCTGACACGCGATCCTCGCCGCCGCTTCCGCGGGTCTCGACGAATCGCGGGCGATCGCCGCCGAACACCCGACGCCGCGCGGCCCGCAACCGCGCGCTCCGGGCGATCGACGCGGGCCGACGGGCGGACGATCGCCGATCGCGGCGGACGGGCCGCGGGGAGGGCGCGTCGCACGCGCGGCAGGGCGCCCGCGCTCGTCGGACCCGGGGGCGGCGGACCTCGTGTCGCCCGCGCCGCTCGTCGCACCCGGCCGGGGCGGCCCGGCCGGGCGCCGCGGCGAGACCTACTTGCGCGTGTAGGTCATCTCCATCATCGGGAACTCCTGGCCGCCCCGGCTTCCGAAGGCGGCGAACAGCATCTCCTTCTCGCTCTTGTGCGTCATCACGTACCGGAACGGCATCGGCCCGAAGGGCATGTCCCACGTGCCCGTGAGCGTCAGCGTCTTGCCGTCGGCCGAGCGCTGCCCGGTCGCCACGCTCGGCGCGGTGCCCATCGTGTCGAACCAGTAGTTCACGAACTGCTTCTTGAGGTTGTCGTAGCCCGTGATCCCGACGCCCTCGAACTTCTTGCCCTTGAACTCCCCCGAGAGCGTCTGCTGCTGGAATCGGCCGCCGAGGACCATCGAGAACGTCGCGCTCCCCTTGTTCTCGACCGTCTTCCCGTCCATCTCGTACATCTTGCCCGCGAGGTCCCAGGCGCCCGACGGCTGGGCCAGCCACGCGTGCATCTCGCCCGGCGTCGCGAGCGTCTCCATCATCTTCTCCATCTCGGCCTTGGTGGGCATGCCGCCCTTCGGGGCGTCCTCGCTGAAGGCGCTGCGACCGAACCAGCCGCACACCGCGGCGGCGACCACGAACAGACCGACCGAGCTCGCACGCATCACACACCTCCTCCGGGGGCCGGTTCGCGCCCTGTGCGCGAGGACGGCACGGAAACCGACGATGGTAGCGCGCCGCCGCGCGAGCGGCCGGCTCACTCCAGACGACAGCGGACGGGCTCGCCGCCGGGCGGCACGACCACCCGCAACCTCGTCTGGGCGATCGAGCCGCTGGTGGTGCCGTCGGAGGCGACGGTGGTGCGCCAGACGAACGCGGTGAGCTGGTAGGTCCCGGGCAGCAGGCCGCGCAGCGCCGCGGTCCCGTCGTCGGCGCGGTGGGCCGTGTGGACGAAGGGCCCGACGAAACGCCCCTCGGGCCCGGAGGCCGGGTCGACCCGGTGCGCGGAGACGTCTTCGACCACGACCGTCGTCCCCGCGGAGGGCGCTGGCGGCTCGACCACGACGCTCGACAGGGCCGGCACGGCCACGTCGCGCGCCACGTCGCTCCCCTCGGTGACGGCGACCTCGCTCCCGCCGCAGGCCGCGAGCAGCTCGCGCGGGTCGTCGGGCAGCGCGGCCTCGACGAGCCGACCGAGGTCGGGCAACAGCACGTAGCGGCCCGTCGGCACGTGCGACGCGGAGAACGCCCCGTCGGCGCCGACCGACGCGACCACCGAGCCCTGCGCGCCGACGAGGCGCACCGCAGGCGGCGTCGAGCCCGCGGCCGTCCGCACGCGTCCGTGCACCGCGCCGCCCCGAGCGAGCGTCACGCGCAGCGGCTCCGTCGCGACGGCGTCCACCCCCGCGCGGAACCACGGCGCGAACCCGGCGGCGTGCACGGTGACACCGAAGGCCCCGGGCGCCAGCGGGGGGAACGCGAAGCGCCCGTCGGGGCCCGTGGCGACCGTCGTCGGCGGGTCGAGGCGCGGCCCGAAGTCGATCGAGAGGCCGGTGTCCGTGGCCGTGACGCTCCCCCCGCGCGCCGCCGGCGCGTCGGCCCACGTCGCCCCGCGCGCCTGCGCGACGACGACCGCCCCCGCCACGGCCTTGCCTCCCCCGTCGAGGACCACGCCGGAAAGGCCCTCGGCGGCCCCGAGGCGCACCTCCGCCCGCGCGCTGTCCGCGCCCGACGGCACGCTCACGGGGCCCACCGCCCCGCTCGAGAACCCCGGCGCGACCACCTCGAGCGTGTACTCGCGCGGGTCGAGCGGCGCGAGGACGAAGGCGCCGTCCTCGGAAGAGAACGTGGACGCGCCCAGCACCGCCGCCACCGCCGACTCCGCCATCGCCGCCATGAGGTCCTCGGGCGACGCGACGGGCTTGGCGACGACCGAGAACGTGCGCACGGGCGTGCCGCTCGCGTCCACCACGCGGCCGACGAGCCGGCCGGGGCGCGGGAACCGCAGCTCGACGCCCGTGGTGCCGGTGGAGACCGACGGCCCGAACAGCGGCGTGAGCCCGGGAACGAAGGCCACGACCGGCGTCGTGCCGGGCGGCACACCCTCCAGCACGAACGTCCCGTCGTCGGCGACGTCGGCGGCGTACGCCACGCCCCCCTGCTCGCGCAACACGAGCACCCGCGCGCCGGGGACCGCGGTCCCGTCTGCGAGGAGCACCCGCCCCGAGATCGAGCCGCCGGCGACCAGCCGCACGTCGCCGAGCTCGAGCGACGCCTCCGCGGGGAGCGTCGCCCGGACGACCGCCGCCGCGTGTCCCGCCGCCTCGACGACGAAGGTGCGGAGCCCGCCCGCGAGCCGCGTCGTGCGGAACCGTCCGTCCGCGCCGGTGACGACGTCGGCGTCGAGCGCCGGCTGCGCGTCCGCGTCGGCGAGCACGAAGCCCAGCGGGTTGGCCATCGGCGCGAGCGCGACGACGCGCGCGCCGGCCACCGGCGCGCCCGCCGCGTCCACGACGCGCCCCGTCGCGACCGCGCCGGGCGCGATCGTCACCGCGCCGAGCGTCGCAGGCTCGCGCGCCACCCACGAGAGCGACGGCAGGAACGCGGGAGCGCCGTCCGCGTCGAGGACGCGCAGCGCGTAGCGGTCGCGCGGCCGCACGCCCGTGAAGCGGAAGCGCCCCTCGGCGTCGGTGCGCACCTCGAGCGTCGACCAGAGCCGTCGCGTGGGCGCACGCACGTAGAACGGGAGCAGGCCGTCGGGGCCGAGCGTGACGAGCGCGCCGACGACCGGCCGGCCCGCGGCGTCGCGCACGGACCCCTCGACGGTGGCGCCGTCCTCGACGCCGCCGTGGGCGCGGTCCTCGGGCGGCGCGACGGGGACGGTCGTCGAAGCAGCCGCCGCGGTCCCGGCCGCCGGCGCGGCCGCCGACGAGGGGGCGGCGGGCCGCGCGGCGAGCGCCCCTTCGCCCGCGGAGGCGACGGCGGGTGCGACGGAGCGTCCGTCCTCGCCACGGTCGGACGCACGGAGCGTCGTCCACGCGACGCCCGCCACGACCGCCACCGCGGCGGCGGCCACGAGCCCCTTCGTCGTCGTCGTCATCGCGAGCACCTCCGGCACCGGCGCCGCCGACGGCGCGGGCGTGGGCCCCGCGAGCGGGAGCAGCGCCGCCCCCCACGCCGCGCGTCCCCCCGCCTCACGACGGTCGAGGTCCTCGCGCAGCCGCGCGAGGGCGCGCTTGACCCGCGTCCGCGCGGTCTCGACCGGCACCGCGAGCCGCGCGGCGACCTCGCGGGGCGGCAGGTCCTCGAAGTAGCGCAGGCACACGGCCTCCGCCGCGTCCGGCGGGAGGGCGGCCACGGCCTCGAGCACGAGCCGCCGTCGTGCGAGGTGCTCGTGGACGTCGACTCCCGTGGCGCCTGCCTCGGCGCGCGCCGCGGCCTGCTCGTGGCGGCGCCGCGTCGCGTCGCGGCGGCGACGGTCCTTGGCGAGGCGTCGGGCGATGCCCGCGAGCCAGGAGCGCGGCGTGTAGCCGCTGCGCGGCGGGCGCTCGAGCGCGACGAGGACCGCGTCCTGCGCGAGGTCGTCCGCGTCGGCGTCGCCGTGGACCAGCACCCGGGCGAGGCGACGGACCCCTTCGAGGTCGGCGAGCCCGATCGGCGGGGAGGGTCGCGGGTCCATGGCGTCACCCTCCCATGGGACGGGAGGCCCGTTCCGGTCCAGCACGCGGGCCCCGGCGCCCCGGGCCCCGCTCCGGGGCTCGCGCCCGCCGCCGCGACGGGGCCCGCTCCGACCGGCCCCGCCGGCCGCCCCGCGCCGCGCGGCTATCCTTCGCGGGTCACGGGCGGAGGTCCCCATGGGTGCACGGTGGGTGCGTGCGGCGGGATGGGCGGCGGCGCTCGCGGTCGGAGGGCTCGGCGGCCCCCGCGCGGCCGCGGCGGCGGAGCCGCCGTCGCGGGCGCTCGACCCGAAGGCCCCGGCGGACACGGTGTTCGCGAGCAAGTCCGCCGACGGGCTCGCCTACCTGTGGCGGGCGCCCAAGCACTACGACGCCGAGAAGGGCGTGGGCCTCACCGTCATCCTCCACGGCAGCAACCTGACGCGCGCGTGGGGCTTCGCCAATCACGACAAGTCGACGTTCCGCCCCGACGACGTCGTCCTGTGCCCGGACGGCACGACGCCCAACGGCAACGGCGGCTTCAACTTCCTCGGCGAGGCCAAGGACAGCAAGCGGCTCCACGCGCTGCTCGAGGAGGTGCGCAAGGTCTTCCGCGTGCGGGCGACGTTCTTCTACGGCCACAGCCAAGGGTCCTTCTTCGCGCTCTACCACGCGGGCGAGTTCCCCGACGACGTGGCCGGCGTGGTCGCCCACGCGAGCGGTCTGTGGACGTGGACCAAGGTCGGCAAGCACGGCCACGGCAAGGCGATCGTGCTGATGCACGGGACGCAGGACCCGGTCGTGCCCTTCGTGCAGAGCCTCGGGGCGCTGTCGGCGCTGCGCGAGGCCGGCTACCCGATGGTCCGCCTGCGGGCGCTCGAGGGGTGGAACCACTGGCCGGCCGAGCACAACGCGGCGGGCGGCACGCCGCACACCTCGCAGCAGCTGGCGTGGGTCGAGGGGATGACGACCTCGGACCCGGGGCGCCTCGAGGCGTGCCTCGCGGTGCTCACCGACGTGAAGGACAAGGTCGAGCACGACTGGGGCGCGCTCGCGTCGCTCGCGCGGCGCGCGGCGTCGGCGCCGTTCGCCACCGCGGCGACGAAGGCCCGCGCGCAGAAGGCCGTCGAGGTCGTGGACGCGCTCGTCGCCAAGCACGCGGAGGCGCTGGCGGCGATCAAGCCCGGCGCCGCGGCCGACGGCAAGGCGTGGATGGCGCAGCTCCCGCTGTTCCTGCGCGCGTTCGCCGGCGTGCCGGCGTGCGACGCCGTCGCGACCGCGTGGGCGGCGACGCTCGACGACCACCGCGACCGCGGCGTGGCGCACCTGAAGAAGTACTACGCCTCGCGGGCGAAGGACCCCGCGGCGGCGTTCGAGGAAGGCGTCGCGGCGAGCCGCGAGGGCTTCCTCTGGTGCGAGGTGCAGGACCGCGAGCTGCGCGAGACGCTGGTCGGCTGGCAGAAGGACGCCAAGAAGCTCAAGCTCGGGAAGAAGGCGCTCAAGGACTTCGACGCCGTCAAGGGGCTCGACGAGGCGTGGAAGGACGGCTGGAAGGCCTTCGAGTCCCTCTGCAAGGCCGCCGGCGACGTCTAGGCTTCGCGGCTTCGCGGTACCAGGAAAGTTGCTTTCACGCAGCGTGAAAACAACTTTCCTGGCACCGCCCAGCACCGCCCAGTCCTAGTCGTCGTCGATGCCGACGCGGCCGAGCTCGATGGGCGGGTCGGCCCCGACGTTCATGACCAGCCCGATCGCGAGGAAGGACGTGAGCAGGCTCGAGCCCCCGTAGGTCATGAAGGGGAGCGGAACGCCCACGACCGGCAGGAGCCCCACCGTCATCCCGAGGTTGACGACGACCTGCACCGCGAAGAGGGCGAACACCCCCACCACGAGGAAACGCCCGCTCGGCTCGCGCACCCGCCCCGCGGTCGAGAGCACGGCGCCGAGGAAGGCCGCGTAGAGGAGCAGCAGCCCCGTCACGCCGAGGAAACCGAAGCGCGCCGCGAACACCGGGAAGATGAAGTCGGAGTGGCGCTCGGGCACGTCCCGCGTCGCTTCCACGACGCCGCCGTCGTCGTCGCTGACGCCCGTCCACCCGCCCAGCCCGATCGAGGTGAGCCCCTGGTGGAGCTGGTGGCTCTGCGACTGCTTGAGCGCGGAGGCGGCCTTCGCGTCGGTGTGCTCGGCGACGAAGGCGAAGAGCCGGTCTCGCTGGTAGTCCTTGAGCACGCCCGGCACGAACGCGAGGCCCACCGCGGCCACGACGCCCGCGAGCGCGACCCCGGCGAGGTGCGTACCGCGCGCGCCCGCGGCGTAGAGGAGCGCGAAGAACAGCGGCACGAAGAGCACCGCGGTGCCGAGGTCGGGCTGGCGCACGACGAGGAGGAACGGCACCAGCACCAGCACCATGGGGCGGGCGAACCCGCGCAGCCGCCGGTGCTCGCGCGAGTAGCGCAGCGTCGCCGCGAGCGCGACCACGAGCAGCAGCTTCATGAACTCGCTCGGCTGCATGCGGAAGCCGCCGACGCCGATCCACCGCCCCGCGCTCTGCCCCGTGCCCTTGAACAGCACGACGACGAGCAGCGAGGTGCCCAGCGCGTACAGCACGGGCCACGCCGCCACGATGCGCAGGTAGGCGGGCGCGAGCACGAGCAGCGCGGCGGCCGCCCCCACGAACGCCCACCGCACCTGCATCCACGCGTACTCGACCGGGTGCCCCTCCGCGGCGGTCGCGATCGTCGTGACGCCGACCGCGGTGAGCGCGACGGCGAGGATCGGCACCGACCACGGCGCCTTGCGGAGGCGGTCGGCGATGGTCACGAGGCGAACCACCACGAGAGGAACGCCGCGACGACGGGCGCCGCCTCGTCGCCGCCCACACCCCGCGTGCGGGCGTGCAGCACCACGGCGAACGCCACGGGCCTCGCGCCCGGCTTCTCGGCGTAGCCGACGAACCAGAGGTGCCACGGGCCGTCGGAGGGGTCCTTGTCGGTGGGCTCGACCCAGTCGAGCCCGGTCGCCGTGGCCGTGCCGGTCTTGCCCACCACGACGACGCCGGCGAGCTCGGGCCGCTCGAAGATGTGCTTGGCGGTGCCGTAGGTCACGCAGCCGCGCATGCCGGTGCGCACGCGCGCGAGCGCGCCGGGGTCGAGCGCGATCGGCACGCGCTCGGGCTCGACGGGCCGGCCCCCGACCGTGGCGGCGATGTGCGGCACGGGCAGCCAGCCGCCGTTCTGGACGGCCGACGCCACGCGCGCCATCTGCACGGGCGTCGCCCCCATCGACTGCCCGATCGAGAGCTGGCGAAGCAGGATCCCGTCGGGCGCCCTCGGGTAGACGCCGCGGCCCTCGCCGACCACGTCGAGTCCCGACCGGGCCGCGAGGCCGAAGCGCTGCGCCCACGCCGGGAACAGCGTCGTGTGCAGGCCGCGCCAAGCGCGGTCGCTGGCGCAGTCGGCGCACCAACGGTTGCACGAGTAGGCGAGCACGCCCTCCGGCCCGACCAACCCGTGCGTATGGCACTTCGGGTACTTCGGCTCGACCGCCCGGCTCTCGCCGGCGCACGCGTACTCCTCGGGGACGGGGTGCCCCGACTCGAGCAGCGCGAGCACCGTGACGATCTTCATCGCGCTCCCCGGCTCGACCGCGATGCGCGAGACGCGCGAGAGCGCGACGGAGGGCCGCTGCAGCGGGCGCAGCGCGGTCTCGGCCTTCGAGGCCTCGTACCACGCCTCGCCCTGCGCGAGCGTGTCCTCGTCCTCGTCGATGCGCTGGGTCACCTCCGACAGGCTGACGTTGGGGTCGAAGGTGGGCGTCTCGGCCATCGCGAGCACCGCGCCGGTGTCGGGGTCCATGGCGAAGAACGCCCCCGAGGGCGGCCCGTGGCCGCCGTAGCCGTCGGCCGTGGCGGCCGAGAGCAGCGCCTGGTAGGCGTGCTCGCACGCGTCGGCGCGCAGGTGCGTCACGACGTCGGCGCCACGGCGCGGCGCCTGCACCACGGTGCGCACGGTGAAGAGGCCGTCCGCGTCGCGCTCGCTGCGCAGCCGCCCCGGCCGCCCGCGCAGCGCCTCCTCGTAGGCCCCCTCGAGGCCGGTGCGCCCGACGCGCGTCTGGGGCAGCGCCGACCCCTTGCCGAACTCGGCCTCGTAGGCGTCGCGCTCGGCCCGGTCACGGAACGGCGTGACGACCCCCACCGCGTGGGCGAGGAGCCCGCGGCGCGGGTACGACCGCTGCACGACGGCCTCGGTGCGCAGCCCGCGGTAGCGTCCGTCGCGGTCGAGCTCGAGCAGCCGCTCGGCTTCGGCGGGGATCGACTTCAGCACCAGCGTCCCGCCGGACGGGACCTCGAAGCGCTCGAAGGCGACCGGACGGCCGTACAGGTCGGCGCGCGCCTGCTGACGTGCGTCCTCGACGTAGAACTCGCGCCCCTCGAGCTCGTCGCGCCAGCGGCTCGCGACCTCGGCGCCCGACCACGGGCGGCCCGTCTCGTCCTCGAGCTGGCGGCGCTTGGTGCGCAGCGTCGCCATGCGGACGCCCACCACCTGCGAGACCACGGTGAGCTCGATCTCGTCGCCGACGTCGCGCATCGTCTCGTCGGCGGCGTGGGAGAGCGTGCCCGACGGGACGCCGAGCGCGTCCTCGAGGGGCGCGAGGTCCTCCTCGGGCAGGCGCTCGAAGCGATCACGCGACGCGCCGCACGAGCAGCGGCGGGGCGGCGTCGCGGGACGGTCGGCGGGCCCGCCGTACCAGCGCGGCGACGCCCGGAAGGAGACGGCGCCGCACGCGCCGCAGCGGAAGCGCTCGCGCGACGCCCACTCGCCCGGCACGAACGCGAGGCGCACGGTGGCGCGGTCCTCGGCGAGCGCGGCGCCGTCGGCGTCCACGATGCGCCCGCGCGGCCCCGCGACGGTGTGCTCCTGGCTGCGGTAGGCGGCGGCCTCGGCGACCCAGCGCTCGTGCGAGACGACCTGGAGGTGGAACACCCGGACTTCGATCGCGAGCAGCGCGGCGCAGACGGCGAGGTAGAGGACGAACAGCCTACGCCGCACGGGCCGAGCGCCTCCCGGTCAGGTCGTCGGCGAGCCCGGTGCGGTCGAGGAACGCGAGCAGCGGCCACGATGCGACCGCGGTCCACAGCGCGGTCGGCAGCGAGGCCCCGAACGCCCCCACGAGGTCCACGTCGCGGTGGAGCGGGAGGGCGCGCAGCGCCGCGAGCACCCGCGCGAGGACGGTGCCGCCCGCGACGGCGGCCGCGAGCCCGAGCCCCGCGCGCTCGCGGCGGTCGCCGCGCGGGCGGGCGAGCGTCAGCGTGACCGCGCCCAGCACGAACCCCTGGGTGCCCAGCGGGTCGAGGGAGGCGCAGTCGGCGAGCAGCCCGAGCAGGATCGACCAGCCGACGACGTGCAGCCCCGTGCCCCGCACACCCAGCCAGACGGCGAACGCGACGAAGAGGTCGGGCGCGTGGCGGTCGATGGACCCCCACGCCGGCATCGCGTCGGGGATCGCGGCCGCGAGCACGGCCCAAGCGACGAGCACGACGACACCCACGGCGTCACGTCCCGGGCACGAGGACGAGCACCGTCGTGCTGCGCTCGAGGTCGACCGAGGGTCGCACGCGCACGTCGGAGATCGCGTCGAGGTCGTCGTCGGCGGCGGCGACGACGTAGCCCACGACGAGCCCGGCGGGCACGCGCTCGTCGGCGTTGCTCGTCAGCACGGGGTCGCCGGGCCGGACGTGGAGCCCCGCGGCGCCGCGCAGGTTGCGCAGCGGGAGCGTGTCGCCGGCACCGCCGCGTACGAAGGCGGTGGCGCGGGTCCCGTCCGACGTGCGGATCGCGACCTCGAAGCGGGCGTAGGGGTCGGTGAGCAGCTGCACGCGCGCGGTGTGCGCGGAGACGCTCGCGACGGTCCCGACGAACACGCGGCCTTGGACGACGGCCTGACCGACCTCGAGCCCGTCCTCGCTGCCGCGGTCGAGCAGGAGGCTGCGCCGCGTGGAGGACGGGTCGTGGGCGCGCAGGATCCGCGCGGGGCGGGCGAGCGGGAGCCGCTGGAAGCCCTGGAGCAGCTCGCCGAGCTGGGCCCGCTGCGCGAGCTCGTCGAGGAGGCGGAAGTGCTCCTCGCGCTCGCTGATCGCGATCGTCTCGAGGGCGCGGGCGCGCTCGCCGTCGGCGCCGCCGCCGCGGTCGCTGCCCGCGTTCCACGCGTGCGGGTTGGCGAGCTCGAAGCGCGACGGCCAACCGAGGAGCGCGTCCACGGGCGCCTCGAGGGACGGGAAGCCCTGCGGCTGCAGCACCGGCAGCGCGAAGGTCCCGATGAGGACCGCCGTCCAAGCGTGACGCTTGCGGATCCGCATGGAGCGCCCCGGGGGTGACCTCGAGCCCCACCCGCTAGGGCCCGATGGAGGATGAACCCCCAACGGCTCGTATTGAACCCCGCATCACGGGGGAGTCAAGCGACACCCCTTCTTCGTCCGATAACCACCCGTTCCCCCGACCGATCGTCCCCGGGTCCTCGCGGCCGGTGTCGGGGCCGACTCCCCCGCGCGGCGCGGGGCCCGCGCGCTCCGCGAAACCACAATCCGTCGCGGGCCTTCGGGCGCGCCGTCCGCGCGCACCCGCTCGGGGGCGCCGTACGACGACACCGTCCGGTCGTCCCCGCCCGCAGCGCCCTCTGCAGGCGCCCGCGGATCAGCCCGCGAAACCACAATCCGTCGCGGGCCTGCGGGCGCACCGTCCGCGCGCACCCGCCCGGGGGCGCCGTACGACGACGCCGTCCGGTCATCCCCGCCCGCGTCGCCTCCTCCAGGCGCCCGCGGATCAGCCCGCGAAACCACAGTCCGTCGCGGGCCTGCGGGCGCACCGTCCGCGCGCACCCGCTCGGGGGCGCCGTACGACGACGCCGTCCGGTCATCCCCGCCCGCAGCGCCCTCTGCAGGCGCCCGCAGAACAGCCCGCGAAACCACAATCCGTCGCGGGCCTGCGGGCGCGCCGTCCGCGCGCACCCGCTCGGGGGCGCCGTACGACGACGCCGTCCGGTTGTTCCCGCCCGCGTCGCCTCCTTCAGGCGCCCGCAGAACAGCCCGCGAAAGGAACGAACCAAGCCGAAGACTGAACCTCGGCCTGCGGCCGAGGTTCAGTCTTCGGCTTGATCGAGCGCGTTCTTCAGCTCGGAGAGCTTCTCGAGGAAGACGCCGGTCCCGCGGGCCACCGCGGTGAGCGGGTCCTCGGCGACGCGGACGGGCAGGTTGATCTCCTCGGCGATGACGCGGTCGATGCCGCGTAGCAGCGAGCCGCCGCCGGCGAGCACGATGCCGCTGTCCACGAGGTCGGCGGCCAGCTCGGGCGGCGTGGCCTCGAGCGTGTCCTTCACCGCGCCCACGATCTGGCGCACCGGCTCCTGGAGCGCCTCGCGGATCTCCTCGCTGGTGACGACGACCTTGCGCGGCAGGCCGTGCTTGAGGTCGCGGCCCTTGACGTCCATCGTCATCTCGCGCTTGAGCGGGTACGCGCTGCCGATGCCGATCTTGATCTTCTCGGCCGTCTGCTCGCCGATGAGCAGGTTGTAGGTGTTGCGCATGTGGTTGACGATGGCCTCGTCCATCTCGTCGCCCGCCACGCGCACCGGCTTCGCGGTCACGATGCCCGCCAGCGAGATCACCGCGACCTCGGTCGTGCCGCCGCCGATGTCGCAGATCATCGACGCCTGCGCCTCGGTGATCGGGAGCCCGACGCCGATGCCCGCGGCCATCGGCTCCTCGATGAGGTAGACCTTGCGCGCGCCCGCGCGCTCGGCGGAGTTGATCACCGCGCGCTTCTCGACGGGCGTGATGCCGTACGGGATCGCGATCACCACGCGGGGCCGCACGCCCCACGTGCGGTCGTGCACCTTGTGGATGAAGTAGCGCAGCATCGCCTCGGTGATCTCGAAGTCGGCGATGACGCCGTCCTTGAGCGGGCGGATGGCGACGATGTTGCCCGGCGTCTTGCCGAGCATCTCCTTCGCGGTGTCGCCGACCGCGCGGCCGTCGAGGAGCACCTTGTTCGTGCCCTTCTTGACGGCGACGACGCTGGGCTCGTTCAGGACGATGCCCTTGCCCTGCACGTAGACGAGCGTGTTGGCGGTCCCGAGGTCGATCCCCATGTCGATGGAGAACTTGCCGAGGAACCACTCGAAGAGGTTGGCCATGGGGGCGAGTCGTCCGCGCGCGGGGGCGACGGCGGGGACCGCGGACGCGGCGCCGGTGCGGAGCGCCCTCGGAAGCCCGTCGAGGCGCGCGGAGGATACCCCGAGTCAGCGACGCTGCGTCGCACCGTCCCCCACCGGTCGTGGCGACGGCCCGATGCACCCCCACGGGCAGACGTGACCGCCGGTCCCGTCGAGCCGCCCGTGCCCCGCGCCGACATCGCGGCGCGACCCACCGGCCTCGCGGGCCTGCGGGCGCTCCGTCCCCTCGCTCCCGCTCGGGGGCGTGGGGTGCCTCTCGCGGCGATCCCCGACGCAACGGCGCGCCCTTCAGGCGCCCGCAGAACAGCCCGCGAATCCACAGTCCGTCGCGGGCCTGCGGGCGCTCCGTCCGCGCGCTCCCGCTCGGGGGCGCGGGGTGCCTCTCGCGGCGATCCCCGCCGCATCGGCGCGTCCTTCAGGCGCCCGCAGAACAGCCCGCGAAACCACAGTCCGTCGCGGGCCTGCGGGCGCTCCGTCCGCGCGCTCCCGATCGGGGGCGCCGTACGACGACGCCACCCGGTCATCCCCGCCCGCGTCGCCTCTTCCAGGCGCCCGCAGAACAGCCCGCGAAACCACAAAACGAAGAACGCCGCGGCCCTTCCGGGCCGCGGCGTTCTGCAAGACCGATCGCTCTACTTGGCCGCGGGGGCAGCCTTGTCCGCGAACATGCCGGCGTTGAACTTGTCCGCCATCGCCTTCTGGATCACGAAGATCGCGGCCAGGAGGACGAGCGTCGTCAGGATGATGACCCCGTTGCCGAGCCCGTCGCGGGGCGCTTCGTGCTCGTCGTGGGTCTCGTAGACGTCCTTCGCCATGGTGGGCTCCTCGCTCGTGGGGTCGAGGGGACTAGCGGTTCGACGCCGTCATGACGTCGTCGCCGGGCGCGACCGGGCCCTTGCGCATGTTGTTCACGACACGGCCGGCCGACTGCTTCGCGTTGACGGTCGTGATCTCGATCGTCGCGACGTACTGGTTGCCGCGCGAGACCGTGTAGCGGAAGCCGGCCTTGACGCCGTCCTCAGAACCGATCGAGATGACGACGATGTTGGCCTCGTTGTCCGCGGCGAGGACCTTCGCGGTCTGCCACGGCTGCTCGGAGCCCGCGCCGATGCCCGGGTTGGCGCGCTTGATCGACTCGAGCTCGAAGGTCGTGCGCTGGAGCTTGAGCTCCGACTCCGACAGCTTCGCCTCGGTCGACTTCTGCTGCGCCGAGAGGTCGGCGACGTTGAGCTCGAGCTGGTTCTGCATCTTGACGGCGGCGATCTTCTCCTCGTTCGCCTTCGTCAGGTTGTCGATCAGCGTCTGGCGCTCCTTCTGGAGCTCGTTGACCAGATCGCGGCTCTGCTGGATCGTCGCCTGCGCGACCTGGTTCGCCCGGGTCGCGGCGGCCATCGACGAGTTGAGCTCGTTGTAGGCCTTCAGGATCGACTCGTTCTGCGTCTTGAGCGTGTCCGCCTCTTGGCGCGCCTTGGAGCGCTCACCCTCGGCGGTGTTCTTGTCGCCCTGGAGCTTGGTGATCTGGCCCTCGCGCGCGGCGACGTCCGCCTTGAGCTGGCCGATCTCCTTGTTGCTGCTGTCCTGCAGCGCCTCGTAGCGCTTCTTCCAGTTGTCGCTGTGGCCCAGCACGGCAGCCGCCGAGCCGAGGAAGAGGGCCGCGAGGAGGAAGTTCAGGACGACGAAGACCTTCGCAACCGTGCTCATGCGCGCCTCCTGGCGTGTGTCCGTCGGGCTCCGAAATCGTCGGGGGCCGCGCCCCGACGAGGGGCAGACCCGACCTCGGCCTCCGACCGTCTCCGACGGACAACCCTCCCGGAAGTCCGAACGGCACGGGCGGAAGCGGCGAGCGTTATGTCAAAACGTCCCCGCCGCGTCAAACACTTTCCCCCGGTGCGCCGTCGCGTGGACCACCGGGGGGGCCGGGGGGCCTAACTGACGGGGGCGCCGGAGGTTGCGTCGGGAGTTCCCCCCGCCGGCGAGGCCTCCCCCGCGGGCGCGCCGGGACCGGCGTCGTGTGGAGACGACCGCCGCCCGCGCACCCGCCGCAGGATCGCCACCCCGGCGAGGATTGCGCCCGCGACGTACCACGGAGCGTCCCCCACGCGCAAGTAGAACGTCCGATAGCCGGGGTCGGCCCACACGGGGCCGGCGCACCACGCGGGCACGAACTGCGTGCGCCCGTCCCGCCGCGCGCGCGTCCGCACCGCGCCGCTCGGGTCCACGATGCACGAGGGCCCCGTGTTGCCGGCGACGACCACCGACACGGCGAGCTCGCTCGCGCGAAGCCGTGCCAGCGCCTCGACTTGCGCCGGCATGCCGGTGTCGCCGTACCACGCGTAGTTCCCGGCGTTGAGCAGCACCGTGGCGCCCCGCTCGCGCCACGCGCGGCAGCGCGCCGGGAACGCGATCTCGAAGCAGACGATCGTCCCCGCGCGCACCTCGCGGTTCGCCCCCCCGGGTCGCTCGGGCGGCGCCGGCGCGAGGAGGAAGGGCGCCTGATCGGGGTCGCCCGGCGTGATCTCGGGGATCAGCGAGTGCTCGTTGCGCAGGTCGCGGATCCACGGGATCCACGAGCCGCCCGGCGTGTACTCCCCCCACGGGACGAGGACGACCTTGTCGTGGTGGACCGGGGGGAGCTCCCACGGCCAGCGCCCCGACGCCGGCCGCGTGCGCGGGTCGGGCGGCTCGGCCGGGACCTCGGCGAGGTCCACGAAGACGAGGCTGTCGGTCTGGTCGTGCTCGTGGACCTCGGCGCGGGGCCCGCGGCGGCCGACGAGGTAGCGGCTGACGCCGAGGAGGAAGCGCGTCGTGACGCCGGGCGGGATCGCCCGGCGGATCTCGGTGAGCACGGCAAGCTGGTTCGCCCACTCGCCGGGGAAGCGCTCGGCGAGCGGGCCGTCGAGGAACGGCCACGGCACCATCGTCTCGGGCCAGATCACCGCGAGCGCGCCGGAGCGCTCGTCGCGCAGCGTCTCGAGCGCCTCGACGGTCAGCCGCAGGTGCTCGTTGAAGATGCGGTTGGCGGCGTCCGCCTCCGTGCGCTCGTTCTTGAGCTCCTGCGCGATGTCGGCCTGCACGACCACCAGCGGCGCCGTGCGCGCCGCCCGCGCGTCGGGCCCGTCGAGCCGCGCCTCGACCTCGGCGCGGTGCACCGCGCCGCTCCACGCGTAGAGCCCGCCGACGACGGCGAGGCCGACGCCCGAGGCGACGAGCGCCTGCAGCCGCAGCGCGCGCCCGCCGTCGCCGTGGCGCAGGGACGCGAGCCCCGAGGCCCACGCCGACGTCGCGGCGGCGAGCGCCGAGCCGCCGTACGCGCCGAGCAGCGACGCCGCCCCGAGCAGCGGGGGGAACGCCGCGGTGGCGAGCGACCGCGCGGGCCACGGCATCCCGCTCGAGCCCTGGACGGCCGTCTGGAGGAGCTCCTGGAGGACCGCGCACACCGCGACTGCCGGCAGGAACGGCACGCGCGAGGCCGACAGGAAGCGGACCGCGGCCCCGAACGCGAGCTGGGTCAACGCGAGCACCACCGCGGCGCCGAGCACCATCGCGGGGTGCACGTGCGCCAGCCACCGCAGCCCGACGGCGAAGCGCACGACGCCGTAGAGCAGCGCCCAGCGCTTCCAGCGCGCGCCCCCGCGGTGCCAGAGCAGGGCGAGGAACGGTGCGTCCTGCACGAACACGGCCGCCGGCACGGGGCCCGGCGGCATCGCGAGCGTCTCGAGGGCCGTCCCGAGCGCGACCAGCCCGAGGCGCTCGAGCGCGACGCGCAGGCGCGGGCTCACGGCGCCCCCCACGGCAGGCCGTGCAGCGGCACGACGTCCACGTGGCCCGCGGCGTCGAGCGGGCCCGCGGCGGCGGGGTGGCCCTCGTGGCCGCACGAGGGCGGCGGCGGGGCGCCGGTCTCGAGCACGACCGCGAGCCCCGTGGCGGCGGCGAGCCCGAACGGGTCGCCCGACCCCTTCCACGCGACGGGCTCGGCCACGAGGCACGGCACGGGCCCCGGGGCGACGTCGAGCGCGACCGGGACGTAGTGGCGCCGCGCCGTCGGCGCCGGGAACGCGCCCCGCGGCTTCGCCGGCACGGTCGCGCGCGGGGCGAACGGGACCCCGAGCCGCGTGCGCAGCGCGGGGACGACGAGGAGCTCGAAGCCGACGAAGGACGCCGAGGGGTTGCCGGGCAGCCCGAACACGAGCGTCGTCCCGCGGCGCCCGAACCAGAGCGGCCCACCGGGCTTGACCGCCCAGCGGTGGAACACCGGCTCGACCCCGCACGCGACGAGCAGGTCGGGGACGAGGTCCTTCTCGCCCATGCTGACGCCTCCGGAGAGGCAGACGACGTCGGCGTCGAGCGCGGCGAGGATCGCCGCACGCAGCGCGGCGGGGTCGTCGCGGACGGGGCCGTCGTAGCGGGCGGTCGCCCCCGCGCGCCGGGCCTGCGCGACGAGCGTGTGGCCGTTGCTGTCGCGGATCTGCGACGGCGCGGGACGCGACGCGACGGGGACGAGCTCGTCGCCGGTGCACACCACCGCGACGCGCGGCGCCGCCGCGACCGGCACCGACGCGCAGCCGGCCGCGGCCAGCACGCCGAGCCGCGCCGGCGAGAGCGTCACGCCGGCCCGCGCGACCACCGCGCCCTGCGCGACCTGCTCGGCGCGCCGCGCGACGTGGTGGCCCGCGCGCGCGGGCCCCTCGAGGCGCACGCGCGTCTCGGCGCCGCGCGGCCCCGCCGCGGGGACGGACCGCTCGACGGGGACGACCGCGTCGGCGCCGTCGGGCACGGGCGCGCCCGTCATGATCGCGACCGCCTCGCCGGGCGCGAGCGCGCGGGGGAACGACGCTCCCGCGAGCACGCGCCCCACCACCGCGAGCTCGGCCGTGGGGCCTAGGACGTCGGCCGCGCGCACGGCGAACCCGTCCATCATCGCGCGCGGGAACGGCGGGACGTCGTGGTCGATCGCGACGTCGGCGGCGAGCACGCGCCCGAGCGCGTCGGGCAGCGCGACGCGCTCGACGCGCCTCGAGGGCGCGCCGGCGGCAGCGGCGACGCGGGCGAGCGCCTCCTCGACGCGGAGCATCGTCGGATGAAACCACGGCGGCGCGCGCCCGCGGCGTTTGCGCGGGCGGCCGCGACGACGGCGCGCTCCCCGGACGCCGCGCGGCGGGGACGGATCGCGCCGCCCCGGACCGACGCGGGGTAGACTCGGCGTCCTTCCTCCCTCGGGCGCTCTCTCCCATGCCTCGCACGATCCGCGGCGACCTCGACGGTCGCGGCCTGCGCATCACGGTCCTCGTCTCGCGCTGGAACGCGGACGTGACCGACCGCCTGCGGGCGGGCGCGCTCGAGACGCTCCTCGCGGCGGGCGTCGCGGACGCCGACGTGACGGTGGTCGAGGTCCCGGGCGCCTTCGAGCTGCCGGCGGCGGCCGCGCGGGCCGTCGCGACGGGCGAGGTGGACGCGGTTGTGGCGCTGGGCTGCCTGGTCCGCGGCGAGACGGTGCACGACCGCGTGATCGCCGACGCGTGCGCGAAGGGCCTGATGGACGTCTCGGTCGCCTCGCGCGTGCCGGTGGCGTTCGGCGTGATCACCGCCGACACGAAGGCGCAGGCCGACGCGCGCAGCGCGCCCGGGGCGGCGCCGGGCAAGGGCGGGCACAAGGGCCGCGAGGCCGCCGAGGCCGCGGTGCGGCTCGCGCGCGCGTTCCGGCGCTGGGAGACGACGTCGTGAGGGTCCGCACGCGTGCGCGCGAGCTCGCGCTCCAGTTCCTCTACGCCCTCGACGTGCAGGGTGCGGGCTACCGCGAGCGCCTCGACGGCTTCCTGCACGAGGAGCTCTCGGGCAAGCAGGGCGAGGCGGAGGCGACCGAGTACGCGAAGAAGCTCGTGGACGGGGTCACGCTGCACCGTCCCGCCATCGACACGCTGCTCTCCGAGGCCGCCAAGAACTGGGGGCTGGGCCGCATGGCGGTGATCGACCGCAACGTGCTGCGCATCGGGTGCTACGAGATGCTGCACGAGCGCGACGTGCCGACGAAGGTCGTCATCAACGAGGCGATCGAGCTGGCCAAGCGCTACAGCACCGAGCAGAGCGGCGCGTTCGTCAACGGCATCCTCGACCGCATCCGCAAGGACCGCGGTCTCCCGGTGTGAGGACGTCATGGGGCTCTTCGACAAGCTCAAGCGCGGGCTCGCCAAGACGCGGGAGGTCCTCGCGGGCGGGCTGCGGCGCGCGCTCTTCCTCGGCCGCGCGCTCGACGAGTCGCTGCTCGCCGACCTCGAGCGGGCGCTGCTCGCCGGCGACGTGGGGCCGAGGACGACGACGGCGCTGATCGACGAGGTGCGCGCGGCGTGGAAGGCGAAGCGCCTCCAGCGGAGCGAGGACGTCGAGCCCTTCCTGCGCGAGCGCATCACCGAGCGGCTTCGCTCCGGCGGCAACGCGCTGGTCCGGGCGGCGTCGGGGCCGACGGTGATCCTCGTCTGCGGCGTCAACGGCTCGGGCAAGACGACGTCGATCGGCAAGCTGACGAAGTTCCTCAAGCGCGACGGCGCGCGCGTGGTGCTGGGCGCGGCCGACACGTTCCGCGCGGCGGCGGTCGAGCAGCTGACGATCTGGAGCGAGCGCAACGGCGTCGAGATCGTCAAGCAGGCGCAGGGCGCCGACCCGGCGGCGGTGGCCTTCGACGCGGTGACGGCGGGCAAGGCGCGCGGGGCCGACTACGTGGTGATCGACACCGCGGGCCGGCTGCACACGCAGACGAACCTGATGCAGGAGCTCGAGAAGATCCGCCGCGTGGTCAAGAAAGCGGTCCCGGACGCGCCGCACGAGACGCTGCTCGTGATCGACGCGACCAACGGCCAGAACGCGATCCGCCAGGCGGAGCAGTTCCACAAGGCGGTGACGGTCACGGGCATCTTCGTGACCAAGCTCGACGGCACGGCCAAGGGCGGCGCGCTGGTCGCGGTCCGCGACACGATCGGCGTGCCGGTCAAGTTCGTCGGCACGGGCGAGCAGATCGACGACATCGAGGTCTTCGACCCCGCCGCGTTCGCCGCCGCGCTCTTCGACTGAGCGGATCGGGCGCGACGCCCGATCCGCGAACGCAAAGACGCCGCGCCGCGTCGGACCGCAAGCCGCGTCCGTGGAGGCAGACGCCAGAGAAGCGCGGGTCCGGGGAGACCGGGGTCAGGTGATCTCCCCGCAACTTGGGGAGACCGGGGCCAGGTGATCTCCCCGCAACTTGGGGACGTCGGGGACAGGGGATCGCCCTGCCAGCGGGAGACGTCGGGATCCGGTCGGCGCCCCAGGCGACGGCCCCGTCTCGACCCGCCGTCGTCGAGCGGCCGGCGCCGCGGCGAGCCGGCCCCCCGGGAAGGAGTTCGGCCGCCCGGCGTCTACGCTGAGATCGTGCGAGACGCGCCCCCCGACGCCGCCCCCGCCGCCCTCGCCCGCCGCCTCGCGGGGGCGGGCGCGCTCGTGCTGCTCGTTCCCGCCGCGCTCGAGCGCCTCGGCGTCGTCCCCGACGACGAGGCGGTCCGCCTCCCGCTCGCCTTCGCCGCGTGCGCGCTCGTCGCCGCGCGCCCGGGCGCACGGCCGTCGCGTCCCGCGCTCGTGCTCGCCGCCCTCGCCGCGGTCGCGGGCGCGCTCGTCGTCCTCTCGAGCGTGGTCGCCCCCACCGGCGCCACGCCCGGCCCGCTCGCCTTCGTCGGCCCGCCGCTGGCCCCCGCGCTGCTCGCACTCGCCGTCGTCGCGGGCGCCCGCGGCCTCGCGCGACGCGACGCACTCGCCGCCGCGCTGCGCGCCACGACCGCGCTGGCCACGCTCGCCGCCGTCTGGACGCTCGGCGAGCACGCGCTCGGCCTCCCCGCCGTCGGCCCGTTCGGCCGCGCGGGCGTCGCGGGCCCCGCGCTCGCCGCGCTCCTCCCCGTCGCCGCGCTCACGCCGCGCGGCCGCCCGCGCCCGCTCCGCGTGGCCCCCGCCGTCGCCGTCGCGGCCGCCATCGTCGGCACCGGCAGCCGCACCGGCCTCGGCGCCGCCGCGCTCGCCCTGCCCGTCGCGCTCGCGCTCGCGCGGGGCCGCGCCGGCCGCCCGCTCCTCGCCGTCGCCGCGGGCCTCGCGCTGCTCGGCGCGGCCGCCGTCGCCGGCGTCGTCTCGGGCGCGCCCGTCGCCGAGCGCGTCGTCGGCCGCCCCGACACCGTGCGCGTCCGCGTCGGGCTGGCGCGCGCCGCCGTCGCCCTCGTCGCCGAGCGGCCGCTGCTCGGCCACGGCGCGTACGGCTTCCCCGCGCAGGCGCTGCGCGTGCGCGACCCCGACGAGGCGCGCATTTCCGCCGGACGCCGCCCGCTCGCCGCGCACGACGACGTGCTCCACGTCGCCGTCGAGGGCGGCGTCGGCGCCGGCCTCGCGCTCGCGGCGTGGATCGTCCTCGCGCTCGTCGTGGCGGTCCGCGCGACGCGCCGGGCCGCGGCCGAGGGCGACGGAGCGGGCCCCGCGGCGCTCGTCGGCCTCCTGCTCGCCGTCGCCGTCGCCTCGCTCGCCGAGAACCCGCTGCTCGCGTCGTCCACGGTGCTCCTCGCGGGCCTCGCAGCGGGCGCCGCCGCCGCGCACGGGCGCGCCGCGTCCCCGTCGCGGCGTGCGACGTTTCCCGCCGCCGTCGCCACGGGCCTCGCGCTGCTCGCCACGACCGCGTCCGCGCGCGGCGCGGCGTCGCGCCTTCACGACGGCTCCTACCGTGCGAGCGACGCGTCGCGCGAGCGCGCGTACGAGGTCGCGGCCGGGCGCGCGCGGGGCGGCGACGTGCCGGCCGCGCTCGAGGCCTACGCGACGCTGCTCGCGTGGGACGCGGGGGCGACCGAGGCGCGGCTCGACGTCGCCCGCCTGCACGAGCTCGCCGGCCGCGCGGCGCAGGCGCGCGAGGTCCTCGACGAGGCGCGACGCCTCGACCCCACGCGCTTCGACGTGCCGATGCGCGTCGGGCACCTGCTCCTCGGCCCCGAGCGGCCGGTGGACGCCGCGGCGCTGCACCGGATGCAGGCGGCCGACGGCGACCGCCGCGAGCAACCCGTCGCCGACGTGGCCGCGGTCCTGCGCGCCTACAACGAGGCGAAGGCGCTCGACGCGAGCCGCTTCGAGGTGGACGTCGGCTACGCGCGCGTCTACCGCCGCCAGGGCGAGCTCGCGCGCGCGGGCGCCGCGCTGCGCGACGCGAAGGAGAAGGCCGCGCGCCGCGGGCAGGGGCTCCCGGCGGAGCTGCTCGCGGAGTCGTTCCGCCTCGCCGAGGCCGAGCGGGCGCCGGTGAGCGACCGCGTGAACATCCTCGCGCTCACGCTGGCCGCGGGGCCGTTCCTCACGCCGGAGGTGGCGCGCGAGGCGACGCGCTGGCTCGACGCCGGCGACGACGTGGAGCGCGCCGGCGGCACGGCCGCGACGCCGCTCGGCGCGGGCGAGCTCGCCAAGGCGGACCGCGAGGGGGCGACCGTGCGGCTCGCCGCCCTGCTGCGCGCGGGCCGGCTCGACCCCGAGCCGCTGCGGGCCGAGGCGGCGGCGCTCGCGCGCGACGGTCGCGACGCGCGCGCGCTGGCGATCTACCGCGCGCTGCTCGCCGACCCGTTCGCGGTCGTGGACACCGACCTCGTGCTCGAGGCGCGCGCGGTGGCGGCGCGGGCGGACCGTGCGGTGGCCGAGCAGCTCGCGGCGCGCGCGCGCACGCTGCTGGGCCTCGAGGCGCTGGCCCGTGGCGACGGCAAGCAGGCGCTGTTCGAGCTCGAGGCGGCGCTCGCCAAGGACCCGACGTCGGTCGCGGCGCTGCTCGGCCGCGCGAAGGCGCTCGCGCTCGCGGGCCGCCCCGACGAGGGCGCCCGCGAGCTCGGCCGCGCGGCGCGCCTCGACGCGCGCGCGTGGGACGAGGCGGCGCGCGACGCGACGCTCTCCGGGCTGGTCCCGCTCGTCCCGCGCGAGTTCCTCGAGCCGCCGACGCGCAGGTAGGGGCTACGCGGCTGAGCGCGTCACACACACAGACACCGGGGACCGACGCGCGCACCGGGGAGAGCCCCCCCGGCGGAGCAAGACTGCGAGGCCCCTGCTACGCTCCGAGCGCTCAACTGGAGAAGACCGCCGACGATGGACCAAGTTCCGGGCCCTGCGTCTGGTGACTCGGCTGGGGGCTGCCCCTTCCACCCGCAGCCCGTTCGAGCGATTTCCGAAGGAGCGCGCCAAGCGTTCTTCATCTCGGAGTTCGGGGAGCGGTTCCCCTTCATCTTCGAGCGCCTCCGGAGCTTCCTCGCCCCCAGCTGCGCTCACTGCGGCCGACCTCGAGCCGGCGCTCCGTACCAGCTCGTGGCGCTGGAGCATGACCCGCAGCCGAGCGTACTCTCGGCGCTTGACGACGCCATCGAACGCGCGGATCTCTTCATTGCCGACATTACCCCGAGGCGCGCATCCGGCATCGATCGGAGCCAATCGGCCGCCACCGCTCCGCTCCTCTGGAACCCGAACGTGATGTACGAGATCGGTCGGGCGCAGCAGGCTCGAGCGCCACTCTTCGTCATCTGCGACGCACAGTTCAATCCAAAGTTGTCCGGCGTACCGCTCCCGTTCGACATCGCGGCGCTGTCGATCCACTGGTACGAGTTCTCGCCGAACGGACTGATCTCGCTGGAGGAGCAGCTACTGGCTTGGCTCCAGAGCGGGCTGATCGATCGGTTCGTCACTGCCAAGGTCTTCACGCGGGACGCAAGACGAATTCACGACGAGATTAGCGGTTGGAACTCCGGAGAAAATCGGCAGTTCTTGCCCCTCATCACCGCCATCACCGACATGCTGCTCGAGACGGCGACCGAAGTCCGTGCGTACATGATGCGAGGCCGGCCGTTCAAGTTCCGTCCGGCCTCTCCGAGCTCGCTCATCGATCGCCTGTTCGCCGATACCATCGCGCGGATGGAGGCGGGGGACTCGTACGACGCGATCTCGACGCTCAACTTCTGGAGCGAGCTCGGCCCGAGCAGCAGATTCTTCAGCGCGTCGCGACACGCCCTCGGCAAGGGGGTCACCGTGCGTAGGCTGTTTCTCGTCCCGTCGGCGACCGACAAGCGAGGGGATGATTGGCGTCGCCACGCGGCAGCGGCGCTCGTTGCGCACGGCGAGTTGTTGCGGGCTCACCCCAAGGGCTACGAGGTGAAGTGCCTCCCGCGCGACGAGGGGGTCAAGAACGACGACCCGGCGCACTGCGGGATTTGCCGTTTCGCACGGGCTGGCGACCCGGTTGTCCGCGCGTTCCGACCGCACTATCGCAAGTCGGAGTCCGGCGGGCCCACGTCCTCGTACACACTGATCGGCATCGACTACGAGGTGAACGCGGACGCCCGCGAGGCGGAGTTCCAGCGCCTCTGGGACGATCCGCGGTCCGTCAGTCTCGCCGCCTACTCGAAGGCGTTGTCGGAAGGCGAGGGGGGGGCAGTTCCAAGCTGAAGGCGCGAGTCGCGATCTCAGCGACGATCTGCCGTGACGGTCGTCGACGGACGGTCACCGGACTCCGCACCGCAAGTCGGCGGGGATGTCCGCGCCCCGCGCGGACGGCGGCCACCGAGGATCGCCCGGGTCGTTCCGTCGGCTACGCGAGGTCGAAGACGAGCACCTCGGCGCCGCGGTCGCGTCCGGTGAGCTCGAGCAGGCCGGGCGCAGTGACCGCGAGGCCGTCGCCGTCCTTCATCGGCCTGCCGTTGACCGTCACCGCCCCGCGCGCGACGTGCAGCCACGCGTGACGGCCCGGCTCGACCGCGTGCGCGACCGTGCGGCCCGGCTCGACCACCGTCGCGTACAGCGACGTCGTCGAGTGGATGCGCACGCTCCCGTCGCGGCCGTCGGCCGACGCGACCACCTGGAGACGGTTCGTGCGGTCGGCGGGCGGGATCGGCTTCTGCTCGTAGGAGGGCTCCACCCCCGCAAGGTCGGGCTCGATCCAGATCTGGAGCAGGTGCACGTCGTCGCGGCGGCTCGGGTTGAACTCGCTGTGCCGGATGCCGCGGCCCGCGCTCATGCGCTGCGCCTCGCCCGGCCGGATCACCGAGCCGTTGCCGAGGCTGTCCTTGTGCTCGAGCGCGCCGTCGAGGACGTAGGTGACGATCTCCATGTCGCGGTGCGGGTGCATCGGGAAGCCCCCGCCGCCCGCGATGCGGTCGTCGTTGATCACCCGCAGCGCGCGGAAGCCCATGTGGCGCGGGTCGTAGTAGGACGCGAACGAGAACGTGTGGCGCGTGTCGAGCCAGCCGTGGTCGGCCGCCCCGCGCTCCTCCGCCGGACGCAGGACCATCGCCGCGTCGGGGACCGCCACGCCGGCCGCCCCGAGCGCCGGCACCGCCGTCTTGCCGGAGCGCACCCCGCCGGCGCAGGCCGAGAGGCCCCCCGCCGCCGCAGCCGCCGCCGCGGCGGCCGCACCCTTGAGCATGTCGCGTCGAGACGTCGTCATGGCGATCTCCATCGGTCGGCCCGCAGGGTAGTGCATGACGATTCAATGTCAAATCGTCCTGAGTCGGTTCGGGCTGAGCCCCGGGGGACGCCGGGGGATCCCCCCCGCCGAGGCCCCCGGCGCGGGGCCCGTGGCGACCCTCGGTCCGCCGGAATCGGGTCCATTCGGCGACGGGCCCCGGGGTATGACGTCGCCGCGCCCGGCCCCTGCGGGCGGGCGGAGTCCCGAAGCGATGGCGTCCGGCGTGCGGCTCGTCGTCCCGTGCTTCGACGAGGCGGACCGCCTCGACGTCGGGGCGTTCCGCGCCCGCCTCGCGCAGGACCCCGACCTCGCGCTGACGCTCGTGGACGACGGCAGCCGCGACGGGACGCGCGCGGTCCTCGAGGAGCTTGCGCGCGACGCGGGCCCGCGGGTCGAGGTGGTCGCGCTCCCCCACAACGTCGGCAAGGGCGAGGCCGTGCGCGCGGGCGTGCTCGCCGCACTGCGGTCGGGCGCGGCCTACGTCGGCTGGTGGGACGCCGACCTCGCGACGCCCTTCGCGGAGGTCGCGCGCCTGCGGACGACGCTCGAGGAGCGCCCGGCCGCGTGGCTGGCGATGGGCGCGCGCGTGCAGGCGCTGGGCGCGCGCATCGAGCGGCGGGCCCTGCGCCACTACCCGGGGCGCTTCGTCGCCGCGCGGGTGGCGCGGATGCTGCGGCTGCCGACCTACGACACGCAGTGCGGCGCGAAGCTGTTCCGGGCGGAGGCGACCCCGGCGGGGCTCTTCGACGCGCCGTTCGTCACGCGGTGGCTCTTCGACGTCGAGGTGCTCGCGCGGCTCGAGCGGCGCCACCGCGACGGCGAGGGGCCGCCGCCCGAGGACGTCGTCGTCGAGGTGCCGTTGCTGTCGTGGCGCGACGTGCCGGGCTCGAAGGTGCGCCCGACCGACTTCTTCCGCGCGCTCTGGGGCGTCCGCCGCATCCGCCGCCACTACCGCCTCACGCGCCGCCGGCCGCGGTAGGCCCGTCGTTCGCCCCCCGGAGGCGCAACTCGCAACTCGGTGCCAGGCACCGCAGCGCGGTGCCTGGCACTGCGCTGCGGGTCCGGCACTGCGCTGCGGGTCCCGCGCTGCGGGCCTACGCCGGCGTGCCGCGGCCCAGCGTGCGCAGGAGCCGCCCGAGGGTCTCCTGCTCGGCGGCGGAGAGGATCGACAGTTCGCGCACGACCGCCTCGACGTGGCGCGGGAAGACGCGTCGGACGAGCGCGCGGCCCTCCTCGGTCAGGTGCACCGTGACGAACTTGCGGTTCTCGGGACGGCGCTCGCGCCGCACCAGCCCGCGCTTCTCGAGGTTGTCCACCACCATCGTCACGTTGCCGCCGCTGCGCAGGAGCTTGCTCCCGAGCTCCTTCTGGCACATCGGGCCGAGGTGGAGCAGCGCCTCGAGGACGCCGAACTGCGACACCGTCAGCCGGTCGGCCCGCAGGTGCCCGTGCACCCGGTCCGAGACCGCCTCCGTCGCCCGGACCAGCTTGACGAACACGTCGAGCGCCAGGACCTCGTCGGCGGGACCTTGGTGGCGCGTGCCCATCGGCGGTCATTGAACGCGCCGGGTCGCCGGCCCCGACCGCATTTCGTCCCCGTATCCTCCCGGGACCATGCGCCCGCGCGCCCTCGCCCTCGTCGCCGCCCTCGTCGTGACCCTGCTCCCCGTCACCGCCTCGCGGGGCCGAGCCGCCGACGCGCCGGGCGCGGGCGCGGGCACCGCGCCGACGCCCGACGACGACCTCGCGCGCCTCACGTCGTCCGCGCTCTCGCCGCGGGTCGTCGGGACCGCGCCGCACGCGGCCGCGCGCGCGTTCCTCGCCGAGCGCCTCGCGGCGCTCGCGGGCGCGCCGGCGACCGCGGCGACCTTCCCCCTCGGCGTCGCCGACCTGCGCTCGCCGCGCGACCTCGTGCTGACGACGCCGAAGGGCCCCGTCGTGCTCCGCGACGCGTTCCGCCCGTGGGCGGGGAGCCCGACGCGCGCCGCGGGCACGCCGGTCCCGCTCGCCGACGGCCGCGGGGCCGTCCCGCTCCCCGGCCGCCTCCCCGACACGAGCCCCGAGGGCGTCACGCGCTTCCTCCGCCAGGTCGAGGACGGCACGGCCCCCGCGATCCTCCTCGCGCCGTCGCCCGGGGCGCGTGCCGCGATCGCGCCCTTCCTCGACGTGCCGTCGTCGCTCACCGCGGCCTCGCGCGCCGCGCGCGACGCCGACGCGTCGGCGCTCTGCTCGCCCGAGGCGCTCGCGCCGTGGATCGCCTCGCGCCGCGCGGCGCTGGCGCCCGACGACGGCCCGCTGCGCGTCCCGGTGCTCGTGCTCGAGGACGACGCCTACGAGGCGCTCGACCGCGAGAAGCCCACGGCGATCGACTTCGCGGTCGCGTGGGACGCGGTCGGCGACGCGCTCGCGCAGGGGCGCGGCGGCGAGAACCTCGTCGCGGTCGTGACCCGGCCCGACGCCACGGGCGCGCCCGCGGTGGTCGTCGTCGCGGTCCCCTACGACGACGCCCCGGGCCCCGACCGCACGAGCGCCGGGGTCGCGGCCGCGCTGGCGGCGCTGCGCGCGTACGCGTCGGCGGTGCGCGACGGCACGGCGGCGTGCGGCCTGCTCGTCGCGCTGCTCGACGGCGGCACGTTCGGGGCGCGCGGCGCGCGGGCGCTGCTCCCGACGCTGCGCGACGCCTACGACGTGAAGGCCCTCGTGACGGTGGGCCCCGCGGGCCCGCTCGGCGCGCTCGGGGTGCCGACCGAGGAGGTCCCCGTCGCCCCCGCCGCCGACGCCGCCGCGGCGCGCGCGACCCGCGACGACGTGGTCGCACGCGTCGGACGCGCGCTGCGGGGGAAGTGACCCGTGCCCCGTCCCGTTCCGCTCACGCCCGCCGCCTTCCGACGCCTCGCGCTCTCGCTGCCCGGCGCGGAGGAGGCGCCCCACTTCGCGCGGACGTCCTTCCGCGTGGGCGGGCGGATCTTCGCGACCATGACGCCGGCCGGCGACGAGGCGATGGTCCCCGTGCGCCCGCCGGCCCGGGCGCTCGGGATGCTGCGCGACGCGCCCGACGTCTTCGTGGACCACGGCGGATGGACGAGGCGCCTCGGGTCCCTCGGCGTCCGCCTCGCGCGGGCCGACGGCGCGCTCGTCGAGGCGCTGCTGCGCGAGGCCCACGCGCGCGTGGCCGCGAAGGCCCGCGGCGCGCCGGCTGCGGGAGGCCGCGCGACGGCTACCAGTCGCCGCCCGCGTCGAGGTCCACGTCGCCGTTGAGGAACGGGTTCATCCTGCGCTCGACCGCCATCGTGCTCGAAGGGCCGTGGCCCGAATGCACGACGAGGTCGTCGGGCATCGAGAGGATGACGTCGCGGATCGTCCTCGCGTAGACGCGCGCGTCCCCGCCGAGGTCGGTGCGGCCGACCGCGAGGTGGAACAGGCTGTCGCCGAAGAGGCCGACGTCCTTCCCGTCGTGGAAGACGAAGGTGCAGCCGCCGGGCGTGTGGCCGGGGGTCTTGACCACGCGGATCACGCCGTCGCCGAACGGGAGCTCGTCCACCTCGGCGAGGTCGAGGTCGATGTCGGGCACGCGCAGCGGCCCCATGCCGAACATGCGCGCGTGGTCGGGCATGAGGTCGAGGATGGGCCGGTCGGCGCGGTGGATCGCGAAGGGGACCTTGAGCGCCGCGCGCACCGGGACGACGGCGCCGACGTGGTCGAGATGGCCGTGCGTGGCGAGCAGCGCCTTGACCCGGCCGCCGCTGGCCTCGACCGCCGCGAGGATGCGGTCGGGCGCGTCGCCGGGGTCCACCACGACGGCGTCGCCGCTCGTGCGGTCCACGACGACGCGGCAGTTCTGCTCGAACGGGGACACGACGAGCGTGGTGATCGCGAGGTCCATCGCGGACGAGGGTACCCGTCGCCCGCGCCGCGGGGAGCGGACGCGGGCCCCGCGCGACGACCGGCGCCGCCGCGTGCGCCGCCCCGCACGTTCGGGACCGGCCCGGGCGCGCTGACGGCGTGGCGGTCGAGCGGACGCCGCGTTCGCCCCTCCCCCCGCCCCCGGAGCCCCCTCGCGCCCCTCCCCGACCGGCAGAGACCGCCCGCGCAGCGTTCGGGGCCCCCGGAGGGAGGACCTACACTCCGGGATCGACCCGGAGGCCCGCCCCGATGACCGCCACCGCGACGAGCGCGCTCGAGGCCGCCTACGACCGGGCGGCGGCCGGGGAACGGCTCTCGACCGAGGACGCGGTCGTGCTCCTCGCGCAGGGGGACCTGCTCACGCTCGGCTCGCTCGCCGCCGCGGCGCGCCAGCGCAGGAACCCGGGCCGCACGGTCACCTACATCGTGGACCGCAACGTCAACTACACGAACGTGTGCGTGACGTACTGCTCGTTCTGCGCGTTCTACCGGCCGCCGGGGCACGAAGAGGGCTACGTCCAGACCTACGAGCAGGTCGCGGCGCGCCTCGAGGAGCTGCGCGCGCAGGGCGGGCGGCAGGTGCTGCTGCAGGGCGGCCACCACCCCGACCTCCCGCTCGCCTGGTACGAGGGGCTCCTGCGCTCGATGCGCGAGCGCTTCCCCGAGATCAACGTCCACGGCTTCAGCCCGCCCGAGATCACGCACTTCGCCGAGATCTGGAAGATGCCCGTGCGCGAGGTGGTCGCACGCCTGAAGGCCGCCGGGCTCGGCTCGATCCCGGGCGGCGGCGGCGAGATCCTCGTGGACCGCGTGCGCAAGGTCATCGCGCCCATGAAGGCGACGTCGGACGAGTGGCTGGGCGTGATGCGCGAGGCGCACCTGCAGGGGCTCTCGACGTCGGCCACGATGATGTTCGGCCACGTCGAGACGCTCGCCGAGCGCGTCGATCACATGGACCGCCTGCGGCGCCTGCAGGACGAGACGCACGGGTTCACGGCGTTCATCGCGTGGACGTACCAGAACCCGAACACGAACCTGCTGCGCAAGGTGAAGGACCCCGCGGGGTCGCACGTCTACCTCAAGACCGTCGCCGTCGCGCGGCTGTTCCTCGACAACGTGCCGCACGTGCAGTCGTCGTGGGTGACGCAGGGCCCCAAGGTGGGCCAGCTCGCGCTCGACTTCGGCTGCGACGACATGGGCGGGACGATGATGGAGGAGAACGTCGTGTCGGCGGCCGGCACGACGTACCGGATGACGCCCGAGGAGATGGACCGGCTGATCCTCGCGGCGGGATGGGAGCCGCGGCGGCGCACGACGCGCTACGAGGTGCTGCCGCCGCACCTGCCGACGGAGGTGCCCGCGTGATCCCCGCCCCGACCGACCCCGCCCGCGACCTGCGGCGCCTGCGCGCGCCCGCCGACCTCGCCGACCTCGCCGAGAAGGTCGTGCACGCCCAGCGGCTCTCGTTCGAGGACGGCGTGCGGCTCTACCGCCACCCCGACCTCCTCGCGGTCGGGCGCCTGGCCGACCTCGTGCGCGAGCGCCTGCACGGCGACCGCGTCTCCTACAACATCAACCGGCACATCGAGCCGACCAACGTGTGCGCGACGGCGTGCGCGTTCTGCGCGTTCGGGCGCGTCGCCAGCGACCCCGACGCGTACGAGATGACGCAGGAGGACGTGCTCGAGCGCGCGGCCGCCTGCGTGGCCGAGGGCGCGACCGAGGTCCACATCGTGGCGGGCCTGCACCCGCTCTTCGACCTCGCGTGGTACGAGGAGATCCTCAAGGGCCTCAAGGCGCGGTTCCCGGCGCTGCACCTGAAGTGCTTCACCGCCGTCGAGATCGTCTACCTCGCCGGCCTCGCGCGCGTGTCGCCCGAGACGGTGCTGCGGCGCCTGATCGCGGCGGGCCTCGACTCGATGCCCGGCGGCGGCGCGGAGATCTTCGACCCGGTCGTGCGCAGCCAGATCTGCGACAACAAGTGCGACGCCGACCAGTGGATCGACGTCCACCGCACCGCGCACCGCCTCGGCCTGCGCAGCAACGCGACGATGCTCTACGGCCACATCGAGGGCGACGAGCACCGCGTGGACCACGTGCTGCGCCTGCGCGCGCTCCAGGACGAGACGAAGGGCTTCCAGACCTTCATCCCGCTCGCCTTCCACCCCGCCAACACGCAGCTGTCGCACCTGCCCGGCCCGACGGGGCGGCTCGACCTGCGCGTGACCGCGGTGTCGCGCCTGCTGCTCGACAACGTCGCGCACGTCAAGGCGTACTGGGTGATGCTCGGCGAGAAGACGGCGCAGGTCGCGCTCTCCTTCGGCGCCGACGACTTCGACGGCACGGTCGTCGAGGAGAAGATCGTGCACATGGCCGGGGCGGAGAGCCCCCAGGCGCTCACCGTCGAGCGGATCCGCCACCTGATCCGCGAGGCCGGCCGCACGCCCTACGAGCGCGACACCCTCTACCACGCGGTCGTGCGCGAGAAGGCGCCGGCATGAGCGCGGGGCCGGGCGGCGTGCGGGTCGTGGGGCCGGGCGGGTCCTTCGTCGGCACCGAGACCCACGGCTACCTCGCGCCGCGCCGCAGGGCGCGCGAGGTGCGCGTGGGGTCGCTGGTGCTGGGCGGGAGCCACCCCGTCCGCGTCCAGTCGATGACGAAGGGCGACACCGGCGCCGTGCAGGCGACCTTCGACGAGATCGTCGGGCTCGAGGCGGCGGGCTGCGAGCTCGTGCGCGTCTCGGTGCCGACGGTGCGCGAGGCGAAGGCGCTGGGCGAGATCAAGCGCCGGATCAAGATCCCGCTCGTCGCCGACATCCACTTCTCCGCGCCGCTCGCGCTCGAGGCGATCGCCCAGGGCGTGGACAAGGTCCGCATCAACCCGGGCAACATCGGCACGCGCGACGAGGTCGAGAAGGTCGTGCGGGCGGCGCGCGACCGCGGCGTCGCGATGCGCATCGGGGTGAACTCGGGCTCGATCCGCGAGCGCAAGGCGCTCGAGGTCAAGGACCGCAGCGAGGACATGGTCGAGCTCTGCGTGCGCGAGGCCCTGCGCCACGTGGAGATCTTCGAGTCGCTGCGCTTCCACGACTTCCTGATCTCGATCAAGGCGCACACCGTCCCGCTCACCGTCGCGGCGAACCGGCTGCTCGCGCGGTCGTGCGACTACCCGATCCACCTCGGCGTCACCCACGCGGGGTCGTCGGAGCCGGCGACGGTCAAGTCGGCGGCGGCCTTCGGGATCCTGCTCGCGGAGGGGATCGGCGACACGATCCGCGTCTCGATCACGGGCGACAACCGCCAGGAGGTCCGGGTCGGGCACGTGCTGCTGCAGGCGCTGGGCCTGCGCGAGCCGACCTTCGACGTCTACGCGTGCCCGTCGTGCGGGCGCGCGGAGGTGGACCTGATCGGCCTGACGAAGAAGGTCGAGGAGGCGACGAAGGGCCTGACCTACCCCTGCCGCGTCGCGGTGATGGGCTGCATCGTCAACGGTCCCGGCGAGGCGGCCGAGGCCGACGTCTCGGTGTCGGCGGGCAAGGGCGCGGGCTTCATCTACCGCGGCACGAAGATGATCAAGAAGGTGCGCGAGGACGAGATCGTCGCGGCCCTGCGCGCCGAGATCGACGCTTGGATCGCCGAGCGCCGGGCCGCCGAGGGCGCGGCGTCGGGCGCGTAGCGGCGCCGCGGCGCCGTCCGCGGGGATATCGGGGTCAGGTGATTTCCCCGCATCTTGGGGATTTCGGGGTCAGGTGAAGTCGGTCGGCGAGGCGTCACGAGTCGTGAGGGTTCGGGGGGAGTCGGCCAGGGCCGCGTCGGTGCGGGCGACTCGGCGTCCCCCCGGAGGCCGGCGTCGGATGTCGTGTGGGCGAAGGGCCCCGCGCCCGTTCCGATCCACGCGCGACCGCGGCGGGTTCGCGCCTCCCGGCCGACCGTCGATCGCCGCAGACCCGGCTTCGTGCTTCGCGACCGCTCGGAGCAGGTGCCGCGCCGCGTCATCGTGACGGGGGATCGCCGGTAGTCGCCTCAGGCACGCATCCGGCGCCCGAGCTCAGCGATGCCGGTGGCAGCGAGCGGTGACGGCGCCACCGAGTTGAGGACCTCGTGGGCAACGAGCGCGGCCGTGTCGGCGTAACCTCGATCGTTGCGTACCGTCGCGTGGTGCTCTGCGTTCACGCGGTGGACCAAGGAGCCGTGCCACCCGAGTCGGCGCGCGATCGCGGCGTGGGTCTCTCCCGCCAGCAGACGCAGGAGCGCCACCTCGACGAGGTCCCACAGCGATCGCCACCGCCTCGGCCCGGTCGCGACGACGGCCCGCGCGTCCCGGCATCGGTGCGTCGCAACGACCCGCCGCACCTCCTCGCCATCGACGAGCGGAAGCCCCGGCTTGGTTCCGTCGGCCAGGTGTGCCCGCTCGACCATCCACGCACGAACCTCGGGCGGCGCGGATGCAACCAAGCTGTCGATCCCGCGGAGGTCGCGGCTCGGGTGCGCGATCCGCGCCTCCACCAGGTGACGCTGCGCGGGCGAGAGCCGCGGACGGAACGCGAGTCGATAGGCATTGGCCCAGGTCCCCGCCTGCGCCATCCACGGGGTCACGAGCGCGTCCACGAGGTCGCGCGACAGCCACGGCACCTCGTGCGGTCCGCCGACGAACGCGCGAGAGCTCCCGAACTCGTACTGGTCGGCGAGCGCGACGATGCCGGCGTCCACGGCGTTCTGGTCGATGTAGCGGAACAGCGTCTGCAGGTAGAACGCGCTCTCCACCGGGATCGATTGGAACCGACCTCGGAACAGCGGTCCGTCCCGGTCGCGCACCCGGTTGAACCGCTGAACGTGGCCCTGCTCCATCCAGCGGCACGACTCCGACACTTCCCCGTCCAAGCTTCGGAGGATGAAGTGGAAGTGCGTCGACAGGATGCTGAACGCGTGGACCTCGATCCGTCGATCGCGCACCGCGCGGGCCACGAGCGAGAGGAACGAGCGAATGTCGGCGCGAGTCTCGAAGACCGTGCGGCGTGCCAGCCCACGGTTCATCACGTGGTGCAACTGGCCGGGACGGTCGAGGCGGGGGCGTCGAGGCACGGGGCTCCGCCCGGAACTCGCGTGAGCGGGGCCCGTGGTCACCAAGGCCTACGGACGACGCGCTCGGCGGTTCGGCTGCGGCACGCCCGCGGCAGCCCCCCGGTCGGACGGTCCCCCGTGACGGCACGCGTGGCGACGAGCCGGGGGCCTCGAGGAACTCACCTGACCCCGGTTTCCCGAAGCTGCGGGGAAATCACCTGACCCCGATTTCCGCGGGGAAATCACCTGACCCCGATTTCCCCAAGTTACGGGGAAATCACCTGACCCCGGCGTCCCGGGACCGCGGGGCCGCGAACGAGCGCCGCGCGCCGTCACATGAAGTTGGGCGTGTGGAGGTCGGAGAGGGTCTGCGCCTGCTCGGGCGTGAAGCCCGCGTGCACGAGGCGCTTCATGCGGTTCTCGTGCATCTCGTGCAGCAGGGCGCGGAACGCCTCGTGGCCCCGCGCGACCGCGCGGGGCTCGGTGCCGCGCGCCGCCAGCACCGTGAGCGCGTCCTGCACCGCCGGCGGCACCCCCGCGTCCCCCATCGTCGCGGCGCGGCGGCGCACCGCCGCCTCGAGCCGGCCGTACAGCGTCGAGTCGTGCGCGAGCGCGTGGCGCACGTGCGCGAGCCCGAAGTGGACGTGGCGCGTCTCGTCGGCCCGCGCCCGCGCGACGAGGACCGCCGTCGCCTCGTCGGGCGCGTGCGTCTCGACGTAGCGCAGCAGGTCGAGGAAGGTCCCCTCGCCGAGCACCGAGAGCAGGAACATCGCCTCGGTGAAGTCCTCCTGCTCGAGCAGCGACAGCAGCGAGCGCGACGTCGTCACGTGCGACACGCCGAGCCCGCCCCCGCCCGCGCGCGCGCGCTTGAGGAACACGTCGATGTGGCGCGCCTCGTCGGCGAGCGTGATCCCGAGCAGCATCGCGACCTCGGCGTAGGCCGGGTGCACGCGCGGGAGGAACTTCGCCGGCACCCACAGCGCCGAGAGCTCGTTCTCCGCGAGGAAGGTCATCGTCTGGCCGACGGCGCGCTCGAGCGCCGGCGGCAGCGCGCCCACGCGGTCCCACGGCACGTCGCGCGCCGCGTCCCACTGCGCGGCGACCGCCTGGTCGTAGAGCCGCGCGGTCTCCGGCGGCGCGACGCGGTCGCGCTCGACGAGGTCCACGGGGTAGGCGGGCCCGCCGGGCTCGACCTGCGCGCCGCGCGGCGCGAAGCCGCTGCCCGGGTCGGCCCGCGCGGGGAACGGCACGGCGGCGAGCACGTCGGCCGCGAGCAGCGCGCCGTCGCGCCGGGGCAGGCGCATCCCGTCCTCGCGGGGCCCGCGCGCGACGCCGTCGGCGCCCCGCGCGACGCGGTGCGTCGTCGCGCCGTCGGGGCCCGTCTCGGCGCCGAGGTCGTCGTGGCGCTCGGCGCGGCACCACGAGGCGAAGTCCTCCGAGAACCCCGACGACGTGGACCGCACCGAGAGCACGCCGCCGGGCGCGAGCAGGGCGAGCGCCGGGCGCAGCACCGCGAGCGCGCCCCCGCCGAGCGGCAGGTCGCCCACGTCCACCGCGACGGCGCCGGCGCTCGCCGACCCGGCGGCGCCCCGGGCCCCGCGTCCGCTCGCGGGGGCCTCGCTCACCAGCCGCCCTGCGCGTCGAGCGCGGCGACGAGGCTCGCGTAACCCTCCTCGCGCGGCGCCACCCACCGGCGCAGGCCCTCGAGCTCGAGGAGGCGGCGGTGGCGCGGGTCGTCCCACTTCATCGCGTCGAGCGCGCCCCAGAACGCGCGCGCCCGGTCCTGCGGGAACGAGGGCAGCGCGTCGAACATGCAGTGGTCGAACGCGGGCGTCGTCCACAGCACCTCGAGGCGCGCGGGGTCCACGCGGCCCGCGGCCTGCTCGGTGACCCACACGAGGTCGCCCACGGCGCCCGCCTGCGCGCGCCCGTCGCGCAGCGCCGCGAGCACGTCGAGCTCGCTCGTGCCGGTGTCGCCGTGCTTGCCGAGGTCGGTGTCGAAGGGCAGCACCCGCACCCGCGCGAGGTCCACGCCCGCCTGCGCGAGGAAGTGGAGCGGGAGGATGCGCGCCTGCGTCGAGTCGCGGCTGCCCACCGCGAGCGTGCGGCCGTGCAGGTCGGCGAGCGTGCGGACGCCGGCGTCCTTGCGCACGACCACCTTCGCGCGGAAGTCGCGGTCGGTGTCGCGCATGCCGAGCGACTGCGACGCGCCGCCGGTGCGGCGCCGCACGCGGACGTGGGCGAGCGGCGTGTCCCACGCGACGTCCACGTGGCCCGCGAGCAGCGCCTCGACCTGCCGCTCGTAGTTCGAGAAGAGGCAGAAGTCCATCGGGACCCCCACCTCGCGGAAGTGAGCGCGGATGCCCTCCCAGATCGGGACGACCTTCGCGTCGTAGGCCACCGCGCCCAGCACGATCGTGGACATGCCGCCTCCGTCAGCCGAACAGCGGGAGGCCGACGAGCGCGCGCCCGACGAACTCCTGCAGGTGGTCCACCGTCGGCGCCATGATCCAGCCCGCGCGCGCGTCGCGGAACACCCGCTCGAGCGGCAGGTGGCGGCTGAACGCCGCCCCGCCGCACGCGCGCATGCCGAGGTCGGTCACCTCGAGCGCGGCCTCGAGCGCCGCCGCGCGCGCCTGGAGCACCAGCAGCGGCGTCTCGGCCGTCGGGGCCGCCATCGACGCCACGGTGCGCCCGAGCAGCGAGCGCGACGCCTCGGTGCGGATGCTCATCTGCGCGAGCCGCGCCCGCAGCGTCGGGAGGTCGCGCAGCTTCGTGCCGGCGTGCTCGAAGCCGGCGGCGCCGAGGTGGCCGGCCGTGGCCGCGACGGCGGCGCGGCAGAGCCCGTGCGCCATGGAGGACGTGCCGACCGCGAACCACGGCAGCACGACCTGGAGCATGCCGTCCGCGCCCTTGCCCGGCTCGGTGAGCAGGTCGCCCTTGCCGACCGCGAGGCCCTCGAAGGAGACCGGAGCGCTGTCGTTGCCGCGCAGGCCGAGCCCGTGCCAGGGCCCCGCGATGCGCACGCCGCGGCTGCCCTTGCGCACGAGGTAGAGCGCGGACTCGAGCGGCGAGGCTGCCCGCGGCGCCTGCGCGCTCGAGACGTAGGAGTCGGCCTTGGCGGCGGAGGTCACCCACGACTTCTGCGCGGAGGTCGAGAAGCCCGCGCCCTGCTCGACGAGCGCGGAGACCGGCGCCCAGAAGTGCGAGCGCGAGCCCTTCTCGGAGAACGCCAGCGTCGTCAGGTGGCGGCCCGCCGCCATCTCGGCGAGCAGCGCGCCGCGGTCGGCGACCGTCTTCGACGCCGCGACCATCTGCCCCGCGGTCACGTGCATCACGTAGACCATCGCGGTGGACGCGCACGCCGTGGCGAGCTCCTCCACCACGCCGGCGAAGAGGTTCGGCCCCGCGCCCAGCCCGCCCGCGGCCTTCTCGACGCAGAGCCCCCACAGGCCCTGCTCGGCCAGCGCGCGCATCCCCTCGTCGGGGAAGCGGCCCTTGCCGTCCACGTCCTCGGCGTGCGCCGCCGCGACCGCCTTCGCCTTCGCCACCGGCCCCGCGAGCAGCGCCTCGCCGGCCGCGTCGATCCCGTACACGTGCGCCATGACGTCCTCCGCCCCGTTGCGGGCGGAGGCCCCGTGCCGCCGCCCTACCCACCGACCCTGCGACGAATCGACACGCGATCGCGCGGGGCGCCTCAGGTGAAGCCGGGGCCGAGGGGGGCGGCGGACGTCGCCATCGGCCCGACGTTCTACCCGCCGACGCGGGCCACGGGAAGACCGGTCCCCGCGCCGTCCACGCGCGCGTCGGACGGCGCGAGCCGAGCCGCCGTGGTCAGCCTCGACGCCGCGCCATCGGACGGGTCGTCGGCGCGGGGCCCGGGGCGACCACGGGGCGCGCGCCGTGCGCGAGCCGACCGCCGAGGCGCTCGACCTGGAGGCTGCGCCACCCGAGCCCGAGGGCGTGGCGCACGACGTGCTCGCCGTTGGCCTCGAGCAGGTCCCACGGGCGCCCGAGGAGGGCGCGCGCGCGGCGCACGACCTCGTCGGCGGGCCGCAGGCGCGGCAGGTCGGCGCGCACGACGTCGCCGCCCTGCGCGAAGTCGCCGAGGCGCTCCTCGACGCACGCACCGGTCCGCCGCGACGACGAGACGACCCACACGCGGCCGCGCGCGTCCACGCGGCTCACGACGCCGAAGTGCGTGCGCAGCACCTGCGCGACCGGGCCGCCGACGACCTCGACCGCGACGGCGTCGCCCGGGAGCAGCCCCTTCGGATATTGCGCTAGCCGCATGTTCGCGCTCCGATCGAACTTGCACTACGCGCATGATACCATCCAGCGCATGTCGGCCAAGCTCCGCCCCGCGACGACCTACGCCGCGCTCGTCGGCCGATGCCTCGCCGCGCTGCGCGCCGAGCGCGACCTCGCGCAGGCCGCGCTCGCCGCGTCGCTCGGCCTCGACGCGTCGGCGTGGTCGCGCGTCGAGGGCGGCGTCACCGCGGCGACGGTCGAGCAGCTCGCGCTCGCGTGCGACCGGCTCGGCGTGCGGCCGGCCGAGGTCCTCGCGCGCGCCGACGCGGCCGCGACGTCGCTGCGCCGCCAGGGCGTGCACGTCGAGCCGCGCCGCGCGCTCGTGACGCCGTCGCGCGGCTGGGCGCTCGTCGCGTCGAGCGTCGTCGGCGCCGTCGTCGCCCCGGGCGGCCGCCGTCGCCGCCGGCCCCGCGCCTGACGCGGGGGTGCGCGCCGAGCGACCGACGGCGGCCCGCGCCCGCCGACGCCGCGACGCATCGACCTCCGCGGCGGGCCGCCGTGGCGCGGCCGCTCGGCCGCCCCCCGCCGCGGGGCCCCCGCGCCCTCGCCGCCCACGGACGGCGCCGGGGCGCGACGTCCGTGAAATCGGCGGGCTCGCCGCCGCGGGCGCGTAGGCTGCGCGATCCGACCTCGGAGCCCGTCCTCGGTGGATCGACCGCCCTCGGTTCCCCTCGTCGTGCGCGGAGCGTGCGCGCGGTGAAGCACGTCCTCGTCGTCTTCGGGACGCGCCCCGAGGCCATCAAGATGGCCCCGGTGGTCGCGGCGCTGCGCGCCCGCGACGACGTCCTGCGCACGACGGTGTGCGTGACGGGCCAGCACCGCGAGATGCTCGACCAGGTGCTGACGCTGTTCGGGATCGTCCCGGAGGTGGACCTCGGGCTCATGCGGCCCGGGCAGACGCTCTCGACCACCGCGGCCGCGGTGCTCACGCACGTGGACGACGTGCTGGCCGAGCGCCAGCCCGACGTGGTGCTCGTGCACGGCGACACCACGACCGCGATGGCGACCGCGCTGGCCGCGTTCCACCGCCAGGTGCCGGTGGGCCACGTCGAGGCCGGGCTGCGCTCGGGGCGCATGGACGCGCCGTTCCCGGAGGAGATGAACCGCGTCGTCGTGGACCGCGTCGCGACGCACCTCTTCGCGCCCACGCCGGGCGCCGCCGCCAACCTCCGCCGCGAGGGCGCCGACGAGCGCGCGGTGCTCGTCACCGGGAACACCGCGATCGACGCGCTGCTGCACGTGCGGTCGCGCGTGGCCTCCTCCGACGTCGCCGCCAAGGCGCTCGTGGGCGAGCGCACCCGGGTCGTCCTCGTCACCGCGCACCGACGCGAGGCGTTCGGCAGGCCGTTCGCCGACGTGTGCACCGCGCTGCAGACGGTCGCGCTCGCCCACCCCGACGTGGCCTTCGTCTACCCGGTGCACCTCAACCCGAACGTGAAGGGCCCGGCGCGCGAGCGCCTCTCGGCGCCCAACGTGGTCCTGACCGACCCGGTGGACTACGCGTCGCTCGTCTGGCTGCTCGACCGGTGCGAGCTCGTCCTGACCGACTCCGGCGGCATCCAGGAGGAGGCGCCCGCGCTGGGCAAGCCGGTGCTGGTGCTGCGCGAGGTCACCGAGCGGCCCGAGCTCGTCGAGGCCGGCGCGGGACTGCTGGTCGGCACGTCGCCGGAGCGGATCGTCGCGGAAGCCGGCCGCCTGCTCGACGACCCGGCCCACCGCGCCGCCGTCGGGCGCCCGCGCGCGATCTTCGGCGACGGCCGCGCGGCGGTGCGCATCGTGGCGCGGCTCGCCGGCGAGGCCGTCAAGCCGTGGGCGCCCGCGCCCGACACCGCCCCCGTCGGGGTGACGGCGCCGCGATGAGCCCGGCGCGCCGCCTCCGCGTGATGCTCCCCGCGTTCAACGAGGAGCAGAACCTGCCGCCGCTGCTCACCGACGTGCGCGACACGATGGCGCGCTGGGCCGGCGGGCCCGCCTGGGACGTCGTCGTCGTCGACGACGGCAGCGCCGACGGGACGGCGGCGGCGGCGACCTCGGTGCCCGGCGCGCGCGTGACGCTGGTCCCGCACGGCGTCAACCGCGGGCTCGGCGCGGCGATGCGCACCGGCATCGAGCACGCGCTCGCGACGATGGGCGACGACGACCTCCTCGTCACGATGGACGCGGACCACACCCACCCGCCCGAGCTGATCCCGTCGATGGTGGCGCTCGCCGACGCGGGCTCCGACCTCGTGATCGCGTCGCGCTACCAGCCCGGGGCGGAGATCCACGGCCTCGTGTGGTGGCGCCGCTGGATCTCCGACGTCGCCTCGCTCGTGTTCCGTGTCGTGTTCCCGTGCGGCGCGCGCGACTACACGTGCGGGTACCGCTGCTACCGCGTGGGGCTGCTCCGCTGGGGCACGCGTCGCTACGGCCCCCACTTCCTCAACCAGCGCGGGTTCAGCGTGATGGTGGACCTGCTGCTCAAGCTGCGCCGCCGGGCCCGCCGCATCGCCGAGGTCCCGCTGGTGCTGCGCTACGACCGCAAGCGGGGCGCGAGCAAGATGAAGGTCGCGCGCACGATCGTGACCACCCTGCGGCTCCTCGGCCGCCGCTTCCGCGGCGACCCGACGGGACCGTAAGGGCGGACGGGACGGCCGTCCCCCCGGGCGGATCGCCGCGCCGGCCCGGCCGCGCGGGATACTCGGGCGCGATGGCCGCGACCGTCCCCTGGCACACGTCGAGCCACGACCTGCGCGTCGAGCTCGCGCGCGCCGTCCCCAAGGAGCGCCTCAAGGAGCTGCACCGGGTCTCGGGCTGGCGCCACGCCGCGGTCGTCGCCCGTCAGGCCGTGGTGCTCGCCGCCGCGGCCTACGTCGTGCTCGCCCACGGCGACCGGTGGTGGGCCTGGGTGCCCGCGACGGTGGTGATCGGCAGCGTCGTCTTCTCGTTCCTCCACCTGCTCCACGAGGTCGTGCACCGCACGGTGTTCGCCTCGCGCCGCAGCCGCGGCAACCGGGTCCTCGGCCTCGTCTACGCGAGCCTCGGCGGGCTCTCGGCCACGCAGTTCGAGCGCTGGCACCTCGACCACCACGACCAGCTCGGCACCGCCGACCTCGACCCCAAGCGCGCCCACCTCACGCCCAAGGTCGTGCGCCGCTGGTTCAAGGCCCTCTACGCGACGCCCGCGCTGTTCCCGATCTACTTCCGCGCGGCCGCGCGGGCGTCGGCGGCGTACCCGGCGGACGTGCGCGCGCGCATCCGCCGCGAGCGGCTGGTCACGACGGCGCTCCACGTCGGCGTCGCGACCGCCCTGTGGACCACGCTGGGCCCGGCGGCCGCGTGGAAGCTGCACCTGCTGCCGGTGCTGGCGGTGTTCCCGGTGCTCTTCACCGTGAACCGCCTCGGCCAGCACTACGACGTCAAGCCCTCCGACCCCGCGGCGTGGGGCACGCTGATGGCGACGAGCCCGTGGCTCTGGGACCGCCTCTTCCTCTGGACGAACTACCACCTCGAGCACCACTACTTCCCGCGGGTGCCGATGTACCGCCTCCCCGCCCTGCGCCGCGCGCTCGAGCCCTTCTTCCGGGCCCGGGGCATCCGCCCGCGGTCCTACGCGGGGCTGCTCTGGGACTGGTTCGTCCGCAACCGCGCCCCGCACACGGACTGGGCGGCGTAGCCGCCCGCGCGGCGGGGCCGTAGACTCGTCGCCCGTGCGCATCGACGTCCTCTACTTCGCCGCCGCCCGCGAGGCCGCCGGCACGCCCTCGGAGGCGGTGGACGTGCCGAGCGCGACGACGGTCGGCGCGCTGCGCCCCTGGCTCGCGGCCCACCGGCCCGCGCTCCTCGGCGTGCTGGGCGCGTCGCGCCTCGCCGTCGGGGAGCGCTTCGCCCCCGAGACGCAGGCGCTGGCCGACGGCGACGTCGTCGCGGTGATCCCGCCCGTGAGCGGAGGCTGACGGTGATCGCGCTCACCGAGGCCCCGATCGACGACGCGGCGGTCCGCCGGGCGGTGGAGGGCCGCGCGGCCGGCGCGGTCGTCGTCTTCCACGGCACGGTGCGCGACGCGACGGCGGGCCGGCGGGTGCGCTTCCTCGAGTACGAGGCCTACCCGTCGATGGCGCTGGCCCAGCTGTCGCGGCTCGCGGCCGAGGTGCGGGCGCGCTTCGGGCTCACGGGCCTCGCGTGCGTGCACCGCCTCGGGCGGCTCGGGGTCGGCGACGCCGCCGTCGTGCTCGCGGTGGCGTCGCCGCACCGGCGCGCGGCCCTCGACGCGGTCGAGGACTTCGTCGTGCGGATGAAGCGCGACGTGCCGATCTGGAAGAAGGAGCACTTCGAGGACGGCGCGGTCTGGGTCGGCTCCCCCGCCGACCCGCAGGGCACGCGCACGGAGGCCACGGCATGATCGGCGGGACCATCCTCGTGGCCTCGGACGCCACCGGCGAGACGGGCGAGAAGGTCGTCCGCGCGGCGCTCGCGCAGTTCTTCGGCAACGAGCGCGTGCGCGTCGAGGTGCTCCCGCACGTGCGCGACGAGACGGCGGTGCGCAGCGTCGTCGCGCAGGCGAAGGACCGCAAGGCGCTGCTCGTCTACACCTTCGTCGCGTCCAACCTCCGCTCGCTGGTCCGCCACCTCGCCGACGAGGGCGAGGTGCGGGCGGTGGACCTGCTCGGCGGGCTGCTGCTGCAGATGGCGATGCACTTCGGCGAGGACCCGCTCTACAAGCCGGGGCTCGGCCACGAGCTCAACGCCGAGTACTTCAAGCGCATCGACGCGGTCGAGTTCGCCGTGAACAACGACGACGGCCGCGAGCCGCGCAACCTCCGCAAGGCCGACATCGTGCTCGTGGGCGTGAGCCGCACGAGCAAGACGCCGCTGTCGCAGTACATCGCCCACCGCGGGTACCGCGTCGCCAACGTCCCGCTCGTGCAGGGGATCCCGCCGCCCAAGGAGATCGACTCGATCGACCCGCGGCGCGTGTTCGGGCTCGTCGTGGACCCGTCCATCCTCGTCGAGGTGCGGCGCACGCGCATGAAGCACCTCGGGATGGAGCCCGGGGCGGAGTACGGCGACCCGAGGACGGTGCGCACCGAGCTCGACTGGTGCCGCCAGGTGTTCGCCGCGCACCCGCAGTGGACCGTGCTCGACATCACCGGCAAGGCGATCGAGGAGACGGCCGCGCTCGTGCTCGAGCGCTACCGGCGCCACTTCGACGCGAGCGCCGCCAAGCCGAGCAAGGCCTGACGCGTGGCCGTCGTCGCCGTCTCCCACCTGACCAAGGCGTACGGGCGCCGCGCCCCGGCGCTCGCCGACGTCTCGCTCGAGCTCGGCGAGGGCGTGACGGGGCTGCTCGGGCCCAACGGCGCGGGGAAGTCCACGCTGCTGCAGTGCGTGCTCGGGCTCCTGCGCGACTTCCGCGGCACCGCGAGCGTGCTCGGGCTCGACGCGCGCCGCGACCGCCTCGAGATCCGCCGGCGCGTGGGCTACATGCCCGAGGCCGACTCCCTGCTGCCCGGGATGACCGGCGTCACGTCGGTGCGCTACCTCGGCCAGCTCTCGGGGCTGTCGCGCCGGCAGGCCCTGCGCCGCGCGCACGAGTGCCTGCACTACGTCGGGCTCTCCGACGCGCTCTACCGCCCGGGCGAGGACTACTCGACGGGCATGCGCCAGCGCCTCAAGCTGGCGCAGGCGCTCGTCCACGACCCGGACGTGCTGTTCCTCGACGAGCCCGTCTCGGGGATGGACCCCGCGGCGCGCGACGAGTTCCTCGCGCTCGTCTCGGCGCTCGCGCGCGACCACGGCAAGCACGTCGTCTGGTCGTCGCACATGCTCCCCGACGTGCAGCGCGTGGCCACCGCGGTCGTCGTGCTGCACGCGGGCCGGCTCCTCGGCTCGCTGCGCATCGAGGACCTCGCCCGCGGGGGCGACCGCTGGCGCGTCGAGGCCGAGGGCCCCGAGGCGGCCTTCGTGGACGCGCTGGCCCGCCACGGGCTCGCGCTCGAGGCCGGCACGCTGGAGTCGGGCCGCGACGGCGCCGAGCAGGGCCGCTTCGCCGCGACCGTGCGCGTCGCGGGCCCCGAGCCGCTGGGCGCGCTCCTGCGGGCGGCCGCGGAGGCCGGGGCCCGCGTGCGCTCGGCCGAACCGCTCGCCGAGCGCCTCGAGGACGTGTTCCACCGGCTCGTCGGCGCCGCGCACGCCGGGACGGGGGCGTCATGACGGTCCACGCGCGCGGCTACCGGCGCCACGAGGGCGGGACCGAGCGCCCGCGCCTGCGCTTCCTCCCCATCGTGGCCGAGGGCTACCGGGCGGGGACCCGCGGCAAGGCGTTCCGCCGGCTCGGGCTGCTCTTCGTCGTCATCGTCGTGTTCCACGGCGTGATGCTCTACCTCGACCCCGCGGCGCTCTTCCCGCGGCGCATGCGCGGCGGGCTGGGCCAGGTGACCTCCGACGACCTGATGCGGCGGGTCCTCGCCTTCTTCGCACGGTCGCTGGCGGGCCTCGTGCCGCTCGTCGCGATGTTCGTCGGCGCGGGCTCGGTCGCCGACGACCTCCGCTCGCGCGCGCTCCCGCTCTACCTCGTCCGTCCCGTGACGCCGACGGACTACTGGCTCGGCAAGGTGCTCGCGCCCGCGGCGGTCACCGCGACCGCCTACGGCGTGCCCTTCGTCGCGCTGGTCGCGTTCGGCGTGCTGATCCGCCCGTCGGAGGAGATCCTCCCGTTCGCCTGGCGCCACCTCCCCTCGCTCGGCGCGGTGGTCCTGCACGTCGGCGTGACGGCGCTGGCCTACGCGAGCGTGGTCGTCACGCTCTCGACGCTGGTCGGCCGGCGCATCGGCACGATGGTGGCGTTCGCGGGCGTCGTCTACGGCGGCGAGATGCTGCGGCTCTTCTCGCAGACCGCGCCGCCCGACCTCGCCGAGCCGCTGCGGGCGCTGTCGCTCGGGACGGACGCGCGGGTGCTGCTCCACGAGATGCTCGACGTCACGCTCGAGCACAGCGGGCCCCAGCCGGCGGTCACGTCCGCCGTGGCCGTGCTCGCCGCGTGCGTGCTCCTCGGGGCCCTCGTCGTGGTGCGCCGCGCCCGCTCGGTGGAGGTGACGTCGTGAGCGCCGCCCCGTCGGTCCGCCTCGAGGGGGTGACGAAGTCCTACGGCGACGTGCTCGCCGTCAACGACGTGACGGCCACGTTCGGGCCGGGCGTCACCGGGCTGCTCGGCCCCAACGGCGCGGGCAAGAGCACGTTGATCAAGCTCGTGACGGGCATGCTCTCGCCGTCGATCGGCCGCGTGCTGCTCTGCGACGAGCCGCCGACGTCCTCCCCCCACGTGATGGCCCGGGTGGGCCTCGTCCCCGAGCAGGACCCGATCTACCCCGGCGTCTCCGCCTTCGAGGTGACGTCCTACCTGCTCCGGCTCCACGGGCTCGACCGCGGCGACGCCGCGTCGCGCGCGCGGGCCGCGCTCGAGCGGGTGGGGCTCGCGGCCGCGATGGACCGGCCCGTGCAGGGCTACAGCAAGGGCATGCGCCAGCGCGCCAAGCTCGCGCAGGCGCTCGCCCACGACCCCGACGTGCTCGTGCTCGACGAGCCGCTCAACGGGCTCGACCCCGTCGGCCGCCGCGAGATCGTCGCGCTGGTCCAGGCGCTCGGGGCGGAGGGCCGCTGCGTCGTCGTCTCGAGCCACGTGCTCCACGAGGTCGAGGCGATGACGCGCCGCGTGCTGCTGATGGCGCACGGCCGCGTGATCGCCGAGGGCACGGTCGCGGAGATCCGCCGCGACCTCTCCGACCGTCCGCTGACGGTGCGGGTGGACACGCCGTCGCCCCGCGAGGTCGCCCGCTTCGCCGTCGGCGTCGAGGGCGTGCTCTCGGTGGACCTCTCGGCCTCCGACCGCGTGGTCGTCGCGACGCGCCGTCCCGACGACCTCTTCGCGGCGATGGCGGGCGCGGTGCTCGGGCAGGGCCTGCCCGTGCGCTCGTTCCACCCCACCGACGAGGGCCTCGAGGCGGTGTTCCGGTACCTGACCGCGGGGGGCGCATGAACCGCGACACACCGCGCCTGCCGCCGCTCGCCCGCTTCGGCGTCGCCGCCGCGTGGGGCTTCGCGCGGCTGGTCCGGCGGCGCAAGTTCACCGTCGTGGCCGCGGTCGCCCTCGGGGCCGGCGCCCTGTTCGGGTGGTTCGTCAGCCGCAACCAGGATCCCGTCGCCGCGCTGCTCGAGCTGCTCGACCACGGCGTCCTCGGCACCGCGGTGCCGCTCGTCGCGCTCGGCCTCGTGGCGGGCGGCTTCGGCGAGGAGGTCGCGGACCGCACCCTCGTCTACCACCTCGTGCGCCCGGTCTCGCGCACGACGCTGTTCGTCGCGCGCTACGCCGCCGGCGCGGCCACCGGGGCGCTCGTGGGCGCGGCGATGGCCGTCGTGGCCCACGTGGCGTCGGGGACGTCGATGGGCGTGCGCGTGGTGGCGTCGTCGGCGCTCGTCGCGGCGGCGGGCGTCGCCACGGTCGGCGCGCTCTATTACGCGCTCGCGGCGCTGTTCCGCCGCGGCATCGTCGCGGCGCTGGTCTACACCTTCGTCGTCGAGCTGCTGTTCCAGAACATGCCGGGCACGGTGCAGCGGCTCGCGCTGACGCACCACGTCCGCAGCCTCCTGCACCGGCTCGTCGACGACGACTTCGCCGCCCGCTCCGATGCCGTCGTCCGCGCGATCGCCGACCGCGGGACGCCGCGCTTCGACCCGCAGGCGATGCGCCCGATCGTCGAGGAGCCGTGGACGACGCTCCCCTCGGCCGCGCTCGTCTGCGCCGCCGTCGTGGTCGTCTCGCTCGTCGTCGGCGCGCGGATCGTCACGCGCCGCGACTGGGCCCTGAAGGAGTAGCCCGTCGCGAAGCACGGGCGGCGCGTCGAGCGCCGAGCCCGCTCGCGCGCGACGCGGCGAGCCCCGCACCGGGCCCCGTCGCCCCCGCGGGGACGCCGGCCGAGGACGCTCCGCGCGCGCCGGGGGGGCCGGCCTGCGCGCGTGGTAGCGTCCGCGCTCCCCCGTCGGAGACCGCCGTGACCAAGACCGCCGTGATGGAGACCTCGAAGGGCACGATCCGCCTGTCGCTCTTCGACCAGGTGGCCCCGAAGACCGTCGAGAACTTCGTCACGCTGGCGAAGCAGGGGTTCTACGACGGCATCCTGTTCCACCGCGTCGTGCCGAGCTTCGTCATCCAGGGCGGCGACCCGCTCTCGAAGACGCTGCCCGTCGGCCACCCCCGCGTGGGCACCGGCGGCCCGGGCTACAAGATCAAGTGCGAGACCGCGGGCAATCCCGAGAAGCACACGCCCGGGACGCTCTCGATGGCGCACGCGGGCAAGGACACGGGCGGCTCGCAGTTCTTCATCACCCACCGCGCCACGCCCCACCTCGACGGCGTGCACACGGTGTTCGGCCGCGTGGTCGGCCCCGACGACATGAAGGTCGTCAACGCGATCCAGGCCAACGACAAGATTGTCAAGCTCACGATCCAGGAGACCGCGTAGCCCGAGGCGCGCACGGGCGCCGTCGAGGCCCCGCGCGGAGCGTCCGACGGCGCGACGTGTCGCGTCGCGACCTCGGCGGCACCGCGTCCCGACGCGCACCGGACGCCCCGGGCCCCGCGACGCGCCCGTGGCCGCGCGGTCAGCGGAACCAGCGGCCCACGTCGAGCAGGCGGTCGATGCCGTCGCGGCCGAGCGCGATCGCGAGCGCGCCGACGGCGAAGAGCAGCGCCCACCCGATCGCGAGCCAGCGCCCCCACACGGCGCGGGCGGACGCGGCGTCGTCGGGCGGCGGCGGCGCGGAGGCGACGGAGGGGGCGGCGTCGGGCTCGGTCATGGGGCTCGAGAGGAGAACGCGCGCCCGGGGGACGGCCGTCCCGCGGGCGCCGGGGGGGCTATGGTACCCTCCGGACCGCTCCGAGGAGACGCGTCCCCCCTCCTGCGATGCCGGCTGCACGCGTCCACCTCCTCCTGCCGTCCCCGCAGGGGCTCGTCCACTACGACGTGCTCGAGGAGACGGCGTTCGTCGGGCCCGGCCCGCGCGGCGGGCTGACGGCGTCGCCCTCGCCCTTCCCGCAGGCGAAGGTCGCGTTCCGCGAGGAGGGCGGCCGCTTCCTCGTGCGCGCGCTCCCGGGCGAGCCGCCGCCGGACGTGAACGGCGCGCCCGGCGACGGCACCTTCCTCGCCGACGGGGCTCGGGTGCGTCTCGGCGACCAGGTGGTCCTCTTCCGCACGTCGGCGACGGCGACGTTGACGCCCCCGGTCGCGACGGTCGCCGCCGCGGCGCCCGCCGCCGCGCCGGCCCGCCCGCGGCGTGCGGTCGCCGCCGCCCGCGCGGGCGGCGTCCCCGAGGGGTCGAGACAGGCGGCGCGGGCGCTGATGCTCTTCGGCCTGGTGCTGCTGCTCTTCGCCGCGTACCAGGCGGTGCGCCTGCTGCAGACGCCCGGCCCGAGCGCCGTGCCCTTCGTGACCGAAGCGATGACGAAGGTCCCCGAGCCCGTCGTGCCTCGCACCGAGGAGCAGGCCGCCAAGGCCTACGCCGACGCCGAGGCCGCCGAGACCGCCGCCGCGGCCGACGTCGAGGGCGCGCTCGCGCGCTACGGCTCGGTCGTGCGCAACCACCCGGGCACCGCGGCCGCGCTGCGCGCGTCGGCCAAGGTGACCGAGCTGTGGCCGCGGCTGGCCGAGCGCGCGTGGGCGCGCGTGCGGCCCGAGATCGAGGCGGCGGCCCGCGGCGGGCGCTACCGCAAGGCGCTCGCCGCGCTCGACGAGTTCGACGCGCGGTTCGGCGGCACCGACGCCGCCGTCGCGGCGGGCCCCCTGCGCGAGACGGTGCGCACCGAGGCCCGTGCGGCGGTCGACGGCCTGCGCCAGCGCGCGGCGCCGCTGATCGCGTCCGACCCCACCCGCGCCTACAAGGTGCTGACGCAGTCGGGGCTCGACTTCCCGCCCGACCTCGAGGCCGAGCTCGCCGCGCTGATCGCGAAGGTGCGGGAGCGCTGGGACGACCCGTCGGCGCCCAACGGCGGGGCGCCGGGCACGGGCCCCGGGGCGACGCCGAAGGGCCCCACGCCGCCGGGCGCGACGCCCCCGCGGCCGCTCGTGCCGCCCGACGCGCCGCCGTCGCCCGCGCCGCCCGCGGGCGGCGACCGCGAGGCCGCGGCGAAGGCCGCGTGGGCCGCCGCGCGCGAGCACCTGCTCGCCCGCCGCTACGCCGAGGCGAAGAAGGCCTACGGGGCCGTGCTCAAGGAGTTCAAGGACAGCGCGACGGTGGCCGCGGGCGGCGAGAAGCTCCGCGCGGGCCGGCGCGCCGCCGACGCGGGCCTGCGCGGCGCGGCCGCGTTCTGCTCGGAGGACGCGACCTTCGAGGGCGGGCGCCTGACGGCGGAGTGGCAGTTCGAGGACGACAAGGGCTTCCTCGCCGACTTCGAGCTGCTGCAGCCCTTCGCGGGCGAGGAGGCCACGCAGGCGCAGTGCCGCGAGGGGATGGCGATCCTCTCCGGCTCCACGTCGATGCTGCTCAAGGTCGTGTTCGACCCGACGGACGTCTCGTGGGAGATGGAGGCCACGTCGGACGAGCCCCACGACTTCGGGCTGATCGGCGTGCAGGAGGGCAAGGAGTACCGCACGTGCGCGATGCACGTCGGCAACACGCAGTTCCGGCTCAAGAAGGGCGCGGCGGCCCAGGTGCTCGCCGGCCACGTGCTCTGGCTGTTCGGCGACGGCGTGTGGAAGGACGCGGACGCGGGCGAGCGCGGCTTCGTGCGGCTCGCGGTGCGCAACGGGAACGACCTCAAGCGCGACGAGGTGTTCCGCGTGCGGGCCGAGCTCCACGGCGGCCAGATGACCGGCGAGATCCACAGCAAGAACGACCCCGTGGACCTCAAGGGGCCGATGAAGGGCGACGACGGCCGCGGGATCGGGCCGCTCAAGGTCGGCCCGTTCGCCTACAAGGGCCGCGTCGGCGTGCGCCGCTTCCAGGTCTCCGGCCGCGTGGACGCGGCCTGGCTCGACAAGGCCCTCGCCGACCTCGTCGCCGCCGACCCCGGGCCGTAGCTCGGCGGGCGGGGCGGCTGCGCTCCCCGCGGCGTCCGCGCCGCGCGGGCCGAGGCGCGACCGCCTCGGCCGGTGCGGCCTGCCGACGGGACGCGCCGGCGCGGGACCCGCGCCGCATCCGGCGACGGCGACGCGCCACGCTCGCGCGGCCTGCGGCGGCGGCGGACTCGCGCGCGTACCATCCCCCCGTGCTCACCGTCGGCCGCCACCTGTCGATCGAGGACGCCCTCGAGGGCGCCCGCGCCCCGACGCGGCTGCGCTGGGACCCGGCCGCCCGCCGGCGCGCCACGACGTCGGCGGCGCGCGTCGCCCGCGCCGTCGCGCGCAGCGAGCGCGTCTACGGCATCACGACCGGCTTCGGCAGCAACGCCGTGCACGGGATCGACCGGGCCGACGCCGAGGCGCTGCAGCGCAACCTGCTGGTCTCGCACGCGTTCGGTGCGGGCGACCGCTTCCCCGACGAGGTCGTCCGCCTCGCGCTGCTCCTGCGCATCCACGCGCTCGCGCGCGGGCACTCGGGCATCCGCCCCTCGACCGTCGAGGCGCTCGTCGCGCTCTACGAGCACGACGTGCTCGCCGTGGTGCCGAGCCAAGGGAGCGTCGGCGCCAGCGGGGACCTCTCGCCGCTGTCGTTCCTGGCCCTGCCGCTGCTCGGGGTGGGGCGCGTGCGCGTGCGCGGCCGCGAGACGGATGCCGCACGCGCGCTCGCGCGGGCGGGCCTTTCGCCCGTGACGCTCGCCCACAAGGAGGGGCTCGCCCTCGTCAACGGGACGCAGGTCACGCTCGCGTGCGCGTTGCTCGCGTGGTCCCGCGCCCGCACGGCCCTGCTCGCCGCCGACGTCGCCGCCGCGATGAGCACCGAGGCGCTGGCCGGCCGCGCCGCCGCGCTCGACCCGCGCGTCCACGTCGCACGCGGCCACCCGGGGCAGATCGCGAGCGCCGCGCGGATCCGCGCCGTCGTCGCGGGCAGCCGCCTCGTGGACGCGCCGCCCGCGTCGATCCCCGGCAAGCGCACCGCCCCGCAGGACGCCTACGGCCTGCGCTGCGCGCCCCAGGTCCACGGCGCGGCCGCCGACGGCCTCGACTACGCCGGTGCCGTGCTCGCGCGCGAGGTGGACGCCGCCACCGACAACCCGCTCGTCTTCGGCGAGGACGTCCTCTCGGGCGGGAACTTCCACGCCGAGCCCGTGGCGCTCGCCGCCGACCACACGAAGCTGTGCGTGCACGAGCTGGGCAGCATCAGCGAGCGGCGCACCGCCTCGCTGGTGGACGCGCACATGAACGAGGGACTCCCCCCCTACCTCGCGCCCACGCCCGCGCTGCACTCCGGCTTCATGCTGCCCCAGTACGTCGCGGCGGCGCTCGTGTCGGAGAACAAGGTGCTCTGCCACCCGGCGAGCGCCGACTCGATCCCGACGGGCGCCAACGTCGAGGACCACGTGAGCATGGGGACGATCGCCGCGCGCAACGCGATGCGCGTGGCCGACCACGTGCACGCGGTGCTCGCCATCGAGCTGATGGCGGCGTGCCAGGCCGTCGAGCTGCGGCGCCTGCGCCCGGGGCCGAGGTCGGCCGCCGTGCTGGCGCTCGTGCGGTCTGCGGTGCCGTTCCGGCGCGTGGACGCGCCGTGGGGCGACGCACTCGAGCGGGTGCGCGCGCTCGTCGCCGACGGCCGCGTCGCGGCGGCGGCCGGGATCGGCGGCGAAGGGCGCCCGCGGCGCGGGCGCGGAGGTCGGCGATGAGCGGGAAGATCGAACCGAGGACGCTGAAGGGGTTCCGCGACACGATGCCCGTCGAGGCGTCGGCGCGCAACCGCATGTTCCGCACGATCGAGGGGGTCTTCGAGTCGTTCGGCTACGCCCCCATCGACACGCCCGCGCTCGAGTACGAGGAGGTCCTGCGCGGCAAGGGCGGCGACGAGAGCGACAAGCAGATGTTCGCCTTCGAGGACCAAGGCGGGCGCCGCGTCGCGATGCGCTTCGACCTCACGGTGCCGCTGGCCCGCTTCGTCGCCGAGCACCAGGCCGACCTCGCGTTCCCCTTCCGCCGCTACCACATCGGCCCGGTCTGGCGCGGCGAGCGCCCGCAGAAGGGGCGCTTCCGCGAGTTCTACCAGTGCGACGCCGACCTGATCGGCGCCGTGGGCCCGTCGGCGGACGCCGAGATCCTGACGATGTACGCGGGCGTCTTCGGGGCGCTCGAGGTGGACGGCTTCGTGATCCGCGTCAACGACCGCCGCGTCCTCAACGGGCTGCTCGAGGCGGCGGGCGTCCCCGACCGCGCGGCGACGGTGCTGCGTGCGGTGGACAAGCTCGACAAGGTCGGGCCCGAGGGCGTGCGCACCGAGCTCGCCGCGGCCGGCGTCCCCGACGGGGCGGTCGCGAAGGCGCTCGAGTTCGCCGGCTGCGCGGGGCGCGACGACGCGGAGACGCTCGCCCGCATGGAGGCATTGGTCGGCGGCTCCGAGAAGGGCCGCGACGGCATCGCCGGCCTGCGCACGACCCTCGCGCTGGTGCGCAGCGCCGGCGTGGACCCGGCGCGCCTGCGCGTGGACCCCGCGATCACGCGGGGCCTCGACTACTACACCGGCGTCGTCTTCGAGGCGGCGCTGCCCTCGGCCACCGGCTTCGGGAGCATGGGCGGCGGCGGGCGCTACGACGACCTCGCGAGCCTGTACACGAACACGAAGCTGCCCGGCGTCGGGTGCAGCGTCGGCCTCTCGCGCCTGCTCGAGGCGCTCGTCGAGCAGGGGCGGGTCGCCGCCGCGGCGACGGGACGCGGGGTCCTCGTGACCCACCCCGAGCAGGGCGACGCGTCGGCCGCGTTCGCGCTCGCCTCGGCCGTGCGGCGTGCGGGCTTCGCGGTCGAGGTGTACCCCGAGCCGCGCAAGCACGCGACGCAGATGAAGTTCGCCGACCGCAAGGGCCTGCGCTTCGCGCTCACCGTGGACGCGAGCGGCGCCGTGCACGGCAAGGACCTGCGCGCGAGCGCCGCGTTCGACGCCCCCGACGCGGCCCGCGCCGTGGACGAGCTCTCCCGGAGAGGCTAGAGGATCTCGCGCGTCGGGCCCGCGTCCGCGGAGCCAGGACGAGGTCCGCGGAGCCAGGAACGTTGTTTTCACGTTGCGTGAAAACAACGTTCCTGACTCCGCCCACCTGGCTCAACGCTCGACGAGCGAGAGCAGGCCGTCGTGCTCGAGGTCGAAGAGGAACGCCGCGGCGCGCACGCGCGGGAACACGTGCTCGACCCGCTCCACCGTCGAGAGCGCGGCGCCGACGGGGTCGTCGATCGCGTAGAGCTCGGCGTCGTCGTCGAAGAGCGCCGACGCCACGATCGCGTCCACCCCCGCGCGGCGCAGCCCGGCGACGACCTCCGTGCGCCGGTCCGACAGTCCCGTCGCCCTGCAGCCGCGGTGCGCGACGACGGCGACGTGGCGGACGCCCTTGGTGGCGACCGCGTACGCGAGGCCGAAGCGCAGCGGCGCCAACGCCGCCCCCGGGGCGCGTCGGCTCAGCGCGCGCGCGGCGCGGGGCGGCCGCGCATGAGGCGGCCCGCGACCCGCCGCGTGAGCCCGCGCGGCGCCAGCCGCGTGCCGACGACCACGAGGAGCTTGTTGAGCAGGCCGGGCACGGCGCGCGCGCGCCCCTTCGCCAGCGCGGCGAGGCCCACGCGCGCGACCTTCTCCGACGACATGCGGCGCGCGAGGAAGCCGCTCTTCGGGTAGCCGGCCGCGTCGAAGAACTCGGTGTCGGTCACGCCGGGGCACAGCGCCGTCACGACGACGCCGCGCCCGCGCAGCTCTTCGTGCATCGACTCGGCCCAGTTGGCGAGGAACGCCTTCGTGCCCGCGTAGGCCGCGTGGTAGGGCGACGGCGCGAGCCCCGCCACCGAGGCGACCTGCAGCACCCACCCGCGACGGCGCTCGACCATCGCCGGCAGCAGCGTGCGCGTCAGCACGAGCGGGGCGCGCACGTTGACGTCCACCATCGCGAGCGCACGGTCGAGCGGCATCCGCTCCGACAGCCCCGGCACGCCGAAACCCGCGTTGTTGACGAGCACGTCCACGCCCCCGAGGAGGGCGACCGCGGCCGCCGCGACGCGGGCGGGGCCCGCGACGTCGCCGAGGTCGTCGGCGACGACGTGGGCCGCCGGGGCGCCGAGCGCGCGGCACTCCGCGGCGAGCGCGTCGAGCCGGTCGGCGCGGCGCGCCGAGAGCGCGAGCGCGGCGCCGTCGCGGGCCAGCGCGCGCGCGAGGGCCGCCCCGATCCCCGAAGACGCCCCCGTCACGAGGGCCCGCGCGCCGGAGAAGGGAGACGTTCGGGGCAGGGTGGGGCTCCGGCGAGGCAGCCTACCCGACCGACCGGCGGACCGGGGCGGAGGGACGCCCGTCCGTCGCGCGCTCCGCCCTCGACGTCGGACGCGATAGGGTGAGCGGATGGACCCCGTCGTCCCGTCCGCGCCGCCGCCGGACCCCGCCACGGCGCCGCCGCCGGAGCCGCCGCGGTCGCGCGACCCCGAGGTCGAGCTGCTCCGCGGCCCGCAGAGCCGCTTCTCCGAGCTCGTGCGCGCCGTGCGGATCTGCTTCGAGTTCGTCCGCGGCTTCCGCGCGCTCCACTTCGTCGGGCCGTGCGTCACGGTGTTCGGGTCCGCGCGGTTCCGCGAGGACCACCCGTGGTACGCGCTCGGGCGGCAGGTCGGGGCGCGCCTCGCCGACGCCGGCTTCACGGTGATGACGGGCGGTGGGCCCGGGATCATGGAGGCGGCCAACCGCGGCGCGAAGGAAGCCGGCGGACGCAGCGTCGGGTGCAACATCCTGCTGCCGCAGGAGCAGGACGCGAACCGGTACCTCGACCAGGTGGTCACGTTCCGCCACTTCTACGTCCGCAAGGTGATGCTCGCGAAGTACTCGTACGCCTTCGTCGTGCTCCCGGGCGGGTTCGGCACGCTCGACGAGCTCTTCGAGATCGCGACGCTGATCCAGACCGACAAGGTCGCCGACTTCCCGGTCGTGCTGATGGGCCGTTCCTACTGGGCGCCGCTGCTGCGCTTCTTCGACGACATGGTGCGCGAGGGCACGATCTCGCCGCAGGACCGCGACCGTCTCCTCGTCACCGACGACCCCGCGGTCGCCGTGGCCCGGGTCCGCGAGGTCGCGCTGTCCGACTTCGGGCTCACGTACGGCAAGCGACCGAAGCGGAAGTGGTTCCTCGGCGAGTGACCCGCCCCGCGGCGGCGCCCTGCGCGGGCCCCCGGCCGACGCTCAGAGCGACTCCCACCGCTGCGGCCAGCGGTCCTCGAGGCAGGCGACCGCGAACGCGCGGCACAGGGCCCGCGTCTTCGCCAGCGCCGGTCCCGACACGTCCACGGGGACCGCCACCGGCGCGCCCTGCGCGCCCCACGCCGGGTCGAGGAGCAGCAGCGAGGCGCCGGCGACGTCGCGCTCGACGAGCCGCTCGGCGGCGAGGGCGTACAGCCGCAGCTGCGTCTCGTAGCGCGCGACGACCGAGGCCACGTCGGGCAGGTGGCGGCCCGGCGCGTTCGTCTTGTGGTCGTAGAGCGTGAGCGCCCCGCCGTCGTCGGCCACCCAGAGGTCCACGGTCCCCTTGAGCAGCAGCGCGGGGAAGCCGGCCACGGGCTGCCCGTCGGGGAAGCGGATGCGCGCGTGGAACGCCGCCTCGCGCCGGACCTCGCGGCCCGCGGCGAGCGCGGCCTCGACGGCCCGGGCCGCGGGCGACGCGACGAAGCGCGACAGCATCGCGACCGCGAGCGCCTCCGCCTCGCGCCCGCCGTCGGGGAGCTCCTCGGCGAGCGCCGCGCGCGCGAGCGCGACGAGGTCGTGGTCGCCCGGCGTCCACCGCTCGAGCGCGAGGTGCACCGCGCGGCCCAGCGCCGTGCGGTCGACGCCGCCCACGACCTCGTGCGCCTCGTCCCAGCGGTCGGCGCGCGCGGCCTCCGCCACGGCGAGGTCGGGACCGCCCTCCGCCCCCGCCGAAGGGTCGTCGGCCTCGCGCGGCCGCGCCACCGGCGGCGCCGCGACGTCCTCCCCCACGAGGCGCTCGGCGTAGTAGGCGGCCGGCGACCGCGCGAACGCGAGCAGCTCGGAGATCGAGGCCACGAAGGGCGTGCGCCCCAGCGAGGGGACCGGCGCCGAGGCCGCGGCCCAGCGCGCGCGCGCGACGGAGAGCTCGGCTTCGGTGGGCGGCGCCACCTCGGCGGGCCGCCCCGCGGCCCCGGCCCGCGCGAACCACGCGGCCGTCGGGGCCGGCCCCGTCCCGCCCTCGGTCGGCGCCACCACCGTCACGCGCGCGGCCGCGCCGTCCACCTCCACGTCGTGCACGCCGAGGCGGAACGGCGCGTCGAGCACGGGCCACAGCGCCTTGGCGAACCCCTCGATGCGCGACGGGCCGCCGTCCTTCTTGGCCCCCTCGACGGCCGCGGTGACCACGAGCCGCTCCTCCGCGCGCGTGAGCGCGACGTAGAGCAGGCGCAGCGCCTCCTGCGCCTCGGCGGCCTTCTCCTGCGCGGCGGCCCCCTCGTACGCGCCGGTCGCGTGGAAGGTCCCCTCGACGGGGTCGCGGACCCGCCACGCGACGCGGCCGCGGTCGTCCACGTGGAACGGCGGCGAGCGGTCGCCCCCGCCGCCGCGACGGCTCGTGTCGGCGAGGATCACGCACGGCCACTCGAGCCCCTTGGCGGCGTGCACCGTCAGCACCGAGACCGCGTCGTCCCCACCGGCGGTCGCCGCCTCGGCCTCGTCGATGCGGCGGTCGCGCAGGTCGGTGAGCACCCGCAGGAAGTCCAGCAGCCCGTGGCGGCCGTCGTCGTCGAGGCGACGCGCGATCGCCACGGCCTTGCGCAGGTTGCGCGCGCGCCGCTCGCCGCCCGTCTGCAGCAGCGACGTCTCGACCGCGTCCGCCGCGTCCACCGCCGCGCGCACGACCGCCTCGAGCGACCCGCGCGCCGCCAGCGTGCGCAGCGCGTCCACGTGCAGGGCCGCGGCGCGGGTCGCCTCGCGCTCGCGGGCGAGGTCGAACGCCGCGTGCCCGGGGCGGAACGTCTCGAGGAGGTCGGCGTCGGTGGCGCCGACGGCGGGGCTCGTCAGCCACGCGGCCACGGCGGCCTCGTCGAGCGGGTCGTGGACGACGCGCAGCAGCGTCAGCAGGTCCTCGATCTCCTGCGCCTGGTAGAAGCCGCGCCCGCGCCCGACCTGGAACGGGACGCCCGCCTCGACCAGCGCCCGCTCGAGCACCTTGACGCGCCCCCGCGACCGCAGCAGCACGGCGACGTCGCCCCAGCGCAGCGGCCGCGGCGCGCCCGTCGGGGCGCCGTCGGGCCCGCGCTCGACCTTCGTGCGCAGCGCCCCGCCGTCCACCCACGCCCGGATGCGGGCCACCACCGCGCGCGCCTCGGCGAGCGCGAGGTCGCCCCCCGCGTGCGCGCCGTCCACGACGAGCAGCTCGGGCGGCTCGACCGGCGCCGGGTGGAAGGTGCCCCGCGCCACGAGCGGCTCGAAGGCCGTCCCCGCGGCGCCGTCGCGGAACAGGCGGCCGAACACGGCGTTGCAGAACGCGACGACCTCGGGCCGGCTGCGGAACGACTCCGACAGGCGCGCCCGCCCCGGCTCGCCCACGGACGCCCACTCGCGCTGCATCACGGCGACGTCGGCGCGGCGGAAGCGGTAGATCGACTGCTTCGGGTCGCCGACGGCGAACTGGTCCACGCGGGGCCCGGCGGCCGAGCGCCGCAGGCGCTCGAGCACGTTCGCCTGCACCGGGTTGACGTCCTGGTACTCGTCCACCAGCAGCCGCTCGGGCCGGCCGGGGAGCGGACGCCCGCGCGCCTCGAGACGGTCGAGCAGGGCGAGCGTGCGGTGCTCGAGGTCCTCGAAGTCGAGCAGGCCGCGCGCCGCCTTCGCCTCGGTGTACGCGTCGTCGAGCAGCCCGAGGAGGTCGGCGACCGGCGGCTCGACCTCGGCGGCCACGACGTCGTCGAGCGCCGCGCGCGCGACGGTCTGGTAGGCCTCCACGAGCGCCTTGCGCTCGGCGACGGCCTTGCGGTCCACGAAGTGGTAGCCGACGCCGCGCACCTGCTCGGCGAGGAAGCGCAGCACCGGGCGCGCGCCGCGGAACCCGCCGACGGCGACCTGCTCGGGGGTCGGGAACCGCGCGCGCTTGTGCGCGGCCTGCTGGGCGAGCGGCCCGGGCAGCGCGGCCGTCGCGGCGTCGTAGTCCTCGAGCGCCCGCGTCAGGTCGGCGAGCGCCGTGCGGAAGTCCGTCTCGGGCGGGCGGACACGAGCCTGCCGCGGCGAGACGCCCAGCCCGCGCAGGCGTCGGAACAGCGCCCGCACCACCCGCCCGGGGTCGGCCTCCGCCACGCGGCGCAGCACCGCGAGCCGCGCGTCGCCCTCGCGGCGCAGCCGGCGCTCCACCGTGGCCCACGCGTCCTCGAGCCGCAGCGTCGCCGACACCTCGTCGAGGAGGTCGAACGCCGGGTCCACGCCGGCCAGCAGCGCGTTCTCGCGGAGCAGCCGCGCGCCGAAGGCGTGCAGCGTCGAGATGGGCGCGAACTCCACGTCGCGCGCGGCCGCGGCGACGCGGGCGTCGGGCGACGACGCGAGCGCCGCGGCGATGCGCGCGCGCATCTCGTGGGCGGCCTTGTCGGTGAAGGTGAGCGCCGCCACGCGCCGCACGGGCACGCGGTCCACCGCGACGAGGCGCTCGAAGCGCGCCGTAAGCACGGTCGTCTTGCCCGTGCCGGCGCCCGCGAGGACGCACGCGTCCCCGGCGCCGCGCTCGGCCGCCGCCCGCTGCTCGTCGGTCAGGCGGGGCCGGCTCATGCGTCCCCCTCCGCGGCGTCGTCGTCGCGCGGGCGCAGGCGCGCGAGGTCGGGCCGGCAGACGGCGCGCACGGCGCACGCCTCGCACGTCGCCGCGTCGCGCGGCGCCTTGCGGTGGTCGCCCGCGCGCGCCGCCGCGACGACGGCGGCGGCACGCCGCTCGGCCCCGCGCAGCAGCTCGTGGAACGCGCTCGGCTCGACGATCTCGGGCCTGCTCAGCTCGCTGCGGCCCCACGCGAGGTCCTCGACCTCGGCGCTCGCCACGACCTCGCGCCCGCGCGACATCGCGGCGACGACGTCGAGGGCGACGACCCGCACGCCGCGCAGCGACTCGACGGCCCGCGCGTAGAGCGGGAGCTGGAGGTCGTCGAGCGCGAGCATCGCGTCCCGCACGCCCTTCGCGCCCGACGGGCGGGTCTTGTAGTCCACGACGACGGCCTTGCGCTCGCCCGCCCCGCGCGACGTGTCGAGCCGGTCGAGCGTGCCGCGCAGGAGGAACGCACCGTCCCCGTCGCCCAGGCGGACGGGCGTCCCGTCGCCGAGGCGCAGCTCGAGGTCGCCGGGGCGCGGGGCGAAGCCGTCGTCGCGCGCCTCGCGCTCGCGGAACAGCGCCACCACGCGCGTCGCCTCGTCGAGCGCGTACGCCCGCGCCTCCTCGTCGGGGACGAGGTCTTGGCGTGCGGCCACGACGGCCCGCGCGACCTCGTCGGGCGAGGCGGTCGGCTCGCGCGTCGCGTGCTCGAGCGCCTGGTGCAGGAGCGTGCCGAGCTCGCGGCCGCCGAACGAGGGCCCGGAGAACGACGCGTCGTCCTCGCGCACGCCGACCACCTTGCGCAGGAACAGCCGGTGCAGGCACGCCGCCCCGTCGTTGAGCGACGACGGCGACACGGCCTCGACCGCGCGCGAGAACCGCGGCCGTGCCGTCGCGGCGACCGGGTCCGCCGTGGCACGCAGGAAGCGCGCGGCGCGGGCGAGGACCCCCGTCAGGCGCGGCGCGGCGGTGGCGAGCAGCGCGACCGCCTCCCGCCGCTCGGCCTCCGCCGCCGGCACCGCGATCGCGCCGAGCCGGTGCGCGACGAAGCGCTCGAGGTCGCGCGGCGCGAGGGCGCGGTCGGGGGGAGGGCAGGCGCGCCCGACGTCGGGCCCGGGGCGGAGGAGCCGCGCGGGGTCGCGCTCGGCCAGCCCGAGGGCCGCGTGCACCTCCTCGACGAAGGGCGAGGCCGCCTGCTCGCGCCCGTCCTCGTCGGCGGCGCTGCGCGTGAGGTAGAGCCGGCGCCGCGCCCGCGTCGCCGCGACGACGAAGAAGCGCCGCTCGTCGTCCTCGGCCTCGCGGGCGGTGCGCCACGGCGGGGCGCGCCCGTCGTCGGGCCAGCGGCCGCGCAGCGCCTCGCGGTCCTCGTCGCGCAGGAAGACGTCCTCGCGCGGGTGCAGCGGGAACGCCTTCTCGACGAGCCCGGCGACGAACACGACGGGCAGCTCCCAGTGCCGCGCCTCCTCGACGTCGAGCACCGCGACGGCGTCGAGCCGGCGGTCGGGAGGCTCCGCCCCCTCCTCGTCGGCGGCCGCGAGCAGGTCGTCCACCGCGGCCTCGACGGGCCCGACGGCGTCCTCGCGGGCGGCGCGCGCGCGCGCGGCCTCGCGCTCGGGCGAGGCGCCCGCCCCGTCGCCGACCGGCCCGCTCGCGCCGCCCGCGGTGGGTGCGGGGCCCGCGCCGAGGCGGGCCGCGAGGGCCCCTCCCTCGCGGACGAGCACGACGAGCCGCGCGCGGGCCCCGCGCGCCCGAGCGGTCGCCGCGTCGCGCGCCGGGTCGAGCGGGCGCCCGTCGGGCCCGAAGCCCGCGGCGCCGGGCAGGGGCAGCAGTGCCTCGAGCGCGTCGCCGAGCAGCGACCACGCCACCGACGCGTCGGCGACGCCCGCCGCACGCACGCGCAGCGCGTCGAGCAGGGCGGCGACCTCCGCGACGGCGCCGCCGCGGGCCTCGAGATCGGCGCGCGCGTCGTCCCACGTGGCGGGCATGCGCTCGCGGCGCCACGCGATGTCGAGCGCGTCCACGTCGCCGACCGCGAGCGGCGCCCCCGAGGCGAGCGCGCGCCAGCGGAGGTAGTCGAGCAGCAGCATCGGGTCGAACGCGTCCTCGTCGCGCGTGAGCAGCCCGAGCGGGCCCCGCACCGCGCGCACGACCGGCTCCGAGGTCAGCCGCGCCCCGCCGCTGACCACGCGCACCGGGATGCCCAGCGCCTCGAGGGTGCGCCGGGCCGCGGGCCCGAACGCGTCGGCCCGACGCACGACGATGCCGACGTCGCGGAACGCGCCGACGACCGACGGCTCCTCGCGGCGCAGGCGCAGCACCTCGCGCCCGATGCGCTCGACCTCGTCGGCGGGGTCGGCGCCGACGATCGAGCCGAGGTCGGGCCCCGGCTCGACGCGCGGGACCGGCGCCGGCCGCGGGGCGAAGAGCCCCTGCGCGAGGCGCACGAGCGCCGGCGCCGCCGCGCGCGGGAAGCCCTCGAGGCGCTGCTCGACGAACCCCGTGCGGTCCACGAGCCGACGCAGCAGCGGCGCCGAGCGCGCGAACACGTCGGGCCGCGCGGCGTCGGCGGGCAGCGTGACCACGACGCGCCCCCCACGGCCGGTCACCGCGTCCGCCGCCGCCTCGAGGAGCGCGACCTCGACGCCGGTGAGGTCCTCGAAGCCGTCCACGACGAGCGTGCGCACGCGCGCGAGCCCCGACGCCGCGCCCCGGGCCCGCGCGACGAGCGCGCGCAGCACGTCCTCGTGGTCGGGACGCGCGTGCGACGCGAGGAGGGCGTCGTAGGCCTCCCACGCGACGAGGAACGCCTCGAGGTGCTCGCGCGACGTGAGCGAGGGGACGGCACCGAGGACGGCTCGCGCGCGGGCCCGCAGCGTCGCCGGGTCCTCCCCCGTCTGCTTGAGCTCCTTGACGAGGCGGAGGAACCGGGCGCGGAAGCCCGGTCGGTCGCGCACGGCGCGGAACGGCTCCGGGTCGGCCGCGGCGAGCGCCGCCTCGGCCAGGAGGTCGCGCTCGCGGCGCGACGGGAGGTCGCGGACGCGGAACCCCTCGACCAGCCGCTCGCCGAGCGAGGTGAAGGTGGCGTAGGAGACGTCGAGGATGGCGCGGGCCTCGCGCCGGCCCCGGGCCTCGCTGCGCGAGACCGCGAGCCGCTTCTGGTGCTCGACCTCGCCGTAGGTGGGCAGCACGAGCAGGGCCGCGTCGGGCCCGTCGCGCTCGACCGCCGCGTCGAAGGCGGCGAGCGCGAGGCGCGACTTGCCCGAGCCGGGCGGCCCCGTCACCACGAGCCGCGGACCCGAGGGGACGCCCGACTCCGGGGCGCGGCCGGTCGGCGGGCGGGACGGGTCGGGACGCGGGGGGCGGGGCGAGGTCATGACGCGACGGCGCCGAGGACCCCTCGACCGCCGTCGGGGCACCCTACCGCCCCCGAGGGACGCTCCGCGGGCGCGCGACCGGCTCGGCTTGGTGGCCCGGGAGGGGTCCGGTACCTTGGGCGCCTCCCCCGAGGTCCCGCGCCCGGCGGCGTCCCGCCCAGCGCGTCCCACGGTCGCCTCCCCCCGGAGCCGCAGCGTGCGCGCGACGTTCAACCCCCGCGTCCAGCTCACGGGCGTCGGGTCGTGTGTGGGCGACCGGCGGGTGACGAACGCGGACCTCGAGCCGATGATCCACGGCTACGACGCGTCGCGGTCGGGCCCGTTCGGCACGTGGGTGGACCAGGTCACCCAGATCCACGAGCGACCGTTCTCGCCCCCGGGCACCCGGACGGTGGACCTCGCGCTCCCCGCGGCGCGCGCGGCCCTCTCGATGGCCGGGGTCGAGGCGAAGGACCTCGGGCTGATCGTGTACGCGTCCTTCACGCCGAGCCGGATGATCCCGGGCGACCACTGCGTCTTCGCGCACGAGCTCGGCGCCGCGCGCACGCCGTCGTTCAACCTCATGGGCGCGTGCGCCGGGTCGATCCAAGGCCTCGGGCTCGCCTACGGCATGATCGCGTCGGGCGCGATCGAGCACGCGATGGTCGTCGGCGCCGAGACCATCAGCCCGATGCTCAACTACCACGACCCGCTCACCGCGATCCTCTTCGGGGACGGCGCGGGCGTCGCGGTGGTCTCGCGCGTGGACGGCGCCCCCGAGGGATCGGGGATGGCGCCGCCCCACCTCGCCTTCGAGTACTCGCCCACCGCCATCCAGGTGGGCAACTCGAACAACCCGCACGAGCTGCGTTGCTTCGACGCGACGCCGGACAAGCCGAGCCACCCGCTCGTCGAGCGGTCGCTGATCGTGATGAACGGCGGCCCCAACGTGCTCAAGAACGCCGTGAACAACATGGCGGAGTGCACGGTCCGCACGCTCGGCTACGAGATGACCGACCTCAAGGCCGGCCACCCCGACCTGCGCCGCGCGCTCGACGACGCGTGGCTCGTCCCCCACCAGGCCAACGGTCGCATCGTGGACGGGCTCGCGAACAAGCTCGCGATGAGCAAGGTCGTCCGCACCGTGTACCGCTACGGCAACATGTCGGCGGCGAGCAACCTCGTCGCGCTCGACCACCTCGTGCGCCGCGGCAACCTCGAGCGGGTCCTCGACGCGCAGGAGCACGTGCTCGAGGTGCGCGAGGTGCCCACGCGCGCGGCGCAGGGCGACCTCGTGCTGATGCCGAGCATCGGGGGCGGCTACCTCATGGGCTGCGTCGCCCTCCGCCTCGGCGTCCCCTTGCTGCGCTAGGAGCCTGTCGGGGAAACGGCGCGCAGCGCCCGTTTCCCCTTCCAGGCTCCTAACGTCGAATCCGGAGGGACGCGGAGTGCCAGGAACGTTGTTTTCACGCCGCGTGAAGACAACGTTCCTGGCACCGCCCACGCGCCCGCCCACGGCCCGGCGAGGAGGTAGAGTGCGACGGTGCGCCGCGACGTCGTGATCCTGAGTGTCGTGCTCGCCGCGTTCACCGCGGGCGCCGTGCGCGCCGAGGACGCGGCACCGGTCGAGCGGGTCACGCGCCGCGACCTCGCGCTCGCGCTGCAGCAGCTCGAGCGCGCGTGGCGCGAGCGTCCCGCGACCGACGCGGCGCGGCGCCGCCGCGTCGCCTCGACCGTGTCGTCCTCCACGATGGCGTTCTTCGTCGGGCAGGGCGCGAAGGCCATCGACGGCCTCGTCGGCGCCCGCCTCGAGCTCGAAGGCGCGGCCGAGCCGGACCCGCGCGCCGTCGCGCTCGGCCGCCTGCGCCTGCAGGTGCCCCCCGTCCTCGTGCGGGGCGGCCCCGACGCCTCCGCCTCGACCGTCCCTCGCCTCGTCGCCCTCGGCCCGCCCCCCGACCTCGGCCCCGTCGAGCTCGAGCTCTCGTGGACGACCGCCACGCCCGCACCGAAGGCCGAGCGCGCCGCCGCGCTCGCCGGCCTCTCGCTGCCCGCGTTCGAGAGCCGCACGACCGGGCGCCACCGCCTCGTCGTCCGCGCGCGGGCCCCGCGCGAGGGCGTCACCGCGACGTGGGTCGGCGAGACCGTCGTGGTCGCCCACGACACCGACGCGCGGCTCGCGGCGTGCGCGGCCGCGCTCGAACGGCTCGCCGTGCCCGCCGGCAGCCCCGCCGGCGTGCAGCCGACCCTCCTCCACCTCGTCGCGCGCAGCCGCGCGGCCCTGCGGGGCGAGGTCGGTGAGGTGCTCGTGGCGGTGGACGACGAGCTCGCCCGCGTCGAGCGCGCCCTCGCCGCGATCCGCGACGCCGCGGCCGCGGGCCGGCCCTACCGCCCGACGCGCGCCGACCTCGCCGGCGACCACCACCGCGCGACGGCGTCGGGAAAGACGTACCGCCTCTACGCGCCGCCCCCCGCCGTCGGCCCGGACGGGCGCCCCGTCGAGCGCCCGGTCCCCGTCGTCCTCGCGCTGCACGGCCTCGGCGGCACCGAGGACATGTTCGCCGAGGCCTACGGCGACGGCGCGGCGCTGCGCCTCGCCACCGAGCGCGGCTGGGCGCTCGTCGCGCCGCAGGACGTCCGCGCGGGCGCAGCGGTGCTCGACGACGTCGCGTCCCTGCTGCCCGTGGACACGGCGCGCGTGCACGGCGTGGGCCACTCAATGGGCGCCGCGGCCCTGTGGGACGCCGCGATGGCCGCGCCGGATCGCTTCGCGTCGATCGCGCCGATCGCCGGCGGCCGCATGTCGTTCGGCACCCCCACGTGGTCGGCGCTGACGGGGACCGCGGTGCTCGCCGTCACCGCCGACCAGGACTTCGGGCGCGCCGCGACGCTGCGCACCGCCGAGACCGCCCGCGCCGCGGGCCTCGCGGTTGAGACGCGCGTGCTGCCCGACCTCGACCACCTCCTCGTCGTCGGCGAGGCGATGCCGCTCGTCTTCGCCTTCTTCGACGCCCACCGACGCTGACGCGGCGCCGGTCGGCGGACGGGCGCGCGGGGCCCGCGGCGCGGGGCCCCGTCCGCACGCGCGGTCAGTCGGCGTCGCGCGGGCGGAAGTCGTCGGGGAGCAGCGAGCGCAGGCGGGCGGACGAGCCGATCACGAAGAGGCTCGAGGCCACCATCGCGAAGGCCGCGTACACGGGCCGCATCGAGGAGACCGCCGCGAGGCCGAGGCCGACGACGTTGTACGAGAACGCCCAGAAGAGGTTCCAGCGCACGGCGGCGCGCGTGCGTCGCGCCGCGCGGAACAGGCCCGGCAGGCGCGAGAGGTCGTCGCCGAGCAGGCTCACGTCGGCCGTCTCGCGGGCGAGGTCGGTCCCCGAGCCCACCGCGAGGCCGAGGTCGGCCGCCGCCAGCGCCGGCGCGTCGTTGAGGCCGTCGCCGACGAACGCCACGGGCCCGCCCGCCTCCGCGCGGAGCGCGCGCAGCGCCTCGACCTTGCCGCCCGGCGACTGGCCCCCCGTCGCCGCGTCTGTCGGGAGGCCGAGGTCGGCGACGACGGCGGCCGTCGCGCCCGGCGTGTCGCCCGAGACCACCACGACGCGCATCCCGGCGGCGACGAGGGCGTCCACGGCCGGTCGCGCCGAGGGCCGCAACCGGTCGGCGAGCTCGAGGCGGGCCGCGGGCTGCCCGTCCAACGAGACGGCGACGACGGAGGCGCGCCCGGCGTCGGGCCCGGCCCCGCCGCCGATCCACGACGGGCGCCCCACCCGCACGACGACCGCGCGCCCGGCGACCTCCACCGTGCCGACGACGCCCTGGCCCGCCACGACCGCGACGTCGCGCGCCGCGGGGACCGCGAGCCCGCGCGCCGCCGCCGCCGCGACCACGCCGCGGGCGAGCGCGTGCTCGCTGCCCGCCTCGACGGCCGCCGCGAGCGCGAGCACGTCGTCGGCGGGCCGCGACCCCGTCGGGACCACCGTGACGACCTCGGGGCGGCCTTCGGTGAGCGTCCCCGTCTTGTCGAACGCGACGACCGCCACGCGCGGCAGCCCCGCGAGCACGAGCCCCGTGCGGACGAGGACGCCGCGCTCGGCCAGCCGCCCGATCGCCGCGGTGACGGCGAGCGGCGTCGCGATCGCGAGCGAGCACGGACAGGCGATCACGAGCACCGTGAGCGCGTGGAGCCCCGCGTCGGCCCAGGACCGCCCCTGCACGACGTCGAGCGCGAGCAGCGCCAGCGCGAGGACGACGACGCCGGGCACGAACACCGACGACACGCGGTCGGCGAGCCGCTCGACGGGCGACTGCTCCGCGCGGGCGCGCGCGAGCACGGCGGCGACCTCCCCCAGCCGCGTCGAGCGGCCCACCGCCGTCACGCGCAGGACGAGGGGTCCGTCGGTGGGGATCGACGGGGCGGCGACGGCTTCGCCCGGCGCGACCGGGCGCGGCAGCGGCTCGCCCGTGAGCGCGGCGTCGTCCACCATCGCGCGGCCCTCCTCGACGACGCCGTCGGCGGGCACGCGCTCGCCGGGCAGCACGAGGACGCGGTCGCCGACGACGAGGTCGCTCGCGCGCACGGCGTGGCGGCCCGCCCCATCGCCGATCCCGCGGCCGGGGTCGAGGCGCGTCGCGGGGCGCTCGGCCTCGGAGAGGAACTCGCGCAGGCGGCGCGCGGCCTTCTCCTTCGCGGTGGACTCGATCCACCGGCCCACCGTCACGAGCGTCGCGAGCCCGGCGGCGGTGTCGAGGAACAGGGCGCCCGAACGTCCGGTCACGAGCCCGACCACCGACCCCGCCCACGCGGCGAAGATGCCCACCGCGATCAGGACGTCGGCGCTGACGCGCCGGCGCGCGAGCGACGTCCACGCCCCGTAGGCGAACGGGACGCCGAGCAGCAGCACGACCGGGGTCGCGAGGAGGAACATCGCCCACGGCGCGAAGCGGCGGTATTCCTCGCTCGCCGCCGACTCCGGGTCGAAGTACTCGACGTAGGCGATCGACATCACGAGCATCGCGAGCACGGTGCCGAGCGCCATCCGCGCCAGCCACACCGCCGACTCGCTCCCGCCCTCGCGCCCGCCGCGGCCCGCGATCCCGAAGGCGATCGAGCACCCCACGCAGCAGAAGGGGCGCGCGACGCCGTCCACGGTGCGCCGCGGGCCCCGCGTCCCCGACGGCAGACCGCAGTGCGCGCACGCGGCCGCGGGGTCGTCGGGGCCCGACGGGACGGCGGCCGGGACGGGGGCGGCGGGGCGGCTCACGTGCCGCGCAGGATACGCAGGGGCGTCAGGGACCCCGCGGGCGGCTCGGGACGAAGAACGTCGTGGCGGCCTCCACCGCCGCGCCGCCGCCCGCCGGGACGAGGCGCACGGTGACGCGGTGCGGGCCGCTCGGCGCGACCACACCCGGCGCGACCGAGACGACCACGGGCACCACGCGGCGGGCCCCGGCGGCGACCTCGAGGCGGGCCGGCTCGGGGGGGGCGAACGCGAGCTCCCCCGCCACCGAGACGTCGAAGACGAGCGCCGTCTCCCCGTCGTTGGACAGGGTCACGTCCACCGTGTTCCGCGCGCGTCCGTCGGCCGTCACCGCCGCCTCGGCGTAGCGCGAGCGGGCCGTCACGACGAGCCCCTCGCGCCCGCGGAACAGCAGCACGGTGGCGAGGGCGACGCCGACCGTGACGAAGGCGAGCCCGAGGCGGCGCGGGTCGGAGAGACCGATGCGCGACAGCCACCGCGGCCAGCCGGGCCGTCCCTGCGCGAAGCGGAAGTGGAGGATGCCCTCGCGGCCCCGCTTCGTGAACACGCGGTCGCACGCGTCCACGCAGAGCCCGCAGAGCAGGCACGCCGCCTCGGTGCGGCGGTCGCGGTCGCGCACGCTGACGTCCATGAAGCACGCGCGCTCGCACGCCTTGCAGCCGAGGCAGGTGGCGCGGTCCTCGTCGGCGAGCACGACGCGCAGCGTCTTCGGGTCCTGGATCAGCTGGAGCAGGACGCCGTACGGGCAGATCTTGAGGCAGTACGCGTGCCGCACCCACAGGAAGTCCGCGGCGAGGAGCGCGGTGAGGACCGCGAGCCCCACCCACGCGCCGGCCGGCGGGGACAGGCGCTGCGCCGGGGCGAGGAACCAGTTGACCACCGCGGCCGAGAACAGCGCGGAGCCCAGCACGACGCCGGCGACGTAGAGCGCCTCGCGGGCGCGGGGGGGCTGGACGCCCTTCTTCGGGCCGCACGCGACCCGTCGCCACGCGGCGGCCAGCTCGCTGCCCAGCGTCTGGGGGCACAGCCACCCGCACCAGAGCCGCCCGTGGATCAGGGCCCCGCCGAAGACCCACAGGAGCCCGACGAGCAGGAAGCCGAAGACGATCCACAGCTCCTTGCCGGGGTGCAGCGCGTGCCCGAGCACGACGAGCGCCCCCGCGCCGACGTCGATGCGGATGAGGTCGAGGAAGGGCGCGAGGACGACGAGCGCGACCACGCCGAGCTGCACCGCACGGCGGGCGCGGGCGAAGGTGCGGACGGGCGGAGGGGGCGGCGGCGGGCGGCCCGCGGGCGGCGTGCCCGCGGGCGGGACCGGCGCCGCCGGCCCCGACGAGGTCGGGGCGCGGGACGGCGCGGCGGGGTCCATCGGCTACTTCGCCCCGGTGAGGCGGTTGTACATCTCGACGAGCGAGCTCGAGCCGCCGCTGCGCTGGAGGACGAAGTAGAGGATCCCGAACAGGACGAAGCCGACGTAGGTCAGCTTGAGCACCACGGGGACCTTGCCGCCGTGGTTCTCCTGGACGCCGCTCGGGTAGACGTGGGGCTCGTGGCCGGGGTCGGTCATGGGCAGGGCTCCTCGACGGCCGACTACTTCTCGTAGTCCTTCTGCGGGCGCCAGTCGGTGGCGCGCCCGAGCGTCTGGATGTAGGCGAGCAGGTCCTCGAACTCCTTGCCGCCGTCCCGGTCGGTGAGCCACGGGAAGGGAGGCATGATCGAGCCCGGGACGAGGTCGCGCGGGTTGCGGAAGTGGGTCAGGTGCCACGACCGGTCGTACTTGCCCCCGACGCGCGAGAGGTCGGGGCCGATGCGCCGGGTGCCGAGCAGGTGCGGGCTGTCGTTGACGTACTCGCCCGGCGTGCTGATCGGGGCGTCCACGCCCCGCCAGCCGAAGCGCTTCACGTCGGCCTCGAGGGTGCGCACCTGCTGGGTGTGACAGTACCAGCACCCTTCGCGCTTGTAGATGTCGCGGCCGCGCTGCTCCTGCTCGGTGAGCGGGCGCAGCCCGGCGACGGGCTTGCTCCACGCGTCCTCCGTCAGGGCGGGCACGACCGTCGTCATGAGGCCGCCGACGAAGAAGAACGCGGTCGCGGCGAGGAAGAGCGCCATCGCGCTCCTGTCGGTCTTGGCGAGCGGGTTCGCGGGCATGGGGCTCTCCTGCGGCTAGCCGGCGGCCGGCGACGTGGACGTGGCGGCGGGCGCGCCCTCCTGCTCCGGGCGCCCGAGCGAGCGGAAGACGTTGTAGAGGAACGCGACGACGCCCGCGAAGATCAGGGCGCCGCCGAGCGCGCGGGCGACGTAGTACGGCTTCATCGACATGACCGTGTCCACCCACGGGATCGACGTGTCGTTCCACTGCAGGCCCTGCATGAAGCCGCCGACCCACAGGCTGACGAAGTAGATCAGCCCGCCCCACAGCATCAGCCAAAAGGAGCGGTTCGCCAGCGCGTCGGAGTGGATCGGGCGCCCGGTGATCCGCGGGAGCGACCACAGCGTGCCGCCGATCGCGAAGAACGAGAAGGCGCCGAGCACGGCCATGTGCGCGTGGCCCGGGATCCAGTCGGTCTTCGAGACGATCGCGTTCACCGTCCGCAGCGAGTGCATCGGGCCCTGGAAGCAGGTCAGCAGGTAGAAGGTCGTGCCCGCCATCAGGTACTTCAGGATCGGGCTGGCCTTCACGCGGTCCCAGTGGCCGGACACCGTGCCGTAGAAGTTCGTGATGACGGTCCACACCGGGATGATCAGCATCACGCTGAACAGGATCGCCACCGTCTGCAGCCACTGGCTGATCGGCCCGTGGAGCATGTGGTGGGCGCCCGTCCAGACGTAGATGAACGCGATCGACCAGAAGCCGATCATCGACAGCTTGTGGCTGAACAGCGGACGGTTCGACGCGAGCGGGATGAAGTAGTAGGCGAGCGCCAGCCCGAGCGGCGTGAAGATCAGGCCGACGGCGTTGTGGACGTAGAACCAGTTGAGGTTCGCCTGGCCGATGCCCTTCTGGAACAAGGTCGCGAAGTTGCCCGAGATGTAGACGAAGGCCGTCCACACGATCGCGCCCATCGTGTACCAGAGGCTGACGTAGAGCTTCTCGTGCTTGCGCGTCGCGATCGTCATGAAGATGTTCACGCCGAACATCACCCACGCGAGCGTGACGCCGACGTCGAGGGCGAACGGGAGCTCGGCGTACTCAAGGCCCTGCGTCGTCCCCGACAGCGTCGTGTAGACCGCCGAGAGGATGATGAGGTCGAACAGCACGACCGTGGCGATGCCGAGCTTCTCGCTCCACAGGCGGTTCCCGCAGATGCGCGGCACCACGTAGAAGAGCAGCCCGATGTCGGCCGCCAGCAGCCACCCGAACAGCACGCCGTTGACGTGCAGCGGACGGACGCGGCCGAAGGTGAGCCACGGGGCGCTGCCCATGAACTCGGGCCAGATGAACTTGAGCGACAGCAGCAGGCCGACGAAGGTCGTGATCGCGAAGAACACGACGGAGCTGATCAGGAACCACTTCGCCGACGGCTGGTCGACGAGCTTCGTCCCCGCGGGGACGTCGGTCGCGGTGCTCACTTCTTGCTCCCTCCCGCCGCCGCGCCCGTCCTGGAGAGCGCGCGGACGAAGTTCACGAGGTCCCAGCGCTGGTCCTCGGGGAGGAAGTCCCACGAGGGCATGCCGGTCCCGACGACGCCGTAGGTGATGGACTCGAAGATCCGCAGGTCGTCCACCCGCGCGAAGTACGCGGTGTTGGTCAGGTTGCGGGGCCGCGGCAGCATGTCGGGCGCGTTCGGGCCCTTCCCGTCGCCGAGCAGCCCGTGGCAGCCGTAGCAGCGCTGGCGGAACACGGCGCGCGTGGCCTCGACGCGCGCCTCGGACCACGCGACCGGGTTGCGCTCGGGCAGCTTGCGCGCCGCGGGCGGGACCGGCCGGGTCTCGTCGTGGAAGCGGGTCTTGAGCCACTCGAACAGCGCCTTGGCCTGCGCGTCGTCGAGGAACTTGCCGAACGCCGGCATCGCGGTGCCGGGGACCCCCTCGCGGATCGCCTTCCACGCCCGGTCCGGGGCGATCCAGTCGAAGAAGCGGGAGTTGGTGAACTGGCGCGGGCGCGGGACGAGGTTGTGGGCGGCGGGGCCCTCGCCGTCGCCCTTCTCGCCGTGGCAGCGGACGCACAGCGCCTTGTACTGCGCCTCGGGCTCGGCGGGGACGGTGGGCACGGGGCGCGCGGTCAGGAACGCGGCGATCGCACGGCGTTCGCTCGGCGCGATCCAGAACGAGGGCATGTTGCTGTCGGGGGTGTCGCGGCGCGGGTCGCCGAGGTGGCGGTCCACGTAGGCGGCGTCCCGGATGGCGCCCACCAGCGACAGGTCCGGCGCGAGCCCGCCGTCCTCGTCGCCCAGCTTGTGGCAGGCCACGCAGGCGCGCCGGCGCACGGCCTCGGCCCCGGCCTCGACGGTCTCCGCCGACTCGGGCGGCCGCTGCTCCTTCCACTCGCGCGTCCGGGTGCGCAGCGTGATCGGGTCCTCGACCAGCGTGCGGCCGCGGCGGCTCTTGAGGAACACCACGAGGTCCACGACGTCCTCGTCGGGCATCGCGAACTTGGGCATCTGCGTCAGCGGGGCGTTCGCGGTGGGCACGAGGATCGACTCGCGCAGGTACGCGATCGGCCACCGGCTGCCGACGTCGCTCAGGTCGGGGCCGAGGGTGCCGCGCGAGACGCCGCGCACCGTGTGGCAGCCGACGCAGGCGTACTGCTCGAAGAGCCGGCGCCCGCGACGGACGTGGGGCATCTCGTCGAGGTAGGGCTCGGGGTGGCAGCGCGCGCAGGACGCCTCGATGTAGGGCGAGACGGCCACCGGGTCGAGGCAGTGCGGGTCGTCGCCGTGCGCCTCGGCCTTGTCGAGCGCGCGGCCGCGCCCTTCGTGGCAGATCGTGCAGCCGAACTCGTTGGACGCGTGCCCCTTCGTCGGGGGGTGCGTCCGCAGCGGCTCCTTGCCGTCGGCGAACGACGGGTCGTCCACCGCCATGTGGCAGGTGCGGCAGCGGTCGATGCGGGTCTCCGACCCGAACCCGGCGAGCCGGTCCTGCTTGATCTCGAGGCCCGTGGCCCGGATCGCGTCCTTGACGGTCTGGCTCGACGCCCGGCCCAGCGCCTGGTCGTAGTAGCCCGACTGGTGGTGGCGCCACCCCTCGTCCGTCGCGGCGTAGATCACGCCTGCGACGACCGCGGTGAGGGCCAGGCTGGAGACGAAGAGGGCCGTTCGGATCGACATGCGCGGCTCCTACCAGGGCGTCACGAACGACCAGTTCGCCCCGCGGAAGAAGGTGCCGATCAGCGTGAGCACGCCGAGCGTCCCGATCAGCGAGAGGAAGAGCCAGTTGACGGCCGACCGCTTGGGGTGGAACCACACGCCCTCGCCGCCCGGACGGCGCTCGAGGTAGGGCGCCAGCAGCGCGAGCAGGACGAGCACGGTCGGGATCCCGATGCCGCCCCAGAACGCGTCGTAGGACACCATCTCCTGCAGCCCGAGGAAGTACCACGGCGCCTTCGCCGGGTTCGGCGGGTGCGACGCGTCGGCCGGGCCCTCGAGCGGCGCGTTCCAGAAGATCGCGGCGAGGCTCAGGAGCAGGATCGTCACGACGAGCAGGAGCAGCTCGCGGCCGAGCGCGGACGGCCACGACGGGACCTGCTTCTCGACGTCGCCGTCGGAGTTGTGCGTCTTGAGCGGCACCACCGCCATGAGGCCGTAGGTCTTGCCCGCCACGGTCGGGAAGCGCTCGAAGGGCGGCTGCTCGTCGGGCGCGACCGCGGTGCGCTCGCGCGAGGCGTCGGGCGAGGTCGGCCGCGCCAGCCCGCCGTCCTTGCGCACGCGCCAGAAGTGGAGCCCGATCAGGACGAACATCACCGTCGGCAGCACCGCGACGTGGAGCACGTAGAAGCGCAGCAGCGCCTCGCCGCCGACGTCGCCGCCGCCGAGCAGGAAGTAGCGGATCTCGTCGCCGGCCACCGGCGCGTACCGCGCGATCGCGGTGCCGACCGTGATGGCCCAGTACGCCAGCTGGTCCCACGGCAGCAGGTAGCCCGTGAAGGACATGAACAGCGTCAGCAGCAGCAGCACGACGCCGACGACCCAGTTGAACTCGCGCGGGCGCTTGTGCGAGCCGGTCAGGAACACGCGCGCCATGTGCGCGACCGCGAGCACGACCATCGCCTCGGCCGCCCAGCGGTGGACGTTGCGCAGGAAGCGCCCGAAGAACACCGCGCCGTGCAGGTCCTGCATGCGCGCGTAGGCCTCGGTGGCCGACGGCACGTAGTAGAACATCAGCAGCACGCCGGTGACGCAGAGCACGAGGAAGACGTTCATCGTCAGGAGGCCGAGCCCCAACGTCGTCTTCCAGCGCAGCGTGCGCTCGCGGACCTTGGCCGAGTGGATGTGGAAGAAGAAGTTGTCGGCGACCGCCTGGGCCTTCTCGAGCTCGGTGCGCGGGATCGGGCCCGAGCGCACGATCGAGCGCCAGACGCGCCGCGGCATGCCGACGAGCGTCTCCTTCCAGCCGGGGACGGCGTCGCCCGGGTCGGCGGGGATCGCGGGGCGTTCGACGGTCACGACGCGACCTCCAGGTGCGTGCCAGCGGGCACGACCGACTGCTTGTCCACCTCGAGCTCGCCCGAGGGCGTGAGCGAGACGCGGTACCAGGACAATGCCTTCGGCGCCGGGCCGCCGATCACGCTCCCGGCCGCGTCGTAGACGCTGCCGTGGCACGGGCACTCGAAGCCCACGTCGGTGCGGCGCACCGTGCAGCCGAGGTGCGTGCACACGAGGCTGACCGCGCTGAAGCGGTCGCCGCTGCGGCGCACCACGACCTTCGCGTCGGGGAACTCGACCACGCTGCCCGACGAGAAGTTCTCCGGGCGGCCGATGCGGAACTTCGACGCCTCGCCGGTCGTCACGCGCGGGCGGAGGAACATCAGGTTGAAGAGGGTCATCACCCCCGCGCAGGCCGCGAAGGCCCCGGCGGCGATCCAGGAGATCACCGACCGGCGCGACCTCCTCGGGCCTCCCGCGCGCTCGTCGTGCAGGGCGTCGAGCCGGCTCATGACTCCTCCTCGAAGATCTGGTGCTTGGTCGCCTCGACGTCCTTGAACTGGCCCGCGCGCAGCGCGAGCACGAACACGAACCACCCCGCGACGGCCATCGCGAGCGCACCCACGAGCAGGGCGACGGTCTGACCGCTCATGAGCGCACGACCTCCCACGGCTCGTGGCCCGCGACGCGCTCCATCGTGATCGCGTCGGTCGGGCACCGCACCGCGCACTGGCCGCAGCGGATGCACCGGTCCTCGTCCTTGATGATCGCGGTGGACCCGGGCGGGGCGTCCACGGCGAGCCCGAGCGAGGCGAGGGGGACGAGCCGGAGGCAGTACGTCGGGCACACGTCGGCGCACCCGCCGCAGAGGACGCACTTCGTGCCGTCGAAGACGGTCTCGACCTCGCAGCGCAGGCAGCGGCCGCCCTGGGCCCGCGCGTCCTCGTCGCCGTACATCTCCTCGACGGCGGCGTCGGGGGCGCCGAGGCGTCGCTCCACCGGCGCGGCCGGCGGGAACAGCCGCGGCGCGCCGAGGTAGTCGTGCGTGAGGCCGTCGCGGACGGTCTCGTGGACGAAGCACCGCTGCGGGGGCTTCTCGACCGGTTCGCCGCCGAGGTAGGCGTGGATGGCCCGCGCCGCGCGCTGCCCCTGCGCGACGGCGTCGATGAACAGCCGCGGGCCCATGGCGACGTCGCCGCCGGCGAACACCCACGGGAGCGACGTCTTGCCGCTGTCGAAGTCGGTCTTGACGGTGCCGCCGCGCCCGAACTCGAGGCCCGCGACCCCCTCGGCGAAGCCGCGGTCGCCCTCCTGGCCGATCGCGAGCAGCACCGTGTCGCACGGGACCGTCTCGTCGGAGCCCTCGGCGAGCACCGGCGCGAACCGCCCCTGCTCGTCGAAGACGCGCGTCGCGCGGCGCACGACGACGCCCGTGACCTTCCCGCCCTCGCCGGCGAACGCGACCGGCCCCCACCCGTTGCGCCGCACGACGCGCTCCTCGTCGCCCTCGAGGATCTCGACGTCGGACGCCGGCATCTGGTCGAGCGACTCGAGGCACACCAGCGTCACCGACGTCGTCCCGGGCAGGCGCACGGCGGTGCGTGCGCAGTCGTAGGCGACGTCGCCGCCGCCGATCACGACCGTGCGCCCCAGGGGCGCGCCCACCTTGCCGACGTTGAAGTCGTGCAGGTGCGCGAGGCCCGGCACGATGCCGGCGAGGTCCTTGCCCGGCAGGTCGAGCCCGCGCGAGCGCCAGAGCCCGATCCCGACGAACACCGCCTCGTAGCCCTGCGCGCGCATCTGCTCGAGCGTGACGTCCTGGCCGACGCGCACGCCGCAGCGCAGCTCGACCCCGAGCTGCACGATCGCCTCGACCTCGCGCGCGACGAGGTCGGACGGCAGGCGGAAGCGGGGGACGCCGTAGCGGAGCATCCCGCCGGGCTCGGGCATCGCCTCGAACACCGTCACGCCGTAGCCGAGGCGACGCAGGTCGTGGGCGCAGGTCATGCCCGCGACCCCGGCGCCGACCACCGCGACCTTCCTCCCGCGCAGCGGCGCGTCCACCGCGCCGGGCGCCGTGGACATCCCGAGCGTCGCGCGCAGGTCGCCGGGCGACTCGACGCCGTGCCGCTCGGTGGTCGTGCGCTTGATCGCCCGGATCGAGACCGGGCGGTCGATCTTGCCGCGCCGGCACGCCCGTTCGCACGGGGCCCCGCACACGCGGCCGCAGATCGACGCGAAGGGGTTGGGCCCCCGGGCGATGCGGTACGCGAGCGCGTAGTCGCCCTCCGCGACCGCCTGCACGTACCCGCTCGCGTCCGTGTGGACGGGGCACGCGTGGCGGCACGCGATGAGCCGCTCGAAGTAGTCCAGCCGCGGGATCTCGACGGGGAAACGCGACATGCCTGCCCTCGGGAGGCCACCCCGGGAGCAATGCGCGTGCCGCGGCCGCATCCGCGCGTATGCGGCACCCTCGTCGCGTGCATCGAGATCGCTGCACGCCCGAAGTGCAGGTTCTGTGAAGGAGGCCGCCGCACGCCGTCCCGCGGCGACGGGCCGTCGGGAACGCGTCCTGTGGACCGGTCCGCAGGTGCTGTGCGCGGGCCTGCGCACGCGTCGCGCGAGGGCGCGACGCGCGTGCGACACCGGTGTTGCAGTGCAACACCGGAGGGCAGCGGACCACTCCGGTCCTCAGAGACCACGACGGTCGCGACCTGTCGGTGGTTGGGGTCGGAGGACGGGCTCAGAAGGGGCAGAGACCGAGAGGGCGGCGCCGTGCGCCGTCGGCGCGGTGGCCCTCCCCCGATCGATCGGCTCGCGGCGCGCCCGCCTGAGCGTCGCGCCGCGCCCTGTCGCGCGCGCCGGGTGGGCGACGCGTCGGCGGTCAGCGGCGCAGCGTGAGCGGCTTGCCCTCTCGGAGCACCTCGACGACGAGGGGCGCGTCCGCGGCCAGCCCGCGGATCGTCGCGCCCACGTCCTCGAGCCGCTTCACCGTCGTCTCGTTGACCTTGACGATCACGTCGTCCACGCGCAGGCCGAGCTTGCTCGCGTCGCTGCCGTCACGGACGGCGAGCACGTGCGCGCCCGCGCCCTCCTCGAGCCCGAGGTGCTTGCGCAGCGCCGGTTCGACGGCGGCCAGCCCGAGGCCGAACGGCCCCGTGGTGGCGACGGCGCCGGGCAGCGGGGCGGCCTCGTCGCCGTCGCCCTCGTCGTCGGTCAGCGGCTGCTCGCCTTGGGGCGACGGGGGCGTGGGGCCCACGCCGAAGACCGTCCCGCCCCAGCGCGCGCCGGGCCCGCCGAGGTGGATCTGGAAGCCGCCGAGCGCGTCGCGCAGCTCGGGGTGCTGCTGCTTGAGCGCCTCGAGGTCGGTCCCCTCGTAGGTCTTGGTGACGGGCTTGCCGTCCGGGCCGGTCTCGGAGACCTCGACCCGCACGCGCCCGTCGGCGTGCTCGATCTTGACGGTGCGCCCGCTCACGACGCCGGGCGCGCCCGGCGTGGCCGCCCGCGCCCGCCGCTGCGCCGCCTGCGCCTCCTCGGCGCGGCGCGCCTTCTCCTTCGCGAAGGCCTCGAGCGCCGCGGGCACGCCGGGCCACTCGCGCACCTTGGGCTGCGCCGCGACGATCGCGTCCACGGTCTTGCCCGAGAACGTCACGACGTCGCTCGCGTCGGCCTTCGAGGTGACGACGATCCGCGCGCCGCGCGGGCCCTCCGCGACCTCGACCCACGCGTCGCCGCCGTCCACCTTGGCCAGCGTCTCGCGACGCCCGATCACGCCGCGAGCCCCCATCCACGGCTCGAGGAGGCGCAGCGTGGTGTCGGGGCCGAACGGGCCGTTGGGCGGGCCGAAGGGCGACGTGCCGCCGGACGCGCCGAAGCGGCGGCGGGCCGCCTCGAGGGCCTGCTCCATCTCGCGTTGCAGGGCCTTCGAGCGCTCCTCGAACGAGCCGTCGCCCCAGCGGCGCTCGAGCTCCTTCTGCCACGTCTCCATCTCGCGGCGCATCTTCTCGAGCGCGCGCTCGGCGCCGTCCACGCCCGGGTCGGCGCGGTGCGGCGGGGCGTCGGCCGTGCCGTCGTCGAGCGGCTTCTCCGTGCGCGCGCCGTCGAGGGCCTGGAGCAGCTGGTCGGCGCGGAAGCGCACCGCGGGGTTGTCGCTCTTCGCGCCCTTCTCGAGCGCGCCGCGGGCCTTCGCCCCCTTCTCGGCGAGCGCCTTCGTCGCGGCCTCGCGGACCCGGAAGTCGGCCGAGCCGAGGTCCTCGACGAGGCGGTCGATCTGCGCGGACTCCTCCGCCGAGACGGCCGGCGGGTCGCCGGCGAAGAGGCGAGGGGCCGCCGCGAACGCGGCGGCGGCGGTGACGACGATCGCGATCCACGGACGACGCATGCGAGGGTCTCCAAGGGGACGCCGCGTCGCACCGGGGCCCGGGAGCCCCCGTCGATCGCGCGCATCCGGTCGCGCTGCCGCGGGAGACGACGACGGCGGCGTGCGGCGGGTTCCGCTCGCCGACGCCCGCAGTCGCTTGCAACCAGCAACGATCCGCGGGCCCCGCCGATCGCGGGCCCCGGCGGCCTCGCGCGGCAGGCTACTTCGCCGGTCGGTCGCCGCGGTCGGAGGGCTTCTCGGCCTTCTCGGCCTTGCGGTCGCCCTTCTCGGCCTTCGGCGCCGGGACCTCGGGCGGCGGGTCCAGCGGCGGGAGCCCGTTGCCGAACGCCCGCAGCTTCGCGTACCGCAGCGAGAGTCGCTCATCGGCGTCCATCGCCGTGAGCTCGTCGAGGTGGCGCACGACCGCCGCCTTGAGCGTGCCGACCATCGTCGCGGCGTCGCGGTGCGCGCCCCCGAGCGGCTCGGGGACCACCTCGTCGACGACCTTGAGGCGCAGCAGGTCCTCGCTGGTCAGGCGGAGCGCGCGCGCCGCCTCCGGCGCCTTCTCGCCGCTCTTCCACAGGATCGCCGCGCACCCCTCGGGCGAGATCACCGAGTAGTACGAGTGCTCGAGCATGAGGACGCGGTCGCCCACGCCGATGCCGAGCGCGCCGCCGCTCCCGCCCTCGCCGATCACGATGCACAGCGTGGGCACCCGCAGCGCGCTCATCTCGAGGATGTTCTCGGCGATCGCCCACGCCTGCCCGCGCTCCTCCGCGCCGATGCCCGGGTAGGCGCCCGGCGTGTTGATCAGCGTCACGATGGGCAGGCCGAAGCGGTCGGCCAGCTTCATCTTCTGGAGGGCCTTGCGGTAGCCCTCCGGGTGCGCGCAGCCGAAGTTGCAGGCCAGCTTCTCCTTCGTGTCGCGGCCCTTGCGGTGCCCGATCAGGAGGAAGCGGTGGCGGCCGAGGCGGGCGAAGCCCGTCGAGATCGCCTTGTCGTCGCCGAAGAGGCGGTCGCCGCGCAGCTCGATCCACTCGTCGAGCATCCCCGGCCGTCCCTGGTCCCCCATCGCGTAGTCGCGGAACTGGGGGCGCCGAGGGTGGCGCGCGATCTGGACGCGCTCCCACGGGCCGAGCCGCCCGACGATCTCGACGAGCATCTTGTCCCGCTTCTCGAGGAGCGGGCGGAGCTCGCCGTTGAGGTTCATCGACGCCGAGTCCGAGAGGGCCTGCAGCTCCTCGAGCTTGCGTTCCAGCTCGAAGACGGGCCGCTCGAACGGCAGGCAGGTCGTCAGGTCGGTCTTGTTGGTGAGCGTGACCGGCTCGCCCATGGGGCGGTGGACTCCGAGGCCCCCGACGCGCTGATCCCGGCCGGCTCGACGGCGAGGCGGTACGGCGTCCGAACGGGGGCGGACGTCCACGGTGCCCGGCGGGGACCAGCCGCCGAACCCGTGCGCGCGGCGCATCCTACCGCGCGCGTGCCCCGCCGCCGAGCCGGCGCCCCCCCGGGATCACGGGTGCCCCCCGGGGCATCGGGCGGGCCGATTCCCCCATCCGCGGGCGCGATGCGTCGGCGGGGGCCGGCGCGTCCACGATGGCCGCCCCCATGGCCCCCGCCCGACGCCTCCCCCGCGGCAAGCGCCCCGACGACCGCGGCTCCCGTCCCTCCTCGCCGCGCCCGCGCACGAAGGCGTCGCCGACGCCGCGCCGCCCCGCGCCCGTCCACCGCATCGAGGTCGCGCTCAAACCCGACCAGATCGACCCCGCCGGCCGCGACGCGCTCGGCCAGCTCGCCGCGGCGGGGCTGTCGGGCCTCGCCGACGTGCGCGTCGTGCGCGTCTACTTCCTCGAGGGCGACCTCACGGCCGCCGACCTGCGCAAGGCCGCCGTCGAGGTGCTCGCCGACCCCGTGATGGACCGCTTCGCCGTGCGCCGCTCGCTCGACGTGCGTGCGGGACGCCCGTCGCAGGCCGTGACCGTGACCCGCAAGGCGGGCGTGACCGACCCCGAGGCCGACAGCGCCGCGGCCACGCTGCGCTCGGTGGGCCTCGCCGTGACACGCGTGAAGGCCGCGCGCACGTTCCACGCCTTCGGCGCGCCGCAGGACGACGGCCGCGCGCTCCTCGCCGCCGCGCGCCGGGCCCTGGGCAACGAGGTGATCGAGGACGTCGTGCCGGGCGAGCTCGCGAAGTGGCGCTTCCCGGCGCCGGCGGCGGTGCGCGTGGTCCGGCGCGAGGTGCCGGTGCGCGACCTCTCGCCCGAGGAGCTCACCGAGCTCTCGTCGGCGCTGCACCTGTCGCTCTCGCTCGCGGAGATGGCCGCGGTGCGCGAGCACTTCCGCGGCCTCGGGCGCGAGCCGAGCGACCTCGAGCTCGAGACCGTCGCGCAGACGTGGTCGGAGCACTGCAAGCACAAGACGCTCGCCGGCGCCGTCGAGCACGAGGACGAGCAGGGCCGCCGCACGTTCAAGAACCTGCTCAAGGAGACGGTGTTCGAGGCGACGCGCCGCCTCGGCAAGTCGTGGTGCCTCTCGGTGTTCCGCGACAACGCCGGCGTGATCGCCTTCGACGGCGAGGACGGCGTGTGCATGAAGGTGGAGACCCACAACCACCCGAGCGCGATCGAGCCCTACGGCGGCGCCGGGACCGGCGTGGGCGGCGTGATCCGCGACGTGCTCGGGACGGGGCTCGGCGCCCGCCCGGTCGCCTGCACCGACGTCTTCTGCTTCGGCCCGCTCGACATGCCCGCCGCCCGCGTGCCCGACGGCTGCCTGCCGCCGCGCCGCCTCATGCGCGGGGTCGTGTCGGGCGTGCGCGACTACGGCAACCGCATGGGCATCCCGACCGTCAACGGCGCGGTGCTCTTCGACCCGCGCTACGTCGGCAACCCCGTCGTCTACTGCGGCTGCGTGGGGATCCTCCCGCGCGACAAGGTCGAGAAGGCCGCGAAGCCCGGCGACCTGATCGTCGCCTTCGGCGGGCGGACGGGCCGCGACGGGATCCACGGCGCGACGTTCTCCAGCGTCGAGCTGACGTCGGAGTCCGAGTCGGTGTCGTCGGGCGCGGTGCAGATCGGCGACGCGATCACCGAGAAGAAGGTCCTCGACGTGCTCCTGCAGGCGCGCGACCTCGGGCTCTTCCACGCCGTGACCGACTGCGGCGCGGGCGGGTTCTCGAGCGCGGTCGGCGAGATGGCGGCCGAGACCGGCGCGGACGTGGACCTCTCGAAGGCCCCGCTCAAGTACGCGGGGCTGCGCTACGACGAGATCTGGATCAGCGAGGCGCAGGAGCGGATGGTCGCGGCCGTCCCGAAGAAGGCCTGGCCCGCGTTCCGCGCGCTCTGCGTGGCGCAGGACGTCGAGGCCGTCGTGCTCGGGACGTTCACCAAGACGGGCCGCCTCGTCGTCCGCCACGGGCGCACCGTCGTGGGCGACCTCTCGATGGAGTTCCTCCACGAGGGCCTGCCGCGGGTCGTGCGCAAGGCCACGTTCTCGCGCGGCGGCGGCCCCGAGCACGACGGCCCCGACGCGCCCGACCACACCGCGACGCTGCTGTCGCTGCTGGGCACGCCCGACATCGGCAGCAAGGAGTGGGTGTTCCGCCAGTACGACCACGAGGTGCAGGCGGGGGCCGTCGTGCGCCCGTGGGCCGGCGTGGGCGAGGGCCCGTCCGACGCGGCGGTGGTCGCGCCCAAGCTCGGCAGCCGGCGCGGCGTCGTCCTCTCGTGCGGCATCCAGCCCTCCGTGGGCGACGTGGACCCGTACGCGATGGCGTGGCTGGCGGTGGACGAGGCGCTGCGCAACGCCGTGGCGACGGGCGCGACGCTCGACCGCCTCGCCGTGCTCGACAACTTCACGTGGGGACGCTGCGACAAGCCCGACCGCCTCGGCTCGCTCGTCCGCGCGGCCGAGGGGTGCCGCGACGCGGCGCTGCACTTCGGCACGCCGTTCATCTCGGGCAAGGACTCGCTCAACAACGAGTTCCGCACGGCCGACGGCACCGTGATCGTGGTCCCCCCCACGCTGCTGATCTCGGCGATCGGCGTCATCGAGGACGTCCGGCGCACGGTCACCACCGACCTCAAGCGCGCCGGCGACGTGCTCTACGTGGTCGGCGAGACGCACGACGAGTGCGCGGGCGGGAAGTGGTACCGCCTGCTCGGCCTGCTCGGCTCGAAGGTGCCGGTGGTGCGCCCGACGGCCAAGGCCACGCTGCTCGCGCTCGAGGGCGCGGTCGGGCAGGGCCTCGTGCGCGCGGCCCACGACGTCTCCGACGGCGGCCTCGCGGTCGCCGCGGCCGAGATGGCGATCGGCGGCCAGCTCGGGCTCGACCTCGACCTCGCGCGCGTGCCCGGCTCGACGCGCCGCTCGGACCGCCTGCTCTTCAGCGAGTCGGCCACGCGCTTCCTCGTCGAGGTGGCGCCCGAGCACGCCGAGGCCTTCGAGCGCCGCGTCGCCGCCGCGGGCGGCACCTGCGCGGCGGTCGGCCGCGTGACCGAGGCCCCGCGCCTCACCGTGCGGGCCGCCGACGGGCGGCGCGACGCGGTCGCGGTCGCCGTCCCGGCCCTGCGCGACGCGTGGAAGTCCGCCCTGCCCTTCTCGCGCGAGGAGTCGCCCCGATGAGCCCCGCCCGCAAGGCCTCCCGTCCCGCCCCGCGGCGCACCCGGCCGCGCGCGGCGGCGCGGCGCCCGCGCGCCGCCAAGGTCGCCGCCCCGCGCGTGCTCGTGCTGCGCGCGGCCGGCACGAACTGCGACCGCGAGACCGCGTTCGCGTTCGAGCAGGCCGGCGCCGTCGCGGTCGCGGTGCACGTCAACGAGCTCGCGCGACGCCCCTCCACGGTGGACGACTTCCACGGCCTCGTGATCCCCGGCGGGTTCTCGCACGGCGACGACCTCGGCGCCGGCACCGTGCTCGGCACCCGCATCCGCACCCGCCTCGTCGACGGCGTCCGGCGGCTCGTGGACCGCGGCGGGATCGTGCTCGGGATCTGCAACGGCTTCCAGGTGCTCGTCAAGACCGGGCTCGTCCCCGGCTTCGACGGCGCGATCGACCGCACCGTGACGCTCGCGCAGAACCTGTCGGCGCGCTACGAGGACCGCTGGGTCACGCTCGAGGTGACCACCGACCGCAGCGTGTTCCTGCGCCCGGGCGAGCGCTACCGCGTGCCCGTCGCGCACGCGGAGGGACGGCTGCTGCCGCTCGACGAGTCGGTGCGCGCACGCCTCCACGCCGACGGGCAGGTGGCCCTGCGCTACGTCGGCCCCGACGGCGGCCACCCGGCCCCGTACCCGTGGAACCCCAACGGCGCGGTGGACGACATCGCGGGCATCACCGACCCGACGGGCCGCATCCTCGGTCTCATGCCGCACCCCGAGCGGCATCAGTTCCCGTGGCAGAGCCCGACCTTCCACCGCGACGGCCCGGCGGAGCTGCCCGACGGCCTGCGGGTGTTCCTCCACGCGGTCGAGCACCTGCGGCACACGTTCTGACCGCGAGGCCCGCGGGCCGCGGGGCGTGGCCGGGCCGCGGCGGGCCAGCCCCTCGACCGGGTCTTCAGTCCCTGATTGAATCGTTGCCATGCGCACCGCCCTCGCCGCGCTCGTCGCCGTCGCCCTCGGGGCGCTCGGCGGCTGCGGGAGCGGCGCCCCCCCGGTTCCGGGGGTGGGCGAGCTCCGCGAGGTGGCGCGCAGCCCGGACCGCCTGTGGACGGGGGTGGCCGTGTCGCCGCAGGGTCGGGTGTTCGTCTGCTACCCGCGGTGGATCGGGCCGCACGCTGCGTCGGTCGAGGAGCGGTACCCCGGCGGCCGCGCGCGCCCCTATCCCGCACGCGAGCCGAACCTTTGGCGGCCCGGCGTCCTGATGCCCCAGCCGTTCGACGCGTGGGTGTGCGTGCAGAGCGTGCGGTGCGACGGCCGCTACCTCTACGTGCTCGACTCGGGCAACCCCGGCTTCGGGGGCGTGGTCCCCGACGGGTGCAAGCTCGCGCGCCTCAGCCTCTCCGACGACCGGATGGCCGGCGTCTGGCACCTCGGGCCCGACGTGGCCCCCGCGCGCGCCTACCTCAACGACGTGCGGGTCGCGCCGGACGGGAAGACCGCCTACCTGACCGACTCCGGACTCGGCGCGCTCGTCGTGCTCGACCTCGAGACGGGCGTGGGCCGGCGCGTCCTCTCCAAGCACGCGTCGGTGCTCGCCGAGCCCGACGTGACGCTGCGGGTGGAGGGTCGCGAGCTGCGCTGGCCCGCGCCGGCGGGCGAGGCACCCGTGCCGATGCGGATCCACGCCGACGGCCTCACGCTCGACCCGACGGGCGCGTGGCTCTACTGGCAGGTGCTCTCGGGGCGCACGCTCTGGCGCGCCCCGACCGCCGTCCTGCGCGACCCCGCCCGGACGCCGGAGGAGGTCGCGGCGTCCGTCGAGCGCGTCGCGACGACCGTGGCCGCCGACGGGCTCGAGATGGGCGCGGACGGGACGATCTACTTCGCCGCGATCGAGCAGGGCGCGATCGTCGCGCGCCGCCCCGACGGCACGATGGTGACCCTCGTGACCGACCCGCGGCTGGCGTGGCCCGACAGCCTCGCGCTGTCGCCCCGGGGCACGCTGTACGTGACCGCGTCGCAGATCCACCGCACCCCGTTGGTGCACGGCCCGATGGCGATGCCGACGTCCCCGTTCCTCCTGCTCGAGACGGGCGCGCTCCCGCCGGCCCCGCCGGCTCGCTGAGCTCAGCCCGGTCGGCGCCCGCACGCGACGCGCGGGATGCCGGCGCCGTCGGGCCGCACGACGACCCCGACGTAGCCGAGCCGCTCGAGCAGCGTGTGCGCGGCCGCGCCGCTCCCCGCCCCCACCTCGACGGCGAGGAAGCCGCCCGGGGCGAGCGCCTCGCACGCCTGCGTCGCGACCGCCGCCGCGACCGCGAGCGGGTCGTCGCCGTCCACGTACAGCGCGAGCGCCGGCTCGTGGGCCGCCACGCCCGGCTCGACGGTCGGGTCGCCGCGGACGATGTAGGGCGGGTTCGAGACGACGGCGGCCAGACGTCCCCACGCGGCGTGGTCCCGCCAGGGCGACAGCCCCGCACCCTCGCGCGTCTCGAGCCGGTCCGCGACGCCGTGACGCGCCGCGTTGGCGCGCGCGACGGCGAGCGCCGGCGCGGACACGTCGCCCGCGAGCGCCCGCGCGTCGGGCCGCTCGACGAGCAGCGCCACCGCGATGCAGCCGCTGCCGGTGCCGACGTCGGCGACGACGGGCGACGCCGCGTCGGCGAGCGCCTCGACCGCCGCCTCCACGACGCCCTCCGTCTCGGGCCGCGGGACGAGCACGTCGCGCGTCACCGCGAACGGCAGCGCGTAGAACTCCTTCGTCCCGGTGAGGTAGGCGACCGGGACGCCGCGGCCGCGCTCGCGCACGGCGTCGCGCAGCGGGACCAGCTCGGGCTCGGCCAACGGCCGGTCGTGCTGGAGGTAGAGGTCGAGCCGTCGGCAGCCGAGCCGGTGGGCCAGCAGCACCTCGGCGTCGAGCCGCGGCGAGTCGAGGCCGCGGGCCGCGAAGTACTCGGTCGTCTTGCGCAGCACCTCGAGGACGGTCGTCGGCACGCGCGGAGGGTACCGCGCACGGGCCCGCCGGCCGCCGGAAACGAAGCGGCCCCGGGCCGCCGCGCGGGCGTCCCGGGGCCGTGGTCGTCCGAGCGCGACGACGTCAGCTGGCGGCGGGCGCGTCCCCGCCGGTCGGGGCGTCGCCGCCCTTGCCGCCGCGCGCGCGACGGCGGGCGGCCGCGCCGCCCTCCTTGCCGCCGGCGTCGCCGCCGGCGTCGCCCTTGCCCTTGGTCGCCGCGGCGAGCACGCCGCCGACGAGCTTGACGACGGTGATCACGCCCGCCAGCGTCAGCAGCAGGTGGCCCGGCGAGACCGCGCGGACGGGCGCGAAGAACGACTCCATCAGCGAGCGTCCCTTGGCCCACGTCTTCCACAGGTCGTAGGCGCGCCCGCCCAGCCCCCCGAGCAGGCCCTGCAGGCCGACCCACAGCGCCAGCGCGCCGCCCGCCACGTACGGCCACATGACCATGCGGCGGAACAGCACGTTGAAGAGCCCGGCGATCACGCCGTAGACCGCGAGCGCGAAGAGCAACGCGCCGCGCAGCGTGTCGAGGCCGGTCATCGCCTTGCCCATCGGGACCACGACGCTGTACTCGAGGTCCTTCTCGTCCACCTGCGCCGTGGCGGTCTGCGGACGGCCCGCCGCGGCGAGCCGGCGGTTCTCCTCGTCGGCGCGCTGCTGGGCCGCGGCCGTCGCACGGGCGACCGACTCGGCCGAGGGCGCCGGCGTGCGGCCGACCCACGACACCAGGCAGCCGACCGCGATCAGGACCGAGAGGAACAGGAAGAGGAACAGCTCCTTGTGGACCGTCCCCCACGCGAGGCCGACGTGGCCGCCGCAGTCCACGCAGCGGTGGCTCTCGGGGTGGATCGGGTGGCCGCAGTACGCGCAGGGCCGCAGCGCGACCTCCGCACCCGGCTCGGTCTCGGTCGAAGCGATCTCGTCGGCCATGGAAGGTCCTTCCGGGGGAACACAGGGGGGCCGGGATTATCCGGACCGGGCCCCGCGGCGGCAAGGGGACGGCCGTCCGCCGGGCCGCGCGCCCGGCCCCGGAGCGCGACGGGCCCCGCCCCGGTTCAGAGGTTCTTCAGGCGCGCCTCGAGGTCCGCGTCCTGCAGCGCGAGCAGCAGCGCGTCGAGGTCGCCCTGCAGCACCTTCTCGAGGGTGTGCGTGGTGAACCCGATGCGGTGGTCGGTGACCCGGTTCTCCTTGAAGTGGTAGGTCCGGATCTTCTCGCTGCGGTCGCCCGTGCCGACCTGGCTCCGGCGGGCCTCCGCGCGCGTCTTCTGGAGCTCCTCCTGCCGCATCTCGTAGAGCTTGGCGCGGAGGATGCGCATCGCCCGGTCGCGGTTCTTGCGCTGGGAGGACTCGTCCTGGCAGCGGACGACGACGCCGGTCGGCTTGTGCAGCAGGCGCACGGCCGACGAGGTCTTGTTCACGTTCTGCCCGCCGGGCCCGCCGGCGCGCATGAACTCCTCCTCGATGTCGGAGGCCTTGACCTCGATGTCGACGTCCTCGGCCTCGGGCAGCACGGCCACGGTGGCGGTGCTCGTGTGGATGCGCCCCTGCGTCTCGGTGGCGGGCACGCGCTGCACGCGGTGCACGCCCGACTCGTAGCGCAGGTCGCGGTACACGCCCGAGCCGGCGACGGAGAACGTGACCGACTTGAGGCCGCCGAGGTCGGTCGTGCCGCCGTCGAGCACCTCGACCTTCCAGCCGCGGCGGACGGCGAGGCGCTGGTACATCTCGTAGAGGTCGCGCGCGAACAGCGCCGCCTCCTCGCCGCCGGTCCCGGGGCGGATCTCGACGATCGAGTCGCGGTGCGCGTCCTCGTCGTCGGCGACGAGCATCCGGCGCAGGCGGTCGAACAGCGCCGCCTCGGTGGCGCGGCAGCTCGCGGCGTCCTCGAGGGCGAGCGCCCGCATCTCGGCGTCGGAACCGGCGTCGGCGGCCATCCCGGCGGCGGCGGCGCCGTCGGCCCGCGCCTTCTCCCACGCGCCGTACGCCTCGAGGAACGGCTTGAGGGTGCCGAGCTCCTTGGCGATGCGCCCGACGCGGCGCCCGTCGGACGCGACGGCGGGGTCGGAGAGGCTCGCCTCGAGGTCGCGGGCGTGGCGGGCCCGCTCGGCGAGCTTGTCCTCGATGCTCATCGCACGCTCGTGGCGCGGGCGGGACGCGCGGCCGCGGGAGGCGGCCGGCGTCGCCCGTGCGCTACTTCGCGGCCGGGGTCGAGGCCGGCGCGGCGGCCTTCGAGCCGTACTTGCCGGCGAACTTCTTCTGGAACTTCTCGATGCGGCCCGCGGTGTCGACGAACTTCTGCTTGCCCGTGTAGAACGGGTGCGACGCCGAGGAGATGTCGACGCGCAGGACGTAGTGGTCCACGCCGTCGATCTTGCGGACCTCCCCGCTCTTCTGCGTCGAGCGGCTGACGAACTCGAAGTTCGCGCCGTGGTCGACGTAGACGACGGGGTGGTAGGCGGGGTGGATGTCCTTCTTCACGGCGCGGTCCTCGGGGGGATCCGCCACGAGGGAGGCCGGTCGGGGAGAGGCCCCCGCCGACGTCCCACGCGGGGCATCCGGCGAAGGGGCGAATGTAGCGCCCCCGTCCGGGCACGCCGCGTTTTGGGCGCCCGGGGCGGGCCGACGGGTCGCGCGTCGCCCCGTCACCGGGGGGGCGCGTCCCCCCCCATCGCCGGGGCCTCGACGGGGAGCAACCCGTCGCCCGCACCCCGCCGCAGCCCGAACTCGGGGAGCCGCGTCCCGTCGGGGCGCGACAGGCGGAACTGGACCCAGTCCACCGGCCGGTCGACCGGGTAGGCGTCGAAGGCGTGCCGCGCGAGCCGGCGCGCGAGCACGGTGCCCGTCGGGTCGGCGCGCCACGACGCCTCCGAGGGGCGGGCCTCGAGGAGCAGGCCGATCGACCCCGGGTCGGTGACCACGTAGCGCGACGTGCCGTGCACGCGCGCGAGCTTGATCGTGGAGTCGGGGGCGAGGTCGGCCGCGAACGCCGCGGTCATGGCCTTCGCCTGCTTGATCTCCTCGGCGAACTGGTCGGTGTAGACCTTGAGCAGCACGGTCACGCCGACGAGGGCGAGGACGAGGATGACGAGGGCGACGAGCGTGCTCTTGCGCATGGGTCACCGGGCGGGGGCGGCGGGGCAGGGCGGCGCGGCGTCGTCGGCCGCGTCGCGCTCGACGTCGGCGACCAGCGCGAGCGCGAGCGGGACCGGCAGGCCGACCACGGTGTCGGCGCGCCCGTCCACCCGCGAGACGAACGCGGCCGCGCCGCCTTGGAGCGCGTAGGCCCCGGCCTTGTCGAGCGGCTCGCCGGTGGCGACGTAGGCGGCGATCTCGTCGTCGCGCAGCGGCCGGAAGCGGACGCGGGCGACGTCGCACCCGCTCTCGACGCGCGGGCCCCGCGCGACCGCCACGCCCGTGACGACGAGGTGCTCGCGGCCGGAGAGGGCGGCGAGCATCCGGCGCGCGTCGGCGGGGTCGGCGGGCTTGGACAGCGCGAGGTCGTCGAGCACGACCACCGTGTCGGCCGTCAGCACCGTGCGCTGCGGCGAGCGGGCGGCGGCGACGGCGGCCTTGCGGCGCGCGAGCGCCTCCGCGACCGCGGCGGCGGGCACGCCCGGGGGCGGCGTCTCGTCCACGTCGGGTGCGGGCCCCCGCTCGAAGGGGACCCCCGCCGCCGCGAGCAGCGCGGCGCGGCGGGGGCTCCCCGAGCACAGGAGCAGGGGCGGTCGGGTCACTTCTTCGAGGGCTTCTTCGCCTTCGCCGCGGCCTTCTTGGCCGCCTCGGCCTTGCGCGCCGCGTCGGCCTTGGCCTTGCGCTCGGCCTCGGCCTTGGCGGCCTTCTCGGCGCGCTCGGCCTCCGCCTTCGCCTTCTTGGCGAGCCGCTCGGCCTCCGCCTTGGCCTTGCGCTCGGCCACCGCCTTCTCGGCGGCGGCCTTGGCGGCGGCGACCTTGGCGAGCTTGGCGTCGGCGACGGCCTTCTTCTTCGCCTCCACGGCGGCCTTCTTCGCGGCCTCCTTGGCGGCCTTCTCCTCGGCGAGCTTGCGCTTCTTCTCCTCGACGGCGAGGCGCGCCTCCTCCTTCTTGCGCTCGACCTCGCGGCGCTTGACCTCGGCCTCGCCGAACGGGCAGTTGGCGAGCAGCGGGCACGCCTCGCAGCGCGGGTCCTTGGCGGCGCAGACCGCGTGCGCGTGCGCCACGAGGCCCCACGCGAACTTGAGGCGGTCCGCCGGGCGGACCTGCTTCTCGAGCGCCTGGCGCACCTTCTGCGGCGTCGCGCTCTGCGGGAGCAGCTTGAGCCGCTCGAGCACCCGCGCCTCGGCCGCCATGAGGCCGAGGTGCGTGTCGCCGAGCGCGAGCTGGAAGATCGCGCCCGCGGGCCCGCCCATCGTGTGCGGGAGCTCCTTCAGGAACTTCTTGAGGTCGTCGGGCTCGCGGCCGCGCAGCGGCTCGAGGTCGAGCCCGTGCGTGCCGTCGTAGACGTCCTGCAGCGCGATCCGCACCGCGTGCGCCGCCTCCTCGGACTTGGTGCCGAGGAACGGGCGCAGCACGCCGTCGAGCTCGGCGATCGGCGAGACGCGGGCCTCGTTGAGGTCGAGGAACGACTCGGACACGGCCCGCAGGGCGCGCACCGCACGCTCGCGGTCCACCCAGGCCGTCAGCACGCCCACCAGCAGGTGGTCGAGCAGCGGGGCCTCGGGGTGCTCCGCGGTGCGGGGCCTCCCGTACGCCTTCTCGAGCGCGTCGAGCGCCTCGGCGAGCTTCAGGCGCTTCGCCACGGGCTCACGCCTTCTTGGCGGCGGCGCGGCGGGCGGCGGCCTTGGCACGACGGGGCGCGTCCTTGGCGCGACGGGCCCGGGTCGTCGGCTTGGTCGGCACCTTGACGCCCGCGCGCTCGAGGAACGAGCGGACGGTCGCCGACACGCCCGCGCCCTTCGAGATCCAGTGCGCGGCGCGCTCGCCGTCCACCACGAACTGCTTCGTGGCGTCCTTCATCTTCGGGTCGTACCACCCGAGGTACTCCACCGGCGGCCCGTCCCGGCGCGTGCGGACGTCGAAGACGCCCACGCGGAAGAACGGCCGGTTGGTGCGGCCCTTGAGCGACAGCCGGATCGTCAGCGGCATTTCCTGCTCCTCACCCCGGGGTCGTCCTAGGACTCCGGGAACCAGTTGCGCAGGTCGATCCCGCGCCTCTTCAGGTCCTCGATCTGCTTCAGCTTCTGCTTGTCCATCCGCCGGCCCGCCAGGCGGCCGAGGATGCCCTTGCTCTTGAGCTCCTTCACCTGCTTGCGCATCAGCTTGAAGGCCTTCAAGAGCTCGTTGACCGACGCGACCGACGTACCCGAGCCCCGCGCGACGCGCGCGCGGCGCTGCCCGTCGAGCACGACCGGGTCGGTGCGCTCCTTCGGCGTCATCGACTCGATGGCCGCCTCCCAGCGCACGAGCTGCCCGTCGTCCATGCGGCCCGTGACCTCCTCGGGGAGGTCCGCCATGCCGGGCATGTGCTTGAGCATCCCGCCCAGCCCGCCGAGCTTGCTGCTCATCTCGCGGACCTGGCGGAGCTGGAGGCGGAAGTCGTCCAGCGTCCACGCGTCGCGGAACATCTTCTCCGCGGTCTCGCGTGCGGACGCCTCGTCGACGACCTCCTGGGCCTTCTCGACGAGGCCGACGACGTCGCCCATGCCGAGGATGCGGCCGGCGACGCGCTTGGGCACGAACGGCTCGATCTGCTCGAGCTTCTCGCCCGTGCCCACGTAGCGGATCGGCTTGCCGGTGACCTCGCGGATCGACAGCGCGGCGCCCGCGCGCGCGTCGCCGTCGGTCTTGGACAGCACGACGCCGGTCACCGCGAGGCGGCGGTCGAACTCGCGCGCCGAGGCGACGGCGTCCTGGCCGACCTGCGCGTCCACGACGAGCCAGATCTCGTGCGGGTTCGTCTTGCCCTTGACGTCCTCGAGCTCGTCCATGAGCTCGGCGTCGATGTGCAGGCGGCCGGCGGTGTCGAGGATCACGACGTCGCGCCCGGTCTCGATGGCCTTGGCGACGCCACGGGCGCAGATCTTCTCGGGGCGCCCGCCCTCCTCGGCGTAGACGGGCACGTCCACCTGCCGGCCGATCACCTTGAGCTGCTCGATCGCCGCGGGGCGCTTGACGTCGGCCGCGACCAGCAGCGGCTTCTTGCCTTCCTTGCGGCGGAGGTGGAGCGCGAGCTTGCCGCAGGTGGTCGTCTTGCCGGTGCCCTGCAGGCCCACCATCATGAACACCGTGGGCCCGCGGTCGTTCCAGCGGATCCGCGTCTCCTCGCCGCCGAGCAGCGCGACGAGCTCGTCGTGGACGACCTTGACGAACTGGTCGGCCGGCGCCACGCCGTCGAGCCGCGTGAGCCCGACGGCCTTCTCCTTGACGCGCTCGACGAACCCGCGCACGACGTCGAGCCCGACGTCGGCCTCGAGCAGGGCGGTGCGGACCTCGCGGACCCCGTCCTCGATGTTGGCCGGGGTCAGCTTCGACCGGCCGAGGCCGGCGAAGAGGCGGGTGAAGCGCTGGGCGAGGGAATCGAACACGGAGGGAGGGAGGTACCGGCAGCCCCGACGCTGGGCCGGACCGCGGGGCCGACGTGGGCCCCCGGTTTCGGACCTTGTCCGACGGGGAAACGGCGGATTGAACCAGAACGGCCGCCGTCCCCCACGCTTGCGCGCACCCGGCCTCGACGCTACTCCGCCGGGTCGCCGCCCCCCCGGTCGCGGTCGGAGACGCGCCGGATCCGTGCGCCGAGCGCGGCGAGCTTCTCCTCGATGCGCTCGTAGCCACGGTCGATGTGGTAGACGCGGTCCACCGTCGTCGTGCCGTGCGCCGCCAGCCCGGCGACGACGAGCGCCGCCGACGCGCGGAGGTCGGACGCCATCACCGGGGCCCCCGAGAGGTAGTCCACGCCCTCGACGATCGCCGTGGGCCCCTCCTTGCGGATGCGGGCACGCATGCGCGTCAGCTCGGCGACGTGGATGAAGCGCTCGGGGTAGATCTTCTCGGTGACGAACGAGTTGCCGTCGGCGATCGAGAGCGTCGCCATGAACTGGGCCTGCAGGTCGGTGGGGAAGCCGGGGTAGGGCAGCGTCACGACGTCGGTGGGACGCAGCCGCTCGAGCGCGCGGACGCGCAGCGCGCGGTCGGGGAGCCGCTCCACCTGCACGCCCATGCGCTGCAGCGTGGCGATCGGCGCGGTCAGGTGGGACGGGTCGGCGCCGCGGACGACGACGTCGCCGTGGGTGATCGCGGCCGCGGTGAGGAAGGTGCCGGCCTCGATGCGGTCGGGGATGACCCGGTGGCGCGTGCCGACGAGCCGGTCCACGCCCGTCACCTCGAGGTGCGGGCCCCCGATCCCTTCGATGCGGGCCCCCATCGCCACGAGGAAACGCGCGAGGTCGGTGACTTCGGGCTCGCAGGCCGCGTGCTCGACGACCGTGGTCCCGGGGGTCAGCACCGCCGCCATCAGGACGTTGGCCGTCCCCGTGACGGTGGGGCCGTAGGCGCCGCCGAGGTAGACCTCGCGCCCGCTCATCCGGCGTCCGTCCGCGACGATGTAGCCCCCCTCGACGCGGAGGTCGGCGCCGAGCGCCTCGAGGCCGGCGATGTGGAGGTCGATCGGCCGCGGTCCGATGACGCAGCCCCCGGGGAACGACACCTCGGCGCGCTTGCGGCGGCCGAGCAGCGGCCCGAGCACGCAGATCGAGGCGCGCATCGTGCGGACCAGCTCGTAGGGCGCCCGCGACCGGGAGGGGTCCACCACCTCGGTCTCGATCGCGCCGTCGGCGGTGCGGTCGGCCTCCATGCCGAGCTCGCGCAGGATGCGCAGCATCGTGTCGAGGTCCTTGAGCGCCGGGACCCCGTCGATGCGGCACGGCCCGTCGGCGAGCAGCGCGGCCGCGAGGATCGGCAGGACGGCGTTCTTCGCCCCCGAGACCTCGACCTCGCCCCGCAGGGGGACCCCGCCCTCGATCACGAGCTTGTCCACGGGAGCCTCCGAGGGGTCTGCGTGCCCCGGAGGATCGGACGCCGGGGGGACGCTCCGCAGCGGACGGGGGGGGCGCCCCGCGCGAGGCTGGCCGGGGAGGCCCGTCCCCCTATCATCCGGGATTCGCTCGATTCCGCGTCCGGAGCTCGAAATGCCCCCCACGACCGTGGACGTCGCCGCCCTCCTCGAGTCGCAGAAGCCCTCCGCCGCCGACCTCGCCGCCGCGCGCAACGCCGTGCGTGACGTGCGCGAGGCCCGCGCCGCCGCCGAGAAGGCGGCCGCCGACACCGGCAGCGCGGTCCGGCGCGGGATGGGCCTCTACCTGCTCGGGCGCGCCCGCGCCGCGGTCGCGACGCTGCGCGGCGCCGGTGACGGCGCCGCGGTCCGCGCCGTCCGCGGCCTCGCCTCCCTCGAGGACGGCGACCCCGCGGGTGCCGCGGCCGACCTCGCGACCGTGGCCGGCGCCGAGACGGCGCTCGCGACCGCGCGCGCGCTCGTCGGCGACGGCGACGGCGCGCGCGCCGCGGCCGGCAAGCTCGGCGCGGACCGCAAGGCCGACGCGCTCTACGCCGAGGGGATGGCGCTCGAGGCCGACGGCCGCCACCTCGACGCGCGGGCGAAGCTCGAAGCCGCGGTGGCCGCGGACCCGGCGCACGCGCGCGCGCTGTTCCACCTCGCGCACATGCACGACCTCGCCGGCGACGACGAGAAGGCGATCGACCTCTACCGCCGCTGCGCCGCGGTCGAGCCGACCTACGTGAACGCGCTGCTCAACCTCGGCGTGCTGCTCGAGGACCACGACCGCTTCACCGAGGCCGAGGCGCTGTACCGCCGCGTGCTCGCGGCCGACCCGACGCACGAGCGCGCGCGGCTCTACCTGCGCGACGTGGTGGCGGCGCAGACGATGTACTTCGACGAGGAGTCCGAGCGCAAGGAGGACCGCCGCGCGCAGGTGCTGCGCACGCCGATCTCCGAGTTCGAGCTCTCCGTCCGCTCGCGCAACTGCCTCGCGAAGATGGAGATCAAGACGCTGGGCGACCTCGTGCGCAAGTCCGAGGCCGAGCTCCTCGCCTACAAGAACTTCGGCGAGACGTCGCTGCAGGAGATCAAGGACATCCTCGCGCAGAAGGGCCTGCGGCTGGGCATGGCCGCCGAGGAGGTCCCGGCCGCGAGCCGCGAGGACGCCGAGGCCGAGCTCGACGCGCTGTTCGGCGGGGCCGACGACGACGCCGACGACGACGAGGACCTGGCCGAGGGCGGCGACCCGCGCTCGCTGCCGGTGTCCGCGCTGCGGATGTCGGTGCGCACGCAGAAGTGCATCGAGGAGCTCGAGCTCGAGACGGTGGGCGACCTCGCCGACCGCACCGAGGCCGAGCTCATGGCCAGCAAGAACATGGGCAAGACGACGCTCGACGAGGTGCGCAAGAAGCTCGCCGGCCTCGGGCTCGCGCTCAAGGGCGAGACCGCTCCGGCGGCCGAGCCGGCCGACGAGGACGAGGGCGACGACGCCGAGGACGAGGACGACGGCGACTGACGCCCGCGGCGCGCCGCCGCCGCCCTGTCGCCCCCCGCGCCCGCGCGCAGCCGCGCTCGCGCGGACGTCCAAGCCCGCCGAATTCACGAAGGACGAGGCCCTTCGCGCGTCGAACGCCCGTCAGGCCCCGGTCGGGGCTCGCGGATTCGGCCCGGGCGCGCGTCGCACGCGACGACCGCGTGTTCTGGAACCACGCCGAGGAGCGGACGACGCGTGGCGACACGCGTCGAATCGCCGACGGGCCCTGCGTCACGCCCGGGCGCAAGACGCCGCCCCGACCTCGTCGGCTCGTGAATTCGGCGGGGGAGCCCGCCGAGTGCACGAGAGGCGAGGCCCGTCGAGCGCTGAACGCACGTCGGGCCCCCGTCGGGGCTCGCCTTCCGCAGCGGGCCCGGCGCGCCTCCTCCGACGCCGCGGCCGTCCTCAGTCCTTGAAGAGCGCCTTGACGTTCTTCTTGTTCTCGTCGAAGCGCTTGAACCACTCGGCGGCGTTGCCGACCGCGTCGCCCGTCAGCTGGTCGAGCGCCTTGCCGATCGGGCCCTCGATCGCGGCCCAGCGCGCCTGCTGCTCCTGGCTGACGTTCTTCGTCGTCGAGCGGGCCGGCGCCATGTTCTTGCCGGCCTTGACGATCTCCTCGAGGATCCGCTCGCGCTGCTTGCTCTTGTGGTAGCCGCCGCAGGCCATGACGGCGGCGGCCGACAGGTCGTTCTGCTTCGCCTTGCGGAACGTGTCGAGCAGACGGTCGATGGCGGCGTCGGGGTGAAGGGCGCCGAGCGCCTTGACGAAGTCCACGTTCCAGCGCGTCTCGTCCTCGGCGTCGTCGTCGGGATACGCGCTCTGGATGTGCTTCCACGCCTCCTTGCCGTCCTCGGTCTCGACGAGCGCGGCCATCGCGTCCTTGCGCGCGGTCGTCATCTTCGACTGCTTGACCACGCCGGCGACCGCCTTCATCAGCGACGACTTCGCGGCGCTGTCCTGCGTGCCCTTGTAGAGCGGCGGGGCCTTCTTCACCGCGGACGACAGCGCGCCCTCGTCCTTGGCCTTCTCGGCCGCGTCGATCTCCGCGATCAGCGCCTTGATCTGGCCCACGGCGTCGGTCGCGGGCGCGTCCTCCGCCCGCGCGGCGCGCGGCGCGAGCGCGGCCGGGGCGGCCGCGAGAGCGAGGACGAGGGCGAGTCGGCGCATCGGGAGCACTCCTCGGAACGGCCCCCCATTTCACCGAGCGCCCGGGGTCGGGGGAAGGATCTCCCCGGCCGAGCGCCGCCGCGGCGGGGCCGGGCGCGGGCTACGCGCCGCCGCGGAGCGCGCGGCGCACGAGGTCCTTCGTCGGGACCGTCGCGGCGTCGGGGACGCGGCGCAGGCGCTCGGCCGCCTCGGCCTCGTCGAGGCCCAAGGCGACGAGCGCGGCGATCGCGTCGGCGATCGGCCCCGGGGGGGCCGTCGCCGCTCCCGGGACTCCGGTGGGACCCGAGAACGCGTCGCGCAGTTCGACGACGAGCCGCTCGGCGGTCTTCTTGCCGACGCCCTTGACCCGCGACAGCGCCTTCGAGTCGCCGGCGGCGATCGCCGCGCGCAGCGCGTCGGGCGCGAGCCCGCTGACGAGGGCGAGCGCGGTCGCGGGCCCGACACCCGACACGCCGAGCGCCGCCCGGAACACCGCACGCTCGTCCTCGGTGGCGAAGCCGAAGAGGCGCCACTCGCCGCCACGCTCGGGGACGGCGAGGTGGAGACGGAGGAACACCTCCTCCCCCAGCCGCGTCGCGCCGAGGCGCTCGGCGGTCGCCGCCGACACCGCGATCGAGTAGCCCAGCCCCCCGGCCTCGACGACGCATCGCGTCGCCTCGCGAACGAGCAGCCGGCCGCGGACGCTCTCGTACATGCACGCAGGATAGCGGGGGGAGGCCCCCGGCCCGCGACCCCGGAGCCACGGCCCCCGGTGCTACGATCCGCCTCCCCCTCCGGGACCCACGCCATGGCGCAGCGCGACTCGATCCGGGACCTCGCCCAGAAGGTCGGCCAGACGGCCGTCGTCCGGGGCTGGGTCTACCACCGCCGCACGGCGGGCAAGCTCTGCTTCCTCGAGGTCCGCGACGGCTCCGGCGTCGTGCAGGCGGTGGTCAAGAAGGGCGCGGTGCCCGACGCGCAGTTCGAGGCGGCCGACAAGGTGCGCCTCGAGAGCAGCGTCGCCGTGACCGGCACCGTGCGCGCCGATCCGCGCGCCGCGGGCGGCGTCGAGCTCTCCGTCTCCGACCTCCAGGTGGTCTCCGCGTGCGTCGCCGACTTCCCCGTGGGCAAGAAGGAGCACGGGATCGGCTTCCTGATGGAGGAGCGCCACCTCTACCTGCGCAGCCGGCGCCCGTGGGCGACCCTGCGCGTGCGCGCCGAGGTCGAGCGCGCGCTGCGCGAGTGGCTCGACGCCGCGGGGTACACGGCCGTGGACGCCCCCATCTTCACGCCGTCGGCGGCCGAGGGCACGGCCAACCTCTTCCGCGTGGACTACTTCGGCGAGCCCGCGTTCCTCTCGCAGACCGGCCAGCTCTACATGGAGGCGGCCGCGCAGTCGCTCGGCAAGGTCTACTGCTTCGGCCCGACCTTCCGCGCGGAGAAGAGCAAGACCCGGCGCCACCTGACCGAGTTCTGGATGCTCGAGCCGGAGATCGCCTTCGGCGACCTCGACGAGGTCATGTCGGTGATGGAGTCGGTGGTCTCGCACGCCGTCTCGCGCGTGCTCGAGCGGTGCCGCCCCGAGCTCGAGGCGCTCGGGCGCGACGTCGCGGCGCTCGAGCGGGTCAAGCCGCCGTTCCCGCGCGTCTCCTACGACGACGCGCTCGAGATGCTCAAGGGCACGCCCGCCGAGATCCCGTGGGGCGAGGACTTCGGCGCGCCGCAGGAGGACGCGGTCTCGGCGAAGTTCGACCGGCCCATCCTCGTCCACCGCTTCCCGACGAAGATCAAGGCCTTCTACATGAAGCCCGACCCGGCGCGTCCCGAGGTGGTCCTCGGGTGCGACTGCGTCGCGCCGGACGGGTACGGCGAGCTCATCGGCGGCGGCGAGCGCGCGAGCGACCTCGCCTACCTCGAGCACAAGATCGCCGAGGAGAACCTCCCCAAGGCCGCCTACGAGTGGTACCTCGACCTCCGCCGCTACGGCGCGTGCCCCAGCGCGGGCTTCGGGCTCGGGCTCGAGCGCACCGTCTCGTGGATCTGCGGCCTCGACCACGCCCGCGAGGCGGCCGCGTTCCCGCGCACGCTCCACCGCGTCTACCCCTAGGACCGCCTCGATGACCGCCGCCGTGCCGCCCGAGGTCCCGCAGGCGCTGCGCGCGGTCGAGGCCGCCGTCGGCGCGGTGGTCGTCGGGCAGGACGAGGTCGTCCGCCGCACGGTCGCGTGCCTCGTCGCGGGCGGGCACGGGCTGCTCGAGGGCGCGCCGGGGCTCGGCAAGACGCTGCTGGTGCGCACGCTCGCGGCGGCCACGGGCCTCACGTTCGGTCGGGTGCAGTTCACGCCCGACCTCATGCCCGCCGACGTGACCGGCACCACCGTGCTCGCCGAGGGCCCCGAGGGCCGGCGGTTCGAGTTCCGTCCCGGGCCGCTGTTCGCCCACCTCGTGCTCGCCGACGAGGTGAACCGCGCGACGCCCCGCACCCAGTCGTCCCTGCTCGAGGCGATGCAGGAGGGGGCGGTCACGGTCGGCGGGACACGCCACCCGCTGCCGACGCCGTTCTGCGTGCTCGCGACGCAGAACCCCGTCGAGATGGAGGGCACGTTCCCGCTGCCCGAGGCGCAGCTGGACCGCTTCCTCGCGAAGGTCCTCGTGCCGCCGCCCGACGAGGCCGCGCTCGTCGAGGTGTTCCGCCGCACCGCAGCGCCCCCCTCGCCCGCCCCCGTCACGGACGCCGCGGGCGTCGAGGCGCTACGGGCGCACGCCCGCGCGGTGGCCGTCCCCGAGCCGTTGCTGCGTCACGTCGCGCGCATCGTGCGCGCCACCGACCCGCGCGGCCCCGCCGCGACGCCCTCCGCCCGCAAGAACCTCCGACTCGGCGCGTCGCCGCGCGCGGGCGAAGCGATCTGCCGGCTCGCGCAGGTCGAGGCGCTGCGCGACGGGCGCGCCTTCGTGGTGCCGGCCGACGTCGCCGCCGTGCTGCGCCCGGCGCTGCGCCACCGCCTGCTGCCTTCGTTCGAAGCGGAGGCCCGCGGGCTCGTCGGCGACGCCTTGGTCGCAGACGTCCTCCACGACCTCCCCGACCTGCCCCCCGAGGTCGAGGCAGTCCTGGCGGCCCTGCAGCGTTAGGAGCCCGTGGCGGGAGCGCGCTGCCGGGAGGCCCGCTCCCGGGACGGGCTCCTACAGGACGGAGGCGAAGGGATCCACGGATGCCGTGAGCGAGCCGTCACCACGGCCGTCGGCTCGATCCACCAGCCCTCTCGATCCCACAGCCCTACAGGAAAATCACGAACGACGAGGCCCGTGGGCGGCGAACGCACGTCAGGCCCCCGTCGGGGCTCGCGGATTGCGCCCGGGCGCGCGTCGGCCGCGACGACGGCGTGTGCTGGCGCCGCGCCGAGGAGCGGCGGCGCCCCACGGGCCGGCTCGCCTCGCAAGCGACGCGAGAGGTGCGATCCCCGCGCGCCCCCCCCCCCACCGACGGTCGTGGGCCGCGCGCAGCAGACGCGCCCGCGAAGGGCGTCCGATCGCGGACGCCCGCGCACGCGAAGGCGCGGTCCGAAAACGAAGCGGCGTCCCCCGCAGCACGGGTCGCGTGGGATCACGCGACCCGTCGGCGAGGGACGCCGCGCGCGACCCGAGCTACTCCGACGACGTCGAACCGACGTTGCGGATGCCGTTGATCGCGATCTTCGACGGGGTGTCGAGCGCGCCGGTCGTGGACTGGATCACCTCGATCCGGCCCGCGCCGCGGACGCACACGTACAGCCACAGCGCCGGCGCGCCCGACAGGTCGGGCTGCTGCGGGAACTGCTCGGTCAGCTTCTCGTACCAGCACGGCGGCGGCGTGAACGCCACCGGGTTGGCGGGGCAGCCGGGCTGGCCGATCTGGCAGATCCAGCCCGCGGCACCCGGCGAGAACCAGGACGGCGGGTGGGCGATCGCGATCGGGTTCGAGCCCGTCTGGTACCGCTGCATGACCTTCGGGTTGACCGACCCGGTGTCGAGCGCGAGCGTCACGACCTGGTTCTTGGTCGACCCGGACTCGGCCATCGCGAAGATCGACGACGGCGACCACGGGAAGATGTTGTCCAGGCCCGCGGGAGCGTCGAAGCCGTTGAGCGTGCCCACGATGAAGTCGGGGCGCGCGTTGTTCGACACGCCCGTCTGGCAGCCCGGGCCCGCGATGTAGTAGGACACCGCGCCCTCGCCGGGGATGAACCGGCCGCCCTGCGACACCGCACCGAACAGGATCGGGTTGAGGCCGACGCACGCGGTCATCGACACGTCGTTGGGCGTCGAGTCCTTGCCGAGCGGCATCTGCGTGACCGGCTCCGCGACGCCGAGGTTGGCCGTGTTGAGCACGCCGTCCGAGTAGTCCACGTAGAGGATGAGCGGGATGCCCGGCCCGCCGAGCGTGCCCTCACGGTTGTACGCACCCGTCGCCGGCGCGGAGATCGCGATGGCCTTGGGCGTGTTGCCGGTCTGGTTCACTTGGCGGATGAGGATCGGCCCGGTGAGGAACTGCAGGCCCGGGTTGATCTGGCTGATGTCGAACACCGTGAACGTGTTCGCGGCCGAGTTCGTCGCCACGAGGACGTTGGCCGCCTGGCCACCGCCGGTCTGGTTGGAGAGACCGCCCGGACCGGGCGTGCGGAGCAGGCCGACCGGCAGCGACGTGCGCGAGTTGATGATGACGATCTCGCCGGACTTCTCGGACTGCACGTAGCAGAACGTGTGGCACGACACGCCGTTGGTGCGCGCGTCCACCGAGATCTCGTTCGGGTCGAAGTTGACGCCGAGGGTCTGCTGCGTCGCGATCGTGTCCGTGTAGAGCGGGATCGAGTTGCGCGTGACGCCCGTGCCCGGGGGCAGCTGACCGAGGAACGCCAGCGCGATCTGGCTCTGGTTGACCGTGTCGAGGACGCCGAACTTGCTCTTCGTCGTCCAGTAGATCGCGTATTCCGGCTCCGGGTTCTCCGGCAGCTTCGGCGGCGCGATCGTCTGGAACTGGAAGACGTACGACGCAGCCATCTGGTTGCCGCTGCGGTCCGCGATCGGCGACGAGTTGGCGCCGCCGTCGCTGCCCACCACGGTCACCTGCACCGTCGCGCCGAAGGGCAGGCCGCCCGTCGTGGGGTCGGCGCGCCAGATGACCTCGAAGCCGTTCGAGGGCAGGCTCGAGAGCTCCATCTGGCTCTTCAGCTTGGGGAAGCCCGGCGCGAAGGGCACCGCAGGGGGCGCGCCGCCACCGGGGACGAACGCGGAGGCGTCCACGACCGAGATCGTGTTCGGCGTGACCGTCGTCGAGGCGATGGGCTCGCTGAAGCGGACCACGATGTCGGGGCTCGTGGGGCCGAAGATCGCCACACGGACGTCGCCGACGCCGATCGTGCCGGACGGCGGGGTCGGAGCCGGGACGCCGGCGCCGACGCCGCTGGCGCCGTTGGCCGGGCTCGTCGTCACGACCATGGGCGGGACCGAGTCGGTCGTGCCGACCGTGAAGGCGTGGAAGGCGGGGACCTTGTCGACCGAGTCGCCCTCGACGCTCTTGAGGTTGCCGAAGATCGCGACGGAGTACTGGCCGTCGGGCAGCGGCATCGTCGCCGGCGTGAACACGATGCGGTCGGCGAGCACCTGGACGCCACCGGGAGCCGCGTCGAGGACCACGTTGCCGAGGCTCGTCGCGCGCTGGATGAGCACCGCGTTCGGGTCGAGCTGCTGGCCCGGGTCGCCGCCCTGGAAGGCGCTCGCCGCGTCCAGCGTCGTGGCGTTGAAGAACACCACGATCTTGCCCGGGTACGCCGGGTCGGTGTTCTGCGTGAGCAACCCGTCCGTGTAGGTCGGGTTCGCCTGACCGCTGTCGAAGTCGATCGGGCTCATCGTCGGCGAGAACTGCCGGACGAGGGGGTGCGGGACGTTGTTCTCGGGCGGCGAGCCCGGCGCGCCGCCACCGCACGCGGTGACGACCGAACCGACGACGGAAAGGGCGACCGCCGCCTTCGCGAAGCGCTGCCATGCAGCCATCGGAGAGACTCCTGTGCCGACCGAGAACACCCGGACCGGGCCGGATTTATAGGAACGTCCGCGGTCCGGCGCAAGCAATCGGGAAGTTTCCCCCCCGGAACCCCGGGGAGACCACCACCCGATGTACCGCGTCGAATCGACGCACGGTCCACCGCAAGCGGCCGTCGGCGCAACCCCCATGCCACTCGCCCCGGGGCATTGATTCGTCATAAAACCATGATAGGTAGCGTTTTACGTCGTCGTGCGGCGCGGCGACGAGCCGCCGCCTCGGCAGTTCGTGCGATTCTGCTACACCCGGGAGGGTCGAAAGTCCCACCCCGGGCCCTTCGACCCACCGGAACCCCCACCGGGGCGCGTACGTTGGTTGGCTGACGGTCGAGATGCCCCGCCCCATGCACCGCCGCGCCCGCCTCGTCGCGCTCCTGCTCCTCGCCTTCGGCGTGACGTCGAGCCCCGACCTCGTCACCCCCGCGGTCGCCGGCTCGCGCGAGGACGAGTGCCAAGACCTGTCGCGCCGGGCCGTGACGCTGCTCGGCGAGGCCGAGCGGGCGAGCGACGCGCGCAAGGCGATCGAGGCCGCCACCATGCTCGAGCGCGCGATGCGCCTGTGCCCGGAGAACCTCGAGCTGCCGTTCCAGCGCGCGCTGGCCCTCTGCGTCGCGCGGGACGAGGACGCGGCGCGGGCCGCCCTGCGGTCGCTCGACGAGCAGCTCGTCGCCCGCGGCACCGATCCCGAGAAGGACCCGCGCTCGCTCTACGTTCGGGCGCTGGTCCACTTCACCTTCGGCAACAACGCCGCCGCGTGCCTCGACGTGCTGCGGGTCCTCGAGGCGCGCGCACCGCAGTTCCTCCCCGCGGCGGTCGCGAACCTCCGGTTCCGGGCGCACCTCGACTACGCCAACCAGCTCGCGTTCGGGCGCGCGTTCCACGACGCGATCAAGCACGCCCAGCTCGCGGTCGAGATCGCGCGCGGCAACGAGCGCCGCACCGACCTCGCCCGGCGCAACCTCGGCCAGATCTACCGCATGGCCGACCGCTGGATCGAGTCGCAGGCCGAGTTCGAGGACCTCGTGCGCAAGTACCCGCAGGACGCGGTGCTGCGCTACGCGCTCGCGAGCGTGCTCGCCGACCAGCTCAAGTTCGAGGAGGCCTGCGCGCAGTGGACCGAGGTCCTGCGCCTGCGCACGCTCCCCGGCTCGGTGGACCCGCGCGAAGCGGACCAGCTCGCCGACGCGCCCCTGCGCTACGGCGTCTCCCTCGTGCACGCGCTGCGCGTCCCCGACGGCCTCGGGCGCATCCGCGCGTACGTGAAGGAGAACCCCTCCGACGTGCGCGGGTGGGTCCACCTCGGCGTCACGCTGCTCGACAACGCCGACCCCTCCGACCCCGCCGGCGCCGCGGAGGCGCTCGAGAAGGCCCTCACGCTCGACCCGATGTGCGAGCGGACGCTGCGGCGCCTCGTCGAGATCTACACGGGCCCGAAGCCCGACGCCGCGCGCGCCAAGGAGCTGCAGGCGATCCTCGACGACCCCAAGGCGAAGGCCCGTCGCGAGGCCGAGATGGACCGCCGCAAGAAGGTGCGGCCGGACCGGACGACCGGCTGCGAGTGAGCGTCGCCGCGGGCCCCGAGCCCGCCGCCGTCGTGAGCCGACGAGGCCCCGGCTCGTTCGCCGAACGTGGCGCGCGGCGGCCCGCGAGGGCATCCTCTCGCGCATGCGCGTCGACGTGACCCCGACCCACGACGTCCACAACTTCTACCTGCGGTGGATCCTCGGCTACGAGGGCCCCGAGAAGGCGCGCCTCGAGCGCCTCGGCGGGCCCCTCACGCTCGAGCTCGAGACGTCGTGCTACATCGACCTGTCGGGCGCCCGCCACGACACGGCGAAGGTCAAGGTCGCGATCTGGCCCCACGCCGGGCCGCAGAACCACGGTCAGGCGCGCTTCTGGGACGTGGACAGCCGACGCCGCTTCTGGGTCAACCTCCAGGACGCCGTCGCGACGAAGGTCGTGGACTTCCTGTGGGCCGCCAAGCCCGGCTCGGTCGGCAAGGACGGCGTGACGATCAGCGTGCCCGAGGGCGTGGCGCGGCGGGAGCCTTCGACCGCGACCGGCTCCTGAGCGCGAGCACCGCCGTCAGCACCGTCTGCGCGACGAACGCGCCCATCATCGAGAAGAAGTAGAGGTCGACGCGGCGCCCGAGCTGCTCGTGGCGCACGCGGTCGGCGTGCCGGTCGCGCGCCGTCTGCCACGCGCGCAGCGCGGCCGCGTCGGACGCCTCGGGCACGGGTCCCGGCGCCGGGAACGCGGCGAGCGCCGCCGCGCCGTGCACGCGCTCGAGCGAGGCGCGCTCGCGCTTGGCCTCCGCGCTCAGGAGCTCGTAGGCGCCGACGTAGGCCGCGCCCAGCACGACGAAGGCGACGACCGCGAGCAGCCAGGGGAAGCGTGGCGCGGCGTCCCCGGCCGGCGGCTCGGCGGCGGCCGGGGCGCCCGTCGGCGCCGACGGCGGCGGGCGCTCCACCGCGAGCACGGGGTTGCGGCAGCGCGGGCACGCGTACGCGCGCCCCGGCGGGGTGCCGGCGGGCGCGGGCGTGCCGCACTCGGGGCAGCCGAGCGTCACGAGGACGACGCGGCCGCCGCCGCCACGACCGCCGCGCCGCGGGCGAGCAGGCGCCCCGCCGCGCGGGCGTAGGTCTCGCCCTCCTCGCGGTCGGCGGCCCCGGCGACGTCGGCGAGCGCGACGACCACGTCGCAGAGCGGCGCCACCGCCGCAAGCGCCGCGCCCGCGCGCTCGCGCACGCTGCGCGGCAGCGAAGTCGCGCGCAGCGCGTCCGCGACGACGACGCGACGCGCGCCGAAGGCCGCGGCCGCGGCGAACGCCTCGACCTCGAGCGCGAGCCCGCGCGACAGCGACGCGTCCTGCGCCGCCTGCAGCGCCTCGCGGCCCGCCGTGCGCTCGACCGGCGCGCCGTCGCCCGGGTCGAAGAGCACCCACCCGCGCCCGCCCGCGCGCCGCCAGCACGGCGACGTGCGGAACGCGAGCGCGTCGGTGCGGGTCACCTCGACCGCGTGGACGAGCCCCACCTCGTGCCGGCCGGGCAGGCCCGGGACGGGGCGCGGGTTCGCCTCCACGCGCAGGTAGAGCACCTCGACGCGGTCGGCGCTGCGCAGGCGGTAGGCCTCGCCCACCGTCGCGGCGCCGAAGCGCGTGTCGGCGGCGAGCGCGGCGCGTGCGCGGCCCATGAGCACGCGGTCGCCCGCGAACCCCTCCGCGTCGGTGCCGCAGAGGAGCGCCTCGAGCACGGCGTCGCCCTGGTCGGCGTGGCGCGGGTCGCCGGCGCCGTACGGGTTGCGGTGCAGGACCTCGCGGCTGGTCGGGGGGGGCAGCGCCACGTCGTCTCCTCCGTCGCGTCGTCGAGCGCCCCGACCGCCTCGCTCAGCGCCGTCCGCCGACGGCGGCGAGGATCGCCTCGGGCTCGGGGAACTCGCCGGTCTTGAGCTTGCTCCAGACTTCCCGTCCGTCCACGTGGACCTCGAAGCAGCCGCCCCCGGAGGGCTCGAGCTCGAGCACCCGGATCTTCTGCTTGAGCTCCTCGAGCAGCAGGGCCGCCAGACCGACGGCCTTCGGCTCGTAGTTTCAGACGGAGCAGTAGCGGATGTGGATCTTCATGGCGCGGATCCTACCGGGCGCGCGGGCCCGCGTCCCCGTGCGCCGGCACGCGGTCGGACGCGGCGTCGCGAGGCCCGGCGCCGTCCCGCGGCCGGGATGGGCGAGGAGGGAGTCGAACCCTCAGTGGGGGGGCTTTTAAGACCCCTGCGTCTGCCGTTCCGCCACTCGCCCGCGCGTCGGCGCCGCCGCGAGGATACCGTCCCGCCGTTCCGTCCCCCGCCTCGGCCGGGGATGATCCCGCGCCGTGGACGCCCCGCCCGCCCCCCCGCTGACGACGGTCGTGCCCGCGCCGGCGGAGTCCCCGCGCCGCGGCGAGGCCGCGCTCGCCTTCGTCGCGGCGCTGCTCCTCCTGCTCGCGTTCGCGGGGGTGCGCGACCTCTTCGACGCCGACGAGGGCCGCTACGGCACCGTCGCGCTCGACATGGTGCGCAGCGGCGACTACGTGACGCCGCGCGAGCACGGCCTGCGCTTCATGGACAAGCCGCCGCTCGTGTACTGGGCGGCCGCGGGCGCGTACGCCGTCCTCGGCGCCACGCCGACCGCCGCGCGCCTGCCGTGCATCGTCGCGGGCGCCACCGTCGCGCTCTTCGCGTTCCTCTTCGCCGCGGCGTGGACGGGCTCGCGCCGCGCCGCGTGGGCGGCGGCGCTCGTCTTCGCGACGTGCGGCGGCGGGATGGGCTTCTCGCGCACGGTCACGATGGACATGCCGCTGACGGCGTGCGTGTGCGGGGCGCTGTGGGCGGGCTGGCGCGGGGTCGCCGGCGGCGGACGGCGCGCGCGCGTCGGGCTGGGGGTCGCGGTCGGGCTCGGGCTGCTCGCCAAGGGCCCGCTCGCGGCCGTGGTCCCCGGGCTCGTCGCGCTCGCGTGGGTGGCCGTGGGCGCGTCGTGGCGCCGCGTGCTCGCGCTCGTCGCGTCGCCGCTCGCGTGGGCGACGGCGCTCGCGGTGGCCGCGCCGTGGTACGCGCTCGTCGAGCGCGCGAACCCGGGCTACCTGCGCCACTTCATCGAGTACGAGCACTTCCGCCGCTTCCGCGAGGCGGGCCACCGCGACTTCGCCCCCGTGTGGCTCTACGCGGCCGTGCTGCCGCTCTTCCTCGCCCCGTGGACGTCGGCGCTGTGGCGCGCCCGCCTGCCGAGACCGGTCGTCGAGGGCGTGCGCCGCCCCGTGCCGGCCGGCCGCTTCGCGTGGGCGTGGGCGCTCGCGCTGCTCGTCTTCTACAGCGCGGGGCGCAACCGGCTCTTCACCTACGTGCTGCCCGCGTTCCCGCCGCTGGCCGTGCTCGTCGGCGCGCGCGTCGCCGACGTCGTCGCCGACGCGCGCGCCTCGCGCCGCCTCGCGACGGCGTTCGCGGTGCTCGGCGCGCTCGCGGCCCTCGCAGGGGCGGCGGTGGCGTCGGGCGTCGTGTTCGAGGCCGAGTGGACGCTGTTCGGCCGACGCGTCCTGCCGCTGCGCGAGGCGCGGCTGCAGCCGCTGGGGCTGCCGGTCGGGCTCGGCGGGGCCGCGCTGCTGTCGGCACCCGTGCTCGTGCGCGTGCTGACGACGCCCCGCGCGCGCCTCGTCGGGCTCGTGCTGGCGGCGGCCGTGTGCTTCTGGGGCGTGGACCTCGGCGCCGCGCGCGTCGAAGCGCTTCGCTCGCCGCGCGCGCTCGCGCGCACCCTCGCGCACGAGGCGGGCCCCGCGGACCTCGTCGTGTGCCTCGACCTGCTGCCACAGGGCCTGCGGTTCTCCGAGCCCGGTCTGCAGGTCGCGGTCGCGGGCAAGCAACCCGAGATCGTCGAGCCCTGGGCGAGCCTCGACGGCGACGGGCGCCTGTTCCCCGAGGCGGCGCTCGCGAGCCTGTGGACCTCCGACCGGCGCGTCGTGCTCGTCGCGCGCGAGAAGAAGGCGCGGCCGTTCGTCGAGCGCGGCGGCCGCCTGCTCGCCCGCGACCTCTCGGGCGCGCAGCGCGCCGACCTCTGGGTGGTCGAGAACCGCCCGCGCGCGCGCTGAGCGGGCCGAAGACGCCGCCCCGACCTCGTCGGCTCGCGAGGCCGGCGCGCGAGCCCGCCGAGCTCACGAGAGACGAAGCCCGTGGAGGGTCGAGCGCACGTCGGGCCCCCGTCGGCTCGTGAGCTCGACGCGCGAGGCGCGCTACGATGAGGCCGATGGCCGTCCGCCGCCTCGCCCTCGTCGCCGCGCTCGCGACCGTCGTCGCGCTCGCCGCACACGCGGCGGCCGACGACCCGGCCCCGCCCGCCCCCGCGACGCCGCCGGCCCCCGCGACGCCGCCGGCCCCGCCGGCCCCCGCGAACCCGCCCGCGCCGGCCGCCCCGTTCGTGCCCGACGCGGCGCGCGGGTACCGCCATCTCGTCGAGACGGCCTACATCCCCGCGGCCTTCGACGACACGACCTTCGACGCGCTCTGGACGACGTGGCCGGCGCCGCTGCGCGACGAGGCGTCCCGGGCGGACGCGGCCGCGCGACGGGCGCTCACGTTCCGCCGCTACGGGTTCACGCCCCGCCCCGACCACCCGAGCAAGCCGCTGCAGTACGTCGTGGACGCCCGCGGCGCGTGGTCGATCTCGTGCTTCGCCTGCCACGCCGGCGCGGTCGCGGGGCAGGTGCTGCCGGGCCTGCCCAACGCGCACTTCGCGTTCCAGGACCTGATGGACGACGTCGCCAAGGTCGCGCGCACGCGCCCCGAGCCGCAGCACGCGATGGCCGCCGCGATGTGGCGGCGGATCCCGCTGGGCGAGACGCACGGCACGACCAACGCGGTGGTGTTCAGCCTCGCGCTCGGGGTGTTCCGCGACGAGGACCTGCGGCTGGTGCTGCCCAAGGAGCGGCCGGTCTTCGTCCACCACGACCTCGACGCGCCGCCGTGGTGGAACGTGCGCAAGCGGCCGCGGCTCTACGTGGACGGCGTGACCGCGAAGTCGCACCGTTCGCTCATGCAGTTCCTGCTGGTGCCGCAGAACGGCCGCGAGCGTCTCCTCGGCTGGGAGGACGACTTCCGCGACGTGCTCGCCTACGTCGAGTCGGTGCCGGTGCCGCGCTGGCCCTTCGAGGCACCCGACGCCGCGCTCGTCGCGCGGGGCCGTGCGGTGCACGCCGCGTCGTGCGCGAAGTGCCACGGGACGCCGGGCGAGGGCGGGACGTACCCGTCGGTGCGCGTCCCGCGCCTCGAGATCGGGACCGACCCGCTGCGACTCACCGCGATCCCGCGCGCCGAGCGCGAGCGGTTCGCGCGGTCGTGGTTCACGGGCTACGACCCGTCGCAGGTGGACGTGGGCGCGGACGGCTACGTCGCGCCGCCGCTCGACGGCGTCTGGGCGAGCGCGCCCTACTTCCACAACGGCTCGGTGCCCACGCTCTGGCACGTGCTCCATCCCGAGGCGCGGCCGGCCGCGTGGCGCCGCAAGGGCCCCGACGCCTACGACCGCGGGCGCGGCGGGCTCGAGGTCGAGGTCGCCCCCGCGGTGCCGCCGGGCCTCGAGACGGACTGGGACCGCCGCGCGTGGTTCGACACGGTGCGTCCCGGCAAGTCCGCCGCGGGCCACGCGTTCCCGTCGGCGCTCTCCGAGGCCGACCGCCGCGCGCTGCTCGAGTTCCTCAAGACGCTCTGAGCGCGGCCGCCCGGCGCGTCACGCGCCGAGCGCGGACAAGTCGATCGGCTCGCCGGCCGCCAACCCGCGCAGCGGGCGCGGCAGCCAGCGCGCGACGGGACCCCACGGGTCGCGCGCCCCCGCCGCCGCGCGGGCCTCGTAGGCCTCCCCCGCCAGCAGCGCGAGGCGCCAGAGCGCCTTGAAGCGTCGCCGCGGGTCGGCGCCCGCGCGCCAGAGCGCGCCGCGGCGGCCCGCGAGGTCGGCCCACGTGCGCCACGGCACGCCGCGCCAGCGCCAGCGCGACCGCGACGCGCGCGCGGTGCGCATCCGCGCGCGCCCGCGGCCGTAGCGGAACGCCCGCGCGACGACCCACGCCGGCTCGACGTGCGCGGCGGGCACGAGATGCTCGACGACCGCGTCCTTCGCGTACCACGCCCGCGCGCCGCGGCCGCGCAGCGCGACGAGCAGCGACGTCTCGGCCCCCATCGGGTAGGTCGCCGTGCCGTCGGGGCCGAGCGCCACGTCGAACCACGGCCGCGGGCCGAGCGCGCGCGTGCGGATCGCGACGTTGGGCCCGAGCCCCTCCGTCGGGTCCACCTCCTCGGCACGCTCGCGCTCGACCTGCGCCCACACGGGCCCGGGCCGCACGACCTCGAGCAGCCACGGCGCGGGCGGCCGCTCGAAGCGCGGGCGCACCGTCCCGACGATCACGTCGTGCGCGGGGTGCGCGTCGGCCGCCGCGCGCAGCGCGAGCAGCCAGCCCGGCGCGGGCACCGCGTCGTCGTCGGTGAGCACGAGCAGGTCGCCCTCGACCGCGTCCTCGCCGGCGCGTCGCGCACGGTTCTGGCCGCGCACGGGCTCGTGGCGCAGCACGAGCGGGAGGTGCGCGGCGTGCTCGGCGAGCCGCGCGCGCGTCTCGTCCGTGCTGCCGTTGTCCACGACGACGAGCCGCCATCCACCCGGCGGCGCGACGAGCCGTCGGTGCGCGGCGAGCACCTCGGGGAGCGTGCGCCCTCCGTCGCGCGTGACGAGCAGGACGGTCAGCACGACCCCGCCGTCCTCGGCGCGCCCCGGGCCCCGCGCGACGTGCTCGACGGCGACGCGCTCACGGCGTGCGGTCGTCGAGCCACTGCGCGACCCGGCCCGTCGCGCGGTGCGCCTGCCGGGCGAGGTGGCGGAGCTTGCGGTGCGCCCACGCCGAGAACGTCACGCGCGGGCGGCGCGCGTGCACGGGCTCGTAGCCGAGCGTCCTCATGAGGTCCCACGCCACCGCCTCGACGAGCCGCAGGTCGGTGCGGGAGAGCTCCTCGCGCCACCCGTCGGGGACGCCCTTGCGGAAGAACCCGTCGCTCTGGCGGTTGACGTCCCACGGCGCGCGCAGCTGCGCCTTGCGGGCCTTGAGGTCGTCGAACCGGCACGCCTCCGCGGCCCGGCGGCAGTGGGCTTCGTCGGCCGCGAGCCCGAGGAACGAGAGGATGCGGGCGAGCTCGCCGGGCGTGTCGGCGTGGAGCGCCTCGTAGCGGACCTCGAGGTAGCGGTCGGTCTGCTCGCGCACCGACCGCGCCGCGGTGACCGCGTCGCGCCAGAGCCGCGCGCCCCGGCCGGCGCCGTGCGGCGCCCACGCCTCGCCCCACCCCTTCGAGGCGCCGCGCAGCGACGCCACCACGGCACGCGGGTCGCGCACGACGTGCACGAACTTCGCCTGCGGGAACAGGCTCAGCACGAGCGACGCGTCGCCGCCGACGTCGGGGATCTTCTGGAGCAGCACGTCGGAGGCGCCGGCCCCGCCGGCGAGCCGGGCGAACACCCCGTCGGCGACGCCCGCGCACAGCGCGAGCAGCTCCGCGCGGGGCACGAACCGCGCGATGCCCCTCGGGCGCTCGCGCCGGGCGTCCGCGTCGTAGGTCGAGACCAGCTCGCCGAGGTAGCGCGAGAAGAGGTGGTTCTCCTGCGACGTGCAGACGCGCGGGTGCTGCGCGACGAGCAGCTGCGTCCACGTGGTGCCGCTGCGGGCGCAGCCGATGATGAACGCGTGCGACGAGAACGGGCTCGCCCGGGGCGTCGGCGCGGGGCCCGGGGCGACCGAGGGCGCGGGCGACGGCGGGGCGGTCGGCTCAGCCACGGACGAAGCCCTGCGCGACGAGGTGCGCGACCACGGCCGCCGCGGCCGCGTCGGGGCGCTCGCCGTCGCGCCCGACGACGACCTCCGCGCGCTCGGGCGCCTCGTAGGGGTCGTCCACGCCGGTGAAGCCCTTGACCAGCCCCGCCCGCGCCTTCGCGTAGAGGCCCTTGCGGTCGCGCGCCTCGCACACCTCGAGCGGGGTCGCGACGTGCACCTCGACGAAGCCGCCCAGCGCCTCGATGCGCTCGCGCGCCTCGCGCCGCGACGCGCGGTACGGCGCGATCGCGGCGCACACCGCGACGCCGCCGTGGCGCACCACCTCGGCGGCGACGAAGGCGATGCGCCGGAGGTTGGTCTCGCGGTCCTCCTTGCTGAAGCCGAGGCCCGCGGAGAGCAGCTTGCGCACGTGGTCGCCGTCGAGCAGCGTCACCCGCCGAGGGCCGAGCTCCTCGAGGCGTTCGGCGACGATGCGCGCGACCGTGGACTTGCCGGCCCCCGAGAGCCCCGTGAAGTAGACGCACACGCCCTGCCGCGAGCGGGGCGGGTACGACTCGCGCAACGCGGCGAGCACCTCGGGGTAGGTGAACCACGAGGGCACCTCGGCCCCGGAGCGCAGCAGCCGGCGCAGGTCGGTGCCCGACACGGACAGCGGCGTCACGCCCGCCGGCACCTCGCTGCGGGCCACCCACGTCGCCCCGTCGGGCAGGCAGACGCGCTCCTCGAACGGGAGGACGCGGATCCCGATCTCGGGCTGGAAGCGGTCGAGCAGGCGCTGGGCGTCGTAGGGCCCGTAGAACGGCCGGCCGTCGGGACGCGCGCCGGGGTCGGCGTGGCCCCGCCCGACGATGAAGTGCGTCGCGCCGTAGTTGCGGCGCACGAGGGCGTGCCACAGCGCCTCGCGCGGCCCCGCCATCCGCATCGCCAGCGGCAGCGTCGCGAAGACGACGCGCCCGGCGGGGTAGCGCGACAGCACCGCCTCGTAGCAGCGCACCCGCGTGGCGGCGTCCACGTCGCCCGGCGCCGTGCGCCCGACGACGGGGTGGAGCAGCAGCCCGGCGTCGGCCTCCTCCATCGCCCGCACCGTCAGGTCCACGTGCGCGCGGTGCAGCGGGTTGCGCGTCTGGAACGCGACGACCCGCTCGAGCCCCCGCCGCGCGAGCTCGGCCCGCACCTCGCGCGGCGTGCGCCGATGGCCGCGCAGCGCGTGCGTCGGCGCCGCCTCGAGGCCGAGCACGCGCCCGGCCACGCGCGTGCGGCCCACCTCGCGCAGGTGGCGGAACACGCCCGGGTGGGCCTCCTCGTCGGTGCCGAAGACGGCGCGCGCCTCCTCCCGCGGGTCCACCTCGAAGACGTCGGCGACCTCGACGACGGCGAGCACCATCCCCTCGGGGTGGCGCAGCGCGAGGCGCCCGCCCGGCGCGACGGCGCGCGCGACCTCGTCGGGCACGTCGAGCGAGATCGGCATGGGCCACGGACGCCCGTCGGGCAGGCGCATCGACTCCGCCACCGCGCGGTGCGCCTCGCGGCCGAGGTAGCCGTCGAGCGGCGCGAACGAGCCGTCGAGCAGCAGGTCGAGGTCGAGCACCTGCGCGTCGGTCAGGTCGTGGACCGGCAGGCGCGGGAGCGACTCGCGCAGCGACGCGGCGGCGTCGCCGTGCACGAAGCGCTCGGCGGGCGCGGCGGAGCGCAACTCGGCGGGGGCGGCGGGGTCGTTCACGTCGTCTCCGGCGTCGTCGGGGGCGAGGACGCTAGCGGACGGAGGGCCCCCGCACAAGGAGCGGGCCCCGGGGCGGCGACGGGGCCGACGCGGCCGCGGCGCGGCGCGGCGCGGCGCTCCCCGTCGCCGCGGGCCCGCGGCGGGACCACGCGGTCCGAGCGTGCCGGACGGCGGGCTCAGCGCGCGACACCCGTCGCCGAGCGCGCTTCGCGGGCGCCGCGCGTCGCCACGCGCGCGTCGCGCGCGTCGGTGCGTTGAGCGAGCGAGCCGACGACCTCGCGGTCGGACACGCGTTCGGCGCGCCACGAGCCTCGTCGCCCGTGCGCGCGGCGCGCTACGATGCCCCCATGGACGACTCGATCGCGCGGCTGACCGAGGAGGCGCTCCGCTTCCGCGACGCGCGGGAGTGGGCGCGCTTCCACACCCGCAAGGACCTCGCGCTCGGGCTCGCGATCGAGGCGGGCGAGCTGGGCGAGCTGTTCCTGTGGCGCACCGAGGCCGAGGTGGACGCGGCGCTCGCCGAGCCGCGCTACCGCGAGCGCGTCCGCGAGGAGCTCGCCGACGTCGCGCTCTTCCTCCTCTACCTCGCGCACCGCACCGGCACCGACCTCGCGGCCGCAGTGCGGGAGAAGCTCGTCAAGAACGACGCGAAGTACCCGGTCGAGAAGGCGCGCGGCACCGCCCGCAAGTACGACGAGCTCTGACGCCCGGCCCTCGCCCGGCGTCGCCCCGGGACCCGCGCCGGCCCCCTGTCGGGGCGCTCCTCTCGCGCCCGTCGCTCGTTCACGCCGTCTTCACAAGTCGAAGGCCCCGTGGGCGAGATTCGCTGGCCGCGGGCGCGGCGGCCTGTCGATACTCTCTCCGACGGGTCGCGAGGAATCGCCGTGGTCAGAGACGGGTCGTCGTCGGGCCGGGGACCGTTGTCGGAGGAGGCCCGCGCCATCCTCGACGCGTCGCCGGTGCCCGCGCTCGCGCTGCGCGACGACCTGCGGATCCTCCACGCGAACGCGGCGGCGGTCGCGGCCTTCGGCGCCGACGTCGAGCGCGCGGGCTCGCTGCCCGCCTGGCTCGAGTCGGTGGCCCGCGGCGCGGCGTCGCGGTCGGCGGCGCAACGCCTCGCCGCGGCGCTCGCCGACGGCGACGACGCGACGGTGCGGCGCACGCACCTGCGCGTCGCGGCGCGCGACGGGACGCCGGTCGAGCTCGACGTCGCGTGGACGCGCTCGCCCTGGCCGGTCGCGTGGCTGCTCACCGAGGGGACCGCGGCGGCCGGGGACCCCTCGCACGCCGCGCGGCTCGCCGAGCTCGAGGCGCGCGTCGCCGACCTCGAGCGCGAGGCGACCACGGACCGGCTGACGGGCGCGTGGAACCGGCGCTTCGTGGACCGCGTCGTGCGCGGGGAGATCGAGCGGTCGCGGCGCCACCGCCAGCCCCTGACCGCGCTCATGCTCGACGTGGACCGGTTCAAGGACGTCAACGACCGCCACGGCCACGCGGCCGGCGACCGGCTGCTCTGCGCCGTCGCCAACCAGCTCGAGCGGCGCACACGCGCGACCGACGCGGTGGTGCGCTGGGGCGGCGACGAGTTCCTCCTCGTGCTGCCGGCGACCACGCTCGTCGGCGGGCGGCTCCTCGCCGAGGACCTGCGGACGCGCATCCGCGCGCTCGAGCTCGAGGGCGACGTGCGGACGTCGGTGAGCGTCGGCGCGGCGGAGCACCGCGCCGAGGAGCCGCTCGAGTCGTGGGTCGCCCGCGCCGACCGCGCGCTCTACACCGCCAAGCAGGCGGGGCGCGACCGGGTCGCCGTGGACGGCGCGACCGCGTTCCCGACGTGGGACACGACGGGGCGGAGCGCGCCGCTCGCGCTGCTGTGGGAGACGGAGTACGCCTGCGGCGACGCGACGGTGGACGCGCAGCACGAGCAGCTCTTCGCGCTCGCCAACGAGCTGCTCGAGGCCGCCTTCGCGCACCGCGACGGCGGCGCGTCGCTGGTCGAGGGGCTCGACCGGCTGGTCGCGCACCTCGCCGCGCACTTCCGCGACGAGGAGGACGTGCTCGCGGCGATCCGCTGGCCCGGCCTCGAGCACCACCGCGTGCTGCACCGCCAGCTCCTCGAGCGGGCGCGCGCACTGCGGGCCGAGGCCGACGCGGGCGCGGGGTCGGTCGGTCGGCTCGTCGAGTTCCTCGCCTTCGACGGCGTGGCGACCCACCTGCTCGACGAGGACCGGGCGTTCTTCTCCGCCGTCGCCGCCGCGCAGCGCTGACCCCGCGGGCGCCCCGGGACCCGCGCGCTCGCACCCGGCGCCCGGTCGCGCCGCGGCCTCCGTCGTGCGCGCTCAGGCGTCGGGGTGCGCGTGGAACGAGAGCAGCTCGATGCGGGGGGTCCAGTCGTCGGGGCGGACGGGCTCCTCGCGGCAGAGGTCGGTCGAGAGGTACTTCTTGTTCGAGTCGCAGAGCAGCGTCACGACGACCGCGTCCGGCCCCATCGCGGTGGCGCGCTGCACGGCGCCGATCACGTTCGCGCCGGAGGAGATGCCGACGCCGAGCCCGAGGCGGCGCGAGAGCGCCTGCGCCATCAGGATCGCGTCGCCGTCGCGGACGTCGACGATGTCGTCGAGCTCGGGGAGCTTGACGACCGCGGGCACGAACTCGTCGGAGATGCCCTGGATGCGGTGCTTGCCGACCTTGTGGCCGGTGCGCAGCGTCGGCGAGTCGGCGGGCTCGAGCGGGTGCGCCTTCATCGCGGGGAAGCGGCGGCGCAGCGCGCGCGCGAGCCCCATGATCGTGCCGCCGGTGCCGACGCCCGCGACGACGGCGTCGGGCGTGCGGCCGAGCGCGGCGAGCTGGCGCGCGATCTCGGGCGCGGTCGTCTTCTCGTGGGCCTCGGGGTTGGCGGGGTTCTCGAACTGGCGGGGCAGGAAGACGTGCTCGTGCTCGCGCGCGTACGCCTCGCACATCGCGATGCTGCCGAGGAAGCCGCCCTGCTCGCGCGAGACGGGGACGATCTCGGCGCCGAAGGCGCGGATGAGGTCCACGCGCTCGCGGCTCATCCAGTCGGGCATGTAGATGCGGACCGGGTGGCCGAGCGCGCGGCCGAGCGCAGCGAACGAGATGCCGGTGTTGCCGCTCGTGGCCTCGGCGATCGTGTCGCCGGGGCGGATGGCGCCGGTGGCGTAGGCGCGCGTGAGGATCCACGCGGCCATGCGGTCCTTGACCGAGCCGGTGAAGTTGCCCTGCTCGTTCTTGGCGAAGACGCGTCCCTCGCGGCCGTCGAGGCGGTAGCGGAGCTCGATCAGCGGCGTGCGGCCGACCAGCGACCAGAGGCCGCGGGCGGCGACCGGCCCCCCGGCAGCAGCGACGTCGTCGGCGGAGGCGGCGGGCGTGGGGGCGGTCTTCACGGGGGGAGAGCCTACGGACCCCGTCGGCGACCGGAAAGCCCCCGCCCCACCGCGCCACGCGTGCCCCCCCGCGCCTGCTCCGACCCGCCGCTCGGTGACCGCGGGGTCGGAGCATCCGCTCGGTGACCGCGGGGTCGGAGCATCCGCTCGGTGACCGCGGGGTCGGAGCATCGGCGGGGTGAGCACGTGCTCCGACCCCGTGCTCGGTGAGCGCTTGCTCCGACCCGCCGCTCGGTGACCGCGGGGTCGGAGCATCCGCTCGGTGACCGCGGGGTCGGAGCATCGGCGGGGTGAGCGCGTGCTCCGACCCCGTGCTCGGTGAGCGCTTGCTCCGACCCGCCGCTCGGTGACCGCGGGGTCGGAGCATCGTCGAAGGACTTCCGGGGGGGGCCCCGGGGAGCGTGTCGGCGCCGTCAGCGCGGCGCGAGCACGAGCCGGACGTCGGCCGCCGCGCCGTCGGCGGCCTCGACGGTGGCCTGCGCGAAGCGGCGCCCCCACCGCGCGCGGACGACCCGCGAGCCCGCCTCGACCCGCGGCCACGTGCGGCGGCCCTGCTCGTCCGTGCGGTCGTCCACCCGCTGCACGCCGCGCACCGCGTCCACGCGCGCCCCGTCCACCTCGACGTGCGCGAACGGCAGCGGCTCCCCGCGCTCGTCCACGACGGCGACCGAGATCCGCGCGCCCCGCGGCTCGACGAGGTCCACCGCGACCGCCTCGCCGCGCGCGACCTCGACCTCGGCCTCCGCCGGCAGGTGCCCGAGCGCCCGCGCGGTCACGCGCACCCGCCCCGCCCGCGCGTCGGTCGTGAGCAAGCCCGCGTCGTCGGTGCGGCCCGACGCGATCCCGGTTCCGCGCACGTCCGCCCCGCCCCACACCGCCGCGTCCACCGTCTTCGCGCGCACGACGATCCGCCCGCGCTCCCGCTCGTCCCCGGCTCGGAGCGACTCCTCCGTCGGCAGGTCGTTGTCGAACTCGTTGTGGTCGCTCAGCTCCGCGTCCGCGATCGTCGGCGCCGAGAGGCGCACCGTCTCCGACCATCGCCGCCGCCCGTCCTCGGGCACCCGCGTGACCAGCGGCGCCTCGTCCGGCACCGCGACCTCGTCCGTCTCGATGGGCATCGGCGGCGGACGCACGGCCCTCTCGCCCACGTCAGGGGCGGGCCGCAGGCCCCCCGTCCACGTGAACCACACCGCGACGCGCTCGCCGGGAAGCGCTGGGATCCCCTCGATGCGAAGGCGGCCGTGCGCGTCCGCGGGCGCCACGGACGTCTCCATCACCGGGTACTCGGGCGACGCGTCCACGCGTGCCACCCGCGCCCCCACCGCCGGCGCGCCGTCGGGCCCGAGCGCGACGACCTCGAGCGTCGCCACGGGCGCGAGCGGCACGCGCATCACGAGGTCCGTCGTGTCCGGCTCCACGTCCACCGGACGGGGCACGAGCGCATAGACCGGCACGACGTAGCCGGACGGGACCGGCCACAGCACCGCCCCCACCTGCAGCCGCGGGTGGGGCGCCGCCGCCGCCGCGACCGAGCCCGCGTCGCGCACCCGCGGGTCGTGCGCCTCGTCGGAGACCAAGGGCAGGCCGCGCAGCGTCGGCACGTCGGCGGACGCGATCAACCGCCACCGCACGTCGAGCGTCGCGCCCGTGAGCGCGTCCACGGCCTCGACGCGCACCCGCACCGTGCGGACGTCGGGCCAGCCCGGCGGACGCTCCGCGGGGTCCACCGGCGCGGCCCACGCCGCCTCGGCGCCCTCGGTCGCGCGCGGCGCCGCGTCCGCGGGCTCGGCCCCCGCCGCCGTGCGAGCGCGTGCCGGCGCCGCCGCGAGCGGCGGCGGCACCACCGCGGGCCCCGCGGGCTCCGTCACGTCCTCGGCCTGCGGACGCTCGCCGCGCTCGCGCCACCACGCGACGACGCACGCGCCGAGGACCAGCATCGCCGTCAGCACGGCGACGCGGACGCGAGCGCGGCGGGAGTCCACGCCGCGAGCCTAGCACCGACGTCGGTCCGCCGTCGCAAGCCCAGTCGGTCGCGGCGCCGCTCCCGCACGCGTCCCGCGAGACGCGCGGGCCCCGCGGGTACGTCGGGGGGCGCCCTCGAGCGCCCCACGGGCTGACGGCCCGCGCGCGCGAGGCCCGCCCCGCCGCGATCCCACGCCGCACGGCGACGCGTCGTCGGGGCACGCGACGCCGTGCCGAGTCCCGCTCGCGCGCCGCCGTCGGCCCGCGGGCGCGCCGTGCGGCGCCCGCGCTACCGCGCCGTCGGCGGCGGCGCCTCGCGCAGCCGGGCGCGCGCCTGGTCCACCGCGAACGCGTGCACGCCGAAGGTCGCCGCGACGGAGTCGGGCGCGCCGTGCAAGAGGTAGGACACCCCGAGCGGGTGCGCGACCGCGCGCCGGATCAGGTCCTCGACGACGGGCGACGCCGCGCGCGCGGGCACGGCCGGTGAGGACGGACGGGGATCGGGCATCGCAAGGCCTCCCGCGGTCCACGGTGGAGCCTAGCGCCGCTCGCCCCGGAGGGTCAAGTGCGATCGACGCCGCGTGCCGCGGGAGCGCGCGCGGCGCCCCGGGGTGGGCCGCCCCGCCCCCGCGCGCCACGCCCCGGCGACGCCACCGGTGCCGCGCGTCGCCCCGGGCCCCGCGACGGGACGTCGTCCGCGGCGGGAGCGTCGGAGCGCGTGGTACAGGATCGGCGTCGTCGTCCCGGAGGTCCCCGATGGCGCTGCCTTCCTCGGTCACGCTCTGCGAGTGCTGGGCGCGCGACGGCCTGCAGTCGATCCCGCAGGTCGTCTCCACCGACCACAAGGTCGAGATGATCGACCGCATCACCGCGTCGGGCGTGCGCAAGCTCGAGGTGACGTCGTTCTCGCACCCGAAGCTCCTGCCGCAGTTCGCCGACGCGGTCGAGGTGCTGCAGCGCATCCGCCGCGTGCCGGGCGTCTCCTACGTCGTGCTGATGCCCAACGAGAAGGGCTTCTCGCGCTTCGAGGAGTGCGTCAAGGCGGGCCACGGCGCCGACGAGATCATCCTCATGATCTCGGCGAGCGAGGCCCACAACTTCGTCAACTTCCGCATGCGCCACGACGAGGCCAAGCGCGAGCACGCCGCGATCATGAAGCGCGCGCACGCGCTCGGCGTGAAGGTGATCGGCTGCACGGGCACGGTGTACGGCTGCCCCCTCGTCGGCGACGTGCCGATGGAGGACATCGTGGACATCACGCGCTTCTACGTGGACGAGGGCGCGCACACGCTGATGCTCGGCGACACGATCGGCGCGGCCAACCCGCTGCAGGTGCGCGAGCGGATCGGCGCGCTGCGCGCCGAGTTCCCGCGGACCGAGTTCATCGCGCACTTCCACGACACGCGCGGCAACGGCATCGCGAACACGTTCGCGGCGCTCGAGCTGGGCCTGCGCTACGTGGACACCTCGCTCGGGGCCATCGGCGGCCAGCCGGCCGGCAGCGGCAAGGGCTCCTACCAGTTCGGCTTCACCGGCAACACCTGCACCGAGGACCTCGTCTGCCTGCTCGAGGAGTGCGGGGTCCGCACGGGCATCGACCTCGGCAAGATGATCGAGAACGGGCAGCGCGCCGAGGAGGTCCTCGGCCAGCGCCTGCGCGCCAACGTCATCCGCAGCGGCCCCGTCCGCCACACCCCGCGCGAGGACCTCGCCACGAAGTGGGTGCCCGCGTCGTAGGTACGCCGCCCGCCCGTCGTCGGGCGTCCGCTCGGCGTGCTCGGCCGCCGCGGACGCGCCCCCCCAGCCGACGGACGGACTCCGGGGCGGGTCCCGGGGCGGGTCCCGGGACGGGTCCCGGACGGGTCCCGGGACGCGCGCGGGGACGGGGCGAGCGCGGGGCGCGCCGACGACGGGCGTCCGGACGCGCGGGGGGGCCGGCTAGGCTCGGTTTCGGAACCCTCCCTGCGGCGTCTGCACGGACCGGGCTGCGGCGAGGCGTCCTCGGCGAAGCGAGTCCCCCGCGGGTCAGGAACCCGCCTCCGGGGCTCTTCGCCGGCGGTGCCTCCCCTCGCCTCGGGCCGCGAGGCCTCGCGACGGGAAGTTCCGAGACAGAGTCGCGGCTGCGGACGGGAGGGCACCCCATGCGGCGTCGGACGGTCGGGGCGGCGGTGGCGGCGGCGGTCGTGCTCGCGGCGGGCTCGCTGGCGGTGGCCGGCGGGAGCGACCGCGAAGCCAAGGTGCGCGGCGACAAGGCCAAGGTCGAGGCCGAGGGCTACTGGATCTACCACGACCTCGCCCGCGGCTTCTCGGAGGCGAAGGCGAGCGGCAAGCCGCTCGTGGTCGCGCTGCGCTGCATCCCCTGCGAGGAGTGCGTCAAGCTCGACGACGACCTCGTGGACCGCGACCCGCGCGTGCGCCCGCTGCTCGACCAGTTCGTGCGCGTGCGCGTCGTCGGCACCAACGGGCTCGACCTCTCGACGTTCCAGTACGACACCGACCAGTCGTTCTGCGTCTTCCTGCTGCGCGCCGACGGCACGGTGTACGGCCGCTTCGGCACCCGCTCGGACCACAAGGAGTGGGCCGACGACGTCTCCGTCGAGGGGCTGGCGCGCGCGCTCGAGGGCGCGCTCGAGCTGCACCGCGCGTGGCCGCGCGACGAGGCCGCGCTCGCGAAGAAGAAGGGCCCGCCGCCGCCGTTCCCGAGCCCGGAGCGCTACCCGGACCTCGCGACGAAATACAAGGACACGCTCGACTACGCCGGGGACGTGGTCCGCTCGTGCATCCACTGCCACCAGATCGGCGACGCCGACCGGGCGTGGCGCCTGACCAAGGGCGCCGGGCTGCCCGAGGAGGTCCTCTTCCCCTACCCGCACCCCAAGGTCGTGGGCCTCGTCCTCGACCCCAAGCAGCGCGCGACCGTGAAGGCCGTCGTGCCCGGGTCGGCGGCCGCGACCGCCGGCGTGCGCGCGGGCGACGTGATCTCGTCGATGGACGGGCAGCCGCTGCTGTCGATGGCCGACGTGCAGTGGGTGCTGCAGCGCACGCCGCCCGAGGGCGGGCGCGTCGAGCTCACGGTCCTGCGCGGCGGGGCCCCGACGACGCTGACGCTCGTGCTCGGCGCGGGCTGGCGGCGCGCCGACGACCTCTCGTGGCGCGCGAGCACGTGGGGCCTGCGCCGGGTCGCGCTCGGCGGGTTGAAGCTCGCCCCGATCCCGAAGGCGGAGCGAGGCAAGGTCCGCCTCCCCAAGGACTCGATCGGGCTGCGCGTCGAGCACGTGGGGCAGTACGCGCCGCACGACGTCGCGAAGAAGGCGGGTTTCCGCAAGGGCGACGTCGTCGTCGCCTTCGACGGGCACACCGACCTCGACCGCGAGACCGATCTCCTGCGCTACGCGCTCAACGACGTCAAGCCCGGCACCGACGTCGCCGTGCGCGTGCTGCGCGACGGCGCGGAGCAGACGCTCACGCTGCGCGTGGGCCGCTGACCCCATCCCCACGGGGCGCGGTCGGGACGACGGCGGCTGGGAGCCCGCCGCGGAGACGAGCGCAAGGGCCACCGGGAGCCGCGGCCGCGCTCGTTCGACGTCGAGCCGGCGCCCGCCGGTCGGTCACGCGCCGCTCGCCCGGCCGAGCCCCGCCTCGCGGTAGCGCCGCATCGAGGCGGCGATGCGCTCGCGCGCGAACGCGGCGGGCTCCCACGCGATCGTCTCGACCTTGGCGCCTTCGAGGTCCTTGTAGACGCGAAAGAAGTGCTCGATCTCGCGGAGCAAGTGCGGCGGCAGGTCCTGCAGGTCGTGGACGCCGGCGAACGTCGGGTCCTTCGCCGGGACGGCGAGCGCCTTGTCGTCGGGCTCGCCGCGGTCGCGCATCCGGAACAGCCCCACCGGGCGTGCGTCGACGAGGCACCCGACGAAGGTCGGCTCGTTGGTGACGATCAGGACGTCGAACGCGTCGCCGTCGTCGTAGAACGTCTTCGGGACGAAGCCGTAGTCCCCGGGGTAGTGCATCGGCGAGTAGAGGACGCGGTCGAGGCGGAAGAGGCCACTCTCCTTGTCGACTTCGTACTTGTTGCGCGAGCCCTTGGGGATCTCGACGACGACGCGGACGGTCGCGGGCGCGTCGGGACCGGGATCGACGTCGTGCCAGGGGTGCATGGGCTCGGCTCCGTGGGCGCCGCGATCATCGTCGTCGCGGCCGCCGGCGCAACCCCCGACCCGCCCACGCGGGCCCCGCGTCCGCACGCCGCGCGGCGCGCGTCCCCGTGGCGGCCGACGGGTGCGACGGAGGTCGGCGCCGCCGGCCGGCGACGCGCGCCGAGAGGCCCGTGGAAGCGCGCTTCGCCGCCGTCAGCGCGTCGCCCCGGCGACCGCCGCGCGCACCGCGGCGGAGAGCGCGCCCGCCGTCTCGACCAGCCCCGCGTCGCCGCCCGCCAGCGCGACGCTGAACGTGCCGCCCTCCGTGCGGGCGTGGACGACGTCGCCACCGCCCGACGGTGCGGCGACGGGCTCGGCCCCCGCACCGCGCTGCGACGCGTGCGCGGCGACGGCCGCGAGGAACGCGTCGGCGGCGTCGCGCACCGCCGGCACGCGCGAGAGCCCCGCGACGCCGGGGCCGCCCCGGAGGAACATCGACACGGTGCCGTCGGAAAGCACGAGCACGAGCGTCGTCCCACCGGGGCCGCTCGCCTCGATGCCGGCGGCCAGCACGCCGGAGCGCGCGCCGACGTCGCCCCCGCCACCGGTCCCGGTCAGCCGCGCGCGCGCCTCGTCGAAGGTCGCCGGCCCCGCGAACGCGGCGGGCACCGACGGCGGCACGGCGCTCTCCTTCGAGCGACGCCAGAGGAAGAGCGCGACCGCCAAGGCGGCGGCCGCGACGGGCGCGTAGCGGAGGGCGTCCGACATGGCCTCCATCGTACGGGCGCAGCCCCCGGACTCGGCCGAGCCTCCGCGCCGCGCGACGGCGGGCCGTCGGGACCTCCTGCCCTTGGCGGGCCGCCGCCGTCGCCGTAGGGTCGCCCACCGCGACGACGCGGACGCACCGCGACGACGCGCTCGGGAGCGACACGCCGGCATGCGACGCGACCCGCCCGCCCCCCGCGAGACGCGCGCGTCCGGCGGCGCGCGACCCCGCGCGGCGGCGGTCGCGCCGTGGGCGGCCGCCGCGGCGGCGATGGTGGCGGCGACCGCGCTCGCGTGGGCCGCCGAGCACGCGGGACTGCCCGGCACGGCCCCGCTCGTCTACGTCGTCGCGATCGTGCTCGGCGCCGCGCGCCTCCCCCAGCGCGCGGCGCTGCTCGGCGCGATGCTCGCCGTCGTGGCGAACGCCTACGTGTTCGTGCCGCCGAGGTTCGCGTTCCCGACGCAGCCGCAGGACTTCTTCACCGCCACGGTGTTCCTCGCGGTGGCGCTCGTCGTCAGCTCGCTCACCAGCCGGCTGCGCACGGTGGCCGACCTCGCCGACCGCCGCGCGCGCCACGCTGAGGCGCTGCGCGCGGTGGCGCAGGCGCTGGGCGACGCCGAGCACGAGCCCGACGTCGTCCGCGCGGCCGCCGAGGCCGTGGGCGCCGCCGTCGGGGGCACGGCTCGCGTCGTCCGCGTGGACGTCGCGTCGGGCGTCGTGTCGCCCGAGTCCGCACCCGCCGACGCCGACGCCGGCCCCACCGACGCCGAACGCGCGGCCGCGCGCGACGCCACGGCGTCGCGTGCCCCGGTCGTCCGGGCCGACGGTGCCACGACGGTCGTCGCGGCGCGGGTCGCCCGTCGCGAGGGCACGGCACGCGTCCTCGTCGCGCGCACCCCGCGGGCCGCCGCGCACCCCGACGAGCCGCTCCCTGTGCTCGAGAGTGCCGCCGCGCTCGTGCGCGAGGCGCTCGAGCGCGCGCGCCTGGCCGAGCTCGCGCGGCGCGCGGAGGTCGAGAGCCGCACCGAGCGGACGCGCAGCGCCCTGCTCCGCAGCGTCTCGCACGACCTCCGCACGCCGCTCGCGGTCGTGCTCGGCGCCGCGACCCACCTGGCCGACCGCGGGGCCTCGCTCCCCGAAGCGCAGCGGACCGCGCTCGCCCGCGAGATCGAGCGCGAGGCCGACCGCCTCAACCGGCTCGTGGGCAACCTCCTCTCGATGACCCGCCTCGACGCGGGGGCGGTGCGCGTCGCGAAGGAGTGGCAGCCCCTCGAGGAGGTCGTCGGCGCGGTCGCCGCGCGCGCCGACCGGCTGCTGCCCGGTCGCCCGCTCGTGGTGGACGTGCCGTCGGACCTCCCGCTGGTCCCGCTCGACGCCGTCCTCGTCGAGCAAGTCCTCATCAACCTGCTCGAGAACGCCGCCACGCACACGCCCGCCGGCTCGGAGGTCGTCGTGCGCGCTCGCGCGGCGGGCCCGACGGCCGTGGTCGTCGAGGTGCTCGACCGCGGCTCGGGGCTCGCGCCCGACGAGCGCGAGGCGGTGTTCGAGCCGTTCCGGCGCGGCCGCGACGGCGAGGGGCGCAAGGGCGTCGGGCTGGGGCTCGCCGTGTGCCGCGGCATCGTGCAGGCGCACGGCGGCACGATCTCCGCGGAGAGCCGGCCCGACGGCGGCGCGGTGTTCCGCTTCACGCTGCCGATCGAGGGCGCGCCGCCGGCCCCGCCGATGGACGCGCCCGACGCGCCGCGGGGGCCCGCGTGACGGGCCCGGGCCCGCTCGCGCTGGTGGTCGAGGACGAGCCGGCGATGGCGCGCCTGCTCGCGTCGATCCTCGGGTCGGCGGGCTACCGGACCTTCGTGGTCGCGACCGGGCGCGACGCGCTCGCCCAGGCCGCGACGCGGGCCCCGGACGTCGTCCTCGTGGACCTCGGGCTGCCCGACCGCGACGGGATCGACGTCGTGCGCGCGCTGCGCGCGTGGATGCGCGCGCCGATCCTCGTGGTGTCTGCGCGCGGCCAGGAGCAGGACAAGGTCGCGGCGCTCGACGCGGGCGCCGACGACTACCTGACCAAGCCGTTCGGCGCGGGCGAGCTGCTCGCGCGCCTGCGTGTCGCCCTGCGCCACGCCGCGCGCGGCCCCTCCGGCGACGTGGCGACGTTCGCCGCCGGTGACCTCCACGTGGACGTCGAGCGACGCGAGGTGCGGCGCGGCGGGACCGACGTCCACCTGACGCCGACGGAGTGGAAGCTGCTCGCGGTGCTCGTGCGGCACGCGGGGCACGTGGTCCTGCAGCGCGACCTCCTGCGCGAGGTGTGGGGCAAGGCCGCCGAGGCGCAGGGCGTGGGCCACTACCTGCGCATCTACGTGGCGGCGCTGCGGCGCAAGCTCGAGGACGAGCCGGCGCAGCCGCGCTGGCTCGTCACCGAGCCCGGGGTCGGCTACCGCCTTCGCGACGAGGCCTGAAGCCACCGGGCGCGGCGCGTAAGGGCGCCGTAAAAAATGCCCTCCCCGCCTTGCGGGAGCTCCGTTCCGCGCGTAGGACGCTCGCACTCCGACGGAGCGCCCGCGTGAACACGATCTCCGCAGTCTTCGTGGTGCTGACGAGCGTCGCCTTCCTCATCGCGTTCTGGCGCATGAAGCAGGGCGAGAAGGACGCGCCGCGTCGTCGCCGCTCGGACGACGGGGGATCGCGCCGGTGACCCGCTCGAGCGCCGAGGCCGACCGCGCGGACGCCCCTGCGCCCGCCGAACGCCTCTCCGGCCGCCTGCTCGCGCTCGCGCGCGCCGCGTCCCGCCTCGCGGAACGCGACGGCGACGCGCCGATGCTCGACGCCGAGCCCGTCGGTCCGCACGAACCCGTGCGCGAGCAGCTGCGCGCGGCCACCGTCGCCGCGGAGGCGGCCGCGCTCTCTGCCGAGGCGTCGGCGTCGGACCTCGAGCCGCTGCGGCGCGCGTTCCTCGCGGGCCACCTCCGCGCGGTGGCGGCCGTGGCGTCGGCGCTCGCGGGCGCGGAGACGCCCGCCGAGCGCGTCGTCGCCGACCTCACGGGCCTGCCCGCGGCGCGCTGCGAGGGCGCGACGCTCGTCGCGCGCGACGCGGCGCTCGCCGACGCGCTGCCCGGCCGGGGCGACGTGGTCGAGCGCGCCGAAGCGTGGCGCCGTGCGGCCCGGCTGCCCGTCGGGAGGCCGGCGCTGTGGAACGAGCTCGTGCTCGTGACGCTCGCCGAGCTGCGCCGTCGCGCCGCCGCGACGGTCGAGCTGCCCCCGCCCGACGTGGTCGAGGTGGCCCTCGTGCGCGGACCCCGCCCGCTCGCGCGGACGCGCCGGCTCGGCGACGGGCGCGCGCGGCTCGAGGTGGGCATCGAGGCTCCCGCCACCGTCGTGGACCTCGTCCGTGAGCTCGCCCGGGAGACGTGGCCGGGCCGGGCGACGGCGCGGTGGGCCGTGGACCGGCGGCTGCGCGTCGAGGCCGGCTGGCCCGAGGCGGGCGTGCTGTTCTCGGCGTCGCCGCTCGCCGCGCTCGTCGAGGGCGCGGCCTCGCTCGCGCTCGACGCGGTGATGCCGCCGGCCGAGGCGGCGCGCTTCGCAGGCGCCGAGGTGGCCGCACGCGCCGGCATCGGCACGGGCGGCGCCGACCTCGAGGCGATGTTCCGCGCGGCGTCCCTCGTGGACGCGCTCGACGCGCGCGGCGACTGCGCGACGACGCTGCTCGAGGGGTCGTCGGAGCCGACCGCGGGCCTGCGCCTCGCGTCGGTGGCGTGCACCGCGCCGTCGGACGCCGCCGCGGTGGTGCTGTCGATGCGGCCGGTCGCGCAGCGGCTCGCGGCGTGCGCCGCGGCCGCGGGGCGGGCGGCGCTCGCGCCGCTCGTCCGCCGCGACGGCGCCGCGGCGCTCGCCGCGCTGCTCCGCGTCGGGCTCGAGCCGTCGGCGGTCGCCACCCTGTGCGCCGCGTCGGAACGGTCGCCGCGCGCCACCGTCCCGCGCGGGTCGGGCGGCGCCGCGTCGCGCGCGCGCTGAGCCCGGCCGTGGCGTCCCCACGTCGTCGCCGCGGCCCGACGGGGACGCCGGCGACGCCCGTGCGTAGCATGCCGCGCGCGCGGGCCGGGCCCGCGCCGCCCGCGCCGCCGTCGCGTCCCGGGTCGGAGCCCGAGGTCCCCCCGCGCCGTGAAGTACTCCGCCCCCCTGGACGGGATCCGCGCCGTCGCGATCCTCGGCGTGCTTGGTTCCACGCCGTGCCGGGGACGCTGCTCGGCGGCTTCGCGGGGGTGGACGTCTTCTACGTGCTGTCGGGGTTCCTCATCACGTCGAACCTGCAGCACGACCTGCGCGAGGGCCGGTTCTCCCTGCGCGAGTTCTACGTGCGCCGGGTGATGCGCCTGCTGCCCAACGCCGTGCTCACGGTGCTCGTGACCGTGCTGCTCGCGCGCCTGCTGCTGCTGCCCTCGACCGCGGCACAGGCCGGTCGTCACGGGACGTGGGCGCTGCTCAACGTGTCCAACGTGTACGTGCTGCGTGACCTCGGCGGCTACTGGGGCCTCGCCGCGACCTCGTCGCCGCTGCTGCACACGTGGTCGCTCGCGGTCGAGGAGCAGTTCTACCTCGTGCTGCCCGCGTTCCTCGCGCTCGTGGCGCGCTGGCCACGGTGGAGGCTGCTCGTCCCCGCCGTCCCGGTCGCGAGCTTCCTGCTCGCCGTCGTCGCCGCGCGCACGCACCCCGCGGGCGCGTTCTACCTGCTCCCGACGCGGGCGTGGCAGCCGATGGTCGGCGCCGCGCTGGCGTGGTGGCTCGTGCCCGCCGCCGCCGACCGCCCGCTGCGGACGGTGCGCGCGACGCGCGCGGTCTCGGTGCTGAGCGCGGCGGGGATCGCGGCGATCGTCCTGTCCTTCGTCGTCATCACGACCGGCGACGGCTTCCCCGGCCTGCCCGCGCTGCCGGCCGCGCTCGGGGCGCTCGCGGTGCTCGTCGCCGTCGCCGCGGGCGACGCGTGGACGACGCGGCTCCTCTCGTGGGGCCCCTTCGTCGCGATCGGCAAGGTCTCCTACTCGCTCTACCTGTGGCACTGGCCCCTCATCACGCTCGGTCGCGCGCGCGCCGAGCTGCTCGGCCTCTCGCCGGAGGCGGGCGCGCTCGTCGGCGCGGCGGCCAGCGTCGTCGTCGCGGTCGCCGTCTTCGCGGGGGTCGAGCGCCCGTTCCGCGCGCGGGGGCCGGGCCGCGGACGGCGCGGGCTCGTGCTCGGCGCCGCGTTCGCCGCGACGCTCCTCGCGTGCGTGGTCGTGGGCCGCACCCCGCCCGGCGGCGAGGCCCGCGCGCTCTTCGAGCCCACGACGTTCTCCGGCTTCCGCTACAGCGTGCTCGACGCGCGCGACGACCCGACGAAGGCGGGCGCGCCGCGGCTGGCCGCGGTCGAGTGCGCGCCCGCCGACCCGCACCCCGACCGCGTGTGGCGGACGGGCGGGATCGTGCACGCCCACGGCGGCGCCGTGCCCCGCGTCGTGCTCGTCGGGAGCTCGCACGCGCTCATGTACGCGGCGACGCTCGACGACGTGTGCCGCCGGCGCGGCGTCTCGGTGGCGTTCCTCTGCGCCGACGGCGTCTCGATCTTCCCCGACGGGCACGACGCGTCGCGCGCCGACGGCGGCGAGACGCTGCACGCGGCGCGCGCCCGGTGGATCCGGGCGTGGAAGCCCGACCTCGTCGTCGGCACCGACCGCTACGACCTCTACGGCGGGGACGAGGCGCGCTTCGAGGCGCGCGTGCGCGCGCTCGTCGCCGAGCTCTCGTCGGCGGGGAGCCGGGTGGTGCTGCTGGCCCAGGTGCCCGCGCTGCCGATGGGCGAGACCTTCGACCTGCGCGAGTACGTCGCGTTCCGCCACGGGCGCGACGGCGCGCTCCCCGCGCTCGAGCCCGACGGGCGCGAGGCGTGGCGGGCCCGCGCCACGGCGGTGCTCGAGCGCGTCGCCGGCGACACGCCGTCGCTCACGGTGCTGCGCCCCGACCTCGCGATGCGCACCCCGCAGGGGACGGTGCGCTACGCCGACGGCCGTCGCTTCCTCTACACCGACGACGACCACCTGAGCGACGCGGGGGCGGAGACCGCGCGGGCGATGCTCGACGAGGTCGTCGCGCGCGCCACCGCGCGCTGACGCCGGCGCGAGCGCGGGCGCTACGCGCGAGCCCGCAGCGTCACCCCGAACGCGCGCGCGGCGCAGGGCGCGCAGATCGTGTGGGTCATCGCGACGTCGCGGGCGTGCCGGAGGAACGTGCCGATGGGCAGCCAGGAGCCCTCTTCGGTGCGCACCCGGTGGCACCACGCGCAGACGTGCGCCCACCCCGCCGCGGCGACGCGGTCGAGGAAGCCCGCCGGCAGCCGGTCGGGGCGCTCGGCGACGTAGGCCGCGACGCGCCGCAGCGCGGCGTCGGCCTCCGCGGCGCAGGCGGCGCGGTGCGCCGCGAGCTCGTCGTCGGCGTCGAGGTCCTCGAGCCCGAGCGCAGGCAGCGCGCGGACCGCGTCGTCGATCTCGGCGATGCGGGTCACGATCGCGGAGGCGGCCGCGTCGTGCGCGTCGAGCACCTCGTCGGCGGGCGCCCCGCACGCCGAGAGCTCGGCCGCCACCGTGGACGCGACGACGCCGCGGAACCCGGCGTGGAGGTCGTCCGGGGCGGCCGGGCGCATCGCGCGCGCCGCCTTGCGGGCGCGCTCGAGCCGCGTCGCGACGTCGCCGGCGGCGCGGGCCGCGTGCATGCGGAACCAGTCGAGGAGCAGCTGCACGCCGAGGTCCACCGGGCCGAGCGCGGCCGCCTCGTCGAGGGCGGCGTCGGCGGCGACCGCGTCCCCCTGCGAGGCCGCGAGGCGCGACCGCAGCGTCAGCGAGGTGAAGCGCTTGCGCACCACGTCCACGCCGGCGACGGGCGGCCGACCGTCGTGCGCCTCGATCCGGCGTCGCGCTTCGACGAGGTCCCCGGCTTCGACCGCGAGGAAGGCGTGGAGGACGTCCACGGCGTCGCGCGCGATGGTCGCCTCGCCCTCGGGCACGCGTGCGAGCAGCGCCTCGAGCTCGGCGAGCGCGGGCGCGGGGTCGGCGTGGGGCCACAGGTGGCCGAGGCAGAGCGCGTGGCAGCCGAAGGCGCCCGTGGCCTTCTCGAGGTCGCCGAGCGACGCACAGAGCCGGGCGGCGCGACGGAACAGCACGAGCGCCTCGAAGGTGCGCCCGCGGCGGGCCCAGACGGTGGCGAGCCCGCCGAGCGCGAGGGCCTCCGGCCAGGGGGCGTCGCGGTCCCGCTCGTCGAGCAGGGCCCGCATCCCCTCCTCGGACACGCGCCCGTCGGCGTGCGTGATCGCCGCGACGTAGCGCTCCCACGCCCATCGCGGAGGCGTCGGCGACAGCGTCGGGGCGGCGGAACGCATGGATCCCTATCGGACGTCGGCGCCCCGGACCGGAGCGCCCCGGTCGCGGAGCGCCCCCCGCCGCAGCTCGAGCGGGACGGCCGGCGGCTCGCCGACCTCCTCTCCGACCTCGACCGCGTCCACTGGGCGACCGACCGCGAGGAGGACCTCCTCGCCCTGCTCGCCCGCTTCGCCCGCGCCCACCGCGACGACTTCACGGCCTGAACGACCTCCGCCGGACGCGCGCAGGACGGCCGGGGCCGCCCCGGCCGGCGGGTTTCGCAGGCACCGTCCGTGGGCCGACGGCCGGGTCCCGCGTACCCTGACCGGGTGAGCATCGAACCCGAAGCAGACTCCGAGGACCTCCCCGACACCCCGGTCGAGCAGCTGCCGCCGCGCGTGCGCGAAGGCGTGGCGCGCGCCGGATGGACGACGCTGACCCCGGTCCAGGCCCGCGCGATCCCGCGCATCCTCGACGACCGAGACCTCCTCATCCAGGCCCGCACGGGCAGCGGCAAGACCGGGGCCTTCCTGCTGCCGATGCTCGACATCCTCGACCCGGCCACGCCGGGGTGCCAGGCGCTCGTCCTCGTGCCCACCCGCGAGCTCGCGCTCCAGGTCGCGCGCGACGCCGAGGTCATCCTGCGGGGCTCCGGCCTGCGCTCGGCCGCGGTGTACGGCGGCGTCGGCTACGGCTCGCAGCTCGACGCGCTGCGCGGCGGGGCGCAGGTCGTGATCGGCACGCCGGGCCGCGTGCTCGACCACCTGCTCAAGCGCTCGTTCTCGCTCGACGGGCTCGAGTTCCTCGTGCTCGACGAGGCCGACCGCATGCTGTCGATGGGCTTCTACCCCGACATGCGGCGCGTGCGCCGGCTCATGCCGGCCCGCTCGGTGCAGACCTGCCTCTTCTCGGCCACCGTGCCGTCGTTCGTGCTGCGCACGGCGCGCGAGTTCGTCGAGGACCCCGAGTTCGTCAACCTCAGCAGCGACCACGTGCACGTCAGCGACGTGCAGCACGTCTACTACGTCGTGGACGGCATGGACAAGGACCGGGCGCTGGTGCGCCTCATCGAGGTCGAGAACCCGACGTCGGCGATCGTGTTCTGCAACACGAAGACGCGCGTGCACTACGTGACCGTCGTGCTGCAGCGCTTCGGCTACGACGCCGACGAGATCTCGAGCGACCTCTCGCAGGCCGAACGCGAGCGCGTGCTCGGGCGCGTGCGCGCGGGCTCGCTGCGCTTCCTCGTCGCCACCGACGTGGCCGCGCGCGGCATCGACGTCCCCGAGCTCTCCCACGTCGTGCAGTTCGAGCCGCCCGACGACCCCGAGAGCTACGTCCACCGCGCGGGCCGCACCGGCCGCGCGGGCGCGTCGGGCACCGCGATCTCGCTGGTCAGCCCCGGGGAGCGCTCGGTGCTCGAGCGCATCGGCAAGCAGTACAAGATCGACCTGCAGGCCCGCCCGGCCCCCACCGACGAGGACGTGGCCGCCGTCGTGGCCGAGCGCCTGACGGCGCACCTCGAGGCCCGCCTGCGCGAGCGCGACACGCTCCAGACCGAGCGCAGCGCGCGCCTGAGCCGCCTCGCGCGCGCCCTGGCCGACGCCGAGGGCGAGCTGCCGCTCATCACGATGCTGCTCGACGACGTCTACCAGCAGGTGCAGCACGCGGGCCCCACGCCGCCCCCGGCCCCGGCGACCACGCGTCCGCCGTCGGACCGGGACCGCGACGGCGGAGGCGGTGGCCGGCGCCGCCACGGGGGTCGCGGCGGCGGAGGCGGCGGAGGCGGCCGACGCCGCTGACGGCCTTCCGCGAGCCCGCGGGCTACTCGCCGGCGCCGGCGGGCTCGTAGAGGCCGCCGCCGGCGTCGCGCAGCCGTCCGTGCAGCACGAGCAGGCGCCACACGTCCTCGGTGTACGCCTCGGGCGCCCGCACGCCGACGATGCTCGACGAGGTCCCGCGCGAGAGCGGGTTGCGGTTCGACGACACCTCGTCGTCGGCCCGCGTGAGCTTGAGCCGCTTCTTGAACGCGTTCATCGCGCGCTTGAGCACCGCCTGGTCCCACGCCGGCAGCGGGGCCCCGCGCCGGTCCCACGCGTCGAGCAGCGCGGCGAGGTCGGGGAGGCTGCGCTCCATCACCGGCAGCGCCACCGTCGCGTCCTCGGACGCGCCCGCCGCCGCCACGTCGCGGTCGGCGGCGCGCCACAGCGCGTCGGCCTCGGGGCCCGCCGCGCCCGCGGCGAGCCGGTCGCGCAGCGTGCGCAGGCGGGTGCAGAGGAGCCAGTTCTCGGGCGCGTCCATGGCCGCAGGATACCCGTGGGCCGGGCGCGGGTCCCGGGGCGCCGCGGCGGGCCTCACTTGCCCGGCGCGCTCGTCGCGCGCGCCCACGCGACGACCGCCGCCCCGACCTCCGCGGGCGTCATGCCGAGACGCCGCATCGCCTCGCCCTTGCTCAGCCGCGCCCGGTGGAGGTCGCGGACCCACTCGCGCAGCAGCGCGCGGCGCTTGCCCCCGTCGGCGTTCCACATCCAGTGGCACACCGCGGCCCCCTGCGCGTAGAAGAGGTTCACGTCGCTCAGCGTGCGGTGCATCCCCAGCGTCCAGCGGCAGGGCACCTCGTGCACCTCTTCCGGCGAGAGGCGCTCGAAGCCGAGCGCGCTCGTCTCGAGCAGCTGGGCCCACGGGAGCAGCCGGTCCGCGTGCGCGACGACGTCGAGGCTGTCCGCGCGCGGGTTCGAGGTCGAGAAGGTGCGCGCCTCGAGGTCGAAGACGAGCTCCTCGACCATCGTGGCGAACCCCTCCTCGAGGAAGTAGCAGGGCGAGCTCGCGGCGTAGCGGACGCGCTTCTCGCCCGCGGGGATCGGCATGCGCTGGTCGAGCCAGTGGTGCGTGAGCTCGTGGGCGAGCGTCTCGAGCACGCCGTCGAAGCGGTCGTCGCCCGGCGGGACGTAGAGGCGGGAGAGCCCCGCCTCGAGGTCGTAGTGGCCGGCGGTCCACGCGAGCCACGCGCGCCCGGCCTCGCGCTCGGCGCGGCTCGCGCCGGGCCCGACCGACTTCGCGAGGTACTCGTCCTTCGACTCGAAGAGCTGGACGTAGAGCGGCTCGGCGGACTTGGCTTCGTCGGAGCGGACCTCGAACAGCGCGTCGAGCGTCGCGCAGACGAGCTCGCCGAGCGAGAGCGAGCGGGCGATGCGGCTCGGGCGCGCGACCGGGGTGAGCAGCAGCAGGCGTTCGCTGCGCAGCGCGACGAGGTCGGGCCGCCACTGGTGGCGCAGCGAGCCGTACACGCGGTCCTCCATCGAGAGGCCCGGCCCGTCGGGCTTGCGCTCCATCACGCGCAGCGGCGTCTGGGCGGTGGCCTCGACGAGGTCGAGCCAGTCCAGCGGCGACACCTCGGCCCCGGGGTCGAAGCCCGCGGGCAGCCGTGCGCGCAGCCACGCCGCCGTCCCCGCGTGCGTGGGCTGCTCCGCGAGCACCGCGCGCAGGAGCGGGCCCCGGTAGCCGAGCGGCGTGTCCTCCGGCAGCGCGACCACGGCCCGCTCGAGCGCGCCGCGCTCGGTGGCGAGCAGCGCCGCGCGCGCGGCCTCGACCTCGGCGATCTTGGCCGGCACCGGCTTGGGCGGCGCGCCCTGCGGCTTCTCGAGCCGGGCGAGCTCCTTGCGCAACGAGAGGAGGTCGTCGGGGCGCCCGCCGCGGGCCGCGAGGTCGTCCACCGCGACGCGCAGCGTCGGGGCGGAGCGCGTGGCGACGGCCTTGCGCGCCAGCGACAGCCACTCGGCGCGGGTGCGCGCGACGACAGTCGCGGGGAGGTGGCGCACGACGAACGCGGGCTCGGGCCCGTGGACGAGGCGCCCCTCGCGGTCCACCACGAGGCCGACGTCGGCCTCGGCCACCTTCTCCTTGCCCAGCACCAGCGCGCGGGACGCGGCGTCCCAGGCGAGGTCGCCCGCGCGTGCGGTCCCGTCGCGCGTCACGAGCACGCCGCCCGGGAGCGTCAGCGGCGCCGCCGTGGTGTCGGGCAGGCGCGGGCCCACCGCGGCGGCGGCCGCCGCCGCGAGCGCGGCCCGCGGCCGCCGGTAGGCGACGAGCGCGCGCCCCTCGACGGCGAGCAACGTCTCCCGCGCCGGCACGAGGCGCGCCTCGCGGGCGGTCGGGCGCACCGTGACGACCCGCCCCGAGGCGACCTCGAAGCGGCCGCGCGGGACGTCGGCGACGCCGTCGGCCACGACCCACGGCGCGGTGCCTTCGAGGAGCTCGAGGTGGACCTTCGTGGACGCGAGCAGGACGTAGTGCCACGCGCCGGGCTGGGGGTCCTTGACGCGCGCCGGGTCGCTGCGCGCGAGCACGAGCTCGTCGCGGGCGCTCGTGCGGTACGCGACGAGCGCCGACGGGCCCCAGGCCACCGGCACGGAGGCGAGCGCGATCGGCGCCGCCTCGCCGAGCGTGCTCCCGCCGACCGGGAGGCGCAGCCCCGACGCCGAGGACCCGTCCTTGAGCGCGACGCCGCGCGGGTGCAGCACGAAGAGCTCGCGCTCGCCGGCGACGACGCGGCTCTCCGCACGCGAGTCCGGCTGCGCGTCCCAGCCGAGCAGCTCGGAGCCGCGCGGGCTCCCGTCGGCGAACGAGAACGTCTCGAGCTGCGACCGCGTGCCGACGAACCCCTCCCGCGGGCCGGAGGTCACGACGTAGACGGTCCCGTGGCGCACCGTCGGCGGGCTCGCGGCCGGGGCGACGAGCCGCGCGGACCAGCGCGCCTCGGGGGCGCCGGGCCGTCGCCGCTCGACGACGTCGCCCGCGACCACGACGACGTCGCCGTCCACGACCGCGACGTCGCCCTCGCCGGCGAACGTGCCCAGCGAGGCGAGCCGGCCGACGTCGTGCGCGACGCGCAGCGCCTCGAGGCCGCCGTCGGCGGCGGGCACGACGACGACGTCGCGCCACGCCGCCGGGCGCACGGGACGCCCGTGCGCGTGCTTTCGGGGCGCGACGACGGGCTTGCCGTCGGACAGCCGCAGCACGTCGAGCCACGACGCCCCGCCGTCGTCCGCCACCGTGCCGACGTAGACGCGGTCGCCGCTCACGCACGGGTCGCCGGCGATCGGCGCCTTCGCCTCGAACCGCCACGCGACCTCGAGCTCCCCCGCCGGGAAGCGCGTCCGCGTGGCCCGCGTGCGCGCGGCGCAGCCGTCCTGCATCGGCCACTCGCCGTCGGAGGCGACGTCGGTCACGACGAGCGTGCGCATCCCCTCGGTGAGCGACGGGCCCGCGACGACGCCTCGGCCCGCGACGACGAGCGCGAGCAGCACGACGAGGGAGGCGAGCCGGGTCCTTCGCTCCATGGCGCGCGCAGCCTACCCGACCGTCGCCGCGCCCGCCCGAGCCCCACCCGAGCGCTGGCGCCGGACGACCCTCGCCCCGGGGCCCGCGCCGGGCCCGGGCGGCGGCGGCCCCCTCCGGCTCCGCCCGTCCGCCCGGACGACGCACGAACGACGACGAGGGCGGTGCCAGGAACGTTGTTTTCACGCGGCGTGAAAACAACGTTCCTGGCACCGCGGCCCCGCGGCCCCCGTCCCCGAGGCGGGCTCCTATCGCTTCGCCGGGTCGCCGCCCGCCCGGCGCGTGGCGAGCGTGGGCTTCTTGCCCGCGAGCAGGGCGTCGATCCAGGCGAACACGTCCTTCATCTCGGCGGGCGGCATCGAGTGGCCGGCGCCGTGCTCGAGGACGATCGTCTCGTAGCCCTTCTCCCCCAGCGCCTTCTCGGCGGCGGGCGCGGTGTCCTTGAAGTTCGGGTCGGCAGGGTCGCCGACGAGGACGACGGTGGGCGCCGGGGTGGGCTTGTCGGGCGGGTCGAAGCTCTGCTTGGCCGAGCCCACGAGCACGAGCCCGCGGAACTTGGTGGCCTCCTCCGCCTTGCACACCACGTCGTCCCAGAGGCGGAACCCGCCGCCCGAGAAGCCGATCGCGAACAGCTTCCCGTCGGCGAGCGCGAACTGGCCGCGGAGCGCCTCGAGGTACTTCGGCGCGTAGCCCTCCGCCCTCTGCTGGTTGTCGCAGCGCTCGAGCGCGATCAGCAGGGGCGGGTTCTTGCCCGCGAACGACTTGACATGGGTGAGGAAGTCCGCCGCCTTGCCGCCGTTGCCGTGGAGCAGCAGCACGGCGGGGCAGGGCTTCTTGGGCGAGTACGTCGCCGGCACGAGCGCGACGAAACGCTCCGCCTGACCGTCGATCGTGACGGTGCCCTCCTGCACGCCCTTCTTCCAGGCGGGCAGCGCCGGCGCCTTCGCGTCCTCGGCGGCCGAGGGCCGCGGGCGCACGGCGGGCGCGGCGACGGCGGCGATCGACAGCAGCGACAGCGAGAGGACCCGACGCGAAGGGCGCATCGCCGCGATGCTACCGCGCGCCCGCTCGATCCGCCCGGCGCACGGGAGGCCCCACGCGCCGGGCCCGGCTACCCTCGCGCCCGTCGTCCCCACTTCTCCCGAGGAGGCCTCGATGTCGTCCCCCGCGATCCGTGCCGGCGCCACCCAGCTCAAGGGCAACCCCGTGGACCTGCGCGGCCCCGCGCTCAAGGTCGGCGACCGCGCGCCGGTGGCCGAGGTCGTGGACGCGTCGCTCGCGACGGTCAAGGTCGGCGGCCCGGCGGACAAGGTGCGCATCTTCTCCACGGTGCCCTCGCTCGACACGCCGGTGTGCGACCTCGAGACCCGCCGCTTCAACACCGAGGCCGGCCAGCTGCCCGGCGTCGCGATCGACACGATCAGCGTGGACCTCCCGATGGCGCAGAAGCGCTGGTGCGGCGCGGCGGGCGTGTCCGCGGTGCGCACGCTCTCCGACCACCGAGCGACGGCCTTCGGCGACGCCTACGGCGTGACGATCGCCTCGGGCCCGCTCACGCGCTTCCTCGCGCGCGCCGTGTTCGTCGTGGACCGCGCGGGCACGCTCCGCCACGTCGAGTACGTCGCCGACATCACGAAGGAGCCGTCCTACGACGCCGCGCTCGCCGCCGCCAAGGCCGCGACGTAGGCGTCGGCCCGGCGGAGCGGTGCGCGCCCGGCCTGCAACGCTTCCGTTGCGGCGCCGCAGCGCCCCGCTTCCCCCGCGGCGAGGACCGACGCCGACGTACGATTGAAGCCGCCGGGCGGAAGGGCCGCACCGAGCGGTGGAGACGGACCATGCGTCGCTCCCTCGCGTCCGCGGTGGTGTCGGCGGTCCTGATCGCGTGCGGCGGCGGTGGAGGCGGCCACGGTTCGGGCGCGACCGACGCGCCGTTCGTGCTCGGGCCGACCGCCGGGCGGTTCGACGTCATCCCCGACCGGCTGTTCGGGGGCTTCGTGGACCTCGACGGCGAGCGGGACCTCCTGCTCGTCGGGACGCCGGCGGGGACGGGCCAAGGACCTTCGCCCTTCGCCGTGCAAGCGGCCTTCGGCGACGGGAGCGGTCGCTTCACGTACGGCTTCCCCAGTGTCGGCGGCACGGACCGGGACGTGACGGCGCCGTCGCCGGTCGTCGGTCGCTTCGACCTCGATCCGTTCCTCGACGTCGTCGTGTTCCGCGACGACGGCGTGCAGACCTTCGCGCTCGTGTTCCACGGCGAGGGCGACGGCACCTTCGCCCCGTGGGTGGCCGCACCCGTGGCGCTGGGCACCCACGCGACGTCGGCCACCGTCGCCGAGATGAACGGCGACGCCTACGACGACCTCGTCGTGGGCGACCACGGCGTGGGGATCGTCGTGCTGCTCGCGACGGGCCCGGACGCGTTCGGCCCGCCGCTGGTGGACTTCCTGCCCGTCGTGTCCTTCTTCGCCGCGGTCACGACGGCGGACGTGGACGCCGACGGGTCGCCCGACGTGCTCGCGATGCAGCAGTCGGGCCGCATCTCGATCCTGCTCAACGACGGGACGGGCAACCTCGACCTGACGACCAGCTTCTCCACCGACGGCTCCGCGACCGAGATGATCGCGTCGTCGCCGCAGTGGCCCGAGTTCGTCGCGGTGTTCTCGACCGTGCCGGCGCCGCAGGTCTCGATCTACCCGCGCGACGCGAACAACAGCTTCGTGCTCAGCACGTCCCAGCGCGTGGACCTCGACGACGGCTTCACGCAGTGCGTGGCGATGGTCCCCGTGCGTCGCGACCTCCGCGCTGAGCCCGACGTCGCGGTGATCGCCGTCCATCCCGGCACCGGCGAGCTGCGGCTCTACCTCGTCCGCCACGGCACCCCGTCGCAGTACGCGGTGCGGCTGCCGGTCGGGCGCGGTGCCCCGATCCGCGTCGTCGCGGGGGACTTCGACGGCGACGACCGCGAGGACCTCGCGCTGCTCACCTACGGCGCGGAGGCCGACGGACGGCCCTTCGTCGAGCTCGAGACGCTGCGCTCGACCGGCCAGTGAGCGGGCGCCCGGGGCGGCCGCCGAGGGCGCCATCCGCGCGCCCCGACCGGGGCCTGACGTGCGTTCGGGGCTCGACCGGCCTCGCCTTTCGTGAACTCGGCGGGCCCGCCCGCCGAGTTCACGAGCCGGCGAGGTCGGGGCTCGACCGGCCTCGCCTCTCGTGAACTCGGCGGGCTAGGATCGCCGGCCATGCCTCCCCGCGTCGTCCCGCCGCGCCTGCACGCGATCCTCGCGCGCGAGTCGGACCGCGCGATCGTGGTCGCCCGCGTGCGCGCGACGCTCACCTGCACCGTCGGGTGGGACCGACGGCGCGACGCCTTCGAGGTCGGCCAGTGGGTCAAGGCGCGCGTCTACGAGGCGCGCTGCGACCTGTCCCCCGACGGCGTCCACTTCGTCTACTTCGCCTTCGACGGCCGTCGGGTCGCGCGCGGCGAGAGCGAGGCCTACACGGCCGTGTCGCGGACGCCGCACCTCAAGGCCGTCGCGTTCTGGCCCTTCGACGACACGTGGTACGGCGGCGGCCTCTTCCTCGACGATCGCACGCTCTGGGCCCGCGGTGCGGAGGGACGGTCGCCGACGTCGCGCTTCCGGGTCGTCGCCACGGCGCCGGGCGCGACGTCGCCCACGACGGAGGACCGCGGCGTCTACTACCCGCGGCTTCGGCGCGACGGCTGGACGAAGACGGGCCAGACCACGATCGGGACGAAGGGGCACCACGACGTCGGCGTGTTCGAGAAGCCGGCGGGCCACGGCCTCGTGCTCGTCAAGCATCACCACGGGACCGCTGGACCGCGACGGGAAGGCCGCGGCTGCTACTACGAGGAGCACGCGCTCGTCGCGCGCGACGGGACGCGCACCGAACGGCCCGACTGGGAGTGGGCCGACGTGGACGCGCCGCGCCGCCGGGTCGTCTACGCCAGCGGCGGTCGTCTCTGGGCGGCGCCCGTGACGCGGAGCGGGCTCGGCGACGCGCGGTGCCTCTTCGACGCGACGACGCTGCAGTACGCGTCGCTCGAGGCGCCGTACTGAGCGCGGGTTGCCCACGAACGGGGAAGGGCTTCGTGCGACGGCCGAGCGACGACCCGCGGTCGGGGCCGTTGCCGGGCCGCCGGGCGCGGAGTCCCACCGACGACGCGACGGGCCCCGCTCAGCCCTCGAACCGCTCGACGAGATCCTCCTCGACGAGGTCGTCGAGCATCATCTCGACGTCGTGCGCGAGGCGGGCCCGGCGCTCCGACGGGAACGCCTGCACGAACACCTCGACCGCCTCCTGCAGCGTCACGGGCGTCGCGAGGAGGTTCCACAGCGCCGCGACCGTCGGGTTGAGCCGGTACAGGCTCCCGCGGTCGCGCTGCGCGAGAAACAGCGCGTCCCCGACGCGACGCTCGGCCGCCCCGGGGTGCCGTCGGTAGCGCGCGCTCATCGGCGGGACCGCGAAGGACGACGGCGGCCGCGGGCTCGCGGCGGAAGGAACGCCCCGTCGAGGAGGTCGCCGGCATCCTCGGTCTTCGCGTAGCGCAGGCGGTAGCAGCGCGCCGTGCGCACCACGCGCTCGAGGGTGTCGAGGATCCGGAGCGCGGGCACCTCGCGGGCGAAGTTCTGGAGGATCACCTTCTCGAGCGCATCCGCGGGCTCCACCGGCTCGAGCACCGCTGGCCCCGACGGCTGCCGCTCGAGGAGGACGATCCCCCCCACCGGCGCCGTCGCGCCCCACGGGGCGATCTCGCCGCGACGGAGGTTCACGTAGAGACGGTCCCGCCGCTCGTGGCCCCGCCGCGCCTCGACGAACCGGAGGAACGCCGCGCTCGCGCTCGGGGGCAGCGGCGGGCGCAGCCGTGGCACGATGCCCAGCGCGAGGCCCCGCCGCGTCCGCGGGTCGATCGGGAGCACGTCGTCGCACCAGACCTGGCGGCCGCGCTGCGCGAGATGGACCGTCAGCGTGCTCTTGCCCGCGTACGCGAGCGCGGGGAACACCACGAGACGGCGGCCGAAGCGCGCCGCGGCGCCGTGGACGAAGAGCGTGTCCGGGTGCTCCTCGACGTACCAGTCGAGCAGCTCGGAGTGGAGCCCGCAGAGCGCCTCGACCAGCGTCCGGCGAAACTTCTCCCGGACGCGGGAGGGGCGGTCCTGCCACTTCGACACGCGACGATAGCCGTCGGCGGTCCGGCGGACGCGGATCGCAGGCGCCACCGCCCGGCCGCGCGCGACGCGGGTGACACGCCAGCCGCGCAAGATCGTGCGCGTCGCGTCGAGCAGGTCGTCGCAGCCGACGAACCGCACCGGTTGCGGGAGCGGACCGAATCGGACGCAGCGGACGGAGGGGACGGGCGGGGGCGTCACGAGGGGGCTCGCCCGCCATCATCGGGGCCCTCGTCGGGGCGGCAAGCCGTCGGAGGCCCGCCGCGGCACCGCGACGCGGGACGAAGCGGCGACGGGGCCGCAGGACGGCCCGAGAGGACCGGCCGGCGCCACGCCCTCGGGGGGCGGGCGCCGACCGGGACCGAGCTCGCCGAGGCGAGCGGCGGGAGCCGCCTAGCAGCGCGAGTACGACTTCGAGCCGGACCGCGAGCGCGACTTCGAGCTCGAGCGCGACTTCGACGACGAGCACGACCGCGACGACGACTTCGAGCCCGACCGCGACTTCGACGACGAGCACGACTTCGACGACGACTTCGAACCCGACCGCGACTTCGACGACGACTTCGAGCCCGAGCGCGACTTCGACGACGAGCACGACTTCGAGCTCGACTTCGACGAGGACTTCGAACCCGACTTCGGCGGCTTGCAGCCCGACGGCGGCGGCGGCGGCGGGCAGGGCGGCGGGGGCGGGGGCGGCGTGCACCCCGGCTTGACCGGCTTCGGCGCGCAGGCGCCGGCGCGAGCCTCGCGCTCGCTCAGGATGAGGATGGACGGCGCCGCGAACAACGCGGCGGCGCCGAGCCCGAGGCGCCGCAGCGCGGCACGGCGCGAGAAGGCGGCCGAGGCCGGGTCGATCGGATCACGCATGGACGAACTCCCTCCCTCGTCGAGGCGGGTGACGCCATCGCTGGTGGCGGGCCCGATCGACGGAACCGGCCCGGTCGCCGCACGTGGTGTGCCGCGGTCGCAAGCCCTTGTGGGACCGTGGGCATGTCGCACGAAATCGACACCCCGCGCCGAGCGCGTCCATCGGACGCGACGCCCCGCCCGTCAGGCGCTGCCCGTCAGCGAAGCTCGCTCAGGGCCTTCGCCCACGCGCGGTCCGCCGGGTCCAGCTCCGCGGCGCGGTCGAACGCCGCCCGCGCGCCCGCCAGGTCGCCGCGCTCGCGGAGCGCGGTGCCGAGCATCCCGTAGAGCGACGCCCGGTCGCCCTCTGCCTCGGCCCGGCGACGGAGCCCGTCGACCGCGCGGTCGGGGGCGAGCTCGGCGAGCGCCGGGTACCAGCGCTTGACGTCGCCACCCGCGAGCGCGGCGTCGAGCTGCTCGATCGCCTCCGGGCGACGGCCGGACGCGGCGAGCGCGAGCCCGAGCGCCCCACGCCCGGAGGCGTCGCCGGGTCGCGCCTTGGCGTGGGCCTCGAGGACCGGGACCGCGCGTGCGGGGTCGAGCCGCGCGATCGACCGCTGCCACTCGTCGTCGTCGGGGTCGCGACGGTGGGCCTCGAGGAACTGCGCGAACGCGTCCTCCCCCTTCCCCGCGGCCTCGAGCGCCCGCGCGTAGCGCCCGATCCAGCGGGCGCTCGCCGCCTCGGGGGCCGCGAGGACCCGCCGTCCCACGACCTCGACCGCCGCCGCGGGATCGAGCTCGGTGAGCCGGGCGATCCACTCGCCGTCCTCGGGATCGTGCTGGTGCGCTCGCAGGAGCGCCGCCACCGCCTCGGCCGTGCGTCCCGCCTGCGCGTACGCCTCGGCCTGGGCCCCGATCATCTCGTCGTCGACCGAGTCCTTCGTCGCTGTGAGCACGAGCTCGAGCCCTCGCGCGGGGTCGAGGCGCAGCAGCTCGCGGAACGTGCTGCGGGACGGGTCGCGCTCGGCCGCCCGGCGGTACGCGTCGAACGCGGCGGCGGTGTCCCCCTGTTCCTTGCGCAGCTCGCCGAGGAACGACCACGCCCAGGGATCGGACGGGTTCTTGCGCAGCATCGCGTCCACCTGCGCCGCCGCCGCCGTCGGGTCGAGCCGGCGCAGGAGGCGCAGCGTCCCGTGGTCGCCGGGCCGCTCCTCGAGCGCCCGCTGCACGAACGTGAGCAGCGCAGCCTCCTGTCCGGCCTCAGCGAGCAGGCCGCGCAGCGTGGCCAGGCGGCTGGCGTCCCACGTCTCCGACCCCTCGAGCGACAGCAGGTACGCGGCCGCACCGTCGGGATCGAGCCGGACGAGCCACCGCGCGAGGGCGGGGTCGAGGTCGCCCGCGCGCGGGAGCGCCTCGCGAACGAGGGCGAGCGCGCGGGCGCCCTGCCCGGACTCCGCGAGCATCCGCGCCACCTCGGCCGCGCCCTCCGTCGGGCCGGGCGCGGCGTCGAGGAGCGCGACGAGGAGCGCGCCGCGGCGCTCGACGGGGAACTCGCGCACCGCGTCGAGCAGGCGCGCGAGCGGGAGCCCGCGCGACAGCGCCTCGGTGGCGAGCCGCAGGAACGTCGCCTCGTCGCCCCCGAGGGCGGACAGGCCGGCGAGCAGGGTGAGCCCCCGCGTCCTCGCCTGTGCGTCGCCCGGACGCGCGGTCTCGACCGCGCCGAGCACGCGTGCGGCGTGCTTCGGCAGCGGCCCCTTCGCGGGGGCCCCCGCGCTCGCCAAGGGCGACCCCGGCGAGGGGAGCTCGGCCAAGAGGTCGCCGCCGCCGCTCGCCGAGCGGTCGTGCCCGCCGATCGCGCGGACGGCGAAGCCGCCGACGACCGCGCCGAGCAGCGCGCCGACGAGGAACAGGACGGCCGTGCGCACGTTCAGCCCGCCTCCGCGAGGGACACCGGGGATGGTATCGGCAGGCGGCACCGCACGACCGAAGGCGCCCGCCCACGCCCGGGCCGAGGACGCTGCCCCGACCTCGCCGGCTGGTGAATGCGGCGGGCTACGATGCGGGCGCCCGACGCGGAGCCCCGCGATGCGCACGATCAGGGTCGCCCTCCTCCTCGTCACCGTGGCGACCGTGACGTCGGCTCGGACGCCCGCGGCCGCAGGCGAACCGTCGGCGGACGAGCGTCTGCTCTCCGCCGCGCGGGAGACGGCGCGGTGGGTCGCGAGGCAGGCGCGCCCCGCGGACGGCGACGGCCCGGCGACGTTTCCCGAGTACGCGGAGGCGCCCGACGAGGTCGCGACGTCGCCGCTCTACGCCGGCAGCGCCGGCGTGCTCGTCTTCCTCGAGAACGCGGGTCACGTCCTCGACGACCCGGCGCTGCGGGCGCTCGCCGACCGGACGGCAGCGGGCCTCCTGACGGCGCCCCGGGCCCCGCGCGACCGCCCGGGGCGCGCAGGCCTCTACACCGGCGACGCCGGCGTCGCGGCGGCGCTCCTCGTCCGATGGACGCTCCGCCGCGACCGCGAGGCGCTCGACGGCGCGCGCCGCCTCGGCGACGACGTGGTCGCCCGCCTCCCGCGGGGCGACGAGGACAGGCTGTGGGACGACGGGTACGACGTGATCGCCGGCGCCGCCGGCACGGTGCTGGCGCTCCTCGCGCTCGACGACGCGGACGAACCCGTCGCGGCGATGCGGCGGTTCGCCGACGCGGCCGTCCGTGCCGGACGAGCGCTCGCGCGTCGCGGCGTCCCGGACGCGAGCGACGCCTCGGCGACGGAGCCGCGCCTGTGGTGGCCGTCGGCGCGGACGTCGGCCCGTCACTACCCGGGGTTCTCGCACGGCACCGCGGGCGTCGTGTACGCGTTGGCGCGCGTCGCGCTCGCGACGGGTGACGCGACCTGTCGCGACGCGGCCCTCGCCGGCGGGCGCTGGCTGCTCGCCCACGCGCGGCGGACGGAGACCACGCTCGCGTGGAGCCACTATCTCCCGGGCCACGAGGAGGTGTTCCTCGAGGGATGGTGCCACGGGCCGGCGGGCACCGGGCGCGCGCTGCTCGCGCTCCACGCGCTGACCGGGGACGCGACGTGGCTCGACGCGGCGCGTCGCGCGGCGGCGTGGGCGATGGCCGAGCGACCGGCGGTGGCTGGCACGGCGTTCTACTCTCCCAGCCTCTGCTGCGGGATCGCGGGGCTGCTCGACTTCTTCGTGGACCTCGCCCGTCGGACGGACGACCCGACGCACCGGGCGTATGCGCTCGGGCTCGCCGATCGCCTCCTCGCGCTCTCGAAGTCCGACGCCGTCGGCCGCCGCTGGACGAACTACGACCACCCCGACGAGAAGGGCGTCGTCTACCACGGCGTGAGCCTGATGCTCGGTGCGTCGGGCGAGGGGCTCGCGCTGCTGCGCGCGGCGACGCTCGCGCGCGCGGCGGACCCCGTCGCCTCGCTGCCCGACCGCGTCGTGCCGGGCCCGACGGCCGACGCCTCGCGCACGGCGCCCGCCGACGCGCCGCCTGCGACGCCCGCCCCGGCGGCGCCGCCTGCGGCGTCCCCGCCGGCACCGGCGCCGCGCGCGCCCGAGGCCCCCACGTCGGCCGTGCGCCCACTCCAAGCGCACGCGGTCGTCCCGCCCACGGGCCACGACGGCACGGCCTACGTCGTGCTGACGAGCCGCTCGGCACCCGACGACCCGTTCGTCGTCGCCGGTCGTCGGCTGGCCGCGTGGCGCAAGGGCACCCTCGTCACGGGATTCGACCCGACCGCGCCCGAGCGGATCGTGCCGCGCCTGCGCGAGCTCGGCGCGCGGCGCGTCGCGCTGATGCTCCCCGCCGACGAGATCGACGTGAACGCGCAGCGACGGTTCTTGCGCCTCGCCGCGCGCCTCGACGACGACCCGTTCATGGACCTCTCGTTCGGCTTCCTCACCGCCACGGCGGCGACGACGCCGACGGCGATGGTCGAGCGGGCGCAGGCGCTCGAGGCCGCGGGCGTGGCCCGTCGGTGGACGTCGGTCTCGGTGGCGAGCGCGAGCCCGGGCTTCGTGGTCGAGGCCGCGGGCGACCCGACGGCGCGGCGTGCGGGGTGGACCGGCCGCACGGTCTACTGGCCGTGCCGTGAGACCGACGGGGACGCCCTCGCGTTCGCACGACGGACCGCCGCGCAGCTCGAGGGCGGCGGCGTCGTCACGTTCGCGGGCTGCGGCGACCCCGAAGGCACGTGGCTGTTCTCCGACCGTCGCAACGCCGACCGCTCCAAGCACTGGCCCTTCGACCCCGCGCGCGTGGGAGGGGACCCCCGCGGCGAGATGCCGCGCGCGACGGCGGACCTCTTCCGCCGCATGAACCTGCGCGGGACGGTCGTGTGGGACGGGGTCTGCCACAGCGGGTCGATCCACCGCGTCTTCGTCGAGGGCGACATCGTCTCGACGTTCGGCACGGTGGACCGCGCGACCGCCTACGTCGTGCCGCCCGGTCGCTCGGTGGGCGCGGCGATCCTCGACGCGGGCGCGGTCGCGCTCGTCGCGCCGCTGGGGCCCAACCACGGGTACGCGACGCTGGTCGAGGCGGAGGCGGCGTTCGAACGCCGCCTCGACCTCGGCGACGTCGTCCGCTCCACGTGGGACGAGGTCGCGATCGCGACCGGACGCGCCCCGTCCCCCGGCCTCTACGAGCCCGGTGGCGGCCCGGTGGACGTCGGCGAGGCCATGACCGGCGGCGCCATGAACCGCGCGCTCTACGGTGACCCGGCGCTGTCGCCGTTCGCGCGCGAGCACGTCGATCCCGCGGTCGTGGTCGATCGCACGCCGCCTGCGACGGGTGCGACGGGGTTCGTCGTCGCGGCGCGCGTGCGCGCGAAGACGTGGGCGCAGTGGGACCTGTACGGCGTCGGCGGCGGCCACGAGCGGATCCGCGCGACCGTGGACGTGAGCGACGTGGCCGCGACGGCGTTCGACGTGCGAGCGCGCGCCGCGGGCGCGGACGCCACGCCCATCGAGGCCGATCGCCTCGTCGCCCTCGTCGAGCGCATCGACGGCAAGCGGTGGCTCCACGTCCAGGTCGCGGCCCCGCGCGGCCGGGGCCTCGGCGAGGTCGGGTCGTCCGCGGTGTTCGAGGTGACGCCGGCGGCGGAGTGACCCGTCGCACGTTTCGTGGCCGCGGCGAGTATCCTCCCGCGGCCCGGAGGGCGTCCCGATGCGACGATGGATCCCGTGGTGCCTCGTGGTCGCGCTCGCGCCGTGCGCCGCCGCGCAGGACGCGCCGCCCACGCCGCCCGTCGCGCCCGCGCCCCCCACGTCGCCGCGGCGCCCGCCGGAGGTCGTCGCGGCGGAGGCGGTGCTCGCCGCCGTGGCGGCGAAGGACGCCACGGCGCTGCAGCGGCTCGCCGCCGCCGACGAGCCCGACCCGTGGACCGTCGCCGAGACGCTGCTCCTCGACGGCCACGCCGACGAGGCCCGCGCGTTCGCCGTCGCCGCGCCCCGCCTCGACGTGGACGCGCTGCCCGCCTACGTCGCCGCCCGCAGGCCCTCGACGGACGACGCCGCAAGACGGGAGCGACTCGCGGCGGCCAACCTCGCGTTGGGGGCGCAGCGCGTCGACGACGCACGCAGGCTCTTCGAGCCGCCCGAGCCGCGCCCCTTGAAGGACGTGCTCGCCGTCCGACTCGCGATGGGCCGCGGGATCGCCCTCGGTCGCCACGGCGACTCCGCCGGCGCGCTCCCGGAGTTCCTCGCGGCGGCGGAGGCCGCGGAGGCGCTCGGTTGGGTCGCGCGGGCGATGTCCGCCCTCGACTACGCGGGGGCGGCGGCGGCCGACGCGCGCCTCGCGAACGAGTCGGTGGCCGCACGTCGCCGCCTCGCCGACCTCGCCGAGCGGCGCGGGGACGGGACCACCGCCGCGACGGCCCGCTTCTACGCCGCCGGGACGCTGCTCGAGACGGGCGCGCTCGGGGACGCCCTCGGGCTCTACCGTCGCGCCGCCGCCGGGTTCGCCTCGGTCGGGCTGACGCGCGAAACGGCCGCCGCCACGCAGTGCGTCGGCGAAGCGATGACCGCGCTCGGCGACCCCAAGGCGGCGCTCGTCGAGCTCGAGAAGGCGCTCGCGACCTTCGTCGCGCTCGGCGACCGCGAGCAGGCGGTCGGGGCCCGCAGCGCGATCGCGCGGGCGCACGGGATCCGGGGCGAGCACGCGGTCGCGCTCGAGCAGTGGACCCAGCTCCGCGCGGAGCTGCTCTCGATGGGCGACCGCGTCGCGGCCGCGCGCGCCCTCGGCGAGATCACGGGCCATCACCGCGACCAGGGCGACTACGAGCAGGCCGAGCGCACGGCGCGCACGACGTTGGCCGAGGTGACCGAGTTCTCGACGCCGGACGACGTCGCGTCCGCGCGCGGCATCCTCGCCGGCGTGCTCTACCTCCGGGGCCGCTACCCGGAGGCGCTCGACGAGCTGTCGAAGGCGATCCCGGTCCTCGAGGCGTCCCCGGGCCCGCTCCCGCTGGCCTCGATGCTGACGACCTCGGCGCTCGTCCACCGGGCGCTCGGCGACCTCGACGTCGCCGTCGAGCAGTTCCGTCGGGCGCTGGCGATCCAGGACCGCGCGAACAACCAGTCCGACGCGGCCATCACCCGGAGCAACCTCGCCGGCGCGCTCGCCGCGCGAGGGGACCCCGCCCGGGCGCTGACCGTGCTCGAGGAGGCGCTCGCGGTCCACGAACGGACTGGGAACCGGTCGGCCGCCGCGGCGGTCCGCGTGAACATGGCGGCGATCCGCTCGACGCTCGGCGAGCTGGAGCGCGCACGGGTGTTGCTCGACGGGGCGCGCGAGGACTTCGAGGCGCTCGGCGACCGGGACGGGGTCGCGATCACGTGGACCAACGTCGGCGCGATCGACCACGCCGAAGGGGACTTCGCCTCGGCGCGGGCGTGCTTCCAACGTGCCCTCGAGGCGTTCGCGGCGGCGGGCACGCGGGCCGGCGTGCCCAACGCCCGCCTCAACGCCGGCATCGTCACGCGCGACCTCGAGGGCCCTGCGGCCGCCCTCCCGCTCCTCGAGCAGGCGCGCCGGGAAGCCGCCGAGCTGCGCGACGCGCGCGCCGAGTCGTCGGCGTTGCGCGAGCTGGGCGTGACGTTGGCGGCGCTGGGCGACACGAGCAAGGCCACCGCGGCGCTCGAGGCCGCGCTCGAGGGGTTCGAGCGGCGCGGCGAGCGCCGCGAGGAGGCCAACGCGCTGGGGCTGCTCGCCCGCGCTCGCGCGCAGGCCGGCGACCCGGCCGGCGCGGTCGCGCTCGCCCGGCGCGCGGTCGAGCGCGTGGCGGAGAGCGCGCGCGGGCTGGGCGCGGAGGAAGGCGCGTTCGCCCGGCGCCCGCTCGCGTTCCTCTACGACGTCGGCGCGAAGGCGGCGGCGACGAAGGGCGACGCCGACGCCTTCGCGTTCTTCGTCGAGAGCGGCCGCGCCGGTGCGCTCGTCGAGGGGCTCGCGTCGCGCGACGCGCTGTGGGGCGCGGCGGTCCCGGCGGAGCTCCGCGCCGCCGAGGGTCGTGCCCGCGCCGACGAGGCCGCGGCCCGCCGCGCCCTCGACGCCGCCCCCGACCTCGCCACCGCGCGGGCACGCCGCGCGGCCCTCGACGCGGCGCGCGAGCGCGTCTCCGCGGTCATCGCGCGCATCCAGCGCGAGGCCAAGGCCGGCGCCGACCTCGTGACCGGCGCCGTGGCGTCGCTCGACGAGGTCCGCGCGGCGCTGGCGCAGGACGAGGCGCTCGTCGTGTACGACCTTCCCACCGACGAAGCGAGGGCGCTCGTCGTCACGCACGACGCGGCGCGGATCGTCGCCCTCGGGCCGACGGCCGCCGTCACGGCGGCGGCGGAGGCCTTCGTCCCCTCGGAGCCGGAGGCCGACCCGACGGAGGCGGGCGCCGCGCTCGCACGGCTCGTCGTCGCTCCGCTCGCGCTCCCCGCGACCGCGCGGCACGTCGTCGTCTCGCCGGCGGGCGCGCTCGCGCTCGTGCCGTTCGCGGCGCTCCTGCGCGACGTCACGGTCTCCTACGTCCCCTCGGGCACGGTCCTCACGCGCCTCGCCGACGAGCGCGCGCTGCGCGGCGAGGGCGTGCTCGCGCTGGGCGACCCCGCCTACCCGACCGCGACGGGGCCCACGGGCGTGCGCGGGTCGCGCCTCGCGCGGCTGCCCGCGACGCGCGACGAGGCGAAGGCGCTGGGCACCCGCGTGCTGCTGGGCGAGGACGCGACCGAGGAGGGCCTGCGGGCGGCCGTCGCGACGCGCCCCCGGTGGCGCGCGGTGCACCTCGCCTGCCACGGCCTCGTGGACCCCGAGCGGCCGGCGTTCTCCTCGCTCGCGCTGACGCCCGCGGGCGCCGACGACGGGTTCCTCGGGGCGCTCGAGGTGTCACGTCTGCGGGTGCCGGCCGACCTCGTCGTGCTGTCCGCCTGCGAGACGGGCAAGGGCCGCGTGGTCGAGGGCGAGGGCCTCGTCGGCTTCACCCGCGTGTTCATGTTCGCGGGGACGCCGCGGGTGATCTGCTCGCTCTGGAAGGTGGACGACGCGGCGACCGCGGCGCTGATGCAGAAGCTCTACGATCTCTGGAACCCGCGGACGGGATCCCAAGGCATGGGGACGGCGGAGGCGCTGCGCGCGGCGCAGGAGCACGTGCGCAGCCAGGAGAAGTGGAAGCACCCGTACTACTGGGCGGCCTGGGTGCTCTGGGGGCTGCCGTCGTAGGACGCCACGCCGACCCGACGGCGCGCGTCCCGCGTCGTCGGTGCGCCCGGCGCGCTCGCTTTCGCGCCCCGCGGCGAGTAGCCTCCGCGCGACGGACCGACGATGCCCTCTCCGCTGGAGCGAGTGCCCGACGAGCGCCCGCGCGAGCCCGACGCGGCGCGCGCCCCGACCACACGCGCGGCGCCGGTCGTGGTCGGCGTCGTGCCCTGCTACGACGTCGTCGCGACCTGCGCCGACGTCGTGCGCGCCGTCGCGGGGCGCGTGGACCGCGTGATCGCGGTGGACGACGGGTCGCGCGACGGGACGGGCGAGGCGCTCGCCGCCGTCGCGGGCGCGTCGGGCGGGCGCGTCGAGGTGCTCGTGCACCCGGAGAACCGCGGCAAAGGCGAGGCGTTGCTGCGCGCGTTCCGCCACGCGCTCGACACCGGGCCCTGCGACGTCGTCGTGACCGTGGACGGCGACGGGCAGCACGACGCGTCGTGCCTCGACGCGGTCGTCGCCCCGTGCCTCTCGGGCGCGGCGCTCTCGATCGGCACCCGCACGGGCTTCCGCGCGATGCCGTGGAAGAGCCACTTCGGCAACACCCTGACGTCGGCGGTCCTGCGCGTGCTTCGACCGGGTTGCCCGCCCGACACGCAGAGCGGCTTCCGCGCCCACGCACGCGCCTTCGTCGAGCGCGTCGTCGAGCACGTCGTCCCCGGCCGGTACGAGACCGAGCTGTGCATCCTCCTGCTCGCGCTCGACGGCGGCCCGCGCGTCGCGACCGTCGAGATCCCGACCGTCTACGTGGACGGCAACGCCGCGACGCATTTCCGCCCGCTCGCGGACGGCCTCCGCATCTACCGCGCGCTCGCCGCCCGGCTGCTCCACCGAGGCCGCCGCCCGGGTCGAGCCGCGCGCCGCCCCGGCGGCGCGGCCGGGCCCTCGGCGGGCCCCGGCCGATGAGCCCCGCCCCCACCGCCTCGCGCCCGGCGCTCGCTTCCTTCGCTCGCTACCTCGCGTCCGGGGTCGGCGCCTTCGTCGTGGACTTCTCGGTCTTCGCCGCGCTGACGCACGGGGCCGGCGTCGCGCCGCTGGCGGCGCACTGCGTGTCGCGCCCGGTCGGCGGCCTCGCGTGCTGGGCGCTCAACCGCCGCTTCACCTTCGGCTCGACCGCGCCCGTCGCCCCGGAGCTCGCGCGCTTCGTCGTCGTCTTCCTCGCGAGCCTCGCGCTGACCGCGGGCCTGCTCACGCTGGCCGTGGACGGGGTCGGGCTGCCCGCGCTGGTCGGGAAGGCCCTCGCGGAGGGCCTCGCGGTCGTGTTCAACTTCGTCGCGCTCCGACGCTTCGCCTACCGCGTCCCGGAGGACTCATGACCCGCCCCCTGCGCCTCCTGTCGGTCGCCCTCGCGGCGACGCTGTGGCTGGGGCCCGCCCCGCGCCGCGCCGAGCCGGCCCCGCCGCCCGCCGGAGAGGTCGTCGCGCCGGGCGTCGAGTACGAGCGGATCGAGGCCGACGGCGTCATCTCGCACGTCCTGCGCGCCGACCTCAAGGCCGCCGACCTGCGCGTGCGCAGCGTCAAGGCGGACGGCAAGGAGACGGTGCGCGACCTCGCCTCGCGCCTCGACCTCGGCGACGCGCGGGTGCTCGCGGCGATCAACGGCGACTTTTTCCGCCCCAAGACGGCAGCGGGCCTCCCGTTCAACGCCCAGGTGGCCGACGGGCGGGTCCTCTTCGCGCCGATGAAGCGGTCGCTGATCGCGTTCGGCCCGGACAACGCGCCGTCGATCGAGATCGCGCGGATGAAGGCGCGGATGGCCTTCTCGACCAAGGCCGCGCGCGCCACCGCGCGGTGGCACGAGATCGACGACGTCAACGTGCTCGAGGAGGAGATCACCGGGCGCGACGGGGTGTTCCTCTTCACGCCCGCGTTCCTCGGCCTCAAGCTCGGGCGCGCCAAGGGCCAGATCGCGGTCGTCGAGGCGATCGAGCCCAACCTGCAGGTCGGCGACGTCTGCGAGGGCCGCATCGCCCGCGTCGAGGACGCGTCGGCCGACGTGGACGTCCCCGCGCGCGGCTGCCTGCTCTTCTTCAACGGGACCAGCGCGCGGTCGCTCGCGGCGGGGCTCAAGCCCGGCCACGCGGTGTCGCTCAAGATCGACCTGCCGCCGGTGCCGGGCGACGTCGCGCAGGCGATCGGGGGCGGCCCGCGCGTCGTGCGCGACGGCCGCGTGTCGGTGGAGCTCAAGAACGAGGACTTCGACCCCGTCTACGCCGCCGAGATCAGCAAGCGCCACCCCCGCTCGGCCGTCGGCTACGACAAGGCGAAGCGGACGCTGTTCCTCGTGATGGTCGAGGGCCGGCACGACCAGAGCCGCGGGATGACGTTCAAGGAGCTCGCCGAGCTGCTCGTCAAGCAGGGCTGCCACCAGGCGATGGCCTTCGACGGCGGCGGCTCGGCGGGCCTGTGGGTGGCGGGCAAGGGCTTCGTGTCCAAGAGCATGGGCGCGTTCAACCGCCCCGAGGACCGCGAGGTCGCCAACGCGCTCGTGCTCACCGCGGTGCGGCGCCCCCCCACCGCCGACCCCGCGCCCGCCGCGATGGACGGCGCCCCGCCGCCCGCGGGCGGCACGACCCCGCCGCCGGCGCGCTAGCGACGCGTGCGCGCCTCGCTCCTCGGTCGCGGGCTCGTCCTCGTCGGTGGGCTCCTCGTCGTGCTCGGCGCGCTCCTCCCCGAGGCGAAGAGCCTCGCGGGGCGGTGGACCGACCCCGCCACGCCGCACCCGCCGCCCGACCGTTCGCACCTCGTCGTGATCCGCGAGGACGTGGACATGCTGACGGACCCCGACGACAGCATCGACGCGTGGACCTACGACGTGTGGCGCGCCGAGGCCGCGGGCCTCGGCTGGCTCTGCGCCGTGGGCGGCCTGCTCGCCGCGGGGTCGTTCGGGGCCCGACGGCGGGTCGTCGCGGCGCTGCACGGCGCGCTGCACTCCGCCGCGTGGGCGGTCCTCGCGTGGCTCGCCTACGTCGTCTGGCGCGGCGCCCCCGAGGGCGGCGGCGGGCCCTCGACGTTGCGCCGCTTCGGCCTGTGGGGCGCGGGGGTGCTCGGCGCGCTCGCGCTCGCCGAGGCCGCGCTGCTCGTGCGCGCCGTGCGCGCGCGCCCGCGCGGGCGGCTGCTCCCCGGAGACCTCGTGGCCGCGCTGCCCGCGACGTTCCTCCTCGCGGTCGGCGTCACGCTCTACGCGTCGCAGCGCGGCAACCCGACGTGGCCCGCCGACGGCTACCCCGTGGTCGCCGCCGGCGCGCTCGCCGTGCTCGCCGGGGCGTTCGTGCGGCGCGCGCCCCGCGCGGGCCCCGCGGCGCCTTGTCCGCCGCCCGCGCCGGTGGCACGATCGGGCGCGCTCCGGGAGACCCTGCCGTGAGCGTGCCGTCCCGCCTTCCTCGCCCGCGGAGCCCTCGGCGTCTCGCCGCGGCGCTCGCGTTCGCGACGCTCGCGCTCGCCGTCCCCGCGCCCGACCGGGCGCGGGCCGACCCGGTGACGACCAAGGCCGACGAGGCCGCGCGCTTCTTCCGCGACGGCCCCGTGCCGACGCTCAAGATCACCGTCCCCGACGAGGGGCTCGCGAAGTGGAAGGAGGACCCGCGCGCCTACGTGGAGTGCACCGTCAGCGACGGCAAGACGGTCTACGAGGGCGTCGGGATCAAGCTCAAGGGCGCGATCGGGTCGTTCCGCAGCCTCGAGGACAAGCCCGCGCTGACGCTGCGCTTCGCCAAGTTCGGCGGCGACGTGATGTTCCACGGGATGGAGAAGGTCTACCTCAACAACTCCGTCCAGGACGAGACGTACCTCCACGAGTGGCTGGGCTCCGAGCTGTTCCGCGCGGCCGGGATCCCAGCGCCGCGCGTCACCCACGCCCGCGTGTGGCTCAACGGGCGCGACATCGGGCTGCACCTCTGCAAGGAGGGACACGATAAGCGCTTCCTGCGACGCCACTTCGAGGACCCGAGCGGCACGCTCTACGACGGGGGGCTCGGACAAGACATCGACTCCGAGCTCGAGCGCGACGAGGGCCCGGGGCCCAACGACCACAAGGAGCTCCAGGACCTGCTCTACGCGTGCGAGGACACCGACGCCGTGCGCGCGCGGCCGGGCATCCAGGCGCACCTCGACGTGGACAAGTTCCTCACGTTCATGGCGCTCGAGCGGATGGTGGGCCACTGGGACGGCTACAACTGGAACCGGAACAACTACCGCCTCTACTTCGACAAGACCCACCGCGGCGTGTTCGTCCCGCACGGGATGGACCAGCTGTTCGCCGACCCCAACCTGTCGGTGTTCGACGAGCCGGTCTCGATCGTCGGCACCGCGGTGATGCGCGACGCGGAGTGGGCCGCGGCCTACCACCAGCGCATCGGCGAGCTCCTCGCGGTCTTCAACCCCGTGGACCGCTGGACGAAGCGGATGGACGAGGTCGTCGCCCGCCTCAAGCCGGCGGTGGCGGGCACCGCGGGCCCGCAGAACGTCGGCGGGCTCAAGACCCGCTTCGCGGCGCGCGTGAAGAGCCTGACCGCCCAGGCGAAGCAGCCGGCGCCCAAGCCGATCGAGCTGGCCCAGGGCGAGGACCTCAAGCTGCGCAGCTGGCGACCGGTCCCGGGCGGCGAGGGGATGAAGCTGCAGCAGGTCTCGTTCTCGGGCGAGCGCGTGCTCCGCTTCGAGTGCCCGGCCAAGGGCGCCGAGGCGACGGGCACGTGGCGCACGAAGCTGCTGCTGATGCCGGGCAAGTACCGGCTCGACGGCTCGTTCATGGTGGACGACGTCGCGACCGCGGGCGACCCGGGCAAAACGGGGCTCTGGATCAAGGTCCTCGACGGCCCGCAGAGCGAGCACCTGTCGGGCAAGGGCACTTGGAAACCGCTGTCGGTCGAGTTCGACGTCGCGGACCAGCCGCGGCAGGTCGAGGTGCTGCTCGAGCTGAAGGCGACCAAGGGGACCGCCTACGTCCGCCTCTTCTCCCTCTCGCTGACGCGGCTCTGAGCCCGGGTCTCCTACGTGCACGGCCGTGCCAGGAAAGTTGTTTTCACGCGGCGTGAAAACAACGTTCCTGGCACCGCGGCCTCCGGTCGGGACGACGCCGAACCTGCGCCTACGACGCGGCGGTCTCCGGCCACTTCGGACCGAACGCGCCGAGGGTGCACGTCTCGAGGGGCTTGCCCGCGATCGCCGGGACGCGGGCGAGGATCTCGTCGGTCCCCTCGACCTGCGAGAGGAGCGCGCGGCCCTTCTTGCCGCCGACGTCGATCCAGACGAGGTTGACGCCCTCGGCGCCGCCGGCAGCGACCTGCCCGATCGCTTTGCGCACGGGGATGCGCAGGAGCCCGACCCGCTCCACGTGGCCCCGGCGCAGGACGGCGCGGGACAGCGCGCCCTGGGCGCGCAGTTCCTCGTCGTCGAGCTCGACGCGCGTGCGAAACGCCTTGAGCAGCATGAAGATGCCGATCGGGAGCGGGATCACGAACACGCAGCAGAAGACGCCGAGCGCGATGTGGAGGCGCCGGGCGCCGGGACGCATGCGGTGGACGGTCGTGGCCACGGGGTTGCTCGCCGAGGGACGGGCGCGCCACGATACCCGGGCCGCGCGCCGCTCGGGACCCGAGACGGCGGCCTCACTCCTCGGCGGCGTCGAGCTCCGCGAGGACGCGAGCGGGCCGACGGGCGAGGAAGTCCCGCACGCGGTCCACGGCCCGGCGCCACGTCCAGAGCGAAGGACTGCCTGGCACGTCGCTCGGCACGGAGCCCTCGATGAGGGGGATCGCGGCGTCGAGGCGCGCCGTCAGCACTGCGGGGTCGAAGGCCGAGTCGAGGACCTCGCGCAGCGCGGCGACGAGGCGCGCGCGCCCGGCCGCGGTCGCGTGGAAGCGCGTCGGGAGCACGGCGCCCACGACGGGCGGCGCCAGCGTGGCCGCGCCCTCGCGGTCGAAGAGCTGGTCGATGCCGTGCGGGATCCACGTCAGCCCGCGGGCGGCGCTCGCGTAGACGTAATAGTTGTGCGGCTCGGTGTGGTCCTCGTCGGTGCGGTTGAGCCCCGTGTACCCGTCCCAGTGGTCGCACAGCGCCTCGCAGGCCCAGTAACGGAAGAACGCGTCCACGTCCACGTGCGCCGCGAGGCCCGGGAGCAGCGCGTCGTCGGCCGTCCCCGCGAGGAAGTCCCGGAGCGCCTCGAGGTCGCTGCGGTCGTCCTCGTCCTCGTTGGTCTCGAGCTCCATCTTCTCGGGCTCGGTGACGTCGGCCAGCTCGCCTTCGTAGAGGTTCCCGTCGTCGTCGCCGGGGAACCAGCGTTTGACGAAGTCGCCGTCGATGCCCTCGGCGACGACGTAGACGCCGTAGTAGACGCCGTTGAACGTGACGCGGGCGAACGCGGTGCGGCGAGCCGGCAGGCCCGCGCGGCGGAACACCTCGTAGCCGACGTGCGCGTCGAGGAGGCTCTCGTCCTGCACTTCGCTGTCGAGCGAGAACCGGCGGACGCCGTGGAGGCGCTGGCCCGACACGAACTCGTGCGTCTTGATCGCGAACGACGCCTTCTCCCCGAGCGGGCGGGCGCTGCCCATCCCGCCCTTGAGGCGCAGGCCGACGTCGAGCAGCTCGACGCCGTCGTAGACGAGTCGCGCTGGCACGCGCTCCTCGCCGAACGGCACCAGCGTCGGGAGGTGCTCGGGGGCGACCTCGAGCTCGACGTAGTGCAGGACGTCCTCGGCGAAGACGTCGGTCGTCGCCTGCATCGGCGGCACCGGGACGCCCGAGGACGCCCCGCCCGACCCGCAGCCGACCGACGCCAACGCGAGCCCCACGACCACGGCCCAGGACCCACCACGCCGCATGAGGACCCTCCGCGGGGACTCTACGGCACGCCCGCGTCCGCGCGACGCCCATGCAGCAGGCGCGTGGCCGCTTCGGACCAGACCGCACGACGGGCCCCGTCGGCCCGACGGTCGCCCCGGGCCCCGCGCCGTGCCCACGACCGCGGGCGCGCGGCCCCGCCCGACCGAGAGCGGGGGGCGGGACCCGACCTTGCGCTACGCTCGGGGGCCCGCGTCCCGCCGTGGCGAGCCGCGCCGCCGAGGAGAGCTCGATGACCGCGAGCGTGTCCCGTTGTCCGAGGGTTTTCCTGCTGCTCGTCGCGCTCGCCTTGGGCGCGGGAGCGGTGCGGGCGAGCGCGGGCGACCTCGACGCCGCACAGAGCAAGACGCTCGCGTCGCTCGTCGCGGCCGCGGAGCGGATCGAGACGAACGTGCGACTGGCCGAGGAGGCGGCGGGCCCGGGGACGGGACGGCCGTCGGAGAGCAAGGTGCGGCTGGCGAAGACGCGGCTCGCGAGCCCGGTCGCGCATCTCGCCGAGGTCCGCGGCATGCTCGCAGCGCTGCCCGCCGACCACGCCGACGTCGTCGCGCTCGGCCGGCGGCTCGACGCGGTGGGCGCGCGGATCACGGCGCTGACGGCGCGGCTCGACGGGGCGCCGGGCGCGCCCGCGCCGACGGCGCCCGCGGGGACGAAGCTCGACTACCGGCAGGAGAAGGAGCTGGCCGACGCGCGCTTCTACGCGCGCGAGGTCGAGGGGCTCGCGACGGCGCTCGAGGCGCTCGCGGCCGAGGTGGACGCGGCGGCCGACAAGGACGCGTTCGACCACCGGCGGCTGCGCGACGGGGTCGCGACGGCTGACAAGGCGCGGGAGCGCGCGCAGCTCGCCAGGACGCGGCTCGACGCGCTGCCGGCCGACGGGGCGGGCGTGCGCGACGTGGTCGAGCAGCTGGCGAAGGCGACGGCGGCGCTCGACCGGGCCGAGCCGCGGGTGCGGCCGGTCTCGACGCGGGTCGAGGGGCTGATCGACCCGGCGGCGCACCCGTCGTTCCCGACGGACCTGCGGCGCGTGCAGGATCTCGCACGGCGGTTCTCCGATCCCGCCACGCTGTTCGCGCGGCCGCGACGTGCGGCGGAGGTGGTGACGGACGCCCCCGCGGCGGTCGAGGAGCACGCGCGCTTCGTGGCGGCGTACCGCCTCCTCGTGCTGCAGGGCACGCGCGAGGGCGAGCAGGCGGCGGGCGCGAGCCGCTACTTCGAGGAGAGCCACCGCGCGTTCGCCGCCGCGGCCGCCGAGGCGAAGGCGGGGATGCCTCGGGCGATCGACGAGGCGGTGGCGGCGGCGGTCGCGCTCGCCGAGCAGGCGGCGGCGGAAGGGAAGCCCGCGTTCTTCCTCGAGGGCGTCCCGCAGCGCGTCGCGCAGGTCGAGGACCTCGTCGTGCTGCAGACCGCGCTCGACGCGGCGGCGGGCGCCGCGAGCGCGCGCCGGCTCGAGGCTCTGCGCGCCGACGTGGCGCAGCGGCGCGACCGGCTGCGCGCGCAGATCATCGCGACGAACGACCCGCCCCCCGACCGCTACCGAGGCGACGACCGCGCGGCGCTGCTCGAGGCCGCGACGGCGGCGTGGAAGAAGGCGCGTCCCGACGTCGAGGTGGTCGGCGTCCGCATCCCGTCCGCCACCTGGGAGCGCGACGTGCTCTGGCGGCGCCAGGGCCGCACGTGGTACCTGATCGATCGTTCGCATCTACAAGCGATCGTGCTCGTCCGCCACGGCCCCGACCTCGTCGCGATGCAGCCGGTGGACCTCTGGCGCGACCATCTCAAGGACGGCGCGCTGGCGGCGACGCTGCTCTTCGACCCCGCGGCCGAGCCCGCCCCCGAGCACCTCCTCCCCGCCGAGAAGGCGCGCTGACGCGCGACCGGCGACGCGGCGCGCCGGCGATCACGAGCGCCTCGGGCGCGCGCACGGCGCGAGGCCCGGGGCGACGGTGGGCGGCGGGGAGGCGCGGCGAGTCCGGCCGAGCGAGACTTCACGGACGGCGCGGTCGGACGGCGCGCCGGGGCGGCCGGGCTCGATCCGACCCTACGGCTTGAGCGTCAGGCTGTCGAAGACGGCCTGCATCTCCGCCTGCACGTCCGGCGCCTCGGGGTCTTCGCCCTCCGCGATCCCGCCGATCCACGCGTGCAGCGCGAGCGCACCCCACTCGGTCGGGGCGAGCTCGATGAGGACCATGCGACGCCAGAGCCGGAGCGTGGCGCCGGTCCTGGTGCGGCTCGACTCGAGGACGACGACCTCCTGCGCCGGACGTCCGGCGACGGTCGTGGGGCCCTTGCGGAGCAGCTTCTTCACGTCGCCCGCAGCGGCGCGCTCCGGGGTCACGCTCGTGAGCGACTCCGCGACGCCGTCGATGAAGGTCGCGACGGGCCGCCCGGGCTCCGCCCGAAAGAAGCTGCGCACCTGGAACACGAGGTCGTACGGGTGCGGCTCGCCGCGCCGATGGACTCGGACGAAGGCGCGGTCGTCGCGCTCGCGGAAGCCCTCGTCCCGCGTCCACGTGCTCGGGTGGCGCAGCGTGAAGTCCACGTGGCGCACTTTGTCGTTCGGCTTGTTCCCGGGCGGCGGGTTCTCGACGGTCACCCACGTCGGGGCGGCCTTCGCCGCGGCGGGCGCCTTCCCGCCGGACTCGGCGCCGCACCCCGACGCGAGGGCGAGCACGATCGCACTGGAGACGACGTGGAGGGATCGACGCACCGTGGGCTCCTTTCGGACGACCGGGGCGTCATCGAACGCGAACGGAGGCGCGCGCGCAACCTCGATCGGTCCGTGGAACGTGAGTGGCCCCGGTCCGCCGTGGGTACGCTCGGGGTCCGGGAGGTCGGCGTGCGCTGGCAGCGTGGGTTCCTGCTGGGCGGAGCGGTCTACAACGCCGCGTGGGTCGCGGCGCTGCTCGCCGCACCGACGTCGGTCCTCGCGAGCGTGCCCCCGTACCTCGAGCTCCTCGTCGCGGGCGTCGCGCTCGAGGGCCTCGGCATGCTCGTCGGTGCGGTCCGCCACGTCCGGTGGATCCTGACGCTCGTGCTGCTGGGCAAGGTCCTCGGCCCGTTCGTGTTCGTGGCCCTCGTGCACCTCGGCGCCTTCCACGCCTCGTCGTGGTGGCTGTCGCTGGTCAACGACGTGCTGTGGATCCCGCCGCTGCTCGCGATCGTGCGGGGAAAGGAGCGCTGGTGATCCTCCTCACGGGCGCCACCGGCTACGTCGGCCGACGCCTGCTCCGTGCGCTGGCGGGGCGGGACGTCCGTTGCGTCGCGCGCCGTCCCGAGGCCGTCGAGGCCGGGCCCGGCGTCGAGGTGGTGCGCGGCGACGTGCTCGACCCCGCGGCGCTGGCGTCGGCGATGGTCGGGGTGACCACGGCCTACTACCTCGTCCACTCGATGGCCGACGAGGGCTCCTTCGCCGAGCGGGACCGGCGCGCCGCCGCGACGTTCGGCGCCGCGGCGAAGGCCGCCGGCGTGCGGCGGATCGTCTACCTCGGCGGGCTCGGGCACGAGCCCGGCCTCTCCGCGCACCTCTCGAGCCGTCAGGAGGTCGGCCGCGTGCTGGCCGCGTCGGGGGTCCCGGTGGTCGAGCTCCGCGCGTCGATCGTGATCGGGGCCGGCAGCCTCCCCTTCGAGCTGGCGCGCCGGCTCGTCGAGAAGCTCACTGTGATGTTGACGCCGCGCTGGGTGCGCACGCGGGCCCAGCCCATCGCGGTGGACGACGTCGTGGCCTACTTGGTCGAGGCGTGCGACGCAGACCTCCCGCAGGGGGGCGTCTTCGAGATCGGGGGCGCGGAGCGGGTCTCCTACGGCGGGCTGATGCGCGAGATCGCGCGTCAGAAGGGGCTGCGGCGGCTGATGCTGCGCGTGCCGGTGCTGTCGCCGGGTCTCTCGGCGCGCTGGCTCCGACTGGTGGCCCCGCGGGAGGCCCATGTCGGGCGGTCGTTGATCGAGGGCGTGCGCAACGAGACCGTGGTGCGCGACGCGCGCGCGCTCGACGTCTTCAGGGTGCGTCCCCTCGGTCTCTCCGAGGCGGTGCGGCGGGCGCTCGCGGGGACGCCGCCTCCCGCCGCCCCCACGACCGGGCCCCGCGCGTGGATCGCGCTGCTCGGGCTCGTCCTGACGTGCCTCGTGGTGGGTGCGCTCGGCGGCCTCGTGACGAGCGCCGCGATCCCGACGTGGTACGCGACCCTTGCGAAGCCGACGTGGACGCCGCCCGGGTGGCTCTTCGGGCCCGTCTGGACCGCGCTCTACGTCGCGATGGCGGTGGCGGCGTGGCGGCTGTGGCGACGCGACGGTCTCGTGGAGGAGCGGCTCCCGCTGGCGCTCTTCGCGCTGCAGCTGCTGCTCAACGGGGCGTGGTCGTGGATCTTCTTCGGCGCGCGCGCCCCGTGCCTCGCGCTCGTCGAGATCGTGCTCCTCTGGCTCGCGGTGGCGGCCGCGACCGTCTTCACGTTCCCGCGCGACCGCGTCGCCGGCTGGCTCTACGTCCCCTACCTCGCCTGGGTCACGTTCGCGACCGCGCTCAACGCCGCGATCTGCGCGCTCGCGACGTGACGATGCCCCGTCGTGGGCTGGGTCCCCGGGATGGGATGAGCGGCGTGCGGATCGTCGCGTTCCGTGACGTCCGGAGCGGGCCCGAACCGACCCGGCGAGAAACGCGCGCCGAAGGCCACCAGCGCATCGCGGACGCACGCAGGAGGGATGGAGGCGCCGCGCGGAGTTGAATCGCGGTACACGGATCGCCAGAACGTGCGAGCGTACCCCGTCCCGGCGCAAGTGGTGACGCTGCGTGACCGGCGGCGACCGCTCGGCGGTGCCGTCGCCTGCGGCTCCGGCGGGAACCCGTAGCGACACCGGAGGAGCCGCAGGCGACGAGTCTCTCCTGGCCGTGGACAGCTACCGCCTCAGGGGGATCGTCCCCCAGACGGCTGTCCAATCCAATCCCGGGACGGGGGACCTCGCCGGTGCCACACTCAACATCCCGGTGGATCAGGTCAGCTGCTGGGTCCATCGCCCCCAAACGGTCGTGGCGATCTTTCGCTCCAAGAAGCCGTACAGTTCGGTACCGCCGTGTACGGGGCCAAGCCTGTGCTCTCCGCTCCAGACAAGTTGCGGCGTCCCCTCGACGGACTCCGCGTACACGTAGTAGACGGAGTTCTTCGTGTCGGCGACGTAGGCTTCCTGGCCGGGACTCAGATGGAACCAGCCTGCGGTCTTCTACTGCCCATCAAGGTCGACGTAGTGCAGCGCGCACGCCACACGCCTGGAGGACAGATTCTGGAGGTAGATGCGGTCGAAGCGTCCGGTCGCACGATCCTCATCAGAGGCGACGGCACCCGCCACGACGGGGCGCGCCGTCGGCGGTGGCGGCGCGGGGACGGCGGGCGACACGCTGCTGGCGCCTTGATGCCCCAGTCCGATCTCACCGTAGGTCCCTCTCTCCGCGCAGTCAGGGCACTCCTGGCCCTCGTGCATTTCGCAGTAGTTCGCCCCACACCGGTCACACCAAAGGACCGGATCTCCCGCGTCATCAATCGGAACCCCGCACAACGGGCACTGGCCTCCCATCCGCCGTGCTTCCCGCTCCTCCTCAGAGACAGCCTGCGCTCCGTGCTCCAGCGGCCTCTTGCCCCGCAGATTGCTGATCGCTCCGCCCACCGTCGTGTACCCGTTTCCATGGCAGTACTGACAGACCCCTGCATACCCGTGCCCGTTGTAGATGCCCGCGATACTGCCTTTGCCGCCGCAGCGGTAGCAGAAGACCTGGGGAGACATCACGAAACTCCTAGCTGAAGCGCAAGCAATGTGGCAGAGCGCCCTGCTCTCCGCCAGTGCATTGTGCAGGTTCTTGCGGAGATCTCGACAGCGTCGGGTCCGGGGGCCGGACGACGCGACCGGGGGGAGGTGCCGTGCTCCCCGAAAACTGGTCCACGCGAAGCCGGGTTTTTCCCACAATGGACCGGGAGGTCGGATGCGCAGGTCGAAGTTCAGTCCGGAGCAGATCGCGGCGGCGGTGAAGCAGGCGGAGGCCGGGATTCCCGTCGCCGACCTGGCTCGGCGGCTCGGCGTCAGCGAGAACACGTTCTACCGCTGGCGGTCCAAGTACGGAGGCCTCGCTCCCAGCGAGGTCCGGCGTCTGAAGGAGCTCGAGGAGGAGAACTCCAGGCTCAAGGAGGTCGTGGCCGAGCTGGTGCTCGACAAGCAGATCCTGCAGGACGTGCTCTCGAAAGAAGCGTGACGCCGGCGCGAGCGCGGCTCGAGGTCAAACGAGTCGAGCTCGTGTACGGCGTCAGCGAGCGGCGAGCGTGCCGGGTCCTGCTGCTCGGACGGAGCACGAAGCGCTACGAGTCCGTCCGAGGCG
>JADZCA010000055.1 GCA_020851795.1 Planctomycetota bacterium | reverse complement strand
GGCCCGATGCGGCGCAGCAGCGTCGCGCCGAGGGTGTAGCCGCCGCCGAAGACGACGAGGCAGCCGAGGTCGCCGGCCTCCATCGTCGCGTCCTCGGCGAGCGTCATCGCCACGCCGGCGCTGCTCGTGTTGCCGTAGCGGTCGAGCGTGGACGCGATCCGCGCCCCGTCGCGACCGTCCACGCCGAGGCGCGACGCGATGCCGTCCACCATCACCGCGCTCGCCTGGTGGAAGAACCACCGACGCACGTCCTCCGGCGCGAGCCCGCGCCGCGCGAGCAGCGCGCGCACGAGGTCGGCGGTGGCGGGGACGACGTCGCGGTACACGCCGGGGCCGTCCTGGTGGAACCACGGGTACGCCGCGTCGGCGGGCGCGTCGCCGACCGCGCCGTCGGCGTGCAGGCGCGCGAGGTAGGGCCGCACGCCGCCCAGCGCCGTCGTGATCCGGTCGCTCGCCGACGAACGGCACAGCGCGTCGAGGACCGCGAAGCCGCGACGTCCGCGCGCCAGCTCGGCCGACTCGAGCACGACCGCCGCGGCGCCGTCCCCGAAGAAGTACGCCGACTCGGGGTCGGCGTAGTCCACGTTGGTCGTGAACCACTCGGCGGCGACGACCAGCGCGCGGCGCACCGAGCCCGACCGCACGAGCCCGCGCGCGGCCTCGAGCGCGAACACGAACGAGGAGCACGCCGCCGAGAGGTCGAAGGCCCAGGCCGACGCCGCGCCGACGATCGCCTGCACGCGCACCGCGGTGCTCGGGCACAGCGCGTCGGGCGACGACGTGCCGCACACGACGACGTCGATCTCGTCGGCGCGGACGCCGGCGTCGGCGAGGGCCCGCCGCGCCGCCTCGGCCCCGAGGTGCGAGGGCATCACGGCGCGGGCGGACGGGCGCCGCGCGAGCACCGCGGCGCGGTCCACGACGCGGCGCTCGCGGATGCCCACGCGTTCCTCGACGAAGCGGGCGTAGACCCGGCGGTCGAGCTCGGCCTCGGCGTCGGCCGACGTGCCGGCGACGGTTCCGACCGACGAAGCGACCGGGGCCAGCGCCTCGCGGCGCGCCCGGCACCACGAGTTGGCGCGCACGAACGCCGCGAGGCGCGCGGGGTCCACGACGGCCGCCACGTCCTCGTTGGTGAGGACGTCGGCGGGCACGAACGACCCACGACCGGTGACGACGGGCGGGTTCGAGCCGGCGGGCTCCATGGCGTCATCCTCCCTCGCCGGGGCGACCCCGGCGCGAGAAAGGTCACTCGAACGCGTTCCAACGCTCCGCGGGGCGTGCGCCGCTCGCGTCGGCGGCCCCCGGCCGCGGGGCCTCCGGCGGCCGCGAGGCGGCCGGTGCGGCGCCCGAAGGGGGCGCGCCGCCGTCGGCGACCGCCACGGCCGGGACGGCGGCCGCCGGGACGAGGTGGGGCGAGAGCCGGGCCGCGAGCGCGGGCAGGGTGCCGAGCGCCGAGGAGAGCAGCGCGTCGGCGGCGGCCTGGTCGCGGATCTTGGCGCGGTTGGGGATCTGGGTGAGCGGGGGCATGCGCACGCCCGGCCCGACGACCGAGCCGGCGCCGACCCACGACATGAAGGAGACGCTCGCGCCCTCGCCGAGCTCGGCGAGGTGGCCCATCGCGCAGCAGGGCGCGAGCTCGGCGCCCTTCTTGAGGGTGCAGCGGCTGCCGACGGCGCAGCCGACCCCGACCTCGGCGCCCTCCTCGAGCACCGTGCCGAAGGCGACCATCGACAGGTGGCCGACGAGAGCCCGGGGGCCGATGCGGATGCGGTCCACCTGGAGGGTGCCGTCGGCGCGGGCCACGTTGGTCCCGATCGTGGCGCGGTTGGAGACGTAGGCGCCCTCCCCGAACTCGAGCAGCGGCAGGTCGCGGATCCACGTGTCGGGGTAGACCGTGAACTTCATCGTGCCCCGGTAGCCGAAGAGCCGGAACAGCAGCCGCTTGAGGGGCGGGAGCGACAGGCAGACGAAGTAGAGCGGCGTGAAGTAGTAGACCGCGGTCCAGCACAGCCCGTAGAGACGCCGGGCCCGGTAGAGCGGGTTGCCGAGGTCGCGGGGGAAGCGCCCCGGGACGATCGCCTTCTGGAAGGGCCGGCTCAGCAGGCCCGCGACGAGGACGTAGAGCGTGACGTACAGGAGCGGGCTCGCGAGCCACCACGCGGCGTCCGCCCACCACGGCCAGGCGAGCAGCCGGGGCGGCAGCGACACCAGCGCGAGCGGCACGGCGAACACGAGAGCCAAGATCCCGGCGACGATGCAGGCGTACATCGGTTCCCCTTCGCCGTCCCGGAGGACCGGCGGGGTGGCGCCGCGTGGCGGCGGACCCGGCGGGCCCCGGCGACGGTCCCCTTTCGACCTCGACGGTGCGATCCGTTCGCGTTCCCGTTCTCTTCTCTTCTCTCGTCAGGGCGACCCCGACGTGGAGAGCATATCGCGCCCCGCCGCCGGAGGCAACCGCGCGCGCCTGCGCGCCCCGCCCCCGGCGCGGCGCGGTCCGCGCGCGGGGGTAGAGTCCGCCGCGATGGCTCCGGCCGACGATCTCGCCGACGAGCCGCTGACGCTGCAGGGCGTCCGCGACGCCTGGGTCGCCTACGACGAGGACGACCGCGTCGCCGCGTTCCGCGGGCTGCCGCGCCCCGACGCCGAGGACCTCTTCCTCGAGCTGCCCGCGAAGGACCAGGCCACCCTCGTCGGCGCGCTGCCGCCGCCCGAGCGACGGTCGTGGGTGCGCCTGCTCGCGCCCGACGACGCCGCCGACCTCGTGCAGCAGGTGCCCCCGACCGAGCGCGCGGCGTGGATCGCGCTGCTCGACGAGACGACGCAGAAGGACGTCGCGGGGCTCCTGGCCTTCGCCGAGGACGACGCGGGCGGCCTCATGCACCCCCGCTACGTCCGCCTGCGGCCCGACCTCTCGGTGGACGAGGCGATCTCGTACCTCCGCCGCGCGTCGCGCGACCGCGTGGGCACGTCGTACTACGCGTACGTCCTCGACGCCGACTCGGTGCTGCTCGGCGTCGTCTCGGTGCGCGAGCTGTTCGCGTCCTCGCCCGAGAAGCGCGTGCGCGACGTGATGCGCACCGACGTCGTCAAGGCCGACGAGACGATGGACCAGGAGGCGCTGGCGACGCTGTTCCGCACGCACGACCTCGTCGCGGTGCCGGTCGTGGACGCCTCGGGACGGATGAAGGGCGTGGTCACGTTCGACGACATCGGCGACGTGCTCGTCGAGGAGGCGACCGAGGACATCCAGAAGATCGGCGGCACCGAGGCGCTCGATGCGCCCTACCTCCGCACGCCGCTCTGGCAGATGGTGCGCAAGCGCGCGGGCTGGCTGGCCGCGCTCTTCGTCGGCGAGCTGTTCACCGCGTCGGCGATGTCGCGCTTCGAGGACGAGATCCGCGCGGCCACGGTGCTCTCGCTCTTCATCCCGCTGATCATCAGCAGCGGCGGCAACTCCGGCTCGCAGGCCACGACGCTCGTGATCCGCGCGATGGCGCTGGGCGAGGTGACGCTGCGGGACTGGTGGAGGGTCGTCAAGCGCGAGCTCGCCAGCGGGCTCGCGCTCGGCGCGATCCTCGCGCCCATCGGCGTGCTGCGGATCTTCCTCTGGCAGCGGCTCCACCTCGCCGACTACACCGAGCACTACATGCTCGTCGCGGCGACCGTCGGGATCGCGGTGGTGGGCGTGGTCACGTGGGGCACGCTGGCGGGCTCGATGCTGCCGTTCGTGCTGCGTCGGATGCGGCTCGACCCCGCGAGCGCGTCGGCGCCGTTCGTGGCGACGCTCGTGGACGTCTCCGGCCTCGTGATCTACTTCGAGGTCGCGGCCGCGATCCTCACCGGCACGCTGCTCTAGGCTCTGTCTCGGAACCCTCCCTGCTGCGTCCGCACGGACCGGGCTGCGGCGAGGCGTCCTCGGCGAAGCGCCTCCTCAGCGGGTCAGGAACCCGCCTCCGGGGCTCTTCGCCTGCGGTGCCTGGCCTCGCCTCGGC
>JADZCA010000054.1 GCA_020851795.1 Planctomycetota bacterium | reverse complement strand
CTCGCCGCGCTGCTCTGCGTGCGCCCGAAGGACGCGCCGCGTCGGGAGCGACCGGACGGCGTCGTCGTACGGCCGACCGCATCGGGTCCGCGACGACGGCGCGCCCGCAGGCGCGGCGGGATCGCGTCGAGGGAAACGACCGCTCGGGCGCCGGGGCGGCTGGCGGGGACGGACGAGGCGATCGCACGGGACCGCAACTCGGTGCCAGGCACCGCAGTGCGGTGCCTGGCACCGAGTTGCGCTTGGCACCGATCGACTCGACGGATCGGAAACTCCGCCCCAGAGCGCGCGATCGGGCCTTCGCGCGCTGCGCGAAGGCCCTATCGCGCGCGGAGCCAGCGGAAGAGCTCGCGGAGGGAGGGCGGCTTGCCGTACATGAGCACGCCGACCCGGAACACGCGGCCCGCCGCCCGCATCGTCCACCACGCCGCCAGCGCCAGCACGCCCGCCGCCGCCGCGATCTCGAGCGGCGGGCACGGAGGCGACGCCGCGATCCGCACCATCATCAGGAACGGCGTGAACAGCGGCACGAACGAGAGCACGCGCGACAGGTCGCCGTGCGGCTCCCGCGCCACCGCCACCAGGAAGAGCATCGAGAGCGACAGCAGCGTCATCACCGGCGCGAGCAGGACCTGCGCCTCCTTGAGCGTGTTGCAGACGCTGCCCACCGCCACCATCACGCTCGCGAAGAAGAGGAAGCCGAGGAGGTAGAAGACCAGGCAGAGCAGCAGCTGCCCGCCCGACACCAGCGGGAGCCCGTTCATCGCGAGGCCGCCGAGCCCCGCGACCGCGTAGATCGCCATCAACGTCAGCCCGACCGCACAGGTCCCGAGCACCTTGCCCACCATCAGCTGCTGCGGGCTCACGCTCGAGAGCAGCACCTCGATCACGCGGTTCGCCTTCTCCTCGAGCGTGCTCGTGATCAGCGCCTGGCTCGTCGTCATGATCGTGAGGAAGAGCAGCAGCGTGAACACGAACGGCAGCACCGTCGTCGTCAGCGACGCCGCACGGCCGCTCGCCCGCACGTCGCTCGGGTCGAGCGGCGGCTTCGCCGTCAGCACCGCGGCCGCGGCCGGCGGGATCCCGCCCTCGGCGACGATCTGCGCGTTCACCGCGTCGGCGAGGTCGGAGCGCACCTGCTCGATCACCTTCACGTCGAAGAGATTGCCCGTGCGGTACTCGCTCGCCGGCTGGTCCTTGCCCCGCTCGAACGCCGAGCGCCGCACGACGAGGTAGGCGAACAGCTCGCCCGACAGCACACGGGCGTCGAGCGCGCGTCGCGTCGCGGGGAGCGCCGCCTCCCGCGCCGCCGGGTCGGCCCCCTCGGGCGCGACCCGCTCGACGAGGTAGAGCGGCTCGGTCGTGCCCGGGATGCGGTGCTCGCCCAGCCGTCGCGCGACGTCGTCGCCGAGCCGCCCCGTCACGTCCACCACCGCGAGCCGCCGCGCCTCGGGACGGCGTCCCTCGAGCAGCTTGGGCACGAGAAACGACCCCACGAGCAGCAGCGGCGTCAGGAACACCGCGATCAGGAACGCCTTCGTGCGGACGTTCTCGAGGTACTCCCGCACCGCGACGTGGACGAGGCGGTTCACGACGGGTCCCTCGGGGCCGCGTCGCCGACGACGCGCTTGAAGATCTCGTGGAGGCTCGGCGCGCGCACCTCGAAGCGCCGCACCGTGCCGCGCGCCATGAGCGCCGCGAGCAGCCGGTTGGGCTCCGCGTCGGGGGCCAGCGTGAGCTCGGCCTCGCGCGGCGTGCCCGACGCCGCGACGACGCCGGGCAGCCCGTCGAACGCGCCGTCGGGCGCGCCCTCGAGCGCGACGAAGGCGGCCTCGCGGCCCTCGCGGCGCCGCACCTCGTCCACCGTGCCCGAGAGGCGCGGTCGGCCGCGGTGGATCAGCACGATCCGGTCGCACAGCGACTCCGCCTGCTCCATCACGTGCGTCGAGAAGAGGATCGTCGTGCCGCCGCGGCGCAGCTCGAGCACGACGTCGCGCAGGAAGTCGCGGTTGACCGGGTCGAGGCCGGCGAACGGCTCGTCGAGCACGACGAGGTCGGGCTCGTGCAGCACGGTGGCGAGGAACTGCACCTTCTGCGCCATGCCCTTCGACAGCTCCTCGACCCGGCGGTCGAGCCAGCCCGAGAGCCCCATGCGGCCGGCCCACCGCTCGATGCGGGGCTCGAGGAACGCGCGGTCGCGGCCCTTGATGCGCCCGAAGTAGCGGAGCAGCTCGCGGATCCGCATCTTCTTGTAGAGCCCGCGCTCCTCGGGGAGGTAGCCCAGCCGCGGCTTGACCCCCTCGTGCATCGGCTCGCCGAAGACGAGGATGCGCCCCTCGTCGGGTGCGAACACGTTCATCAGCATCCGGATCGACGTCGTCTTGCCGGCGCCGTTGGGGCCGAGGATGCCGAAGATCGTGCCGCGCGGCACGGCGAGGTCGAGCCCCGCGACGGCGACGAACTCGCCGAAGCGCTTCACGACCGACTCGAACTCGACGGCGGTGTCCGGCACGGCGCGGAGAGCGTAGTCGAAAGCCGTCTCCTTTCACGCGAGGGACGACCGCGCACCCGCCGGGCGAGCGGGCGTGCGGCGCGCCGCCCGGAACGGGCCCCGCGCCGCGACGGCGCTATCCTCGGGTCCCGGAGGCGTCCATGCTGCTGCCGCGCGCGACCGCCCTGACCGCCGTCCTGTGCGTCGTCTCCGCGTGTGCGACGACGGAGGGCCCGCGCCTCGACACGGCCAGCGGCCCCACGTCGGGCCCGCGCGCCGGGACGCCGGGCTGGCGCTGGTCCACGCTGGGCGAGTCGGTGGACCGTCCCGTCTCCGACGGCGAGTCCGAGCCGCGCTGGCAGTGGATGGTGGACGCGGGGCCCGCCGACGGCGGGGTCGAGGGGACGCCGCTCCCGGGCGGGCTGTCGGTCGCCGTGCGCAACGACGCGCCGTCCCGCCGCGTCGAGACCGCGTCGATCGAGGCCGGGCGGCCGCACCGCTTCCCGGTCGGGCGCGCGCCGTGGCTCGGCGACGGCGGCGGCGCCGCGGGGCCCGTGACGCAGGGGCGGGTGGTCCGCATCGCGTGGCAGGTGTGCCTGCGGGCCCGCGGGACCTGCTCGGTCGAGGTCGAGGCGGTCCCGGTGCTGATCGACGACGCCGACGAGGAGACGCCGCTCGAGGCGTGGCGCGTGCGCCGCACGCTCGCGCTCGACGAGGCGCTGGTCGTGGGCACGGATCCCGCGCGCCAGCCGACCGACGCGGCCTCGCTCGTCGTGGGCTCGCCGGGCCGGCCGGGCCGCTTCGTCGTGCGGGTGCGGTCGTGAGCGAGGCCGAGGCCGGCCCGGCCGAGGCGCCGGTCGCGGCGGCCCCGCCGGGCGAGGCGACGTGCCCGCGCTGCCACGCGCCGCCGTCGCCCGGCCCGTGGTGCATGGCGTGCGGCGCGGCCTTCGACGCGAAGCCGGTCGAGGGGACGGTGCCGCCCGGCGGCGCGGTGGCCGCGCGCAAGTTCGCGTGCGGCGGGTGCGGCGCGCTGATGCTCTTCGACGCGACGACGGGCGCGCTCAAGTGCGGCTTCTGCGGCGGCACCGAGGCGCTGCCCCAGGACGACGACTACTCGCCCGTCGAGCACGCGCTCGAGCACGTCCCGGCCGACCGGCAGCGCACCGAGGCCCCGAAGGTGTTCCGCTGCGAGGACTGCGGCGCCGAGGTCGCGTTCACCGGCGCCGTCGTCGCGTCGCGCTGCCCGTTCTGCGGCGCCGAGCACGTCGTCGAGCGCCGCGGCGACGTCGGCCGCATCCTCCCCGCGAGCGTGCTCCCGTTCGCGGTGGACCGCGACGGCGCGTGCGCGCGCTGGCGGACGTGGCTCGGCAAGGGGCTGTTCCGGCCGCGCAAGCTCGCCTCGCTGGCGTCGGGGGAGGCGCTCTCGGGGGTCTACGTCCCCTTCTGGACCTTCGACACCCAGGCGTGGTCGCGCTGGACCGCGGAGGCCGGCTGGCACTACACGGTCACGGTCCCCGACGGCCGCGGCGGCACCCGCCACGAGACGCGCACGCGGTGGGAGCCCGCGTCCGGGCAGCGCGAGGACTTCTACGACGACGTGCCCGTGTGCGCCTCGAAGGGCGTGGACGGCAAGCTCGTGCGCAAGCTCGAGCCCATCGACCTCGCGGGCCTGCGTCCCTACCGCGCCGAGTTCCTCTCGGGCTGGCTCGCGGAGGAGTACGTCCTCGAGCTCCCCGCGGGCTGGGAGGTCGCGCGCGAGCGGGTCAACGCCTCGCAGGTGCAGAAGTGCAGCCACGACGTCCCGGGCGACACGCAGCGCAACCTCCGCGTGTGGACGCAGCACCACGACGTCACGTGGAAGCACGTCCTGCTCCCCGTGTGGATCGCGACGTACCGCTACCGCGACAAGCCCTACCGCTTCCTCGTCAACGGGCAGTCGGGCAAGGTCGTCGGCACCGCGCCGGTGTCCCCGTGGAAGGTGCTCGTGGCCGTGCTGCTGGCCGCGGCCGTGGTCGCGGCCGTCGTGTGGCTCGTGCGGAGGTAGGCGGCCGTGAGCGCGAGCGCCCCGTCCGACCTGCTCGTCCCCGCGGCCGAGGCGGGGCCCGTGCCGCGCCACCCGCTCGTGCTCGTGCACGGGTTGCTCGGGTTCGTGCGGCGCACGGTGACCCGTCTGCTCTCGTTCGCCTACTTCCAGGGCGTCGAGGAGCACCTGACCGGCGCCGGCGTCGCCGTGAAGGCGGTCGCGCTGCCGCCGAGCGCGTCGGTGGACGCGCGGGCGCGCGCGCTCGCCGACGCCGTCGGCGGGCTGGGCGCCGAGCGCGTCAACGTCGTCGCGCACAGCATGGGGGGGCTCGACGCCCGCTGGTGGGTGGGGCGCCTCGGCGGCGACCGGCGCGTCGCCTCGCTGACGACGATCGCGACGCCGCACCGCGGCACCTACGTCGCGGACTGGGGCGGCACGCGGGTGGGCCGCGCGCTCGCGGGCTGGCGGCTCCTGCGTGACCTCGGCGTGGACGCGGGCGCCTTCGCCGACCTGACGCGGGCCGCGTGCGAGGAGCGCAACGCGGCGCTCGAGGGCGCGCCGGGCGTGCCGACGTTCTCGTACGCGGGCGCGCGGCCGTGGTGGGCGATCGCGGCGCCGCTGCAGGTCTCCTTCCGCCTGCTCCAGCGCACCGAGGGCCCCAACGACGGGCTCGTGTCGGTGGCGAGCGCGCGCTTCGGGGAGTTCCTCGGCACCGTCGAGGCGGACCACTTCGCCGAGACCGGCTGGCACTGGACGCTGCCCGGCGTCGCGCGCTTCGACCACCGCGCGTTCTACCTCACGATCGCCCGCGACCTCGCCCGCCGCGGGTTCTAGCGTCGGGGATGGCATGATCTCGCCATGGGCACCCGAGACCGCGACTGGGCGCGTGCGACGCCCGCCGACGACCCCGACGCGCTCGCGCCGTCGCGCCTCCCGCGCTGGCAGTGGGTCGTGGCGCTGGTGCTCCTCGTCGTGCTCGTCGGCACGACGATCCTGTCGACTCTCTGACGTACTTCGCGTCGTCAAATCAAGTCGTTCGCGACAGGATCCGAGTCTCACGGGGGCTTCGCGTCGAGGATGGCGTGTACGAGAACCTCGAGAAGCGTCCCGGTTCGTGCGTCGATCGGGTACCAGCCCAATTGCCTGCGTCTAGCCTCCGGACCGGACTTGAGGCTGGAAAGAAAGGACCGTCTCGAAACGACGATCAGCCGATGATCGTCAAACCGCTCCGACACGTAGTCCGGCCCGTGCGGCGACATGGGTGCCGCCCGCGCACCTAGCCATGCCGCCATGCCCAGCGCGAACTGGGCCCACGGGGCCCAGGTGCCGTGGATTGGCGCGATCAGAACCGCGTCGATCGGGTACTCCCGGCGCTCATCGTCGGCTTCGTCGGTGCGCCCGCGCGCGCGAAGCCAGCGCTGACGAAGCCGGGCGACGTGGCTCTCAGGGTGGGTGGGCCTCCGGCGTGCGACGACGCGCCCGAAGATCTTGTCGTACGCGTACCTAGGCGTGTGGCAGGCGTCCGTCTGGACAGCCGAGATATTGAACGATCGATCGGACTCGACCGCTCCCGTCAATGGGCGCCGGCTCAGCTGATTCAGCACGGTTGCCAGCGTCCCCGGATCCGAGCCGAATCGGCCGACGACCTCGATCTGAGCCAACGGGGCCGCTGCGTCGGCGGTGGCGAGGGACTCTGCGACGAAACGCGGATTCTGCGCGAAGCGGCGCGAGACCCCGGTAGCCTCGACGTCCCGGATCGCCCGGGACGCCGCGTCGGCCCAGCGCTGCGCGGCGGTCAGAGGACAGGCGCGCACGGCTGGGCACGCACAGGTCTCCTCGAAACTCGCACGCGCATCAGCGGATCGCTGGTGCGCGCGAACGAGCGGCGTGGTGTCGCTCGAACGGTCTCCGATGCCCAAGATGCGATCTAGAGTCCGGGCTTCGTGGTCGAGTTCGTTGGCGCACGTCAAGACCAGTGCCTCGCGGATGACGTCGGCGTAGCGTAGCGTCGTGCTCGCCGACGAAGCCTCGACCAGTCGACCGCGCGCTGAGAGCAGGAACCCCGGCCATCCACGCAGGTTGCTGGACGGATGTCGAAGTGGCTGCGTGGTCGACGCGCGGAGACGACCGATGTCGAGGGCGGGGATCGACGCATCCGTCTCCGGTGGCCCGAACTGGAGTCCCGCCAGTTGCGCGAGGACGACCCCGTACGATCCGGGGACGTTTCGGATGCAGAGCGTCAACTCCACGTTTCCGCTTGAAGCGCGCGTGGCCGAGTGGCCGGGCGCGTCGCTCCTGTCGAGCGTTGCCGACACGACTCCGCAAAATGCGTCGCTGGCGTCACGGTGCACGTCGACGAGTCCGAGCGGGAAACTCCGGTTGCGAACCCGGGCGACCGACAGATCGTAGTACGAGAGCGCGTTTCGGAGCTGGCGATCGGGATGCTCGGCGGTGGCCACTACGAACGACGGAGGCGTGCCGATCGAGTGCTTGGTTCGCTCGACGAGGCTCACCAAGTCGTGGAGGAGCCTTCGGACGCGCGAGTCGTCGCGGGGCAGCGCGATAACAATGCAGTCCGGCGAGACCGCCTCGAGCACCGCAGCGCTGTGTCGATGTCCGAAGGCCGGAGACCGGAAGACGTCGACCGTGGCCTCCGTCGTGGGATCCACACACCTTCGGGAGCCGAGCGCTGGTACTCGAATCACGTCCGCGCGCAGTGAGGCGTCGAGAGCTGCCAGCCCGACGACGCCGGGAGGGGGCGAAAGGAGCTGAGCGGACTCGGTCCAGACGCATAGCCGGGAGCGCAGATCGGGACTCTGCACGGGCCCGGGGACGTCATTGAGCAATCTGGATCCGTGCGGGTCGATCCCAACGTGTCGCAGGAGGGCAGCGAGGCTCTCGATAACCCGGTAGACGGAGACGTCGTTCCCGATGATCAGGTAGCACGGTCCCGAGGGGGAGGTATTCGCGCGGACTCGTGCGCTGTCGAGGCCGCTGAGCAGCGCTCTACCAGCGATCGCGGATGCGAGTGACTCCTCGGGGAACACGAGGCATGCGGCCGATCGAACCGCAGCCGCCAGGAGGAAATTGCGCTCGCTCGATCGATCCAACGAGACGCCTCGTGCGATCGGCCCGTGGTTGCGGTCGGCGGGAACCTCAGGCGAGCGCGCTGTCATGGAGGATCCGGTGGGGGAGGTCGGATGTCGGGACGGTGGATATGACGACTCGTGCCGTCGTGAGGCCGCATCGATCGACCACTGATCGGTTGTTGAAGTCACCGATTACGGTTGGAACGAGGAAGACGTGGTCACCACGTCCGTCGTCACGCGGAATGTCCACCACGGCGAACCCCAGCCGGAGCCCCTCGTCGAGCTGGATCACTCCGCGGAATCGGGAAGAGTCTCTGTCGGCCACGACAAGCCACCACGCGACGCGCATCTGAAGCCGGAGCGGTCGTAACGGTCGCCATCGGGCGGGCGGATGAGTCGATCGCCGAGGTACTGATGTCCTCCGGGCGTGGATCTCCTCCGCGAGAAGCTCGGACAACCCAGGCAGCGTCACCCGGACAAACCGGTGTCGTGCTCCGTACCACTCGCGCTGCACCTGGGAGGCGGTCGTGCGCCGTCCCAGCGAGCCGTATCCCAGCACGACCACCTCCGGCACGCTCCTGAGAAAGATGTCTCGGATCTTCCGCTCGTAGGTCGCACGGGCTGTCGACTCGAGCTTTGTGGTGAACAGCGGACCGAAGTACGCCGCGATGAACACCAGCGCGACGATCGCGCCCAAGGGACTCGTGACATCGAGGCCAGGGGCGACGGGCGTCGCCACGGACGATCCGGCGGAGCGTACGTAGAGCGCGATGATGCCCAAGACCGTCCCCGCGACGAGAGTCGCGGCGGCGGGATGCTCGACGAGCGAGGTCCACACAAGGCAACGGAAGTACCGCCGCCGATCCCGCGCATGCACGGAGCCAAGGCGGAACAGCGCCAGATGGTCTAGGGTAAGGGTGTAGAGCCACAGCACGACAGAGCCGATGACGACCCCCACCAGGACCACCCATTCGTACTCCCAGATCCAGTGTTGAAGCCTTGGAAGCCTCGGTGCGAAGAGGTCATCGATTGCCGGTCGAAGGCCAATGCGGGATGCGAGTCGCCCAACCCACCGGTACGCCTCCCCGGATCGACCGGAGAGTGCATATTCGTAGGTTCCCTGAATGGCAACGAGACGCAGCAGGATCGCCGAGAACAGCGCCGGCGATAGCAACGAGCCGAGTAGTCGCAGCAGTCGCGACTCCGTGCGTGTGTGGAGCGAGGCCCAGACCGTGAAGATCAGCGCGGGAGTGACAGCGAGTGCCCACGACGTTTGCGCAACGGCGCGATCCGAGTCGACCCAAAACACCGCCGCGACGACGGCGAGCGCCACGACCAGCAGCCACAACGACGCGTGCCGGACGACTGCGAGGCTCCGTCGCATGGTCCGCGCGCGCAGGTGGGGCGAGCGCAGTCTGGCGACGAGTTTCATGAGCCGTCGCCGGTTGGAAGACACCGCCCGGTCGGGTGCGGACCATGCACCCCACTCGCCTGACTCGACCCCCGCCATGTAGCACCTCGACCGACGGTTGGAGCGAGGCTACCTCGGCGCTCGCGGAAATCGAAATCTCATCTGCGCGACGGGAGATCGTGGTGGGGCCGGCTACGCCCGCACGTCCACCCGGTTGCCGGAGGTGTAGCGGCGCAGCCCGAGGTGGAACACCGCCGTCGCGACGAGCGGGAAGACGAGCGCCGAGGCCACGCAGACGACGACGCCCTCCACCGAGAGCGCGCGCAGCAGCCCGCTCGGGAACCAGCCGACGAAGGCCGCCGGCACCGCGGTGTAGAGCAGGAGCCGGAGCGCGCCGGGGAAGATGCGCTCGGGGTAGAGCGTGAAGGTGATCGTGAACTCCCACAGCTGGCGGGCCAGCGTCTGCATCCCGCCCAGCCAGAACGCGAGGCTGTGGAACATCACGCCGGCCGAGAGGAACACGACCCCGCCCGTCACCGAGCCGAGCACGATCCACGGCAGCGTGTCCGCCCGCAGCTGCCCCGTGAGCGCGAGCAGCGCGATCCCGTTGACGAGGTCGCCCCAGCCCGACGCCGACGTCTTGCTGGCCACCGCGTGCAGGAGCGCCGGCTTGGGCTGCACGAGGAACACGTCGAGCCCGCCCTCGGCGATCGTGCGGGCGAGGTCGCGCACGCCGGCGCCGGTGATCACCGCGAGGCCCACGCCGTTGGCCGTCACGGCGTAGAGCGCGACCATGTCGTGCAGCGTCCAGCCCGCGAGCCGCTCGAAGCGCTGGAAGAAGATCCACCACACCGCGATCCAGATCGCGTCGTTGACGAACATCCCCACCGCCTGGATCCAGAACGACGCGCGGTGGGCGAACGACTCCTTGACGCTCGTCGCGACGAGCGCCCCGAGGAACCGGGCGGTGGAGCGCAGGCGCACGGCTCAGCCTCCGTGCACGCCGAGCCGCGAGAGCCCGCGACGGTGCACCCCGCGCGCCACGAGCGTGAACACCGCGACCCAGCCGACCAGCAGCCCGGCCGTGCGCGCGGTGGCGGCGCCGTCGGGCGCGAACACCGCGCTCGCGGGGCCGTTGAGCAGCACCGCGAACGGCGTCCACTCGACGACGCGCCGCAGGCCCTCGGGGTAGAGGTGCAGCGGCACGATGAGGCCGCCGAGCACGAAGGCGGCCTTCTGCCACACCCAGTACAGCGGCGAGACGTCCTCGACCCACGGCGCCGTGGCGCCCACGGCCGCCTGCGCGACGATGCCGAGCAGCACGGCCGCGACCCCCAGCGGCAGCGCGACGAGGAGCCCCGCCGGGTGGGCCGGGAGCCCGCCCCCGAGCAGGAGGCAGAGCCCGCCCGCCGTGACCGCGAGCACGACGAGGCGCACCGCGGCGACGCCCGCCGCCTCGGCGACGCGCATGCCGAGGTAGGACACCGGGCGCGGCAGGCGGTACGCGACGTCGCCCGTGCGCACGTCGCGCTCGAGCGTCAGGTGCACCGCCGGCACCGAGAGGAACACCCACTCGGTGATCGCGAGGTACCACAGCAGCGTCGTCGGGTCGGTGCCCGAGGCCGCCGTCGGCACGTGCCGCCACAGGCTCGAGAAGATCAGCAGCAGCACGGCGAGGAACGCCGCACGGCCGAGGGCCTCGGCCCCGCCGCTCGCCTGGTCGCGCGCCGCCAGGCGCGCCGCGGCGAGGTAGGGAGCGAGGCGCAGGCGCGGGGCCCGGGCGCTCATCGACCGCCTCCCGCCGCCCCGGCCCGCGTCGCCGACGCGTAGATCGCGCGGACGATCTCCTCCATCGGCGGGTCCTCGACCGTGAGGTCCTCGAGCCGCGTCGCCGCCAGCACCGCCGCCACCACGGCCTCGACGGCCGTCACGGAGGTGTCCACCTCGAGCACCGTGCGGTGCGGCGAGCGCTCGCGCACCACCACGCCGGGACGCTCGACGTCCACGCGCGGCTCGGCGGTCGCCAGCGTCACGACCTTGCGGCGCAACCACGTCCGGCGCAGCTCGGCCACGGGGCGGTCGAGCAGCAGGCGGCCGTCGTGGATGACGAGCACGCGGTCGCACACCGCCTCCATGTCGCCCGTGTCGTGCGACGCGAGCAGCACGGTGCACCCGTCCTCGGCGCTGCGCGCGCGCACGAGGTCGCGGATCACGCCCTTGGCGACCACGTCGAGGCCGATCGTGGGCTCGTCGAGGAGCAGCACCTCGGGGGCGTGCAGCAGGCTCGCGACGATCTCGAAGCGCATCCGCTCGCCCAGCGACAGCGTCTTGACCGGGCGCGTGAGGAGCGCGCCGAGCCCGAACGCGTCCACGAGGCGGTCGCGGCGCTCGCGGTGCGTGCGCGGGTCCTGGTCGTACACCTTCGCGAGGAGGTCGAAGGTGTCGGTGGGGGGCAGGTGCCACCACAGCTGGCTGCGCTGGCCGAACACCGTCCCGATGCGGTAGGCGAGCGCGCGCCGCTCGCGCCACGGGACCAGCCCGAGCACCTCCGCCTCGCCCGCGGAGGGCTGGAGGATCCCGGTGAGCATCTTGATCGTCGTGGACTTGCCCGCGCCGTTGGGGCCGACGAACGCGACGCGCTCGCCCCGCTCGATCGAGAAGCTCACGCCCTCGACGGCCCGCACCTCGCGCGTGGGGCGCGAGAACAGCCCCTTCAGCGCGCCGACGAACCCGCCGCGGCGTTCCTGGACACGGAACGTCTTCGAGAGACCGGAGGCTCGAAGGGCGGGGGACACGGGAGGGGCGTCACGGGGAGGCGGGATCCTACCCGGGATCGGCACGGACGCACGGGCGGCACGTCTCGGACACAGCTCGGACACCCCCGAGGTGCCCGCGGCCGCACAATCGCCGCGGCCCTCGGAGCCCGCCCATGCCCCGCGCCCGCCCCGTCCCCTCCGTCGCGCGCCCGCAGCGCGGTGCCAGGCACCGCACTGCGGTGCCT
>JADZCA010000053.1 GCA_020851795.1 Planctomycetota bacterium | reverse complement strand
CGCGATCACGATCGACAACGGGACCGAGTTCACGTCCAACCACTTCGACGCGTGGGCGTACGAGAAGGAGATCGCGCTCGACTTCATCCGGCCGGGCAAGCCGATCGAGAACGCCTTCGCCGAGAGCCTCAACGGGAGGTTCCGCGACGAATGCCTCAGCACGAGCTGGTTCACGAGCCTTGACGACGCGAGGCGGACGATCGAAAATTGGAGGCGCGACTACAACGAGTCGAGGCCGCACTCAGCCCTCGGGGGTGTGTCCCCGGCGGCGTTCGCCTCTCTGATCCCGGCCCTCGGGCCGGGAGCAGAGAGGCGCTGACGAAGCAGAGGCTTCTCCCGTTATCCTTGGACCAGAGACGGGGAGCACGTCAGGTACCCCCCCTCCCTCGTTTTCGGGCGGGAGGCACGCAGCAACGCAACGGACACCCCTCGCGAATGCGAAAAAACGCCCGAGGTGGTTCCCGTGGTGCGGGCGCCAGCGCGGTTCCACGTATACGCGCGGAGGTATCGGCCCCCCCTCCCTGCGCCTCGCGCTGGGGGGCGTTGTGCGTTCTCCGTCGGGCAGGACATGGGGACCTGACCGCCGTGCCTCCGCCAACCAACTCGGCCTCACTTGCCGCGTTCGGCGCGGCCCCCGCCCGGATCGGCGCCGAGTTCGAGAAGGACTCGGATCGCCGTGTCGTTCCGCCAGTCGCCGCCATGTGCCTCGCCGAGGGGCGTCCGTCCGTGCTCGTCCCTCGCGTCCACCGGATTCCCCGCCGCGACAAGCGCACGGATGATCCGCTCGCATGCCGCGTTCTTGGGCGCGTGGTCGCATTCACCCTGCCACGCGATGGCGTGGAGCGGTGTCTGCCCGTCACGGGAGTCCGGCATCGGGCGCAGCCCCATGGAGAGCAGGAACTCCACGGCATCCGCATTGTGGCTGAACGCGGCGTCCCACAAGCGCGAGGTAGCACGGCCGGGAACGCGATCAAGCGCGGCACCCGCCTCGACGAGAGCGCGTGCGACCTCGAACAGGCCGGGCTCCAGACACTCGCCGTCGCCGGAGGCCTCGTCGAGGACTGCGGCCAGTGGGTCCTTCCGCCACTCGTCCACGGCCTGCACGTCGGCACCGGCCCGCACCAGTGCGCGCACGACCGCGGGGGAGCGAGCGTGCGCAAGGGCGGTGGAACCGTCCTCGTCGCGCTGTGTCACCGAGGCACCTGCGGCCAAGAGCCGATCGACGCACTCGCTCGACCCGGATTCGGCCGCGCGGAACAGGGGGGCGACCCCTGCAGGGGGCTCCCCGGGCATGAAACGAGGGAGTGCCTGCGCCCCGAAGAGGGCGCGCGTGGAGCGTTCGTAGGCTGCGGAGTCCTCGGCCCCCCAGTCCGGGCCCGGTCGTACTCCCCGCTCCAAGAGCAGGGTGACGCGCGCCGGATCTCCCGCCCCGCAGGCCTCGCAGAGGCACGTGCTCCCGCTAGCGTTTCGGCCCGTCGGTGAGAGTCCAGCGTCCAGGAGGAACCGCAGCCTCTCGACATGCTCCGGAACGACCCTCCACGTGTGGAGCCCCGGGATGCGCATCCCGGTCCCCGCGGCGTACCACGCTGCGTCACCACCGCCCTCCGCCCTCGCGTGGAGGTTCGCGCCTCGGTCGAGCAGGAGCCGGAGCGTCGCAACCGTCGCACCGTCGATCGACCTCGCAGCGGTCAGGAGCGGTGTCAGGCCTCGCAGGTGCGGCCCATGGTCGAACTCCAGGTCGGCGGGCTCGTCCACGTCCGCGCCCGCCGCGAGCAGGCGCTCGATCGCCGCGTGGTCGCCGGTACGGGCCGCGCGGTGAATCGCTGGCTCGGGGGGAACGGCGCGCTCGCTCATGCTTGCCACCAGCGAAGTGTACCGCTCCGATCAGCGGGAAGTGCAACCCGGGTGCCCGGCGGCGCTCACCACTTGGGTTGTCTTCTGCGCGCCCCGCCTCGTGCGTCAACTCTGCGGGCCGAGGGGGACGAGTCGCCGTGTCGGAGCGGAAGGTCTGGACGTTGATCGCCCTGGGCGAGTTGACCCCGCTTCGACTCGGTAGGCGCACAACGCGCGTCGAGGAGTCCGATGTCCTCCGGTTACTTGCGGATGCCCGGCGGGCGGGAGCCGCGTAACCATGAACACCGACCGCGTGCTCGTCGATGCCATCGCCGCGGGCTCCCGCTCGTTCGCGGACGCACTCGCCAAGAGGAACGCACCCGCGCCCGTGGAGTCTCCCGACTGGCTAACGTGCGAGGAGGCCGTGAAGATCGCGGCCAAGGGGCGCGAGTGGCTATGGGAAGGCTGGCTCGCCCGGGGCACCTCGACGTTGATCGTCGGAGACCCGAAGGACGGGAAGTCAACGCTCGTCTACGGGTTGATGCGGGCGCTTGAGAGGGGCGAGGAGTTCCTTGGGGCTGCGACCAAGAGGACCAACGCTGTGATCCTGTCGGAGGAAGCGGTCGAGGACTCTGCCGAGAAGATCGCAAGCCTCGGACTCCGACACGCTGCGATCCTGCATCGCAAGTACGCCATGCGCTCCGGGTCTACTTCGCGACGTCGCTCGCCCGCGCGGGCGTGCCGTTGGCCCAAGCGCAAGTCCTCATGCGGCACTCCGACCCGAGGTTCACGGCGAACGTCTACACCCGGCTCGACCTCGCCGATGCCCGGACCGCGGTCGCGAAGGTGGACCCACCGTTCGCGCCGGGAGCCGTGCCGACTTTGCCGTTGGCTTTGCCGTCCACCGACAGGACCGTGGAGGACGTTGCCGGAACGGGCACGAACGGCGCGGGAGCGGGAACCGCAGCGGACGCGGCCCGAACTGCCCCTATCCCCTCGATCTCACGGCAAGGGAAGATGGAGGCGCCGCGCGGAATTGAACCGCGGTACACGGATTTGCAATCCGTTGCCTAGCCACTCGGCCACGGCGCCCTGAAGCGAGCGCGGCAGTATCGCCGCCGCCCGGCCGGGGGCCAAGGACGGGCACCCCCGGGGTCGCCGGGGCGCGCAGGCACGCGCCCGCCGACGAGCGCGCTGCCGCACCGCCGACGCGGCGCCTCGGCCCCGCTACGGCGCGCCGGACGCGCGGACGGCCGGCGGGGTCGCCACCGGCGCGGCGGAGCGCGAGAGGACGCGCGGTGTCGCCACGACGACGAAACGGTCACCGAGCGCCGCCCCCTGGGCCGTCGCGAGGACGATCACCGCCGCGTCGCCCGAGGCCATCCTCGCCACCCCCATCCGACCGTGCAGTTGCGGCCCGAGCCATGCCGTGGGATCGGTGGGCGGCCCCTCCGACGGCGAGATGCGCGCGATCACGCTCAGGTCGAACGAGAGGTCGCTCCCCGTCCGCAGGGTCGGCGTCATGCGCAGGTCGAGCCCTGACCAGTACGGATCAGCGAGCGCCGCCTCGTACCCGTCCGCGCCCGCCCAGAGCTGCGGCGTCGGGTCGCGGCCCTCGCCCACGAAGATCGACGCCTGCTCGCCCGACCGCGTCACCACCGCCGGCGCCTGCAGCACCCTCGCCCCCGACTCCTTCCCCCGCCCGAGCAACGCCGCCGCGTCCGCCGCCGACAGCATCCCCATCGACAGCGCCCCCGCCCCGTACGTCGCCCCCAGCACCTCCCCCGCCTTCGCCGCCGGCACCGAGAGGCACGTCGCCTCCACCATCACCGCGGGCGCCTCGGCCTCGCTCGACGCGGCACGCGGCGCCGACGCAGCCCCCGCGCCGAGCGCCGATGCCGGCACGCACGCCCGCGGCGCGCACGCGGGCGCGCACGTCCGCGCGCAGCACCCGCTCAGCGTAAACGCGATCCCGACGAGCACGCCAACGCCGAAGGCCCGCCGCCGCTCGATCCGCGTCATGACGTCGCCCTCCGCGGCCCACGATACGCCTTCGACGGCCCCGACGGCACGCGTCGTCCCGCGAAGGCCGCCGCCGCCCGCCGCGCCCCGCAGCCGTCCCCCCGCGAGCGGGCCGACGGGGCCCCGGCGCGGGTCCCGGGGCGACCGTCGCCCCGGGACTCGCGTCGGGGACGGGATCGGCGGGCGTGGCGGCGGGTGGCGGTCGGGGTGGGTCAGGCGCCCGACTCGTCGGCGCGGTCGCGGGCGGCGCGGTGCGGTGCGTCGCAATCGGGGTGGGCACCGCGACCGACCCGCGCGGCCGGTGCCCCGCGGATTCGGAAGCCGTCGCCCCGGGACTCGCGTCGGGGATGGGATCGGCGGGCGTGGCGGTGGGTGGCGGTCGGGGTGGGTCAGGCGCCCGTCTCGTCGGCGTGGTCGCGGGCGGCGCGTTCGGCGGCGCGCTTCGCCTCGCGCGCGGCGAGCTTCTCGCGTCGCCTCGCGCGCCAGAAGACGCCGGCGACGAGGAGCGCGACGAGCGAGCCGCCGCCGTAGGCGAGGATCCTCCACGTCGCCGGCGGGGCACGGCCGACGTCGAGGAGCGGCTCGGCCTCGGCGTCGAGGTCGGGGAAGGACTTCCTGACGAGCGAGCGCTCCGCGAGACCGAGCGGGTCGGCTTCGTTGACGAGGAAGCCGACGAGGGGCGAGGCCGCGGCGACCCGCTCGGCGTCGGCGTGGGAGTCCACGTCGTGGAGGCGGGCGAGGAAGGCGATGTCGGCAGCCTTGGGCGGCGGAGGGCGGGCGCCGGGCTCGTTCGCGTGCAGCACGCGGAAGGCGGCGACGGAGCGCGCGTAGGCGCCGTCGCGCGGCACCGCGGGGACGAGGACCGAGCGCCAGTCGCCGTTGCGCTCGCGGTAGACGAGGGCGTCGGTGCAGAGGAGCGCGTCGGCGACGGCGAGGTGCGTGCCGCCGCGGCCGGCGCGTTCGACGACCTGCGCGCAGGTGACGGGCTCGGGAGCGTCGCTCGAGCGGCGGCGCAGGCCCCACTCCTTCGAGGCGACGAGGGCGAGGCCGAGGCCGAGCAGCGCCCACCCCCACCATCGTGTCAGCCAGTCCATGGGATACGTCCGGGGCGGGGTCGAGATCGGGCCGTCAGCGGCGGAGCGGGATCGGGGACGGGGGCGCGGTCGCTAGGGTCTGTTTCGGAACTTCCCGTCGCGAGGCCGCGCGGGCCGTGGCGAGGCCAGGCACCGCAGGCGGAGAGCCCCGGAGGCGGGTTCCTGACCCGCACAGGAGGCGCTTCGCCGAGGACGCCTCGCCGCAGCCCGGTCCGTGCGGACGTCGCAGGGAAGGTTCCGAAGCAGAGCCTAGCCGGGGCCGCCGGGGCCGCCGTCGCCGCTGCGGCCCCACTGGCCCGCGCCGCCTTTGGGGAGCGCGCTGCCGCCCTGACCGCCGGCGCCGCCCGCGCCCTTGCCGGGCGCGCCGTCGGCGGCCCACGCCCACGCGAAGCCGTTGTCGGCGGTGGCGGAGGCGTCGCCGCCCTTGCCGGACTGGCGATCGTAGGGCGCGCCCTTGCCGGCGACGACGGCGACGAAGCCCGCCATCGGGTCGGTGGCGGAGGCGTCGGGCGCGTCGGGCTTCTTGTCGGTGCCGTCGGCGCCGAAGCCGAGCAGGATCGTGCCGTCGGCGGAGCGGAAGAGCTCGGTCGAGCCGGGTCGGGTGGACTTGACGGAGAGCGGGAGGCGCTTGCCGGGGTTGGCGGGGTCGGGGAGGCCGAGGCGGAAGGCGGTGAGGTCGGCGGAGATGCCCTTCATGTCGTCGATGAGGAAGCGGCGGCGGAGCTTGCCGCGCAGGGCCTCGAACTCGGGCTCGGCCTTCTTGACGAGGAGGGCCTTGAGGAAGAGGAGGTGCGGGCGCGCGGCGTCGGGCGGCGTCAGGCGCAGCGCGTTGTCGAGCACCGGCCAGACGACCGGGCCCATGCGCAGCAGCACGCGGCGGGCGGCGACGGGATCGCCGGGGCCCTTGACGATCACTTCGACCTGCTTGAGGGCGTCGGCGCGGACCTTGTCGGTGAGCTCGGTGGCCTCGCCGGGGATGCGGTCCTCGGCGCGCGCGGCGGTGGGGATCGCGACGGGGGCGAGGAGCGCGGCGGCGAGCAGCATCGGGGCGAGGGAGGCGGGGCGCATGCGCGCAGTATGAACGATCGGCGGCGCCGGCGCCGCGGGGAACGGTGAGCGTCTGCTCCGACCCCGCGGTCGGTGAGCGCGGGGTCGGAGCAGCCGGTCGGTGAGCGCGGGGTCGGAGACCGCGCTCGGTGGGCGCGGGGTCGGAGACCGCGGTCGGCGAGCGTGGGGTCGGAGACCGCGGTGACCGTTCCCGCGGGGCGCCATCGAGGGAGGTGGGCGTAGGTGGCCGTCGGGCAGCGAGTTGCGGCGCCGGTGGGCGGCGTGGCCGCGAGGGTCTCGGGGGCAGGGCGCGCGACACGACCGTGGCCCGTGCCGCGGGGCGGGCGGGGCGGGAACGCGACCGGGAGTGGTCGGGCCGGAGCCGCGCGGGCGGCGGTCGGCGCCCGGGGAGTGCTACCCTCCCGCGCCGTGGACGCCGCCCTGCCGCCGCTCGTCGACAGCCACTGCCACCTCACCTGGCCCGCGTTCCGCGGGGAGGAGGACGCGGTCGTCGCGCGCGCGCGCGCGGCGGGGGTCGCGCAGATGGTCGTCGTCGCGACCGACCCGGAGTCGGCGGAGGCGTCGGCCGCGGTCGCGGCGCGGCACGCGGGGCTGTTCCCGACGGCGGGGCTCCACCCCAACGACCTCCCCGAGGCGTGGGAGGCGGCGTTTGCGCGCATCGAAGCAATGGTGCGCGGGGGCGGGTTCGTCGCGGTGGGCGAGACGGGGCTCGACTACTTCCGACCGCAGGTCCCGCCGGCTCGCCAGCAGGCGTCGTTCCGGGCGCACGCCGAGCTCGCGCGCGAGCGGGACTTGCCGGTGATCGTCCACATCCGCGACAAGGACGGACGCTGGGACGCCTACGACGACGTGGCGAGCGTGCTCGGCGCGGTGCCCGGGGTGCGGGGCGTGATCCATTGCTACACGGGCGACCCGGCGCACGCGCGGGCCTACCTCGACCTCGGTTTCGTCGTGTCGTTCAGCGGCATCGTGACGTTCCCCAAGGGCGAGAACGTGCGCGAGGCCGCCCGCGCCGTGCCGCTCGAGCGCTGCCTCGTCGAGACCGACGCCCCGTTCCTCGCGCCGATCCCCCACCGCGGCGAGCGGTGCGAGCCGGCCCACGTCGCCGACACCGCGCGCAAGCTCGCGGAAGTGAAGGGCGTGGACGAGGCCCACCTGCGCCGCGTCACGACCGCGACCGCGCGCGCGGTGTTCGGCCTGCCCGACGCGTAGCGCCGCGGGCCCGATCCTCGCGGGATCGACCGGACCGCGCCCCCCCGCCGCCTCGGCGCCACCCGTCCGCCCCACGGCAGCGGCTTCCCCCGACGCGGTGGTCAGGCGTCGGGAACGGTGAGCGCCTGCTCCGACCCCGCGGTCGGTGAGCGCCTGCTCCGACCCTGCGGTCGGTGAGCGCGGGGTCGGAGCACTCGGTCGGTGAGCGCGGGGTCGGTGAGCGCGGGGTCGGAGACCGTGGTCGCTGGGCGCGGGGTCGGAGCTCGTCGTGACCGTTGCGCGGCGCCGACGCGGCCAACGGTGAGCGCCTGCTCCGACCCCGTGATCGGTGAGCGCCTGCTCCGACCCTGCGGTCGGTGAGCGCGGGGTCGGAGCAAGCGCGCGGAGCGGCATGGCGTCACGGCGGGGTGACGCCGGGGGGCGGGGCGCGACGGACCGCGACCGGGAACCCTCGGGTTGCGCACGCCCGGCGTGCGGCACGGCCCTTGCGCCCGCCCTTGTATGGTCCGCCCGCCTCGCGCGCTCCGGCAACGGCTCCCCGCGCTCGTCGCTCGCGCCGTGGCGGGCCTCGCCGCGATCGCCGCGGCCCTCGTCGCGGCCGACATGGGCGGTGGGCAGCGCTACGAAGGCGCGAGCGGCGACGACACCCCCGCGGACGCGCTCGAGGACGCCCCCCACGCGACCGCGTCCCGCCTCGCCGCGCGCGGACGCCACCACGTCACCCTCGACCGCCGCTGGACCTCCACGCCCGACGACGGCGCCATCGACGCCGACGCGCCCGAGAGCCTCGACGCCGACCGCCTGCGCGTCTGGCTGAGCGACGACGGCGGTCGGTCGATCGAGGGCGCCGCGGTCCGCGTGCGCCCCAGCGACGACGGCCCTCCCGTTCTCGCCGCGACCACGGCCGCGTCCGGTCGCGTCTCGCTCGCGCCCGGCTCGCCGCCCGAGGACGGGTGGGTCGTCGAGGCCACCGCGACGGGCTACGCCACGGACAGAGAACGCGTCGACGCCGACGTCGCGCGCGGCGGCGCACGCGTGCACCTCGCCTTGCGGCGCGTCGTCGTGGTCGAAGGCCGCGTGCGCGCCCCCGACGGGACCGCGATCGTCGGCGCCCAGGTCTCGGCGGCAGGTCGCGGTCGAGGCGTCCACACCGGGCCCGGCGGGCGATTCGAAGCGATCGAGGTCGCGGTCCAAGCGTCCGACGCGGGGCCCGTGGCGACGCTCGAGGTCGACTCGCCCGTCGGCTTCCGCGAGACGACCGACGTCGCGGTCCCCGCCGACGCGCAACGGCTGTGCGTCGAGCTGACGTGGCCCCGCCATGACGACCGACGTCGCATCGTCGGGACGGTGCTCGGCCCCGACGGGCGTCCCGCCGCGGGCGCGGTGGTCCGCTACGTCGAGCGGTTCCACCCGGAGCGTGCGCCGGGCGCGGGCCCCGACGCGGGACAGGCCGTCTGCGACGCGGAGGGCCGCTACGCCTTGCGCGTCCCGGCGTACTTCGTGGGCTGCACGTGCGCGTTCGGGATCGGGATGCTGATGGTCGAGCTTCCCGGCGTCGGCCACGCGTGCGTGTGGGTCCCGAGGCCCGGCGGCGCGACGGATGCGGCCGCTGCACGAGACGACGGCGCCGCTCCGCGCGCGCCCGCCGGAGACGACGCGGCCGCGACGGTCCTGGACCTCCGGCTCGCACGGCTGCGGCGGCTCGACGGATCCGTCGTGGACGCGAACGCGCGCGGCGTCGCCAACGCGCGTGTCGAGCTCCGCGTGCCCGACGACGGCGCACCGTCGTCGATCCGCGAGGGCGCGCGGGCGAGGGGCGCCTGGCCCGAGGACGACGAACCCGACGGTCCGGCGATCGCGGCCACGTGGACGGACGAACGCGGGGCGTTCACGATGCCGAACGTGCCCGAACGCGGCGACCTCGCGCTCCGCGCGCTGTGGGACGGCACCGATCGCCGCATCGAGCCGCGCGACGCGAGGCCCTACTGGCGCGCGTGGTGCGCCGTCCCGACCTCGGCGGGGCCCGTGCGGTTGACGTTGCCGATCGATGCCGACGCCGTGCTCCGCGAGAGCGCGGTCGCGGCGGCGGACGAGGTCCGAGCGACGGACGCCGAGGACGCCGAGCGTTCGGCGAAGCGGGCCCGCGTGCGCTTTCAGGACGGCCGCGGGCTCGCGATCGCCCTTGAGACCGGCGAGGTCACCGCAGAGGTGGTCGGCTCGGGCGACCTGCTCGGGGCGCGCGTGGTCGCCGGAGCGCTCGAGCTCGAGGACGTGCCGTCGGACGGGTGCCGCGTACGCGTCGCGGGTGAATCGCTGTCGCCGGTCGAGGTGGACCTGCCGGCCGACGACCGCGAGCGGGGCCGCGGGACCAGGGACACCACGGTGCGACTGCCCCGAGGGGGCGCGGTCGTCGTGCGGGTGCAGGTCCCCGAGGGGCTCGAGGGCGACGACCTCGAGGTCCGCCTCGAACCGGAGGAGACGCCGGTCGAGGCGGCGACGGGACCTGCGGAGCGCGCCGCGGCGAGCGGCGACGAGGCGGAGCAGGGGAGAGCGACGCCGGGCGCCGCGGGTGAGGCGTCGGGCCACGCGAGCGCTTCAGTTCCGGAGGGGGCGCCGGCGAACGGCGAACGGCGGGGTCCGCGCCGGCTGCGGGAGTGCCGCGACGGGACGTGGCGCGCGGATCGCATCGAGCCCGGGCGGTACGTGGTGAAGGTGGACATGCTCGACGCCGACGACTGGGAGCTCGAGCCGTCGGCGACGGTCGACGTGGTCGCGGGGACGGTCGTCCGCGGCACGATCGCGCTGCGTCGAGCCGCCGCCGGCGGATAGCCCGCCGGATTCGCGAAGGACGAGGCCTGCCGGGCGTCGGGCGCACGTCGGGTCGCCATCGGAGCTCGTGAGCTCGGCGGACGGAGCGACGCGGGCAACGTCGCGGCACCGCCACGGGGCCCGCTCGGGGCGACGGTCGCGCGGGAGCCGGCGCCGCGATTCGACCGAGAGTCGTCTCCCACCGCGCGACCGCGCCGCGGGAACGGCGAGCGTCGGCTCCGACCCCGTGGTCGGTGAGCGCGGGGTCGGAGCACTCGGTCGGTGAGCGCGGGGTCGGAGACCGTGGTCGGTGAGCGCGGGGTCGGAGACCGTGGTCGGTGAGCGCGGGGTCGGAGACCGTGGTCGGTGGGCGCGGGGTCGGAGACCGTGGTCGGTGGGCGCGGGGTCGGAGACGGTGGTCGGTGAGCGCGGGGTCGGAGACCGTGGTCGGTGGGCGCGGGGTCGGAGACGGTGGTCGGTGAGCGCGGGGTCGGAGACCGTGGTCGGTGGGCGCGGGGTCGGAGCCGGGGCGCACCGTTGGACGGGGGGAGCCGGACGGGATCCCGGGCGGACCCGGGGGCGGAGGCGTCGAGGACGGCCGTGGGTGGTGGGCTGAGGATCGCGGAGAATGCCGCCCCATGAGCACCCCCGGTGTCGAGGTCGCCGCCCGCGAGGTCGAGGAGTTCCAGCGCGCCGTCGCGACGCTGCGCACAGCGGTCGCGCGCGTCATCGTCGGCCAGCAACCCGTCGTGGATGCCGCGATCACGACGCTCCTCGCCGGGGGCCACCTGCTGCTCGAGGGCGTCCCCGGCACCGGCAAGACGCTCCTCGTCCGCACGATCGCGCGCTCCCTCGCCCTGCAGTTCGCCCGCATCCAGTGCACGCCCGACCTCATGCCGGCCGACGTCGTCGGCACGCCGTGGGTGGACGAGGAAGGCGGGCGGCGCACGTACCGCTTCCGCCCGGGGCCCGTGTTCGCGCAGATCGTCCTCGTCGACGAGGTGAACCGCGCGACGCCGAAGACGCAGAGCGCCCTCCTCGAGGCGATGGAGGAGCGCCAGGTGACGGTGTCGGGCGAGACCCACCGCCTCCCCGAGCCGTTCTTCGTCCTCGCGACCGAGAACCCGATCGAGATGGAGGGCACCTACCCCCTGCCGGAGGCGCAGCTCGACCGCTTCCTCCTCAAGGTGCTCGTGCCCTCGCCCGCCGCCGCCGAGCTCGAGGCCATCCTCGACCGCACCGCCGGCGAGGCCGCGCCCGAGGCCGGTCCGGTGCTCGATGCCGCGCGCGTCCGCGCGATGCAGACGCTCGTCCGCCGCGCCGTGCTCGGCGACCGCGTCCGAGGCCACATCGCCCGCCTCATCGAAGCCACGCGCCCCGACGGCCCCAACCCGCCGCCCCTCGTGCGCCGCTTCGTGCGCTACGGCGCGAGCGCCCGCGGCGCGCTCGCGCTCGCGCTCGCCGGCAAGGCGATCGCGCTCGCCGCCGGCCGCCCCCAGGTCTCGCGCGACGACGTCCGGGGCGTCGCCCACGCGGCCCTTCGCCACCGCGTCGTGCTCAACTTCGAGGGCGAGGCCGAGGGTGTGACCGTGGACCGGGTCCTCGACGAGGTCCTCGGCCACGTGGGTGCGGGGTAGCCCACCCCGCCGCCAGTCCGCGCAAGGTCGCGGGCCCCGTCGGCACGCATCCGACACCGATTCCGCGACCGCGGACGCGGGGAACGGTGAGCGTCTGGTACGACCCCGCGGTCGGTGAGCACGGGGTCGGAGCTCGCGCTCACCGTCCGAGGGGGGAGGCGCCGCGGGAGCGGTGAGCGTCTGGTACGACCCCGCGGTCGGTGAGCACGGGGTCGGAGCTCGCGCTCACCGTTCGAGGGGGGAGGCGCCGCGGGAACGGTGAGCGTCTGGTACGACCCCGCGGTCGGTGAGCGCGGGGTCGGAGCTCGCGCTCACCGTTCGAGGGGGGAGGCGCCGGGGGCGCACGCCGTGGCGGCGGCCCCCTCCACGACGGACGCACGTCGGTGGCCCCGGGCCGGCGGCGCCGCCGAACCTGCCGCGACGGAGGAGGACGCGTCGGCGGACGGGCCGGCCCGACCGCGCCGCGCGAGGGTTGATCCGAGCCCCCCGGGGGCCTATCCTCGTCGTCTGCGAACGGCCCCCCGGGTCAGAGAGCGCCCCCGCGGGCGCACGGAGCCCCATGAAGCTCGAGAAGCGCCGCTACGACGACGTCGTGATCCTGAAGTTCTCCGGCGAGTTCGACTCGGCCAACCTCGGCACGTTCAGCCCGCGCCTCGACGCGATGATCGAGAAGGGCGACCGCCAGCTCGTCCTCGAGCTCTTCGCGCTCCGCTTCATCAACTCGACCGCGCTCGGCTACCTGATCAAGACCGCCAAGCGCGTCAAGGAGCTCGGCGGCGAGATCGTCATCGCGCGCCCCAGCAAGTTCGTCCAGAAGACGCTCGCCACGCTCGGCCTCGAGTCCACGTTCCTCGCCTTCGGCACCGTCGAGGACGCGATCGTCCACTTCAAGAAGGGCGAGACGGTCGGCACCATCGACCTCTCCAAGACCGAGACCGACGAGTCGCTCACCGGCTCGGTCCCGCTGCTCTTCCGCAAGGACGACGACCGCAACCTGCCGCCCAACCAGGTCGGCCGCGTCGTGCAGCTCTACGAAGACGGCCTCCTCTTCCGCTACGAGCCCGCCCCCACCAAGGGCGGCGCCGACCCCGTCGCCTCCGAGCTCGTGATGGGCGCGCGGATGAAGGTGAAGTTCCGCCAGCCCTTCGCGGTCAAGGACCACTACTTCGAGATGTCGGGCACGATCACCGAGGTCAAGAAGGGCGCCGTCGACGGCGCCGCCGACGCGCTCACCGTCCGCCTGCGCTACGACCGCATCCGCGACGACGACCGCAAGCACCTGCAGCAGCTCGTCCGCGACCTCGAGACCTGGAAGATCCGCTGACGTCTCCGCCCGCGCGCCGGCGCGGGCGGTCGCCACCGGAAGCCGCTCGCCGCAAGGCGAGCCGCGCACGGTCGGCGCGCGGACGACGCGCCGCGGCAATCGCCCAGCGATCGCGCGGGGCCCGCGGCCTCGCCACGATCGCGAGCCCCGTCGACGATCCGACGCCGACGAGTCGCGCCCCCCACGACGACGAGGGACGTCGAGCAGCGGCTCCGGCCGCGCGCGCGCGGGGCCCACGCACGCCCCCAGCGATCACGCGGGGCCCGCGGCCTCGCCCCGATCGCGAGCCCCGTCGACGATCCGACGCCGACGAGTCGCGCCCCCCACGACGACGAGGGACGTCGAGCAGCGGCTCCGGCCGCGCGCGCGCGGGGCCCACGCACGCCCCCAGCGAGCGCGCGGGGCCCGCGGCCACGCCCCGATCGCGAGCCCCGTCGACGATCCGACGCCGACGCGGCGCGCCCCCCACGACGACGAGGGACGTCGAGCAGCGGCTCCGGCCGCGCGCGCGGGGCCCACGCACGCCCCCAGCGATCGCGCGGGGCCCGCGGCCACGCCCCGATCGCGAGCCCCGTCGACGATCCGACGCCGCCGCGGCGCGCCCCCCACGACGACGAGGGACGTCGAGCAGCGGGACCGGTCCGTCACGCGCCGAGAGCCGGCTCCGACGGCCGTCGCGGACGGCTGCGGCGCGGGTCAGGTGCGCGCGGCGGGCGCGGGCTCGAGCTCGGCGCGACGGGCGCGCACCACCTCGAGGACGAGCGGCGCGAGCCCCGCGCCCCCCTGCTGGTCGAGCCAGCGGTAGAGGTCGCGGCGCATGCGCGGGTCCCAGAAACGCCGCAGGTGCCCGAACACGCCCTCGCGCGCCGCCGCCCCGTCGGGCTCGGCCGAGAAGAACGACCCGATCTGGTTCGCCATCCGAACGAGCTTCGCCCCGTCCATCGTCAGCGCCCCGTCGTCGGGCCGGCGCCGGGGAGCAGCGACTCCTGGCGGTCGGCGAACTCGCGGTAGTGGTCCTGCCAGCGCGACGGCTTGCGCGCCGGCGCGACCTGCACGGCCGTGACCTTGTACTCGGGGCAGTTCGTCGCCCAGTCGGAGTTGTCCGTCGTGACGACGTTGGTGCCGCAGCCGGGGTGGTGGAAGGTCGTGTACACGACACCCGGCGCCACGCGGTCGGTCACCACCGCGCGCAGCACCGTCTCCCCCTTGCGGCTCGAGAGCGTGACGAGGTCGCCGTCGCGCACGCCGCGCTGCTCGGCGTCGTGCGGGTGCACCTCGAGGACGTCCTCGTCGTGCCAGCGCAGGTTCTCGGTGCGGCGCGTCTGCGCGCCCACGTTGTACTGCGACAGGATGCGCCCCGTCGTCAGCAGCAGCGGGAAGCGCGACGACGTGCGCTCGGGCGTCGGCACGTACTCGGTGAGCAGGAACTTGCCCTTGCCGCGGACGAAGTGGTCCACGTGCATCACCGGCGTGCCCGACGGCGCGGCCTCGTTGCAGGGCCACTGCACGCTGCCGAGGCGGTCGATCTTCTCGAAGGAGACGCCGTGGAAGGTCGGCGTCAGGCGCGCGATCTCGTCCATCACCTCGGAGGGGTGCGCGTAGGGCATCGGGTACCCGAGCGCCTCCGACAGCGCGACCGTGGCCTCCCAGTCGGCCTTGCCCGCGAGCGGCGGCATCACCTTGCGCACGCGCGAGATCCGGCGCTCGGCGTTGGTGAAGGTGCCGTCCTTCTCGAGGAAGCTCGAGCCCGGCAGGAAGACGTGCGCGAAGCGGGCCGTCTCGTTGAGGAACAGGTCCTGGACGATCACGCACTCCATCGCGCGCAGCGCGGCGGTCACGTGCTCGGTGTCGGGGTCGGACTGCGCGATGTCCTCGCCCTGCACGTACAGCGCCTTGAACGAGCCGTCGAGCGCCGCGTCGAACATGTTCGGGATGCGCAGGCCCGGCTCCGGGTCGACGTGCACGCCCCACGCCGCGTCGAAGAGCGCGCGCACCGCGGGGTCGGAGACGTGGCGGTAGCCCGGAAGCTCGTGCGGGAACGAGCCCATGTCGCACGAGCCCTGCACGTTGTTCTGCCCGCGCAGCGGGTTCACGCCGACGCCGCGCCGGCCGATGTTGCCCGTCGCCATCGCGAGGTTGGCGATCGCGATGACCATCGTCGAGCCCTGGCTGTGCTCGGTGACGCCGAGGCCGTAGTAGATCGCCGCGTTGCGCGCCGTCGCGTAGAGCCGCGCCGCCCCGCGCACGGCCGCCGCCGGCACGCCCGTCTCGGCCTCGAGCGCCTCCGGCGAGTTGCGCGGCTGCGCCACGAAGGCGCGCCACTTCTCGTACGCCCCCGGCTCGCAGCGCTCGCGGACGTAGTCCTCCTTGACGAGCCCCTCGGTCACGACCACGTGCGCGAGCGCGTTGGCGACGGCGACGTTGGTCCCCGGCCGCAGCTGGAGGTGGAACGCCGCCTCGACGTGGGGCGTGCGCACGAGGTCGATCGCCCGCGGGTCCACGACGATCAGCCTGGCGCCCTCGCGCAGCCGCTGCTTGAGGTGCGACGCGAAGACGGGGTGGCCGTCGGTCGGGTTCGCGCCGATCACCATCACGACGTCGGCCTCGTCGACCGAGTCGAAGTCCTGCGTGCCCGCGGACTCGCCCAGCGTCTGCTTGAGGCCGTAGCCCGTCGGCGAGTGGCAGACGCGCGCGCACGTGTCCACGTTGTTGTTGCCGAAGGCCGCGCGCACGAGCTTCTGGACGAGGTAGGTCTCCTCGTTCGTGCAGCGCGACGACGTGATGCCGCCGACGGCGCCGCGGCCGTACTTGGCCTGGATGCGGCGCACCTCGGAGGCCGCGTGGGCGATCGCCTCGTCCCACGTCACCTCGCGCCACGGGTCCTCGATGCGCGCGCGGACCATCGGCTTGCGGATGCGCTCGGCGTGGGTCGCGTAGCCCCACGCGAAGCGGCCCTTCACGCACGAGTGGCCGTGGTTGGCCCCGCCGTCCATGTTGGGCACCATCCGCACGACCTCGGCGCCCTGCATCTCGGCGCGGAACGAGCAGCCGACGCCGCAGTACGCGCAGGTCGTCACGACCGAGTGGTCGGGCTGGCCCCGCGCGACCACCGTGTTCTCCACGAGCGTCGCGGTCGGGCAGGCCTGCACGCAGGCGCCGCACGACACGCACTCGCTGTCCATGAACGGGACGCCGCCCGACGAGATCACCGAGCCGAACCCGCGGCCCTCCACGGTGAGCGCGAAGGTCCCCTGCACCTCGTCGCACGCGCGCACGCAGCGCGAGCAGACGATGCACTTGGACGGGTCGAAGGTGAAGTACGGGTTCGACGTGTCCTTCTCGGCGCCGAGGTGGTTGGCGCCGCCGGTGCCGTAGCGGACCTCGCGGAGCCCGACCGCGCCCGCCATGTCCTGCAGCTCGCAGTGCCCGTTGGTCGGGCAGGTGAGGCAGTCGAGCGGGTGGTCGGAGATGTAGAGCTCCATCACCCCCCGCCGCAGCGCCGCGAGCTTGTCGGACTGCGTGCGCACCTTCATGCCGTCGGCGACCGTGGTCGTGCACGACGCCGGGTAGCCGCGCCGGCCCTCGATCTCGACGAGGCAGAGGCGGCACGAGCCGAACGCCTCGAGGTGGTCGGTGGCGCAGAGCTTGGGCACCGCGACGCCCGCGAGCGAGGCCGCGCGCCTCACCGACGTGCCGGCGGGGACGGTCACCGGGCGGCCGTCCACCTCGAGGGTGACCTGCGCGGTCGAGCTCGAGGCGGGGGTCCCGTGGTCCTTCTCGTCGATGCACCGCATGTCAGGACCTCCGTGCATCCCGGGCGGCGCCCGCCGGCGCCAGCCCGAAGTCCTCGGGGAAGTGGTCGAGCGCGCTCGTCACGGGCAGGGGCGCCATGCCGCCGAGCGCGCAGAGCGAGGCGTGCGTCATCGTGTCGCAGAGGTCGCGCAGCAGCGCGACCTGCCGCTGCGGCCGGTCGCCGGCGACGAGGCGGTCGATCACCTCGACGCCGCGCGTCGAGCCGATGCGGCACGGCGTGCACTTGCCGCACGACTCGATCGCGCAGAACTCCATCGCGTAGCGCGCGAGCCGCGCCATGTCGGCGGTGTCGTCGAAGACCACCACGCCGCCGTGCCCGAGGATGCCGCCCTTGCCGGCGAGCGCCTCGTAGTCGAGCGGCACGTCGAGCGCCGACGCCGGCAGGAACGAGCCCAGCGGCCCCCCCACCTGCACCGCGCGGACCGGGCGGCCCGACGCCGTCCCGCCGCCGAAGTCCTCGATCAGCTCGCGCAGCGTCAGCCCGAACGCCTTCTCGACCAGCCCGCCGCGCGCGACGTTGCCCGCCAGCTGGAACGGGAGCGTGCCGCGCGAGCGGCCGACGCCGAGGTCGCGGTACGCGTCGGCCCCGCGGTCGAGCACGAACGGCACCGACGCGAACGTGATCACGTTGTTGAGCGCCGTCGGCCGGCCGAACAGCCCCGCCACCGCGGGCACGGGCGGCCGGTAGCGCACGACGCCGCGCTTGCCCTCGAGGCTCTCGAGCAGCGCCGTCTCCTCGCCGCACACGTACGAGCCCGCGCCGCGCCGCACCTCGACGTCGAAGCGCTTCCCGCTGCCGAGCACCGACGCGCCGAGGAAGCCCGCCGCGGTCGCCCTCTCGACGGCCGCCGTGAGCACGCGCTCGGCGTCGGGGTACTCCGAGCGGAGGTAGACGTAGCCCTGCGTCGCCCCGAGCGCGACGCCCGCGACCGCCATGCCCTCGAGGAGCAGGTACGGGTCGCCCTCCATCACCATGCGGTCGGAGAACGTGCCCGAGTCGCCCTCGTCGGCGTTGACGACGACGTACTTGCGGTCGGCGGGCGTGTCGAGGACGGTCTTCCACTTGATGCCGGTCGGGAAGCCCGCGCCCCCGCGCCCCCGCAGGCCCGAGCGCGTGACCGCGTCCACGACCTCCGCGCCGCTGCGCGCGAGCGCGTTGCGCAGGCCTCGCCACCCGCCGTGCGCCTCGTAGGCCGCGAGGTCGAGCGGGTCGGTGAGGCCGACGCGGGCGAAGGTCACGCGCTCCTGGCGCGCGAAGTACGGGATCGCCTCGGTGCGCCCGTGCCCGAGCGGGTGCGCGCCGCCGGCGAGGAAGCCGCGGTCGAACAGCGACGCGACGTCGCCCGGCGCCACGGGCCCGTAGGCCGTGCGCCCGCCCGCCGTCTCGACCTCGACGAGCGGCTCGAGCCAGAGCATCCCGCGCGTGCCGTTGCGGCGCACCGTCACCGGCAGACGGCGGCGCGCGGCCTCGGCCACGATGGCCGCCGCGACCTCGTCGGCGCCGACCGACTTCGCGGCGGCGTCGAGCGGCACCCAGACCACGGTCGGCGGGTTCACCGGCACGGCGGAGCCTCCTCGACGAGCGCCGCGATGCGGTCGGCCGTCGCGCGCGCGTGCAGGCGGCCGTCCACCATCGCCGAGGGCCCGAGCGCGCAGTTGCCGAGGCAGTAGACGGGCTCGAGCGTCACGGCGCCGTCCTCGCGCGTGCGGCCCATGCCGACCCGCAGGCGCCCCTCGACGTCGGCCACCACCGCGTCGCTGCCGCGGGCCTGGCAGGCCTCGGCGCGGCACAGCTTGACCACGTGGCGGCCGGGCGGGTGCGTGCGGAAGTCGTGATAGAAGCTCAACGTCCCGAGGACGTCGGCCTGCGACTGGTTGACCGCCCACGCGATCCGGGGGAGCGCCTCGCGCGGGACGTAGCCGGCGCGGTCTTGGATCGCGTGGAAGATCGGCAGCAGGGCCCCCGGTCGTGCGGCGTGCGCGGCGAGCGCCGACTCGACGACCTGCGCGAGGTCGGCCGGCAAGGGCAACGGGGGCGGCGAGACGGCCATGGGACGGCTCCGGGCAGCCCCTAAGCCTAGCGCGGATTCGCCCGGGGGCCCCCTCCCCGATCCGCCCCGCCGGCGGCCGCACGCGGCCTCCTCCGCGGGGTCCCCCCCGCGCGGGCCCCCCTCCGCGCGAGGGCCCGGTGCGACTTCGGGGTTTCATGCCCGGGTGAGCGCGCCCGCGCCCGACCCCGATCCCGCCGCCCGCGTCGTCCCCGTGCGCGTGACGACGCTGCGCACCGACCCGCCGGGCGCGGTCGAGCGCGACGACGCCGTCGTGGCCGAGGCCCCGCTCGAGCTCCGGTTCGCGGGCGTCCCGGGCACGGTGCTCCTGCGCACGCCCGGCCACGACGACGAGCTGGTGCGCGGCTTCCTCTGGACCGAGGGGTTCGTGCGCTCGCCCGCCGACGTGGTGCGCGTCGAGCGGCCCGCCGGCCTGACCGCCGACGAGGTCGGCCACGTCGTGGACGTGACGCTGTTCCCGTCCCCCGACGCCCCCCCGCTCGACCGGCCGCTGTACGCGTCGTCGAGCTGCGGCGCGTGCGGCAAGCGCTCGCTCGGGTCGCTGCGCGTGCCCGCGCAGGCGTGCCGCTCGACGACGACCGTCGCGCGGGACGTGCTCGTCGCGCTGCCCGACCGCATGCGCCGCGAGCAGGCGGCCTTCGACGCGACGGGCGGCGTCCACGCGTGCGCGCTGTTCACGCCCGACGGGCGGCTCGTCGCGCTGCGCGAGGACGTGGGCCGCCACAACGCGCTCGACAAGCTGGTCGGCTACGCGATGGAGGCGAGGCTCGCCCCGCTCGACGGGCACGTCGTCCTGCTGTCGGGGCGCGTGAGCTTCGACCTCGTGCAGAAGGCCGCGGTGGCGGGCGTGCCGGTCGTCGCGGCCGTCGGCGCGCCGTCGTCGCTCGCGGTGTCGCTCGCGGACCGCCTCGGGCTCACGCTCGTCGGGTTCGTGCGGCGGACGTCGATGAACGTGTACACGCACCCGCAGCGGGTGCGCTGAGCACGACGCGGGGCCCGGGGCGACCACGGGGCCGACGGCGCCGGACCCCACTCGTCTACGAGGGACGGTCGGCGGGGAGCGCCACGGGCGAGCGCAGGCGCCGCACGGGGAACGTGGCGCCGACGGCGACGTCGTCGAAGCAGCCCCAGCGGGCGAGGCCGTCGTCGGCGTGCGGCTCGAGCAGGTAGACGGCGAGGTGGCCCCACGGCTGCGCGGTCGGCACGACGACGTCGCCCGGCGCGAGCGCGAGCCGCTCGGGTGCGGCCTCGACGCGGAACACCGTCTCGGTGCGCGGGCGGTCGCCGACGTCGGGGCTCGCCGTGGGCTCGCGTCCCACGACGCGGTAGGCCTCGGCCCCCACCTCGCCTGCGCGGCGCACCACGAGGTGCTCGAGGCGGTGCGTGCGCACGCGCTCGATCGCGGCCGTGCGCGACGCAGGCACCACGTAGGCCCACGGCCGCTCGACCGACACGGAGGGCTCGTAGCGCCCGTAGAAGGTCGCGCGGTACGAGCGGCGCTCGGTGCCGGGCACGCGTCGCAGCCGCTGGCTCTCGAGGTCGAAGGCCTCGACGTCGTGGTCGAGGAGCGGGTGGCCGGGGTGGCGGAACGAGAGCGCGCCGTCGGCCCCGCGGACGGGCGTCCCGTAGTCGATCCCGACGAGATCGCCCGGGCGCGGGTCGCGCCCGCGCGCGACCGTGTCGGCCGCGGCGCGCGCCACCGTCGCGACGACCTCGGCGCCCTGCGCGCCGACGCGGTCGAAGAGCTCGACGAGGATCTCGTACATCACGCGGCAGCGCGTGCGGAAGTCCACGTAGGAGTAGCCCTCGAGCAGCACGTCCATCGTGCCGAGCAGCCCGCGGAAGTGGCTGCCGTAGCGCGCGAGCGGCGGGTAGGAGTCCCAGCCCTTCGTCGGGTCGAGGTTGTCGCGGAAGTTGCCGTACCACCACGTGCGCAGGCCGGTGCGCGCGCGCAGCCCCGCCGTGACCTCGGGCAGCAGCCGGTCGCGCACGAACAGCGCGGGCCCGCGCGGGCACGACGCGAGGTTGCGCGAGGTGTCGTAGGTGAGCTCGTAGCCGTGGATCGAGCCGTCGGTGGTGTGGCCGTCGGCCACCACGTGGGGCCGCCAGGCGTCCATGAACGCCGCGAGCAGGCGCGTCTCGACGGCGTCCTGCTTGGTGAAGTCGCGGTTGAGGTTCCACCCCTCGCCGGTGTAGCGGGTGCCCACGCCGCCCTCGGGCCCGATCTGCCCCTCGAGCCGCGAGAGGTCGAGCGCGCGGTTGCGCACGTCGATGCGGTCGTTGCCGTCGGGGTTGTAGTCGGGGCAGAGCAGCAGCACCGCGCGCTCGCAGAGCCGCCCGAGGCCGCCGAGCGCGACGTCGCGCGCGAGCGCGAGGCAGGACTCCTTCGCCTCGACCTCGCCCGCGTGGATGTTGCCGAGCACGAGCACCACGGGGAGCCCGCTCGCGCGCGCCGCCTCGGGCGTGCGGATGCCGTGCGCCGAGACGACCGCGACGACGACGTCCTGCCCGAGGCCGCTGCGGCCGAGCGAGGTCAGGTGCACTCGGTCGGAGCGCCGGGCGAGCCGCTCGAGGAAGTCGACGACGTCGCGGTGCAGGCCGGTGCGGCGGTACCCCGACGCCTCGGCGACGGTCAGGAGGTCATCGGTCGGCGCGTTCACGGGAGCCCTCCGCGGGGCCCCCGAGGATCCGCGCCCGTGCGCGCCGACGGAAGCCCCGTCTTCACCGCGCCCGGTCCCCCGCCGGCCGGCACCCGGGCTCAGCGGCGACGGGTGCGGCGGCGGTCGCGGCGGACGCGGATCGCCGCCTCGAGCTCGGCCACCGACACGTCCTCGGCCACCGAGACGCCGCCGTGGGCGCGCGGGAGCACCATCGTCAGCGTCTCGCCGGCGCGGCGCTTCTTGTCCTCGAGCGCGATCGCGACGAGACGCGCGGGCGTGGCCTCGGGCGGCACGCGGGTGGGGAGGCCCAGGAGCGCCAGCGCCCGGTCCTGCCCCTCGATCCACGGCGCGGCGAGCGTCCCGCGCCCGCGTGCGACCTCGGCGGCGACGCCCATGCCGATCGCGACGGCCTCGCCGTGACGCAGCCCGTCGGGCGCCGTCGCGGTCTCGAGCGCGTGCCCCACCGTGTGCCCGTAGTTGAGCGCGCGGCGCGCACCGACGTCGCGCTCGTCGGCCTCGACGAAGCGCGCCTTGACGGCCAGCGAGCGCGCGACGATCTCGACCCACCACGCGTCGTCGTCGCGGGCCCCGCGCTCCTCGAGCAGGGCGAGCAGGCCCGGGTCGCCCACGAGCCCGCTCTTCCACACCTCCGCGAGGCCGGCGGTGCGGTCGCGGGCGGGCAGCGTGCGCAGCGTCGAGACGTCGGCGACGGCGAGCGCGGGCGGGTGGAAGGTCCCCAGCAGGTTCTTGCCGCGCGGGTGGTTCACCGCGGTCTTGCCGCCCACCGCGGCGTCCACCTGCGCCACGACGCTCGTGGGCACGGCCGCCCACGGGAGCCCGCGGCGCACGACCGAGGCGGCGAAGCCGGTGACGTCGAGCACGGCGCCGCCGCCCACGGCGACGACGACGTCGTCGCGCGTCAGGCCCGCGTCGAGCAGGGCGTCCTCGACCTTCTCGAGCACGGCGCGGGTCTTGGCCGCCTCGCCGCCGGGCACGACGAGCGTGCGCGCGGGGTCGGGCGCCCACTCGCCGAGCCAGCGACGGTGGACCTTCGCGTCCGCGACGCCGCGGTCCACGACGAAGAACGCGTCCTTGGCGCGCGGGAAGCGCTCCTCGAGCGTCGCCTCGAGGCGGCCGAGGCACCCCGCGGCGACGACGACCTCCGTGGTCGTCGTCGCGCCGCGGACGGAGAGGCGACGTTCGTCGCGGGGCGCGGCCTTGCGGCTCATGCGGGAGGCTCCGGGGCGGTCGGGCGCGGCGTCCCGGGCTTCCCCGTCCGGGCGAGGAGGCGGTGGCGCATCGCACGCTCGCGCACCGCGAGGCGCTCGTCGTCGCGGCGGTCGAGCCGGCGCATGACGAGCATGAACCCCACGATGAAGGTGATCAGCACCCCGCCCACCCACAGGAACGGGTTCGACCACGGCGAGCCGGTGAACACGATCGGGTCGGGCTCGACGCGGAGCGCGAGGAACGAGGGGACCGTGATCTCCTTGTCCTTGCGCTCGGCGAAACGCTTCGCCTCGATCGGGTCGCGCGTGGGACCGCGGGGCGTGTAGGAGTGGTTGCGCAGGAACATCCCGTACACGCGGACCCGCTCGAGGTGCTCCGGGGTCGAGACGCGCACGCCGGGGAACGCGGTGATCGGGAACGGCGAGTCGAAGCGCACCATCGCGTCGTGCTGGTGGTGGTCGGAGACGACGCGGTAGACGTAGCGGCGCCCGACGTCGAAGGCGTTGTCGCCGACGGCGTCCCAGTCGTCGTCCTCGTAGTCGGCGAGCACCCCGCGCACGAGGAACACCTGCCCGCGGGCGCCGTTGGTGAACTCGCGCGGGTCGTCGCGGCGGTCGGGCCCGTCCGCGCGCAGGTCGTCCATCCAGCGCAGGAACTCGTCGCGGGCCCACGGGGTCCACGGCAGCGCGCCCGAGCGCAGGTCGGCGGCGAGCGCGTCCGCGCCGCGCGCGCGCGCCCAGTGGAGCGCGACGTAGTGCGTGAGGTCGTCCACCGTCCGCGTCTGCGCGCGGGTGCGGTCCTGCACGCTCGACCGCGCGAGCTCGCCGATGGAGGCGGGCGGCGGCGGCGGCACGACCGTGGGGCGGTACTCGCGCCCGACGAGCAGCGGCGTCGGCGTCGCGAGCCGCAGCGGGCCGACGTCGCCGACGCGGCGCGCCAGCACGTAGCCGCGCACGCGCACGAGGTCGCCGTCCACGAGCGGCGGGCGGGTCTTGGGCGCCAGCAGCGGCAGGCCGTCGGGCCCGACGGCGCCGGGCTCGGGCGGCGGCGGCGGCCGGCGGTCGTGGGGCACCTCGCCGTCCACGACGACGACGCGCGCACCGTCCTCGCCCTCGAGCGCGAAGGCCCACAGCCGGGCGCCCGGGACGAGCTCGCCGGCGTCGAACCCCGCGGGGTCGAGCTCGCGCACGGTGCCGAGCACCTCGACGAGCGTCCCTGCCGACGTGGCGGCGTCGAGCGCCGCGACGTCCTTCGGCGTGCCGACGAGCGACGGGGTGCGCCGGAGCGGGAGCGGCGTCGCCGGCGGCAGGGCCGTCGGGTCGGGGAGGCCGCGCACGAAGCGGTCGAGGCGGACCTCGCGCAGCACATGGCGCAGCGCCGTCGCGTCGAACGCGGCGGGGTCCGCGGCCACCGAGCGCAGGCCCGCGAGCGGGCCGACGTCGAGGTCGCGGTCACGGTCCGCGCCTTCGGTCTCGGGACGCACGGTCGCGGGCGTCCCCGCGGCACCGGTCAGGGCGCGCAGGCCGCCGCCGTAGAGGACCCCCCCGAGCAGGAGCGCGCCCGCGAGCATCATCACGAGCCGCGTGCGTTCCTTGGCCGACATGCCCCTGGGCTGCTGCTTCAACGACTCGAACATGGACACCCTTCGTGAGGGGGCACGGGGCGGACGGCCGCCGGGATGATACCCCCCGGGCCGCCTTGCGCCCACTGCGCGGGGGCCGGCCCGCCGCGTGGACGACCGGCGAGCGCGGCCTCCTTGTCCGCCTCCGTCCTCCGCGTCCGCATTCGCGTCCGCATTCGCGTCCGCGTCGGCCTCCGAGTCGGCCCCCGAGTCGGCCTCGGCGTCCAACGCCCGCGCTGCCCCCGTCCCGCCTCCGCCTCCGCGTCGCGCCGCGCCTCCGCCCGCGCCTCCGCCCGCGCCTCCGCTGCAATCTCTGCCTCCGCCTGAGTCGTCGCCCATGTCGCCGCTTCGATCTCTGCCTCTGCCGGGGCCTCGGCCCGTCCCTCCGGCGCTGCCTCTGCTGTTACCTCTGCCGTTCCCTCCGCCTCTGCCTCCGCCGCTTAGGAGCCCGTCCCGGGCGCGAACCTCGCGTCGACCCGTGCCCCCGACGGGCTCCTACCGACGGACCGGCTCGACGTGGAGGAGGTGGAACGAGGGGACGGTGATGTCGCCGGGGCCGCCGCGCGGCTCGTAGGAGAAGTTGCGGACGAACACCCCGTAGACGCGCACCCCCGCCCGCGGGTCCCGCGCGCGCTTCGGGTCGGGCGGCGACACGCCCGGGAAGCACGACACCGGGAACGACGAGAAGAAGGGGATGCCCGCGTGCGCGTAGTGGTCGCTGAGCAGCCAGTAGATGACGCGGTGGTCCACGTCGTAGGGGTTGCGGCGCACGAGGTCCCAGTCTTCCGAGACCGCGTCGGCCAGCCAGCCCGTCAGCACGAAGACCCGGCCGCGGGCCGCGCGCGTCCAGGTGCGCCCGTCCGCCCCCTCGCCGCGCTCGGCCTCGAGTTCGTGCTTCCACGTGAGGAACTCGTCGCGGCCCCACGCCTGCACCGGGAGCGCGCCCGAGCGCAGGTCGTCGGAGACCGCGGCCGCGCCGCGGGCGTCCATCCACGCGAGCAGGCCCCAGTGCGCGTCGTCCTCGACGGCCTTGGTCTGGCCGAACGTGCGGTCGAGGACCGACGCGAACGGGACGTCGGCGAGGCGGAGCGGCGGCGGCTGCACGGGCCCCGTGATGCGGTACTCGCGGCCGACCACGACCCACGTCGGCGCGTCGAGCGAGAGGCGGCCCACCGAGCCGGTGCGGCGCTGGAGCAGCACGCCGCGCACGCGGACGCGGTCGCCCTCCTGCACGGGGTCGCGCACGTCGCCGCGCACCTCGACCGGCCTCGCGCCGTCGAGCGCCTTCGACGTGCCCGGGTGCACGACGACCACGCGGGCCCCGCCGTCCTCGAGCGCGAACGCCCACAGCTGGTCCCAGCCCGCGTTGGCCGCGGACGTGAACGCCTCGCGGTCGAGTGCCCGCACGGTCCCCGCGACCTCGACGAGGCGGCCCGCGGCGGCGCCGTCGAACGCGGCCACCGTCGCGGTGGGCAGGCGCTCCGACGCGCGACGCCCGAGCGTGCCGGCCGCGACGACGCCGAGGACGTGGTCGAGGGCGCCGGCGTCGAACGCCGTCGCCGGGGCGGCCGCGCGCAACGCCGCGACGGGGCCGAGGTCGGGGAGCTCGGTGGGGCCGACGCGCGGGACGTCCACGGCGCGGTCGAGCGGGCGCAGCGACGAGCCGTCTCCGCCCGGCCGGTAGACGAGCACGGCGACGAGGGCGGCCGCGCAGACGACGACGATCGCCACGAGGGCGCGGGCGGAGCCGAAGGTCGAGCGGGGCGGGGTCATGGACCGGTCCTTCGGGTCGGGCGCCGTGAGCATAGCCGTCCCCCCGGGAGGCTCGCTGCGTTTACGATCGCGCGCCCGTGGTCCCCGGCCGCCTCCGCACCCTCGCCGACGTCGAACGGCTCCTGCGCACGACGACGAACTACGAGGAGAAGATGCCGCGGGACGCCTCGACGCGGCCCTTCGACCTCGCGCGCATGGAGGCGCTGCTCGACGCGGTCGGCCGGCCCGAGAGGGGCCCCGTCACCGCGCACGTGACGGGCAGCAAGGGCAAGGGCAGCACCTGCCGCATGCTCGACGCGGTGCTGCGCGCCGCGGGGCGCGGCCCCGTCGGGCTCTACGTGTCGCCGCACCTCGAGTCGCTCGCCGAGCGCGTCTCGGTGGACGGTCGTCCGGTCTCGGGCGCGGCGCTGGCCCGCGCGACGGAGGCGCTGCGGCCGGCGCTGCGCGCGGCCGAGGGCACGGAGCGCTTCCCGACCTTCTTCGAGGTGCTCACGGCGGCGGCCCACGTCGCGTTCCGCGCCGCCGGCTGCCGCAGCGTCGTGCTCGAGGTCGGGCTGGGCGGTCGGCTCGACGCAACCAACGTCTGCACGCCCTCGGTCACCGCGGTGACGACCGTCGAGCTCGAGCACGTCAAGCTGCTCGGCGACACCGTCGAGAAGATCGCCGCGGAGAAGGCGGGCATCCTCAAGCCCGGCGTGCCGTGCGTGACGGCCGTGCCCGCGACGAGCGGCGCGCTCGCCGTCGTCGAGGCGCGCGCGCGCGCGGTCGGCGCCCCGCTCGACCGCGTCGGGCGCGAGGTGACGCTGTCCGACGTGGTCGCGGGCCCCGGCCCGCGGCTCGCGCTCACCGTCGCGGGCCCCGACAGCGCGCCGCCCCTGCGCGTCGAGGTGCCGGTGGCCGGCGAGCACCAGGCGGGCAACGCCGCCGTCGCGGTCGCGATGGCGCGGCGGCTCGGCGTCGGCGACGACGCGGTGCGGGCGGGCCTCGCCCGCGTCACGCTGCCCGCGCGCATGGAGCCGGTGCTCGCCCGCCCGACGGTGGTGATCGACGGCGCGCACACGGTGGCGTCGGCGCAGGCCGCACGCCGCGCGCTCGCGACGTGCTTTGCGTTCCGCCGCCTCCACCTCGTCGTGGGGGCGCTCGAGGAGAAGGACGTGCGCGGGATCCTCGCGCCGCTGCTCGACGGGGCGGCGTCGGCGGTCGCGGTGACCGTGGAGAGCCCGCGGGCGCTCGCGGCGGACGCGCTCGCCGCGCTCGTGCGCGAGGGCGCCCCGGGGGCGACCGTCGGCACCGCCCCCGACGCCGCGACGGCGCTCGCGACGGCGCTCGCGCGGGCCGACGCCGACGACCTCGTCCTCGTCACCGGCAGCCTCTACCTCGCCGGCGCGGCGCGGGCGGCGGCGCGGCGGCTCGCCGGCTTCCTCCCCACCGACGGGCGACCGTCGGGGCGGCGGGCCTGAGCGACGGCGCTCGGCGCCCGCCGCGAGGCCCGGCGCGCCGGTCGTCGGAAAGCGTGCAGGGGCGGGCGGCGCGCCGACACTGCCCACCATGCGCAGCACGCACCCCGCGTCGGTCCCGGGCGTCGTCGACCTCGAGCGGTTCGCGGGCGCGCAGGCACGCGCCGACGCGCCGGCCGACGTGCTCGTCGAGGTCCCGCACGGCGCGACCACCGCGGCGCACTTCGACGCGCTCGCGGCCGAGCTCGTCGGCCCGTTCCCGCCCGACCTGCGCGCGTTCTTCTTCGTCAACACCGACGTGGGAGCGCCCGAGACGGCGCGTCGGTTCGCGGCCCGCCTCGTGGAGGCGCACCCGACCCGCGTCGCGCTCGTCGCGCGCTGCGCGATCCCGCGCACGTTCGTGGACTGCAACCGGTGGGTGGACCCCGACGCCGTCGGGCGCGCCACGGCGGCGGGCGAGATGACCCCGGGCCTCGCGTCGTACGTGCGCGCGCCCGCCGACGTCGCCCTCCTGCGCGGACGCCACGCGACGTACCGCGAGACCGTCGAGCGGCTCTACGAGGCGACCTGCGGCGCGGGCGGCTCGGCGCTGATGCTCCACTCCTACGCCCCGCGCTCGATCGACGTGCCCGTGGACGACCGCATCGTCGAGCGCCTGCGCGACGCCTACCGCCCCGAGACCGTCGGCTCGTGGCCGCTGCGCCCCGAGGCCGACCTCATCACGCGCACGCCCGAGGGCGAGCGCCTCGCCTCCGCCGCGCTCGTCGAGGCGACGCAGCGCGCGCTCGGCGCCGCCGGCGTCACGGCGCAGGAAGGCGTCACCTACCCGCTTCACCCCTCGACGCTCGGGCGACGGCTCGCGCAGCGGTGGCGCGGGCAGACGCTCTGCGTCGAGCTGCGCCGCGACCTGCTCGCCGACCCGTTCGACCCGTTCGCCGAGATGCGGATCTCCCCCGCGGCGGCCGACCGGCTCGGCGCGGCGCTGGCGCAGGCGTGGGGCGCGTGGTGGGCCGACGGCGCGCGGTGACGTCGGGCGCCCGTCAGCCGCCCCCGCGGCCGATCTCCCACGACTTGACGTCGGGCAGCGTCTCGAGCAGGCGCAGGTAGGACGCGTGCCGCCACGCCGTGACCTCGCCCGCCGCCACCGCCGCCGGCACGGCGCAGCCCGGCTCGCCGCGGTGGAGGCAGTCGGGGAAGCGGCAGCGCGGCGCGACCGCGCGGAGGTCGCGGAACAGCCACGGGACCTCGCGACGGGGCACGTTGAAGAGGCCGAACTCGCGGATGCCGGGCGTGTCCACGACGGCGCCGCCCGCCTCGAGCGGCACGTAGACCGCGGCGGTCGTCGTCTGGCGGCCGCGCCGCGAGACCTCGTTGACCGCCCCCACCTTGAGCGCGAGGCCCGGCTGCACCGCGTTGAGCAGCGACGACTTGCCCACGCCGCTGTGGCCCGTGACGGCGGAGACCCGCCCGACGAGCGCGGCCGTGAGCGCGGCGACGCCGTCGCCCCGCGCCGCCGACGCCGTGACGACGCCGTAGCCGAGGGCGCGGTAGACCTCGAGCTCGGGCGGCGGGGCCGCGACGAGGTCCATCTTGTTGACGACGACGACCGCGTCGAGGCGCGACCACTCGGCCACCGCGAGCACGCGGTCCACGAAGCCCGGCGCGAAGTCGGGGTCGCGCGCCGCCGTCACGACGACCACCTGGTCGAGGTTGGCCGCCAGCACGTGCTGGCGCCGCTCGTGGTGCGGGTCGGGGCGCGCGAGCACGCTGCGGCGGCGCAGGACCTCCTCGACGCGCCCCCGCCCGTCGTCGCCGAGGCGCACGTGCACGCGGTCGCCCACCGCGACCGTGGTGGTGGAGGTCGAGGCGCCCTCGAGGTGCACGCGCCCGCGCACGGCGCACCAGAGCTCGGGACCGCCCTCGAGGAGCACCGCGACGCCGCGGGCGTCCTGGCGCACGACGGTGCCGGGGCGCGCGTCGGCCGTCACGGCGCGGGCCGGCGCGGGCGCGTGCGGCCGCGGTCGGGCGTGCGGGGCGCGTCGGACCCGCGCGGGGGCGACGGCCGGTGCGGCGGGCCGGGCGGGCCCGCGGCAGGCGCGGCCGGCGCGCTCGGCGCGACCCGGCCGCCGACCAAGTGCGCGGCCACGACGCCGAAGGCGACGGCGGCGTTGAGCGACTCGACGGCGGGCGAGATCGGGATCGCCACGCGTGCCGCCGCCGCGCGGCGCACGGCCTCGGAGGCGCCGCGCCCCTCGCTCCCCACCGCGAGCACCGGCGCCGCCGCGGGCAGGCGCGTCGAGAAGATCGACGCGCCGTCGCCGTCGAGGAGCCACACGGGGCGCCGCGACGCCGCGACGGCGGCGAGCAGCGCGTCCACGGGGCCGCGCGCGAACGGGACCGCGAGCGCCGCCCCGGCCGAGGCCCGCAGCGCCTTGGGGCCCACGGGGTCGGCCGAGCCGGCGCCGACGAGCGCGCCGGCGAACCGGAACGCCGCCGCAGTGCGCAGGATCGCGCCGACGTTGCCCGGGTCCTGCACGCCGTCGAGCAGCACGAGCGGGCCCGCGGCGGCGGCCAGCACCGTCTCGGCGGGCACCGCGGGGTCGTCGGCGAGCGCGAGCACGCCCTGCGGCGTCACGGTGTCGCTCGTGCGCTCGATCGCCGCGTCGGGCACCCGCCCCACCGGCACGCCCGCGGCCGCGGCGGCGTCGAGCAGCGCGTCGGCGGCGGCGCCGAGGCCCTCGGCGACCCAGAGCTCACGCACGCGGACGCGGCCCGCGCGCAGCGCGTCGAGCACGAGCTTGCGCCCCTCGAGGACGAAGGGCCCGCCGCGGTGCTCGGCGGCGTCGGCGAGCCGTGCGCGCGCGGCGGCGGTCCAGCGCAGCGGCGGCGGCGGCCTCACGCGGGCACCGTGGTCGAGCGGCGCCGCGCGGAGAGCCGGCGCAGGCCGTCGAGCGCACGACCGAGGTCGGCGGGGACGGGGCTCTCGACGCGCAGCGTCGCGCCCGTCGAGGGGTGGCGCAGCACGAGGCGGTGCGCGTGCAGCGCCAGCCGGTCGAGCAGGATCTCGTCCTCGGTGTCGGGGACCGCGGGATCCACGGTGCTCGCGCGCAGCGGCCGGACGTCGCCGTAGAGGTGGTCGGCGACGATGGGGTGGCCGATCGAGCGCAGGTGCACGCGGATCTGGTGGGTGCGCCCGGTCTTGGGCTCGACCTCGAGCAGCGCGAACCCGGCGAAGGCCTCGCGCACCCGCCAGCGGGTCCGCGACGGCATGCCGTCCTCGCGCACGGTCATCTCGAGCTTGGTCTGCGCGTCGGGGGCCGGCCCGATGGGCGTGTCCACGACGCCCTCGCCGCGTGCCGGCACGCCGCGCACGAGCGCGAGGTAGGTCTTCTCCACCTCGCGGCGGTGGAACGCGCGAGTGACGACCGCGTCGAGCCGGCGGTCCTTGACGACCAGCAGCACGCCGCTCGTGTCCTTGTCGAGCCGGTGCGCGAGGCGCGGGACGACGTCCTCGCCGTCCGCGTCGGGCCCGACGCGACGGTAGCGAGCGTGGAGGGCGTTGATCAGCGTGCCGTGGCGGATGCGCCCGACCGGGTGCGCGGTGACCCCCGACGGCTTGTCGATGGCGACCAGGGCCTCGTCCTCGTAGAGGACCACGAGCCCCTCGGCGGACTCGCGCTCGGGGGCGTCGGCGGGGACGGGGATGCGCACCGCCACCTGGTCGCCCTTGCGGACCCGGACGGAGGCCTTGCGGACCTCCCCGTTGAGCGTGACGTCGCCCCGGTCGATCATCCGCTGGAAGTGCTGGCGGCTCTTCCAGGGGTAGTGGGCCCGCAGCAGCGCGTCGAGGCGCGCGCCGACCTCCGGGAGGTTCACCGTGAAGGTGAACGCCGTGACGGGCACGGACAGATCCCGGTACTGTCGGGCAAGGCGCGGCATCGGCGCGTATCCTACCGGGCGATGCTGCGCCCCCGCCTCCCGCTCCTCGCGCTGGCCCTGTCGTCCCTCCTCGCCGCCTGCGGCACGCCCGAGCCGCGGTACCGGCAGCGCAACGCCGCCGAGTGGGCCGACCGGCTCTTCGCCTCGGACAGCAAGGACGTCTCCGAGGCGATCGACGCGCTCGTCGCGATCGCGGGGAAGGACCACGCGCGCGTCCTCGACGCCCTCGCGGCGCGGCTGCGCAAGCCGCCGCCCAAGCCGCTCGCCGCGCCGTTCACGGTGGTCGTGGACGCCGAGGCCGCGGGCAAGCTCGGGCTGCCGGCGGTCCCGGCGGTGGACCGCGTCGCCGCGGTGCTCCCCAAGGTGCGGGCGCGCCTCGCCGAGCTCGGCTTCGCGCCGGTCTCCATCCGCGCGACCTCGGGCGACGACATCGACATCGTGTGCCACGCGCCGAAGTCGCGGGCGCAGGTGCAGCGCATGCAGGCGCTCCTGTGCCGCCGCGGCGCGATCGACCTCCGCGTCGTCGTCCCCGACCCCGCCGCGCCGCCCGCCCCGCTCGCGGTGCGCAAGACCGTGTACGACGACGCGACGCCTTACGCGGAGCGCCTCGCCGCGGAGCGCGCGCTGCTCGCCGACGCCCGGCGCCGCGGCGCCGCCTACGTGCCCGGCTCCAAGCGCTGGGCCGCGGCCGCGCCCGCGGGGGAGGACGTCGCCGGGGCCGTGCTGGTCGAGGAGCCGACGACCGACGCCGACGCGATGGACGAGCGCATCGCGGCGTCGGTCACCGGCGCCTTCGACGGCGACAAGGTGGGGCTGGTCGTCCAGGTGCGCACCGAGCGCGTGCCCGACGTGCGCCGCTTCTTCGGGCGCAACACGGGTCTCGAGCTCGCCGTGATCGTGGACGGCGTGCTCGTGCACCGCGCGCCGATGCCGGGCTCGGACGGCACGCTGGTGACGCTGCCCTTCGGCCACGCCGCGCCCGGCGGGTCGGCCAAGGAGCTGTGCGAGGACTACACGATCCTGTTCTGGCACGGCCGCATGCCGTTCCCGCTCAAGCCGCTGCCGATCGCCGAGCAGTACGACGCCGACCCGCCGCCGGAGAACCCGTTCTCGCGCACGCTCGCGCTGCTGGGCCCCGACGCGACGCCGACCCTCGACAAGATCGAGAAGGGCGACTGGCCGGCGTGGGCGAAGGCGTCGGCGGCGTGGGCCCGCGAGCACCTCTCCCCCACTGCGCCGGAGCCGGGTCGCTGACCGCGCCGCGCGACGCGGGCCCCGCGAGCACGGGCGGGCCCGCTGCCGCGGTGCCAGGAACGTTGTTTCCACGCCGCGTGAAAACAACGTTCCTGGCACCGCCCTCACAGGCTCAGGTCTCGACGGTCGTCATGAGCACGACGCCGAGCGCGCCGAAGATCACGTGCGCGCCCCACGCCGCGACGACGGGGTTGATCGCGCCGCGCGCGCCCACGTCGGTCGCGACGCCGTCGACGAGCTGGTAGGCCGCGACGACCGCCACCGTGCCGACGAAGGAGCGGAACATCCGCCCCTTGCCGAGGTGGAACACGAACGGCAGCCCGAGCAGCAGCAGCACGACGATCGCGACCGGGGCGGCGCGTTGCTGGTGGAGCAGGAGCCGGAACCGCGGCGTGTCGGGGTAGGCCTCGGCGAGCGCCGCGATCTCGTCGGAGGAGAAGCCGAGCGCCGCCCCCTGCCGCACGGTGAGCTCGACGAGCGAGTGCCCCATCGTGAGCGGGGCGGGCTCGCCCTCGGCGAGCGCCACCGCGTTCGCGCCGCTCTCGTCGGGCTCGAGCACGCAGCGCACGCCGCCCTTGGTGGCGCGCCACGTCGCCGTCGCCTCGTCCCAGTCGAGGACCGGGTACCACCAGACCACGTCGCGCGGGCCCGACGCCGTCGGCTTGCGCCGGAAGGTGACGAACGCCCCCTCCATGCGCCGGCGGCCGGGCGCGTACGCCGCCATGGACAGGCGGCCGCCGTTGGCGTCGAAGAGGTGAGGGACGTCGGTCATGCGGTCGCCGCGCCCTCGTCGCTTGAAGAGGCGGTGCAGGTCGTCGTGGCGGCGCGAGAGCTCGGGGACCACCGTCTCGCGCGCCACGCTCTGCGCGGTCGCGAGGAGGGCGCCCGTCAGGATCACCGGCGCGAGGAGGCGGACGGCCGGGACGCCGGCCGTGACGACGGGCGCGAGTTCGTTGGCGCGCGCAAGCCACGTAAAGGTGAACCCGGCGGCGATCAGCGCCGCCACCGGCAGCAGGCGCATCCAGACGAAGGGCAGCAGCGTCGCGTAGTACTCGACGAGCACCCCCGCGACGGTGCGTCCGGCGGCGCGGATGCCGTCGCGCGCCTTGGGCAGGTCGTCGACGCGGTCGGCGAGGTCGTAGACGACGATGAGCAGCGACAGGAACAGCAGCGCCGCCGCCAGCGCGGCGACGTACTGCTTGAGGTAGTAGCGGTCGTGGCGGCGGAAGATCAACGTCGGTACGCCCGGCCGAAGAGGACGATCCCGACGGCGAGCAGCCCCGCGTCGGGCAGCCACATCCCCGCCCACGCCGGCACGCGGCCCGCGTCGGACAGCGACTTGCCCGCGACCCACAGCGGGATGTGCACGACGAGGATCGGGAGGAAGGCGAGCAGGAACCCCGTCAGCCGCCGGGCCCGCGGCGACAGCTGGAAGCACACCCCCACCGACACCAGCGCGAAGAGCAGCGGGAGCACGGCGGTGGCGAGGCGGCCGTGGAGCTCGGTGAGCGACCGCCGCAGCGGCACGCGCGAGAGCTCGCCGCGCTGGACGAGGTAGAAGACGTCGGGGAGCGCGACCTGGCGCGCCTTGACCTCCACGCGGTCCACGCCGAGGAGGTCGTTGAACGCGGCGGAGGCGCCCAGGTCCTCGACGTGGCCGACCTCGAGCATCGCGCGCGACACCGAGACCTGCGGCCCGCGGGTGCCGCCCGCCTGCAGGAAGTACGCGCGCGGGCTCTTGAGCACGAGCGCGCCGTCCTCCTGGCGGAGCAGGCGCAGCTCGTCGCCGAGGATCTTGGCCGTGCCGCCGGCGTCGCTGGCGCGCAGGTCCATCTCGAAGTCGCGGAACACGCCCGCGGTCCCGGGGCGGCCCGCGGGCTCGTAGCGCCCGAAGGAGAACCGGCACCGCGACGTGGTGACCGACCGCCGCGACGACGCGAGCTGGCCGAGGAACTGGTCGGCGAGGTTCGACTCCTGCAGCTGGCCCGCGAGCGACCCCTCGGGGAGCACCCACCCCGTCAGCGCGAGGGAGACCAGCCCGAGCACCGCGCCCAGCGAGAGCGCGGGGGAGGCGACGGCCCGCGGGTGGACGCCCGAGATGCGCAGCGCGACGAGCTCGCGGTCGGAGACCAGCCGACCGTAGACGAGGGCCACGGCGAGGAGGTAGGCGAACGGGAGGCTGAACGCGATCGCCACCGGGAGCAGGGGCGGCAGGAGGGTCAGGAGGAAGCTGAGGTCGACGACGTCGAACCGGCTCATCGTCTGGAGGCAGAGCCCGGCGAAGAGCACCGCCGTCACGACGAGGAGCGTGAGCAGCAGCGTCGTCACGAGCTCGACGAGGACGACGCGCTGCACGCGCAGCATGGGGCGGGGCTCCGGGCCGGCGGGACGGACGAGGGGAATCGTCGGCCGGGGCCTACCATAGCGCCCCGTGGCGGGTGTCCTCCCCTTCCGTCGGCACGCCGAAGGCTACGACCGCGCGCTCGCCGCGGCCGAGGCGATCGCCGTCCAGGCGGCGGGCGGCGACGACGGGCCGTGGCCCCCCACCGGCTTCACGGTGGTCAAGGACCGGCCGATGCGGGTGACGCTGACGGGCGCGCTGCCCGGCCCCGACGGCCCCGTCGCGGTCTTCGTCAAGGTGCGCCGCCCCGCCGGCGGCGGGGCGCGACGGCGCCGTCGGCCCCGCGGCGCCGCCGAGGGCCACGTGCTCGAGACGCTGCGCGCGCGCGGGGTGGCGGTCCCCGACGTGCTCGGGTGGAGCGCGTCGCCCGAGGCCGGCGTGGACGTGCTGCTCCTGCGCGCGGTCCCGGGCGCGACCGACCTCGCGACGTGGGCCGAGGCGCCGCGCCCCCACGACGAACGCCGCGCCGTCGCGGAGGCCGTCGGCCTCCTGCTGCGACGCGCCCACGACGCGGGCTGGAGCGACCGCGACGTCCACCGCGGCAACGTGCTCGTGACGCCGACGGGCCCCGTGCTCGTGGACCCGGGCCTGTCGGCGCCGCGGGCCCCGCTCCCGCCCCACCGGCGCGTGCACGCGCTCGCGCGGGCCGCGCACGGCCTCGGGCCCGACGTCCGCACGGGGCTGGCGGCGCTGCGCGCCTACGCGGGCGGCGACCGCGAGACGGCACGGCGCTGGTTCCCGCTCGTCGCGGCGGCGGCGCGCCCGATCGCGCGCGCCTACCGCCGCGGGCGGGCGCGCCGCGCGACGCGCACGGGCCGCCACTTCGAGACGTTCCCCGTCGGCACCGGCGGGCGCGGCGTGCGTGCGACCCCGGCCGCGCCCGCGGCGTGGAAGGACCTCGCGGTCGCGCTCGTCGCGGGCGACGTCGCGGGCGCGCGGCCGCTCAAGGCGGACGGGCGCGTCGTCGCGACGCGCCTGCCGGGCCGCGAGCAGGACGTGGTCGTCAAGCGCTACGACGCCGTCTGGCGCGACCGCCTGCGCACGCCGCGCGCGCTGCGGGCGTTCCGCCGGGCGTACGCGCTCCGCGTGCGCGGCGTCGCGTGCCCGGAGCCGCTCCTCGCCGCGGCCGACGCGTCGGGCGCAGGCGCCTACGTCGCCGCGGCGGCGGGTCCGCGCGGCGCGGGCGCCGTGGACCTCCACGTCGCCACGCACGGCCGCGGCGACGCGCCGCCGACGCTCGACGCGCTCGCCCCCCGCGCGCGACGCGACGCGCTGCACCGCTGCGGACGCTTCCTGCGGCGCCTGCACGACGCCGAGGTGTCGCACCGCGACCTCAAGGCGCCCAACCTCGTCGCCTGGCGCGGGCCCCGGGGCGCCGCCTTCGCGGTCGTGGACCTCGACGGCGCGCGGCTGCGCTCGACGCCCGTGCCGTGGCGGCGACGGCTGCGCGACCTCGCGCGCCTCGACGCGTCGGCGGGACCCGCCGTGAGCCGCGCCGACCGCGTGCGCGTGCTGCGCGGCTACCTCGCCGCGTTCGAGCGGGCCCCCGTCCGGCTCGCCGACGCGGCGCGGCGCGTCGCGCGGGCGAGCGTGCGCAAGCGCGGGCCGTCCGGGGCGCCGCGGTGAAGGGCTACCTGCGCCTGCTCCGCTACGTGCTGCGCCACCGCGCGCGGCTGACGGCGTCGCTGCTCGCGGCCGCCGCAGTCGGCCTGCTCAACACCGCCACGTTCGCGACGGGTCTGCCGTTCTTCCGCGTGCTCCTCGGCGAGGAGGACGGCGGCGGCGGGGCGCTCGACGCGTGGTCGCGCCGGCTCGTCGGCGCCGTGCGGGCGGCGGCGGGGACCGACCGCGGGTCGCTGCTCGCCGGGTTCCTCGTGCTCGGCGTGCTGCTCACCGCGGCGAAGGCGCTCGCACGCTTCCTGCAGGACGCGTGGACCGCCGCGCTGACGCGCCGCGCGGTGCTCGACGTCGCCGAGGAGGTGTTCGAGCACGCGCTGCGCCAGCCCGTGGGCTTCTACGAAGCGCGCGGCGTCCAGGACTCGGTCGTGCGCTTCACGACCGACGTGGACTTCCTCTCCGCCGGGCTCGGCGCCGTGCTGTCCAAGCTCGTGCGCGAACCGCTCAAGGTCGTGGGCATGGTCGTGGTCGCGCTCGCCATCGACGTGCGCCTGACGCTGCTGACGCTCGTCGCGTTCCCGGTCGTGTTCGGCGCCACGGCGGCGCTGTCGCGTCGCATCCGCCGGCGGGCGCGGGGCGTCCTCGAGGCGCGCAGCGCGATGATGTCGGTGGCGGCGGAGGCGCTGACGGGGCTGCGCACCGTGCAGGCCTTCGGCGGCGAGGAGGCCGAGCGGGCCCGCTTCGGCGCGCGCGCGGACCGCCTCTACGACGAGGACCGCCGCATGACGCGCACGGACGCGCTGACGAGCCCGCTGCTCGAGACGCTGTCGGCGATCGGCGTCGCCGGCACGCTCGGGATCGGCCTCTCGCGCATCGTGTCGATGGACGCGTCGTCGTTCCTCGCGCTCTACGCCGCGCTGCTGGGCACGCTCGACCCGTTCCGCAAGCTCGGCGACCTCGGCAACCGCGTCGCGATCTCCGCGGCCGCGGCCGACCGACTCTTCGCGATCCGCGACCGTGCGCCCGAGATCGCCGACGCGCCGGGTGCCGTGGCGCTGGCGCCGGGCGGGGGCGCCGTCCGCTTCGAGAACGTGTCCTTCGCCTACCCCGACGGCCGCGCGGCGCTCCGCGACGTCAGTTTCGAGGTGCCCGCGGGCGCGTTCGTCGCGGTCGTGGGCCCGAGCGGCGCGGGCAAGTCCACGCTGCTCGACCTCGTGCCGCGGCTGCGCGACCCGAGCGCCGGGCGCGTGCTCCACGACGGGACCGACGCCCGCGCGGCGACGCTCGGGTCGGTGCGGGGCCGCTGCGCGATCGTGCACCAGCACCCCGACCTCTTCGAGGGCACCGTCGCGGAGAACGTGGCGCGCGGCCGGCCCGGCGCGACGGCGGGCGAGATCGAGGCGGCGGCGCGGCGGGCGCACGCGCACGAGTTCGTGGACGCGATGCCCGAGCGGTACGCGACGCGGCTCGCCGCGGGCGGGACCGGGCTCTCGGGCGGCCAGCGTCAGCGACTCGCGCTGGCGCGCGCGGTCCTGCGCGACCCGCGGGTGCTGCTCCTCGACGAGCCGACGAGCGCGCTCGACCGCGACAGCGAGGAGGCGCTGCGAGCGGCCCTCGCCGACTTCCTGCCGGGACGCACGGTGTTCGTGATCGCGCACCGCGCCGAGACCGTCGCGCGGGCGGACCGGGTGCTCGTGCTGCGCGAGGGCCGCGTCGAGGCCTTCGGCCCGCCCGACGAGGTCGCGGCGCGCAGCGAGACGTACCGCCGCCTGCGAGCGCGCGGGTTCACCGAGGACGATGCGCCCCCCGCGTCTGCGCCGGCGCCGGGGACGACCCCGACCGCCACCTGACGATCGCAGGCCGCGCGCCCGGGCCTCGTCGTTCGTGAATTCGGCGCGCTTGCCCCGCTCCGGTGGCACCTTGGACGGCATGTCGCCGCCCGCCACCGCGCCCCGCGCCGTCTCCGTCGTCGCCGTGCACATGGACCTCGGCGCGGGACGTCGAGGCGTGGACATGGGACCCAGCGCGATCCGCGTCGCGGGCCTCGCCGGGCGGCTCACGCGGCTCGGCCACGACGTGCACGAGGCGGGCAGCGTCTCGGTGCGCGAGCCCGAGGTGTGCCCCGTGGGCGAGGCCCACGTGAAGTACCTCCACGAGGTGCTCGCGTGCTGCACGGAGCTGCGCGACCGCACGCTCGAGGCGCTGCGCGCCGGCGCCGTCCCGCTGGCGCTGGGCGGCGACCACTCGATCGCGATCGGCAGCATCGCGGCGCAGGCGGCGTTCCGGCGGCCGCGCGGCGAGACCGTGGGCGTGATCTGGGTGGACGCCCACGCCGACATGAACACGCCCGAGACGAGCCCCAGCGGCAACATCCACGGGATGCCGCTGGCGGTGTGCCTCGGGATGGGCGCGCCCGAACTGGTCGCGATCGCGGGCGGCTCCCCTGCCGTCGAGGCGCGCCACGTCTCCATCGTCGGCGCGCGCGACCTCGACGCCGAGGAGCGCCGGATCGTGCGCGCGTCGGGCGTCCGGGTCTTCACGATGTCGGAGATCGACGAGCGCGGGATCGCGGCGTGCATGGACGAGGCGCTCGACCGCGCCACCGACGGGACCGCGGGCGTCCATCTCTCCTTCGACCTCGACGGCGTGGACCCGCAGTTCGCGCCGGGCGTCGGGACCGCGGTGCCGGGCGGCCTCACCTACCGCGAGGCGCACCTCGCGTGCGAGAAGGTCGCGCACAGCGGCCGCCTGCTCGGCATGGACCTCGTCGAGCTCAACCCCGTGCTCGACACGAACAACCGCACGGCCAAGCTCGGCGTCGAGCTGATCCTCTCCGCCTTCGGCAAGACGATCCTCTAGGCTCTGGTTCGCAACCCTGCCTGCTGCGTCCGCGCGACGGGAAGTTCCGACACAGAGCCTGGTCGGCTCGTGGGAGATCCGGGCGTAGGCCCGGGCGTGGCGCAGGGCCCGTCAGCGACTCGATGGGTGTCGCCGCGCGTCGTCCGCCCCTCGACGTGGTGCCAGGACACGCGGTCGTCGCGGCCGACGCGCGCCCAGGCGGGGACCGCGCGCTACTTCTTCCCGGCGGCCTTGGCCTTCTCCATCAGCACGCGGAACTTCGTGAAGGGCTCCCACTGGGCGTTGAGGAGCTCCATCGCCTTGGGGGTCCCGGCGAACTCCTCGGCGAACTGCAGCAGGCGCTGGCCGAGCTGCTCGTCGCTCAGGCCGTTCTTCCACTGCTCGATGAAGTCGCGGTGGATCTGCTCCATCGCCTTGTCCGCGGCCTTCATCTTCGCGTCTTCGCCGGCGTGGGAGAGGATGCCCTCCCACTCCGCGATCTGCTTGCGCACCGAGACGTAGCCGTCCTCGTTGGTCGGGTCGGAGTTGCGCTTGAGGAAGTCGAGCGCCTCCTCCTTGCGGTTCTCGCGGTTCCACATGTCGCGCGAGACGGCGAGCGCCTCGGCGTTGCGGGAGGCGCCGCTGTGGGACAGGAGCAGGAAGAGCAGCGCGATCAGCCCGAGCACGCCGACGCCGACCAGCATGAGGACGGCCGCGTTGTTCTGCGACCGGCGCGCGGGCGCGCGCGGCCCGCGCTCCTCGCCGTCGTCCGCCTCGTCGCGACGGCGCGTGCGCGCACCGCCGGCGGCGCGGACCGGCGCGGGGCGCGGGGCAGGCGGAGCCGCGGGGGCGGGCGCGGCCGCGACCGCCAGCGCGGGCGAGACGCGGACGACGGGCGCGGCGGCCGTCGGGACGGCCGGCGAGGCCGCGAGGTCGGAGCCGTCGAAGGAGAGCGTCATCGCGCCGATCGCGATCACGTCGCCGTGCTCGAGCCAGCGCTGGTTGCGGAACTCGCCGTTGACCCGCGTCCCGTTCTTCGACTCGAGGTCGACGAGCTTGGGGCGGCCGTGGACGCGCCGCACCACCGCGTGGAGCTTGCTCGCGTGGTTGTCGGCGACCTGGATCGCGCTCGCCGCGCCGCGCCCGATCGTGACCTCGTCGTCGAAGAGCTCGAAGACGCTCTGCTGCTCGCCTTCCTGGATGATCAGCTTGGGCACGGGAGGGCGCTCCGGGACGTCGGCCGGATGCTACCCGGCCCGCCCGCCGGGCGGAACGTCAGCCGCCGCCCTCGGTCGTCGACGCCTCGCGACCCGGGATCTTGGGCGGCGCGCCGCCGCCCGCGCCGAAATTCTGGGTCCACGGTCCCGAGAAGCCCGAGCCCATGTCCACCCAGTCCGAGAGGATGTTGCGGTGGTGGCCGCTCGAGTGGAGCCAGCGGATGTGGGCGTCCATCGGGCCGCCGCCGGCGCAGATGTTCTCCGACATGCCGCCCCCGGTGTACCCCGCCTTCTGCATGCGGTCGAAGGGCGAGGTGCGCCCCTCGCCGGTCGCAGGGTTGGGCGGTGCGAAGTGGTCGAAGAACCCGCGCGTCGCCATGTCGCGGCTGTGGGCGCGCGCGCTCGTCACGAGACGGTCGTCCACGCGCACGGCGTGGAGCGGGACGCGGCGCGTCTCGACGTTCTTGGCGAGCACCTCGAGGAGGTTCTTCGGGTCGATGGAGGCGATCGGGTCGGGCCCCGCCTGCACGCCGAACGCGTAGCCCATCATCACGCGGTACTCGTTCGTGATCCGGATCTGCTCGAGCTCGGCCTCGGTGGCCACGGTGGTCTTGGTGGGGTTGTAGACCTCCATGACCCAGCGGTTGTACTCGAGCAGCTCCTTCTCGACTTCGTCGCGGTAGTACGAGCGGATCGTGAGCGTGCCCGCACCGACGTAGGGGCCGTAGGGCGCGATCGCGGCCTTGAGCGGCTCGACGTCGACGCCCTTGCTCTCGAGCTCGCGCACGATCGCCGCGTGGCGGGCCACGGCCTTCTCGACGGCCTCGCCCTTGGGCGCGACGACCTTGAGCGGCTCGTTCCACACCTCCGCCACCGACCGCCAGCGGCGGTCCACCTCCTCGGTGACGATCGCGTAGACGCGCGCGGGGACCGCGGGCTCGTCGTGGGGGTAGGGCCAGTGCGTCTCGTCGAAGATGGCGAGCAGGGCGAACGCGCGGCGCCGGTCGAGCTCGTCGCGGCGCGCGCGCAGCTTCTCGAGTCCCTTGAACGCGGGGTCCTTGGCCACCTGCTCCGCGAGCTTGCGCGCCTCGTCGGCGAGCGCGGCGAGGTGCTTGGTCTCCGAACGACGCTCGAACTCGGCCTTGCCGAGCAGCTCGCCCTCGAAGGCGAAGTACCCGCCGTCGGGCACCGACGAGCGGCCCTCGAGGCGGTGCGCCATGAGGCGGAACGCGGCGTCGCGGTGCGTCGGCCGTTCGGCGAGCGCGACGAGGTGGCGCATCGCGGCGACGCGGTCGCCCAGCTCGACGGCGAGCACCGCGAGCGCGAGCCGACGGTCGTCGGTCTCCTTGCCCACCGAGAGGACGACGAGCAGGTCCTCGGGTGCCATCGACGCGAACGTCGTCGTCGTCTCGGCGTCGCCGCGACGCAGGCGCACGCCGCTCGCGTCCACGGCGACGACCTCGAAGGTCCCGCCCGAGAGCTTCGCGCGCGGCACGCTCCCGTCCGCGGCGTCGGCGGCGAGGTCGTCGACGAGGTGGGCGACGCGAGCGAGGTCGGCCGCGCGCTCGGTCCACTCGTCCTTGCGGCGGGCCGGGGCCTCGGGCGCGGCGGCGAGCCCCGCGTAGGCGGCGGCCGCGGCGGCGAACGCGCGCTCGCGCACGAGGCGCTCGGCGTCGGCGACCTTGGCCTGCAGGGCGGCGAGCGCGCCCGGCGTGGCCGCGGGGCCCGCGCTCGGAGGACGCGACGGGGCCGTGCCCGGCACCGTGGGCGCGGCCGTGGGGACCGCACCGCCCGAGACGGCGGCGAGCGCCGAGCGGAGCCGGTCGGCCTCCACGCTGTCGGCGAGCCCGCGCAGCGCGGCGACGAGCACCGCGCGCTTGGCGTCGGGGTCGGAGGTCTCGCCCGCGCGGGCGATCGCGGCCGCCGCGAGGGTCGCGGCCGCCTCGCGCACGGTCGCGCGGCGGCGCTGGAGGCGCGCGTCGTCTTCGGCGGAGAGCAGCGGGTGGGACGACTCGAAGGCGGTGAGCCGGCGCATCGCCGCGGCGACGTCGCCCCGCGCGAGCGCGCGGTCGGCGTCGGCCTCGGCGCCGCCGAGCTCGCGGGCGGTGGCCTCGGCGAGGCGGCGCTCGGCCGACTCGAGCGCGATGCGTACGCTCGCGACGAGCGGCGAGTCGGCGGGGAGGCGGTCGCGCAGGCTGCGCAGGCGCCCGACCACCTCGGCCTCCGAGCGGCCGACGGCGTTGCGGTGCAGGGCGAGCAGCTCCTCGTTGGCCTCGGCGAGGCGGCGGTCGGAGGCCTCCTTGGCGGCGGCCACGAGGTCGAGGTCGGCGCGGTAGCGCGACCGCGGGTGGTCGGCGAGGAAGGCGCGGTACTCCTCCCGCCAGCGGTCGGCGGGCTCGTCACGACGCGCGAGCAGGCGCTCGTACTCCTCGGCCTCGGTGCGCCGGGCCACGCGCTCGTCGGCGACGCCGCCCACGAAGACCTGCACGCCGACGAGCACGAGGCAGCCGGCGGCGCACAGCGCCGCGGCGCGGGAGACGGCTCGACGCCCGGCGACGCGGGCCCGCGTCACGTCGGCGATCGACGGGCCGTCGTCGGCGAGGCCGTCTTCGGGCGCGGGGGCGGCGGCCTCGGGGACGGGGAGCGGGACGACCGTGTGCTCCTCGGTGAGCGCGCCGGAGAGCACGACCGCGGGCCCGGAGACCGGCGCCGCGGGGCGGCCGTCGTCGAGGACCTCGAGCGTGACGTCGCCGATCCGCACGACGTCGCCGGAGGCGAGGGCGCGGCGCAGGATGCGTTCGTCGCCGACGAGGGTGCCGTTGGAGGAGCCCAGGTCGACCGCCAGCCATCCCCCGCCGGGGGCAGGCTCGACGCGGAGGTGTCGCTTCGACGCCTTCTTGTCGAGGATCTGGACGTCGCAGTCGTCGGCGCGACCGAGCACGAGCGGCCGCGAGAGCGGCACGGTGCGATCGGGTTCGCCGGGGACGCGTACGCGCAATTCCGCCATGGGGAGGCTCCGAGGGGCAGGGCGAGGGGAGAGACGATCAAACGGAGGGCCGATCCCGCGCGCTTCGCACCGCCCGCACGACGCCGTAACCCGTTCTCTGAAGGCTGCTTGCGCCACGATCGTTCCGCCGCGCGGCGCACGCCGCCGCCGGCGCTGTCAAGTGTCAACCGCGCTTGACGCCGGGGATCCGCCGCGACGTCGGGCGGCGACGCTCGCTCGCCGACCTCGGGGTCCGACCCCGCGCTCACCGACCTCGGGGTCGGAGCTCGTGCTCACCCTTCGTCGCGGCGCCCCCCCCCCCCGGCAAAGGTGAGCGGCGGCTCCGACCCCGCGCTCACCGACTGCGGGGTCGGAGCTCGTGCTCACCCTTCGTCGCGGCGACCCCCCGGCAAAGGTGAGCGGCGGCTCCGACCCCGCGCTCACCGACTGCGGGGTCGGAGCTGGTGCTCACCCTTCGTCGCGACGCCCCCCCGGCAAGCGTGAGTGCGGGCGCCGACGGCGAGGCGCCCGTTCGCGGCGGAGTGCGGGGGTCGCAGAGGGGGCGTCGCCCGCGGTCAGCCGGGATGGCGCCGCGCCATCCCGCCGAGCCCGCCGAATTCACGAGCCGACGAGGTCGGGGCTGCGTCTTCGGCCCGGGCGTGGCGCAGGGCCCGTCGGCCATTCGATGCGCTTCGCGGCGCGTCGTCCGCTCCTCGACGTGGTGCCAGAACACGCCGTCGTCGCGTCCGACGCGCGCCCGGGCCGAATCCGCGAGCCCCGACGGCGGCCT
>JADZCA010000052.1 GCA_020851795.1 Planctomycetota bacterium | reverse complement strand
GTCGTCCGCTCCTCGACGTGGTGCCAGAACACGCCGTCGTCGCGGCCGACGCGCGCCCGGGCGCAATCCGCGAGCCCCGACGGAGGCCTGACGTTCGATCGGCGCCCGACGGGCCTCGTCTTTCGTGCATTCGGCGGGCTCGGGCCGAAAGGTGACGCGCCCCTCGCGACCGCGCACGATGCGCGCCCGATGGCCGTCAGCGCGCCCGTCCGGTCCCACTACGCCCGCCGCATCTTCGCGGAGACGGGCCGCGACCGGCTGCCCCGCAACTTCCGGCCGCTCGAGGCGCCGGCGACCGGGCGGTCCACCGTCGAGGGCTGCGCGGGCGGCGGCAAGAACATCCTCGAGCTCTCGGTGCTCGGCGACGGCGACCGCATCGTGGACGTGCGGGCGGCGTGCGGCCTGTGCAACCCCGCGATGTACGTCGCCGCCGACCTCGTGTGCGAGTGGGCCCGCGGCCTGGGCGTCGCCGAGGTGCTCGCGCTCGACCCGCTCGCGCCGGCGACGCTGGCCCCGCTGTTCGCGGCGCTGGGCGCCTCGCCCGACGACGCGCGCGAGAAGCTGCAGTACGCCCTGCTCGCGCTCGGCAACGCCCTGCGGGCCCACCGCGGGGAGCGCCCGGCGCCGCTGCCCCGCGTCGCCCCGCCCTCCGATGGCGCCGGCCCCGACCCCGAGTAGCATCGTCCCCGTGACGTTCCCGAGGACCCCATGCCCCTGCGTTTCCACAACACGCTCACGCGTCGCGTGGAGGAGTTCCGCCCCGCGAACCCTCCGCGGGTGACGGTCTACGCCTGCGGCCCGACGGTCTACGGGCCCGCGCACATCGGCAACTGGTCGTCGTTCCTCTTCTTCGACGTCGTGGTGCGGTGGCTGCGCCTGCGCGGCTACCAGGTGCGCTTCGTCACCAACGTCACCGACGTCGAGGACAAGACGATCCGCGACTCCCGGGCCGCCGGCGAGACGCTCTCCGCGTTCACGCGGCGGTGGGAGGCGGACTACCTCGAGGGCCGGCGCCTCTTCGGCTGCGTCGTGGCCGACGCGTTCCCGCGCGCGACCGAGCACGTGGACGGGATGCGGGACATGATCCAGGCGCTGCTCGACCGCGGCCACGCCTACGTGGCCGAGGACGGGATCTACTTCCGCGTCGCGTCGTTCCCGACCTACGGCGAGCTGGCCAACCTCTCGGCCGAGTCGCTGCGCGCGGGCGCGTCGGGGCGCGTGCGCGCCGACGAGTACGAGAAGGAGCACGTCAGCGACTTCGTGCTCTGGAAGGCGTGGGACCCGGCCGCCGACGGCGACGTCGCGTGGACGCCCACGTTCACGGTGGACGGCCAGCCGAGGACGATGAAGGGACGGCCGGGCTGGCACATCGAGTGCTCGGTGATGATCCGCGCGCTGCTGGGCGACCAGATCGACCTGCACCTCGGCGGCGAGGACCTCAAGTTCCCGCACCACCAGAACGAGCTCGCCCAGAGCGAGGCCGCGACGGGCAAGCAGCCCTTCGTGCGCCACTGGATGCACCGGCGCCACCTGCTGGTGGACGGCGCGAAGATGTCGAAGAGCAAGAAGAACTTCTACACGGTGCAGGACCTCGTCGCCCGCGCCGGCCCCTCGGGGCCGCGCGCGTTCCGCTACCTCGTCGCCACCGCGCACTACGGCACGCCCATCGACTTCACGTGGGCGGGGCTCGAGGCGGCGGCGGCGACACTGCGCAACCTCGCCGACGCGCGCGTGCGCCTCGCCAAGGCGGCGGGGGCGGCGGCGCCGGCGAAGGCGGGCGCGGTCGCGCAGGCGCGCGCGGCCTTCGAGGCCCGCATGGACGACGACCTCGACACGCCGGGGGCGATGGCGGCCGTGCAGGAGTGGCTGCACGAGGCCAACAAGGCGCTGGCCGCCGGGACGCTCCCCGCGGCCGACGCCGCGGCCGGGGTCGCGCTCCTCGACGAGGCCGACGAGGCGCTGGGGCTCGCGCTGCGCCCGACGCGCACGCTCTCCGCCGACGAGCAGGCGCTCGTGGACGCGCGGATGGCCGCGCGGCGCGCCAAGCAGTGGGGCGAGGCCGACCGCCTGCGGGCCGAGCTCGCTTCGCGCGGCGTGCTCGTCAAGGACTCCAAGGACGGGCAGGAGATCTCGTTCTCGTAGCGCGCCGGGCGCCCCGCGTCCGTCGCGCCGCGGGCCCGCGCGGCCGATGCGGACCTCCGACTTCGACTACGTCCTGCCGCCGGAGCGGATCGCCGACCGGCCCGTGGAGCCGCGCGACGCCGCGCGGTTGCTCGTGGTCCCGCGCGACGGCGGCCCGTTCGCCGACCGCGCGTTCTCCGACCTCCCCGCGCTGCTCGCCCCGGGCGACCTCCTCGTCGTCAACGACACGCGCGTGATCCCGGCGCGCCTCGAGGGCCGGCGCGCCGACACCGGCGGCGCCGTCGAGGTGTTCCTGCTGCGCGACCTCGGCGCCCTGCGCTGGCGCGTCCTGCTCGCGCCGGGGCGCCGGATGCGCCCGGGCGTGCGCGTCGCGCTCGGCGAGGGGGCGTCGTGCGTCGTCGAGGCGGTGGACGAGGGCGGCGAGCGCACCGTGCGCTTCGAGGGCACCGGCGACGTGCTCGCGCTGGCCGAGCGCGTCGGCGCGACCCCGCTGCCGCCGTACGTGCGCCGTCCGGCGGACGCGCGCGACCGCGCCGACTACCAGACCGTGTACGCGCGCGCGCCGGGCGCGGTGGCGGCGCCGACCGCGGGCCTGCACTTCACGCCGCGGCTGCTCGAGGCGGCCCTTGCGCGGGGGCTGCGGCTCGCGTCGGTGACGCTGCACGTCGGGCCGGGCACGTTCCGCCCGGTGACGGCCGACGACGTGGACGCGCACCGCATGGACCTCGAGCCCTACGTCGTGCCCGACGCGACGGCGGAGGCGGTGCGTGCGACGAAGGCCGCGGGCGGTCGGGTCGTCGCGGTGGGGACGACCGTGGTGCGCACGCTCGAGGCCGCCGCGACCGACGACGGCGTCGTGGCGGCGGGGCCCGGCGAGACGGCGCTGTTCGTGCGGCCCGGCCACCGCTTCCGCGTCGTGGACGCGCTCGTCACGAACTTCCACCTGCCGCGCTCCACGCTGCTCATGCTCGTCGCCGCCCTCGTCGGCCGCGAGCGGGTCCTCGCCGCGTACGCGCACGCGCTCGCGGGGGGATACCGCTTCTACTCCTACGGCGACGCGATGCTCCTGCGGTAGGAGGGGAGCGTGCTTGGTACACCGGTGCCCGGCACCGGTGTATCGATCGCCTGCAAACGGCAAGCGATGGGTACACCGGTGCCTGGCACGGGTGTCACACCCGATCGCGATGCGGGGTCAGCGGCGCGCGGGGCGCGGGTGGGAAGCGTCGAGGAGGGCGAAGGCGTGCGACGTGATCGCGACCGCGGTCGTGCGCTTGTCGCCCGAGGGGAGCGCGGCCGGCGCCGCGTCGGGCCGGATCCACCAGACGTCGCCGCCGCCGCCGCCCACGTTGGCCGGCCCGTTGAGCACGATCGCGTCGAAGCGCTTCTTGCGCAGCTTGCGCCGCGCGAAGAAGAACGGGCGCGCCACCTCGAGCGCGAAGCCGACGTGGACCCGCCCCCGCTTCCTCCGGCCGAGCGTCGCTGCCACGTCGGGGTTCTCGACCAGCGTCAGCGTGCGCGGCCGCCCGCTGCCGTCCTTCTTGAGCTTGCCGCGCGCGCGCACCGCCGGCCGCCAGTCCGCCGGCGCCGCGGCGAAGACGACGAGGTCCGCGCTCCGCGCCGCCGCCCGCGCCGCCGTCAGCATCTCGCGGCACGTCTCGACCCGCACGAGCGCGACGCCCTCGGGCGGGCGCTCCGAGGTCGGCCCGAGCACGAGCGTCACGTCGGCGCCCCGCGCCCGTGCCTCCCGCGCCACCTCGATGCCCATCCGCCCGGTGGAGGCGTTGGAGAGGAACCGGACCGCGTCGAGCGGCTCCCGCGTGGGACCCGCCGTCACGACCACCCGCCAGCGTCTGCGAGCGCGCTTGCCCATCCCGGTAGGATGCGCCCGACGTGGACCCGACGGAACTCCTGACCGGGCTCGCCCGCCCCGGGGCCTTCCCCCGCGCGGGCCCGACCGTGGAGGTCCGCCAGACCCACATCTCGATGGTGTTCCTCACGGGCGACCGGGTCTACAAGGTCAAGAAGCCCGTCGCGCTGTGGGGCTTCCTCGACTACTCGACCCCCGAGCGGCGCCGCGCCCTGTGCGAGGAGGAGGTGCGGCTCAACCGCCGCCTCGCCCCCGACGTCTACCTCGGCGTCGAGCCCGTCGTGGTGCGCGACGGGCGGCCGGCCGTGGGCGGGCCGGGCGAGGTGGTGGACTGGTGCGTCGTCATGCGCCGCCTCGCCGACGAGGCGACGCTGGCGCACCGCGTGCGCGCCGGCCTCGCCGACGCGTCCGAGGCCGACGCCGTCGGGCGCTACGTCGCGGCGTTCCACGACCGCGCCGCGGTGGGCGCCACGGGCCCCGCGGTCGTGCCCGTGGCCTTCGCCCGCGTGCTGCGGCAGAACTTCCTCGCGACGCGCGCGGCGGTGCCCGCGGTGTTCCCGGCGGCCCTCCACGCGTGGCTCGACCGGCGCATGGCGTGGCTGCTGCGCCGCCACCGGCGCACGCTCGCGCGCCGGCTGCGCGAGGGACGCGCCGTGGACGGCCACGGCGACCTGCGGGCCGAGCACCTCGTGCGGGCCGCGGGCCCCGGGGCGACGTCGTGGATCGCGATCGACGCGCTCGAGTACGCGCCGGCGATGCGCCGCATCGACCCGCTCTCCGACGTCGCCTTCCTCGCGATGGACCTCGCGTCGCTCGGTCGGCGCGACCTTTGCGACGCGCTGCTGCGCGCCTACGTCGGCGCGCGCGGCGACCCCGACGCGGGCGCGCTGCTCCCGCTCTTCCTCGCGTTCCGTGCCCACGTGCGCGCGAAGGTGGACGCGCACCGCGCCCGCGAGCCCGAGATCCCGCCGCCCGACCGCGCGTCGGCGCTCGTCGGCGCCCGCCACCACCTCGCGCTCGCGTGGTCGTGGGCGCGGACGGGGCTCGTGCCGCCGCTCGTGCTGCTCGCGGGGGCGGCGGGCACGGGCAAGAGCCACGCCGCACGCCGCGTCGCGCCGTGGCTCGGGGCCGACGTGTACGCGAGCGACGTCGAGCGCAAGCGGCTCGCGGGGCTGGCTCCGACGGCCCGCGTCGAGGGCCCGGCGCTCGCCGCGCTCTACAGCCGCGAGATGTCGATCCGCACCTACGACGCGATCGGCGGGCTCGCGGTCCGCGCGCTCGCCGCGGGGCGCCCCGCGGTGCTCGACGCGACGTTCCTCCTGCGCGCCGCCCGCGCGCGGGCGGTGGCCGCGGCGCGCGCGGGGGGGGCGCCGACGGTGGTCGTCGAGCTCACGGTGCCCGACGACGTCGCGCGGGCGCGGCTCCTGGCGCGGGCGCGCGCGGGGGGCGACCCCTCCGACGCGACCGTCGACGTGCGCCGCGCGCAGCTCGCCGAGTCGGAGCCGGTCGGCGACGCCGAAGCCGACGTCGTGCTGCGCGCCGACGCGAGCGGCGAGCCCGACGCGTTCCTGCTCCCGATGCTCGACGCGCTGGTCCGCCACCGGTCCCAGGCGCGGTGGGCGTGAAGCCCCGGAGGACGCCGTGGCGCGGACCCGCACGACCTCGACCCCGTGGACCGCGGACGACGAGGCGCGGCTGCTCGCGACCGCGCGGGCGGCGGCGCGACGGGCGTTCGCGCCGCACTCGAAGCTGCGGGTCGGCGCGGCCGTGCTGGCGCGCGACGGGCGCGTCGTCCCCGGCTGCAACCTCGAGAGCCTCGCCTACGGCGCGACGCTGTGCGCGGAGCGCGCGGCGCTGGGCGCCGCGGTCGCCGCGGGCGTCGCGCCCGCCGACGTGGTCGCGGTCGCGGTCGTCTCGGGGCGGATCGACCTCGCCCCGTGCGGCGTCTGCCGCCAGCTGCTCGCCGACGTGGCGCCGCGCTGCCTCGTGCTGCACCGCGCCGGCGGTCGCTTCGTCACGACGCCGGTCGAGGCGCTGCTCCCCGGCCGCATGATGCCGTGGCGGCGCTGAGCCCGGATTTCCCACGAAAGACGAGGCGCGTCGTGGACCGACCGAGCGGCGTCCCGCGGTCGGGGCCGATGCAGGGCCGTCGGGCGCGGAGTTTCACCGACGACCGCGTGTTCTTGGGACACGCCGAGGAGGTGAAACCCCGCCGGCACGGCGCTCGATCGCGCGACACGGGATTCCTCGCGCCCGACGGCCCGGCGCGGCCCCGACCTCGTCGGCTCGTGGGAAATCCGGGCTGAGACCGCGCGCCGCGCCCCGGGCGGGGGCGCGGCGCCCGTGCCGGCGCGCGGTCAGGCGGCGCCGCCGCCCTGCCACTTCGCCGAGCCGAAGCCGAGGATCGGCCAGCACACCGCGCCGAAGATGGCGAGGCAGACGCCGAAGCCCGTGCCCTTGCCGAAGCGGCGCGCGATCTCGACGGAGAGGATGATCGCGATGACGAAGTTGACGAAGGGGACGAGGAAGAGCAGCAGCCACCAGCCGGGCTTGCCCGCCATCTTCGTGAGGATGTACACGTTGTAGAAGGGGATCAGGACGGCCCACCCGGGCTGCCCCGCCTTCTCGAACGCCTTCCACATGCCCGCGATGATCAGCACCACGAGGGCGACGTAGAGGACGATGACGACTGCGTCCATGGGACCCACCTCCTGTCCGAGTTCCGTTGGGACCCGAGGACGATAGCGGCCCCGGCCCCTCCCGCGCAAGGACCCCTCCGCGGCGGGCCCGCCTCCGGGCGCTCGCGGTCGGCCGTGCCCCCTGCGGATCGCGACCTCCCTCTGCCCTTTAGGAGCCCGTTCCGGGCGCGCGCCGACCGGCGACCCGTGCCCGAGACGGGCTCCTACCCGGGCTCCTGCTGGCTGGCGCAGTGGAGGCTGCCGTACCCGTACACGACCTCGCGGCAGTCGATCGGGACCACCGTGCGCCCGGGGAAGCAGCGGCGCAGCACGCGCGCGGCCGCCGCGTCGCGGGCCTTGGGGCCGTAGGCCGGCAGCAGCACCACGCGGTTGCCGAGGAGGTAGTTCGCGTACGACGCGGGCAGGCGCCGGCGCCCGACGTGCAGCGGGCCCGGCATCGGGAGCCGCACGACCGTCAGCGGACGGCCGTCGGCGTCGGTGGACGCGACGAGCCGGCGCCAGGCGTCGTGGAGCGCGGCGAAGTTCGCGTCGGACCGGTCGTCCTCGTACGCGGTCACCACGGTGCCCGGCGCGACGAAGCGCGCGAGGTCGTCCACGTGGCCGTCGGTGTCGTCGCCCTCGACGCCCGCCCCCAGCCACACGACGTGGCGGACGCCGAGGTAGGCGCGCAGGTACGCCTCGAGCTCGGCGCGGTTGAGGTGCGGGTTGCGGTTGGGGTGGAGCAGGCACTGCTCGGTGGTGAGCACGGTGCCCGCGCCGTCCACGTCGATGCTCCCGCCCTCGAGGACCAGCGGCGGGGCGAAGCGAGGGAGGTCGAGGCCGAGGCGGTCGGGGATCCCGTCGTCGGCGAGCAGCTTCTCGTACTTGCCGCCCCAGGCGTTGAAGCGCCAGCGCACGAACGCACGCCGCGGCCCGCGCCCGCGCACGCGGCGCAGGAACGTGGGGCCGTAGTCGCGGATCCACACGTCGGCGGTGCGCAGCACCCGCAGGCGCACGTCGCGCGCCCCGGCGCGCCCGAGCATCCCCTGCGCGCGGCGCAGCGTCGCCGCGTCGGGGAGCAGCACCTCGACGCGCTCGCCGTGCGAGAGCACCGCCATCGCGGCGACGAAGGCGCGCTCGACCGCCTCGAGGTCGCGGAACGTGACCGGGTCGCGCGGCCAGGAGAACCACGTCGCCGCGTGCCGGGCCCACTCGGCCGGCATCGCGTAGCCCGCCGCCGCCGGCGTGCGGGCCGGGAGCCGCAGGCCCCCGCGAGCGTCCCGGTCCGCCGACGCGGCGGCGGACCGCCTACTCATGGGCGGGGCCACCGTGCGCCCGGTCCACCCAGCGCGAGAGCACCGGGCCGTAGGCGTCGATGCGGCGGTCGCGCAGGAAGGGCCAGTTCTGCCGCGTGCGCTCGATCTCGGCGAGGTCGCAGTCGGCCACGAGCACCTCCTCGCGGTCGCGCGAGCCGTCGGCGATCAGCCGGCCGTAGGGGCCCGCGACGAAGGAGGAGCCCCAGAAGACGAGCTCGTCCTCGCGGCCGACGCGGTTCACCGCCGCGACGAACACGCCGTTGGCGATCGCGTGCGAGCGCTGCACGGTGCGCCACGCGTCGCGCTGCGCCTCGGCGAGCGGCTTCTCGCCGACCCACGTGCCGATCGCGGTCGGGTAGAAGAGCACCTGCGCGCCCTGCAGGGCCGCGACGCGCGCCGCCTCGGGGTACCACTGGTCCCAGCACACGAGCACGGCGATGCGGCCGGCGGACGTGTCGAAGACGCGGAACCCGAGGTCGCCCGGCACGAAGTAGTACTTCTCGTAGAAGCGCGGGTCGTCGGGGATGTGCATCTTGCGGTACGTGCCGAGCAGGCGCCCGTCGCGTTCGATGACGACCGCGGTGTTGTGGTAGACGCCGGGGGCGCGCCGCTCGAAGAGGCTGCCCACGACGACGACGCCGCACCGGCGGGCGACGTCGCGCAGCGCCCCGGTGGTGGGGCCCGGGATCGGCTCGGCGAGCGCGAAGTTGGCGGCGTCCTCGGTCTGGCAGAAGTACGGCGAGCGGAACAGCTCCTGCGTGCAGACGACCTGCGCGCCGCGGGCCGCGGCCCGCTCGATCGCGGCGACCGTCTGCGCGACGTTCTTGCGGGGGTCCTTCGAGGCCCGCGCCTGCACGAGCGCGATGCGGACGGTGGACGGGGCGGCCGGTGCGGCCTTGCGGGAGGTCTTCTTCGCCATCCGCGCGAGTCTACGGGAGCCGGGGCGGGGGGCCTTGCCGCGGCGGGGAGCCGCGCCCGCCCGCGGGCGACGCGCGGGACCCGAGCGCGGCCGGGCGGGCGACCTGCGCGGGGAGGCCCTCGACTTTCGTGACGGCGGCCCGCGGTTCCCGCGATGCTCGTCGCATGGCCGCCGGCGCCCCGCCCGAGCCCGTCTGGCGCGTCCGCGAGGACGCCCACGGCGTGGTCGTCGAGGAGGTGGCCACCGGCGACTGCCTCCGCCTCGACGCCGAGGGACGGTGGACCGCGTGGCAGCGGGGCGGGGCGACGCTGCGGCGTGCGCTCGACGGACGCGTGCACGTCCGGCGCCCGCGCCGCGACGACCTCCTCGCCGACGACGACACGGCGCGCGTCCACGACGCGGCGGCGCGCACCGCCGCGCGCCTCGCCGCGCTCGTCGCCGGCGGCGGGCGAGGGCTCGCGACGGTGGGCGACGTCGCGCGCGCCGCGGCGGTGCTCGCGCGGGCGGCGCGCTTCGACGCGGCCGCGGCCCTGCGCCACGCCGCCGCGGCGCGCGCGGTGTGGCCCGAGGGCATCCCGATCCTGCCGCCGCACCGCTATCGCGACGTGGTCGTGATGCCCGCGCTGGGGTGCCCGAACGCGCGCTGCGACTTCTGCGCCTTCTACCGCGACCGCCGCTTCGTCGTGCCCGACGCCGACGCGTTCGCGCGCCACCTCGACGCGCTCGTCGCGCTGCTGGGCCGCGCGCTCGACGCGACGACGGGCGTGTTCCTCGGCTCGGGCTCGGCGGCCTCGGCGCCCGACGACGTGCTGCTCGACCGCCTGGCGCGCACCGACGCGGTGCTCGGGCGGCGGCCGCGCGGGGCCGCGGCGTTCCTCGACCCCGACCACACCGCGCGGCGGCCGGCGGCGCGGTGGGAGCGGCTGCGGCAGGCGGGGCTGTGCGACCTCACGGTCGGCCTCGAGACGGGCCTGCCGGCGCTGCGGGCGTCGGTGCACAAGGGGGCCGACCTCGCGCGCTTCGAGGGCGAGGTGGCCGCCGCCAAGGCGGGCGGGCTGCGCGTCGCGGTGACGGTGCTCGTGGGCCTCGGGGGCGCGGCGGCGGGGCCCGCGCACGTGCGCGAGACCGCGGCCTCCGTGGCGCGGATGCCGCTCGACGGGGCCGACCTCGTCTACCTCTCGCGCCTCGAGGGCTCGCTGCCCGAGGCGGCGCTCGACGCGCAGGAAGCGTCGATGCGCGACGCGCTCGGCGCGGTCACGCGCGCGCGTCCCACCGTCTACCCGGCCGAGGGCTTCGTCGCGCGCGCGTGAGCCGCGGCCCGACGCCGCGTCGTCCGCCGATCGATACATCGGTGCCAGGCACCGTTGTACTCATCGCTTGCCTTCTGCAGGCGATCGATACACCCGTGCCAGGCACCGTTGTCACAGGCACCGCTGTCACGCGGCGACGGCCCGCGGACGGTGCTGCTCGACCCCTCCGCCTCCGCCCTGTAGGAGCCCGTCCCGGGAGCGTGACGACCGGCGGCCCGCCACCGAGGCGGGCTCCTACCCGGGGAGCCAGGGGAACTGGTCGGGCTTGAGGATGCGGACGACGTAGAGGAGGAACGCCGCGCTGCACGCGAGGATCGCGACGGCGTCCACCGCGAACAGGCACTGCGCCACGAACCAGAGCAGCCCGAGCAGCGCCTCGAGCGGGAACAGCAGCACGCGCATCCCGGTGGGACGGGTGCGGCACCAGTGCAGCGCGCGCGCGAGCCCCGCGATCGCGAACCGCGCCCCGGGCAGCACGCCGAGCGCGAGCACCACGAGCAGCCCGAACGCGACGCCCGCCGAGATCGCGCGCGCCGCGACGCCCTCGGGGATGCGCGCGAGCAGCTCGTCGCGCCGCGCCGGCGGCTGCGAGAACCACCACGCCGCCCCCGCCGCCGGCAGCGCGTTGGCGATCAGGAACACGACCGCCGCGCCGCGCCCGCCCTTCTTGCGCACGCGCTCGGACGCGCGGCGCAGCGCCGGGCGAGCGTCGCCCCGGGACTCGCCCCGGGCCCGCGTCGGCACGCCCGACGCTCCCGTCGTCGCGTCCCGCGGCGCGGGCGGCGGCGGCGTGGGGGCGGCGCCGCTCACTTCGTCGCTCCGAGCACGGTGCCCATCACCTCGATCTCGGCCGGCGGCTCGCCCGGGATCGAGCACGCGACCTCGACCACGTCCTCGATGCGCCCGGGCGGCGCGTCCTCGGGGAGCTCGACCGTCACGACCCACTCGCGCCCCGAGCGCACCGCGGTCGCACGCACCGTGCCCTTGCGGGCCTTCGCCGTCACCTCGCCGAGCTCGGTGCCCTCGCCGAACGGGCGGCACACGACCGCGATGCGACGGCCCTTGCCCGGCGGGAGCAGCCCGAGCGTGACGCGGCGGCGGTCGAGCCACACCTTGCCCGACACGAAGGCCTGCACCGGCAGCGTCAGGCGCGGCGCCTCCGCGGCGTCGGTGCGCACGATCGCGGTCCCGCTCACCGTGCCGACCGGCGGGGGGTGGCGGAAGGTCGCGACGATCTCGAAACCGCGCCACCCGTCGGCCGCGTACGGCTTCGTCACGAAGTCCACGTCGAGCCCCGGCCCCTCGACGGCCGTGAGGCGGAAGGGGCTGCCCACGCCCTCCTTCCACAGCACGCGCATCGACGTGGACGGCGTCGTGCCGGCGGCGACCTCGCCGAAGTAGAAGCGCGCCGGGGTCGCGACGACGCCCTGCGCGATCTCGACGCGCATGCGGAGCTCGGCCCTGGGGCGCACCGGGTCGTCGGTGACGACGATGAGCCGCTTCGTGAGCACGCCCGCCATCGAGAGCGTGCGCATCGTCCCGACGATCGTCATCGCCTCGCCGGGCGCGAGCACGCGCTTGTCGGCGGTGCCGGCGGCGCACCCGCAGTCGGCGTGGAGGTCGAGCAGCCGCAGCGGCGCGCGGCCCGTGTTCGTCATCGTGAACTCGGTGCGCAGGTCCTGCTCCTGGCGCGCGAGCCCGAAGTCGTGCGTCTCGCGGTCGAACGCTGCGCGGCCCGCGGTGTCGGGGGCCGGCGCCGCCGGCGGCGGGGGCGCCGCGGGCGCGGCCGGGGCGGGGACCGTCGGGGCCGCGGGCGCGGCCGGGGCCGGGGGCGGAGCCCTCGGCGCGACCACCGGCGGCGAACCCGGCGGCGGCGAGACGGGGACGGTGATCGGCGGCGCGTCGGCGGCGCGCGCCGGGGTGCCGACGGCGGCGGACAGGGCCAGCGCGCACGCGAGGAGGGCGGACGGACGGTTCACGAGGGGCGATCGTAGCCGACCGTCGCTCGCCGGTCCCGCGCGCCCGCCGTTGCGCCACGATCGGCTCGCGTCGGGGCGGGCTCGCGCGGTCGGGGCGTCGTCGGGCCGGGCCCCGGGGCACCCCGGCCCGCCCCGGAGAATCGCCGATTCGACGGGCGGACCTTGCGCGGGGCGCGCGCGCGGAGGGACAATGTCCATGTCGCGAGAGGCCGACGGCCGTCCGCACGGGACGCGGACGACGAGCCGACCGCCCGCGGGACAGGGAGACCCGCCATGCCGTTCCCGAGCCCGTCTCGCCTGGAGGCCTTCCTCCAGCCGTACGCCGGCGCGAAGGGACACGCGGTCCGCGTCTGGGGTGTGGACGCGAGCCGCGGCCCCGAGCCGGTCCCGACCTACGAAGAGCGCCTCTTCGGCCACCCGCCGCGCCTCGTGCTCGTCGGGGCAGGGCCGGAGGGGCTCGCCGTCGTCCGCCAGACGCACGACGGGATGGAGGACCTCGACGGCTTCGCCGTGCCGTGGTCGTCCGTCCGTCGCCTCGCGCGCGACCCGCACCTCGTGCGCGACGTGCTGCGGGTGGAGGTCGCCGGCCACGCACCGATCGACGTCGCCGTGAGCAACCACGTGCTGCTGCCGAGCAACCGTGCGGCCGCGAAGGCGCTCTGCGACCTCTGCCGCCCGGGCCACGGCATGCCGTCGGAGGCGCACGACGTCGCCACGGACCTCCCCACCGGGCTGCGCGCGCTGCCGGCGTAGCGATCCGGCGGGCGGACCCGCCGGATTCGCGGAGCGCGTGGCCCGTCGATCCCCGCACGCATCCCGGGGCTCCGGTCGGGGCTCGCGAAGGGCGCCCGGCCGCGCGTCGGCTACGACGACCGCGTGTTCGGGCGCCGCGACGAAGAGCGGACGACGCGCGGCGACGCGCCTCGAGGCGTCCCGGGGCCCGCATCGAGCTCGATCGCAAGCCGTCGCCGCGAGCTCGTCGGCTCGCGAGCCCGGCGGGCCCACGCGGGACGCCCGCGCTCGCGGCGGGCGTCGAACGGGTACGTTCTCGATCTTCGATGCCCCGCCGTGCCGCCCTCGTCGTCGTGCTCCTCGCGCTCGCGGGCGTCGTCGGGTGGCGCTCGTCGCGCCGCGCGGACGTCGTCGGGCCCGCCGACGAAGCGCCGTCCGCCGACGACGCGACCCGCGCTCCGCCGCCGCTCGCCGCGCCGCCGGCCCCGCCGACGCCGTCGCCGCGGCCCGACGCGGGCCCGCCGCCGGACGCGGCCGGCTCGCCGGTCGAGGGCACGCTCGCCCGACCCGCGTTTCGCGAGCCGCGGACCGGGACCCTGCTGCTGCGCGACGAGCGCGGCGCGCCCGTCGGGGGCGCGCGGGTCTCGATCCAGCGAAAGGACGGCGCGGGGGGCGACAGGCGGGTTGAGGCCGACGAGGCCGGCGCGCTCGAGGTGACGGAGGGCACCATCGTCTGCGTGGACGCCGCCGGCTTCGTGCGCGAGAGCGTGGACGGCGACGCGGTCGCGCGCGCCCCCGCGCCCACGGTGCGGGTGCTCACGAGGGCGCGCGTCGTGGACGTGGAGGTCGTCGAGGCCGACGACCGCACGCCCGTCTTCGGCGTGCTCGTGCACGCCGACGCGGGCGTGGACGGCGACGAGCCCGGCGCCGCGCGACCGCCCGGTGCGCCGGCATCACCCGACTGCGACGCCGGCCCTCGGCTGGGTCGCACCGACGACCTCGGGCGCGTCGTGCTCGACACGGGGACGCTCGGCTCCGTCACCGTGCGCGTCTCGCTCCGCACGTGGTGGGAGTACGCCGACCCGCCCGACGCGATCCTCTCGCCGCGCGAGACGCGCGTGCGCTTCCGCGTCCTGCCCGCCTGTCGCATGCGCGTCCTCGCCGTGGACGCGAGCACGGGCGCGCCGCTGGCCGTGCCCTTCGAGGTGGACCACGGCCTCGTCGGCACGGCCCGCGCGCGCGGCTCGACCTCGAACCCCGCGCAGACCGGCGTGTTCGACCTCTTCCCCGGGCTGCGGCCCGGCCGCTACGCGCTCGCCGTGCGTGCCGACGGCTACGCGCCGTGGACCGGGTCGGCGACGCTCTCGCAAGCCGGGGTCATGGTGGACGTCGTCGCGCGGCTCGAGCGCGCGGCGAGCGTGCCGAAGGGGTCGCTGCGGTTGCGGGTGCCCCTGCCCGACCCCGCGCCGCCGACCGCGGCCGACGACGAGCCCGTCGTGCTGTTGCGACGCACCGAGCCCGACCCGGTCGCGTGGGACGACGCGGGGTCGCTGCGCACCGGCGAGCCGCGGTGGGACGCCGTCGCGCACACCGTCACGGTGCCCGACGTCGCGCCCGGTCGCTATGCGGTCGTCGTCGTGGACCGGGTCCGCGGGCTCGCCGGGGCGCTGCGCGACCTCGAGGTGCTGCCCGACCGCGAGACCGACCGCGCGGTCGAGCTCTCCGCGGGCGTCGAGGTGGACGTCGCGTCGCTCGCGGGCGAGGCGGGGGCCGTGCGCGGCCTGCGCCTGCTCGCGCCCGACGGGTTCGCCTGGCCCGTGGTCGCGCTGCGCAAGGACGGCCGCACCACCTACGACGCGACCACCGACGCCGTGCCGGCGGGCGAGCGGCTCGGGCCGCTGCCGGGCCCGAGCGTCGTCGCGACGTGGACCACCCCCGACGGCGCCGCGCGCACGCGCGTCGTGCGCCGCTGACGACGTCAGGCGAAGCCGAGGTCGCCCTGCGCGGCGGCGGGGCCCCATCGCGCGAGGTAGCGCGCGAGGTCGAGCTTCTTCTTCGTGTTGGCGCTGCTCATGTAGCGGACCGTGCCGAAGATCAGGCGCTCGGGCGCCCACGGCCGGTCGAAGCGGCCGAAGGTCCAGCACACGCCCGACGCCGAGTTCGGGTCCCGACCGTCGAGCGCCCACCGGTGGTTGAGGTGGAACGCGACCTCGAGCGCCTCCTGCGGCGTCGCCGACCACTCGAGGAGCTTCTTCGCCCACAGCATGCGGAGGTAGTTGTGCATGCGGCCCTCGCCGACGAGCTCGCGCTGCGCCGCGTTCCACACCTCGTCGTGGGTGCGCGCGGCCTCGAGCGTCGCGAGGTCGTAGCGGACCGGCCGCGGGTCGCGGGCGTGCGCCGCGAGCGTGCGCTGGGCCCATTCGGGCAGCGAGCTCCACGCCTCCTGCTCGTCGGGGCGGTGGTGGCCGAACACGTGCCCGAGCTCGCGCCACGTCACCACCTGGTCGAGGAAGGCCTCGGCCGCGGGGGAGCAGCCCCACCAGCCCTCGCGCGACCCGTCGCCGCCGGCGACGAGGTCGGCGGGCGCGCGCCCCTCCGCGGCCAGCACCGCGAGGACGACGTCGTGCGCCGACAGGTGGCCGAAGTGCAGCCACGGCGAGAGCCCGCTCGCGGCCTCGGCGTCGGGGTCGTTGCGCTCCTCGCCGTAGCGCGGGAGGCGCTCGGCGACGAAGCGTCGCAGCGCGGCGCGCGCCGCCGTCTCGCCGCCGCGCGTCGGCGCGGGAGGGACGGCGTGGTCGATCGGCAGCGCGGCGAGCGCCTCGGGGCGTCCTTCGAGCAGCGCGCGGCTCGCGCGCGGCCAGCGCGAGAGCACCGCGCGCGGCACGCCGGCGCCGCCGACGTCGGCCCGCGCGAGCGGGTCCGCCGCGGGCACGGAGGCGAGGTGCTCGGGCAGGTGCTTCTGCAGCCAGCGACGGAACGCGTGCGCGGTGGGGAACGCGTGGGGCGTCGCGGCGAGGGGGACGACGCCGACGCCGTCCACCGCCTCGAGCCGCACGGGCACCTGCCGCGCCGCCGCGGCGAGCATGTGCGGGAGGAAGAACGCGGGCGAGTCGTCGGCCACGACGACGACGGCGTGCGCCGCGAGGGCGGCGAGCAGCCCCTTCCCCGCGCCCGGCGTCGGCTCGACGTAGGCGTGGTGGCCGACGCCGAGGTCGGCGAGCCGCGCGGCGTTCTCGGCCATCCCGTCGAGGACGAAACGGTGCATCCGGTCGCTCGCCCAGCGGTAGCCGACGCGCAAGGCCTCGAGCACGAGCAGCGGCCGCCCCGCGGCCTTGCCGCGGGCGACGGCGTGGTCGAGCGCGAACGATCGGCGCGTGCGGCGCGCCGCCGTGGTCCACAGCAGGACGTAGTCGCCTCGGGGGTTCTCGGGGCGGTCGTTGGCGGCGCGGACGCGGACGGCGGGCACGCTCACGCGCGCACCGTCCTCGGGTCCCGCCGGCCCGTCAAGGCCGATCCGGCCCTTCGCCGCGCCGCCGTCGCGCGGGGGCCGCGGGCTAGAATGCCGTGGTGGACGGGAATCGTCACGCCTCGCGTCGCCGCGCGGTGACGCCCGCACTCGGGGTGCTCGTGGGGGCGCTCGTCGGGGCGGTCGGCGCCGTCGTCATGCTGGCCCCGGAGGCGGCCCCGCCCCGGCGCGACGTGAAGGACGCGCGACCCCCGGCGTCGCCCGACATCAGGGCCACGCTCTCGGGCACCGTCCGCATCGGCGGCACCCCGGGCGCCGCGCGCGTGGAGCTGCGCCCGTGGCCCGCCGACGGGCGCCTGTTCGCCGACGACCCGCCCCTGCGTGCGACCACCGCCGACGAGCGGGGGCGCTTCTCCTTCGCCGACGTGGAGCCCTCCGACCTCGAGGTGCGCGCGGTCGTGCCCGGCGCCGAGGCGGGTCGCGCGTTCGTCGCGGTGCGTCGCGCCGACGTGTCGGTGCCCGTGGAGGTGCTCTCCGGACCCGCGACGCTCCGTGGGCGCGTGGTGCGCGAGGGCGGCGGACGGTTCCGCGGGGTGCTGCGCGTCCGCGCGGCGGACCGCGTCGCGCCGCCGTCGCCTCGCGACGCCGAGGGCGGCGCGGTCGTCGCACCCGACGCCGACGGCGCGTTCGCCGTCCGCTCGTTGCCCGCCGGCCCCTACGACGTCGAGGCCTACCACGCGCCGTCGGGGCTCCGCTCGCGCCAGCGCGTCGAGGTGCCGTCCGGCGACGCCGTCGTCACGCTGGGCGACGACGTCCCGAGTGCGCTCGGCGTCCGCGTCGTCGCGGAGGACGGGTCGCCGGTCGCCGGCGCAGGCGTGTCGGTCGTCCCCGTGGGCGCAGCCCGCGTGTTCCGCCCGTCGGCGTCGGGCACGACCGGTGCCGACGGCCGCTTCGACGTCCTCGTCTTCGCGGGAGCCTCTCGCGCGCGCGAGGTGCAGGTGGTCGCGCCCGGCTACGTCCGCGTCCGCCTCGCGTGGCGCCCGGGCGACGAGGAGGTCCGGGTCGTGCTCTCGACGGGCGTCGCCGTCACCGGGCGCGTCGTCGGGCCCGACGGGCGCGGCGTCGGCGGCGTGCGCGTCGTCGCGCACGCGGTCGGCCCGCGCGCCGACGCGCGCAACGACGGCGTCGAGGCGGTCTCGGCGTCCGACGGGGTCTACCGCCTCGCGGGGCTCGTCGCGGGCGACGTGCGTCTCGTGGCGAGCGGCGAGGGGCTCGCGAGCCCCGTGCCCGACGACGGCGGGGCGCCCGGCGTCGCGGTCGCGCTCGACGCGGGCCCGCTCGGGCACGCCGACCTCGCCGTCGAGCCGACGCAGGCGTGGCGCGTGCGGGTGCGGGACGCGCGCGGCGCGCCGGTCGTGGACGCCTCGGTGTCGGTGACCCCGGTCGCCGCGGCGACGCTCGCCGAGCCCGGCGACCCGCGGAGGCCGGCGGTGCTCACCGACGGCACGGGGACGGCGGTCGTGCCCGACGTGCTCGCCGCGCGCGCGTGGTTCGTGCAGGCGCTCGCGCCCGACCGCCGCAGCGCGTCGCGCCGCTTCACCGCGGTGCCCGACGACGTCGTGCTCGAGCTCGCCGACGCGCGCTTCGTCACGGTGCAGCTGAGCGACACGACGACCGGCGCGCCCTTGGCGGGTCGGGTGCGGCTCGTGGGTCCCGACGGCGCGCCCGTGCGCACGGGCCTGTCGCCTGCCGCGTGGCCGCTCCCGCCGCGCGGGGTCTCCCTCGTCGGCCCGGTGGGGCTCGGTCCCGCGTGGCTCGTCGGCGAGCTCGACGGCTGGGTGCCCTCCGACCCGGTCGCCGTCGCGACCGACGACGCGACGCGCATCCGCCTCGCGCCGCGGCTCTGGATCGAGGGCGGGTGGGAGCCGGTCCCGGTGCAGCGCGAGGCCGCGCGCCCGTGGGTGCTCGTGCGGCGACCCGACGGGAGCGGCGCCCCGACGCGCGTGGCCGACCGATGCTTCCTCTCTGCGACGTCGGACCGGCGCCCGCACTTCGTCGAGGTGCTCGTCGAGGACGGCGACACGTTGTGGCGAGGGCGGTCGGTCGCGGGGCCCGACGTGCTCGTCACGGTGCGCCCCGAACGGGTGCCGCCGGGCGTGGCCCGCGTCGTGCTGGGCTCGGCGCGCCCCGTCGCGAAGGGTGGGCGCCTCGTCGTGTGGCAACGCGGCGCCGACGGGACGCTGCGGCGCGACGACGCCGAGCTCGACGCGTTCGGCGGGGCCGACGTCGCGGTGGACCCGGCGGCGGGCCCGTGGTGGGTGGACGCGGCGCCCGCGCTCTCGGACGCGTTCACGGTGGGGCCGGCGGTGCAAGGGCCCTTCGCGCCCGCGCAGCGCGTCGCCGCGGTCCCGACGTGGCCGCGCGCGTGGGTCGAGGACGTCGTGGCGCGCGTCGTGGACGAGCGCGGCGCGGGCGTCGCGGGCGCGTGGCTGCTCGCGCGCCTCTCGACGCCGAGCGACACGCCCGGCGGCGACCCCTACGACGAGGTCGAGACCGACGGCGCCGGGCGCGCCGTCGTCCGCCTGCCGCAGGACGCGCTCGCCACGGTGTCGGTGCGCGTGCCCGAGCCGTTCGCGCCGCCCGACCCCGCCGCACGCGTCGCGTCCGGCGCGCCGGCCCCGCTCGCGTTCCGGCTCGTCGTCGGCGTGACGCGTGCCGTGACCGTGCGCACGCCCGACGGGGCGCCTGCGTTCGGCGCGCGCGTGGCGTTGACGTGGGGGTCGCCCGACGACGTGGAGAGCGACCACGCCGACGCGATCGGGGTCGCGCCGTTCACGACCGGCCTCGACGGTCGCGTGGACGTGCCGCGCTTGCACCCGACGCGACGGTGTCGCCTCGACGTCGAGCCGCCGGCCGGCTCGTCGCTGGGGCGCGCGACGGCGACGCTCGATCCCGGCGCCGACGCGCCCACGGTCGTCATCCTGCCGCCGTCCCGCTGAGCCCGGATTTCCCACGAAAGACGAGGGGCTTCGTGGACCGACCGAGCGGCGTCCCGCGGTCGGGGCCGATGCAGGGCCGTCGGGCGCGGGGTTTCACCGACGACCGCGTGTTCTTGGGACACGCCGGGGAGGTGAAACCCCGCCGGCACGGCGCTCGATCGCGCGACTCGCGACTCCTCGCGCCCGACGGCCCGGCGCGGCCCCGACCTCGTCGGCTCGTGGGAAATCCGGGCTGAGCCGTCGGTGGGCCGAAACGAGCGCGGCCGCGCGTCGGGGACGCGCGGCCGCGGAGAAGACGAGCGGGGCGCCCGTCGTCAGTCGATCGTGACGGCCGTCGGCACCGTGCCGCCGAAGAGCACCGCGCCGCCCGAGGCGTTGCGCAGCTCGATCGCGCGACCGGAGAGCGTCGTGACGTCGGTCACGCCGAAGGGCATCGTGTCGCCGTCTTGCGACTCGAGCTCCCACTTGCCGAACCCTTCGGCGTTCACCGAGAAGGTCCCGACCTGGGTCAGCACGCCGCCGCCGTCGGCGAGCCACACCTGCACGCTCACCGCCGACGCGTAGCCCTCGACCTCGACCTTGAACTCGTTGCGCGTGCCCTCGTCGGTGCGGCGCTCGATCTCGCAGTGCGACTCGCCCGAGGTGGCCGTGACGCGCGCCAGGAACGAGCGGCCGCGCAGGCGGTCGCCCTCGCTGCCGCCGTCGTCGTCGTCCTCGCCGTCGCCGTCGTGGTCGTCAGCCGTCGCCGGGATCTCGCGGATCTCGCCGACGAGGTAGGCGGTGCCGGTGGTGCCGTCGCGCACCTCGACCGTGCAGCCGACGAGCTCGGCCACCGTCGTCGCGCCGTGCGGGAGCACGCCGCCGTCGTTGGTCGCGATCTCCCACTTCGCCTCGCCCTCGACGTTGGCCGTGCGGAGCCCGAGGCTCTCCTCGACGCCCTCGCAGATCACGACGGCCTCGAGCGAGGCGCCCGACGTGAAGTGCTCGGCCTCGACCTTGAGGCGCTCGCGGTCGGTGCGCGACTCGGCCTCGACCTTGCCCTCGACGCCGAGCGGGGCGTCCTCGGTGCGGAGCATGCGGGACTCGCACTCGCGGTCGTCGGACCCGGAGCGCGCGACCTCGACCGACGTGATCACGCCGTTCTCGACCGAGATGCGGACTTCGACGCTCTCGCCGTCGCGCACCTCGGCGACGTCCATGTCGTCGTCGCCGGTGTCGTTGTCGTCACCGTCGTCGGAGAAGTCGTCGTCGCTGTCGTCGCCGTTGTCGTCGTCGATGTCGTCGCCGTCGTCCACCTGGTCGTCGTCGCCGCCCTCGGCGGCCGTGCGGACCGTCGCTGCGGCCACGCGGGCCGCGAGCGGGTCGTTGATGCGGAGGACCAGCGTGCCGGCGGGCACGAGGCCGAAGGCGAACGTGCCGTCCGACGAGGTGGTGTCGGAGCCCACGCCCACGAGCGTGATGCCGACGCCGCCGAGGTTGGAGGTCGTGCCGTTGCGCGTGATCACGCGGCCCGAGAGGGTCGCCGTGCCCGCGGAACCGCCGCCGCCGCCACCGCCGCCGCCGCAGCCGGCGCCGACGAGCAGCGTCGCGGCGAAGAAGAGGATCGAGATCGTCCGGGATGTGCGCATGGGGCTCCGAATGAAGAGGCGTCCTTACCCAGCCGGCGGTGCAGAGACGGCTGTCCTGAACTGGATACACCCGGGACGGCCGTCCCGGACAGTCCCCCGGTTTCCCATGCCCTGTCGGGGCACCCGGGCCCCTCCAAGCCCCCGGACCGCCAAAACAACCGGGGGCGAGCCTTGCGGCCCGCCCCCGGGGTGAGAATCGTCGTTTGTTGGTGGGGGTGCGGTGTGGGGGGGATTGGGGTTGCCCGTCACGACCTCGGCGGGGACCGCCTCGGCCGGGCCGAGCGTCAACGCCCGACGACCTCGCCGTGGGAGAGACTGCCCCTCGGCGCTCGGATACGCGGTGGCGGCGCGGCCGCACGCCCGGGCGCCCCGGGGGGTAGGCTACCCATGGGGGCTGGAGCCGTTCCCGCGTGTCCGACGATGCCGCCTTGGTTCGCCGCTGTCTCGACGGCGACCGTGCCGGCTGGGCGGAGCTGCTCGAGCGGTACGCCGACCTTGTCTACGGCGTCCTGCACCGGGCGGGCCTCGACAAGACGTCCGCGGCCGACGCGTTCCAGGAGGTCTCGGTCCTCCTCTGGAAGAGCCTTCCGCGGTTGAAGAAAGTGGCGTCGCTCGTGCCGTGGATCGCCACCACGACGAAGCGGGTCGCGTGGCGCATGAAGCAGCGCGCGAAGGCACGGGTCGGCCGGGATGCGGCCGTGGCCCGCCCCGAGGCCGACCCGCGCAAGGCCCCTGACCTCGCCGTCTCGGCGCTCGAGGAGGAGCAGGCCGTCCGCGAGGCGCTCGCGACGCTGGGCGAGCGCTGCCGCCGTCTGCTCACGGCGCTCTACTTCCAAGACAACCCGGGGGGATACGACGACGTCGCCGAACGTCTGGGCATCCCCCGGGGGAGCATCGGCCCGACGCGGCAGCGCTGCCTCGAGGGGTTGCGGCGCGAGCTGCTCGCACGGGGGGTCGGTGACGAGGGCGTATCCCCGGCGCCCCCCGCGGCCTCTCGACCGGCAAGGGATGTCGACGGGCGCGCCCGGGGCATCCGACCGTGAGGACCCCCGTGGACGACGCTCTCGCCCTCGCCTTCGACCGCGCAGCCGGCCGCTGCGACCCGGTCCGGACGGCGGCCTCGGCCTTCGACGCGTTCGCCGGGCGCGTCGTCGCCGCGGGCCGCCGCGTCACCGCGCTGCCCGGCTGCCCGCGCCCGCTGCTGCGCCACGCGCTCGACCTGTTCGAGGTCCGCGCGCCGCGCGGGGTGGCCGCCGCGTGGCGCCTCCTCTTCGACTCGTGGGACGCGGTCGTGCCCGCGACCCGCGGGGCCCGGGGCCCGCGCTTCCTCCGCTTCGGCGGCCGCGGCGGCAACCTCGACGTCGAGGTGGCGGTCGCGCAGGACGAGGGCGTCCGGCTGCGCGGCACGGTGGACGGCCCGACGGGCGCGCTCGTGGTCGAGATCGCGCCGCGGCGCGGGGCGCGCGTGCGCGTCCCCGTCGCCGTCGGCGGCGCCTTCGAGGCGAGCCTGCCGCGCGGCACCGGCCCGTTCACGCTCGCGGTCTGCGCGGGGCGCACGACGCTCTCGCGCACCGGACGGATCCCCCCGCCGCCGCGCGGCTGACCGATGGCGCGCGTCGCCAAGGGTCCCGTGGACGACCTGCTCCGGGCCGCACCGGCGGCACGGGCGCGGTGCGCGCGCGCGTTGCTCGCGGGCGCGCCGTGGGACGTCGTCCGCCGCGGCCTCTTCGCCGCCACGCTCGCCGACCCCGCGCGCGCGCTCGCGGCGATCGAGGCGGTGCACGCGGCCGCGGGCGCCGCCGGCGACGTCGCGACCGCGGCGCGCACCCGGCTGCTCGCCGCGCAGGCGACGCACCGCGCCGGCTGTCTCGACGACGCGCTCGCGGCCTACGACGCCGCGGCACGCGCGCTGCGCGCGGCGGGGCTCGCGACCGAGGCCGCCTCCGCCGACGTCGCGCGCGTGGACGCGCTCGCGACCGCCGGGCGCGTGCCCGCGGCGCTCGCGCTGGCCGCGCGCCTGCGGCGCACGGTGGGGCGGGGCCCGCCCTCGACGGTCGCCGCGAGCCTCGCCGTCAACCGCGGCAACGCGCTGCGGCTCCACGGCGACGTGGACGCCGCGGCCGCGGCCTTCGACGAGGCCGCCGCGGCCGCCGAGGCGGCCGGCAACGGCTACCTCGCGGCCGTCGCCCGCGCCAACGGCGGCGTGGCGCGCGTCGAGGCGGGCGACCCCGCGGGCGCGCGCGACCGACTTGCCGCCGCCGCCGCCGTCTTCTCGGCGAAGGGCTTCCACGACCTCGCGCGCGAGACCCGCGCCAACGTCGCCTGGGCCGACGTCCACGCCGGACGCCTCGGCGACGCGGTGCGCGACCTCGACGCGCTCGCGCGCGAGCATCGCGAGGCGGGGCTCGCGCGGCGCGAGGGCCTGTGCCGCACCGACCTCGCCGACGCGTTGCGGCAGGCGGGCGACCTCGGGTCGGCCGAGCGCGAGGCGCTGCGCGCCGCGGCCGCGTTCGCGGCGGCCCGCGCGCGCGCGGAGCGCGCCGAGGCGCTGTTCGTCGCGGCGTCGGCCGCCGCGGGGGCGGCGCCGGAGCGGGCGCAGCGGCACCTGCGCACCGCGCGCGCGGCGGCGCGGGCGTCGGGGCGCGCGGGCCTCGTGCTGCGTTGCGACGTGCTGCTCGCCGACCTCGCGGTGCGCCGCGGCCGCGCGCCGACGGCGCGCGCGCTCGACGCGCTCGCGCGCCGCGCCCGCGCGCTCGGGCAGCCCGCGCTCGCCGCCGACGCGGCGCTCGTGGCCGGGACCGCCGAGCTCTCGCGCGGTCACGCCGCCGCCGCGCGCCGCCGCTTCGCGACCGTGGCCCGGTCCGCCGTCGGGCGCCCGTGGCTTCGCGTCGCGGCCGAGGGCGGGCTCGCCGCGGCCGACGCCGCCGACCCGGCGCGGCGCGGGGCCGCGATCGCGCGCCTGCGCCGCGTCGCGCGCTTCCTCGACGCCGTGCGGGCCCGCCTGCCCGGCGCGTGGCTGCGCGCGCAGTTCGCGGCGGAGCGCCTCGACCCGTGGCTCTCGCGCGTGGACCTGCTCCTGACGCGCGACCGCCCCGCCGACCGGCGCGAAGCCGAGGCCCTCCTCGACGCGCTCGCGGCCCGCCGCTTCCTCGGGGCCCGTGCGCCGGTGGTGGCCGGCTCGCGCCTCCCGCGCATCCGCGCGCGGCTCGAGGCGATCTACGACCGCCTCGCGCGCGGCGAGGGCCCGACGCGCGGCGCCGACAGCGACCTCTCGCTCGAGGCCGCCCTCGAGCGGCGCGCGCGGGCCTGGGAGCGCGCCGCGGCCGAGGCGTGGCGGCGCGAGGAGCGTCGCGCCGCGCAGGGCGTCGAGGCGCGGACGGCCGACCCGCTCCCCTCACGGCTCCCCGCCGGGGCCGCGGTCGTGCACCTGTGGCGCCACGAGCGCCGCGTGCGCGGCCTCGTCCGCGTCGGCGACCAGGTCGGGCGCGGGCTCGACCTCGGGCCCGTCGAGGACCTCGAGGGCCTCACGCTGTCGCTGCGGATCCGTGCCCACCGGTGGGCGTTCCTGCGCCGCACCGACCGCGCGGCGACCGACCCGCGCGCGGTCGAACGCGTGCTCGGCACGCTCGCCGACCACCTGCTCCCCGCGCTCGACGCCGACCGCTGGCCCGACGAGGTGCGCGTCGCCGCGGACCCGTCGCTCCCCGACGTGCCGTGGGAGATGCTCCCGTGCTGCGGCGGGCGCCTCGGTGAGGCGTACCGCGTCCTGCGCGTGCCGCTCGGGGCCGCGTGGGCGCGCCCGCGCCGCACCGGCGAGGGGACGGTCGTGCTCGGCGTCGGCGAGCCCGACCTGCCGGGCGTGGCCGCCGAGCTGGCCGCGATCGCGCAGGCCGCGGGCGGCGCCACGATCGTGCAGGGGGCGCAGGCCACCCGCGCGGCCGTCGCGCAGGCGCTCGCGACCGCGCGCGTCGTCCATGTCGCCGGCCACGGCTGGGACGCCGAGCAGGCGCCGCCGCTGGGCGGCGTGCGGGTCGCCGACGGGTGGTTCAGCGCCGCCGACCTCCCCCCCGGGGGCGTGGCCGCCGACCTCGTCGTGCTGGCCGCCTGCCGGGCCGGGCGCGCCGCGGGGCGGGCGGCCCTCGCGTGGGGCGGGCTCGTCTCCGGGCTGCTTTCCGCTGGAGCCCGACGGGTGCTCTGGTCGATCGACGACGTGGACGATTCCGCGACAGCCCGCTTGATGACCCTCTTCCACACCGCCCGTGCCCTGGGCGAGGATGATCGCGTCGCGTTCGGTCGCGCCGCGGCGAAGGCCGCGGGCGAGGCCGGTCACGCGGGCGCCGTCCTGGCCTTCCGCCTCTCGGGAGTCGTTTCATGACGATCCGCCGCGTCCTCCTGCTCGCGACGTTCGCCCTCCCGCTGCCCGCCTGCGGGGGCGGCGGCGCGGCGTCCGTCGACGCCCCGATCGTCCCCGCGACGCCCGGGAGCGGCGGCGACGGCGGCGTGGTGCTCTCGGCCAAGGCGAGCCGCACGCAGATCCTCGTGGACCCGACGACCTCCGACGACCTGCGCAAGCTGTGCGAGGAGAAGGGGTCGTCGGTGATCGGCGACTGCCCCGGGACCGCGTACTGCATCGTCGAGGTGCCGAAGACGACGACGGTCGAGAAGTTCCTCGAGGACGTCGCCGACGAGAGCTGCGTCGAGGACGCGATGCCCGACGAGGGCGTGGAGCTGCCCGGCGGCGAGGGCTCCACGATCCCCGCGTTCGTCGAGGAGGACCCGTCCGGCGTCGTCGCGCAGGCGGCGCTCGAGCGCATCGGCGCGTCGGCGGCGCGGCTGCGCGACCGGCGCGGCGAGGGCGTCGTGGTCGCGATCGTGGACACCGGCGTGGACGCCGAGCACCCGTTCCTGCGCGGGCGCGTCCTGCCCGGGTGGGACTTCGTGGACGGCGACGACGACGCGTCCGACGTCGGCAACGGGCTCGACGACGACCGCGACGGGGACGTGGACGAGGGCGTCGGCCACGGCACCTTCGTCGCGAGCCTCGTGCTCGCGGTCGCCCCGATGGCGCGCATCCTGCCGGTGCGCGCGCTCGACAGCGACGCCTCGGGCAGCGCGTCGTCGGTGGCCCAGGCGGTCTCGTGGGCCGTCTCGATGGGCGCGCGGGTGGTCAATTTCAGCGGCGGCCTCTCGCGCGACCTCCGCTACGTGCAGCAGGCCGTCGAGAGCGCCCGCGCGTCGGGCGTGCTCGTGGTGGCCGCCGCGGGCAACACCGGCGCGGCCGTGCAGTCGCCTGCGCGCATCGCCGAGGTGCTCGCGGTCTCGTCGGTGGGGCTCGACGACGTCAAGAGCGACTTCGCGGCGTACGGTCCGCAGGTGGACCTCGTCGCGCCCGGCGAGGACCTCGTCGGCGCGCACCCGCTCTCGCCGACGGGCTACGCGCGCTGGAGCGGCACCTCGTTCGCCACGGCGCTCGTCACCGGCGCGGTCGCGATCATGCAGGGGATGCTCGGCGTCGTGCCGCCCGACGACCTCGTCGCCCCGATCCTCTCGACCGCGGTGCCCGTGGACGACCTCAACCCCGTCCACAAGGACCTGCTCGGCGCCGGCCGCCTCGACCTCGACGCGGCGACCCGCTAGCCCGCCGAATTCACGAGCCGACGAGGTCGGGGCGGCGGCTTGCGCCCGGGCGTGGCGCAGGGCCCTTCGGCGACTCGGTGCGCGTCGCCGCGCGTCGTCCGCTCGTCGGCGTGGCGCCGGAACACGCCGTCGTCGAGTCCGACGCGCGCCCGGGCGCCATCCGCGAGTCCCGACGGGCGCCCGACGTGCGTTCGCCGCTCGCCGGGCCTCGTCCTTCGTGAATTCGGCGGGACCGCCCGCCGAGTCCGCGAGCCGACGAGGTCGGGGCGGCGGCTTGCGCCCTGGCGTGGCGCCGGGCCCGGTCTTGTCTGGCGCGGGACGCGCGCGGGCGTTCAATCCTCCGTCCGCCCCGGTGCGGGCGCGCGGAGACCGACCATGGCCGAGGCGGCGGGCTACTACCGGCATCCGACGATCCACGGCGACACGATCGTGTTCGTGTCCGAGGACGACCTCTGGACGGTCCCCGCCGCCGGCGGGGTCGCGCGCCGGATCACCGCCACGCCCGCCGCGGCGTCGTTCCCAGTGTTCTCGCCCGACGGTCGCCGCATCGCGTTCACCGGCCGCGACGACGGTCCCGCGGAGGTCTACGTCGTGGACGCGCAGGGGGGCGAGGCCCGCCGGCTGACCTGGCTCGGCGCGATCACGCAGACCGCCGCGTGGTCGCCCGACGGCCGCGACGTCGTGCTCTCCACCGACGCGGGGCAGCCGTTCCGCGGCTACGCGCACCTCCACGCCGTCGCGGCCGACGGGAGCGCCGCGCCGCGGCCGATGAAGACGGGGCCCGCGCGCGCCGTGTCGTTCGAGCCGGGCGGCCGGGGCGTCGTGATCGGCCGCAACTCGGGCGACCCCGCGCGGTGGAAGCGCTACCGCGGCGGCACCGCGGGCACGCTCTGGGTGGACCGCAAGGGCGACGGCGCCTTCGTGCCGCTCGTCACGCTGCGCGGCAACCTCGCCAACCCGATGTGGCTCGCGGGCCGCATCTGGTTCCTCGCCGACCACGAGGGGCACGGCAACCTCTACTCGTGCACGCCCGACGGCGCCGACCTGCGCCGGCACACGCACCACGAGGACTTCTACGTCCGCTTCCCGTCGTCGGACGGACGCCGCATCGTCTACCACGCGGGCGCCGACCTCTTCGTGTTCGACCCCGCCGCGGGGACGTCGCGCAAGGTGGACGTGCGCCTCGCCTCCGCGCGGCCGCAGCGCGCGCGCCGCTTCGTCGCGCCGGGCCGCTGGCTCGAGTCGGCCGACCTCCACCCCGAGGCGCACACCGTCGCCGCGGTGGTGCGCGGCAGCCTGCACGCGCTCGGCCTCTGGGACGGTGCGCCCACGCGCCTCGGTGCGACGGGGCCCGTGCGCCACCGGCTCGCGCGGTGGCTCCCCGACGGGAAGCGCCTCGTCGCGGTCTCCGACGAGGGCGGCGAGGAGGCGCTCGTCGTGCTCGCCGCCGACGGCTCCACGACCACGCGCGTCGAGGGCGACTTCGGTCGCGCGCTCGACCTCGTCGTCGCGCCGGCCGGCGGCGACCGCGTCGCGCTCGCCAACCAGCGCCAGGAGGTGATCGTCGTCGACCTCGCCGCGCGGACGCACAAGGTCGTCGAGCGCAGCCCCTTCGACCGCACCGACGGGATGGCGTGGTCGCCCGACGGCCGCTGGCTCGCCTACGGGTTCGCCGACACGCGCAAGACGTCCTCGATCCACCTCTACGACGCCGTCGAGGGCGCGGTGCACCGCGCGACGCGGTCGGAGTTCCGCGACGGCCTCCCCGCATTCGACCCCGAGGGGAAGTGGCTCTACTTCGTGTCGTACCGCGTCTTCGACCCGGTCTACGACGCCCACTCCTTCGACCTCGGCTTCCAGAAGGGCGCCAAGGCGTGCCTGCTGCCGCTGCGCGCCGACCTCGCGTCGCCGTTCCCGGGCCCGAGCCGCGCTCCGCGCGCGCCCGCGGGCGTCGTCGCCGACCCGGCGCCGGCCGCTCCGGCGGCGGCCGCGGCCTCCGCGGCGACGCCCGCGGCGACGCCGCCCGCGACGGGCACGCCCGTCGCCCCGGGCCCCGCGCCGGTGCGCATCGACCTCGACGGCATCGCCGACCGCGTGCTCGCGTTCCCGATGCCCGAGGCGCGCTACGCCGGCGCGTTCGCCGTGAAGGGGCGTGCGCTGTTCCTGTCGTGGCCGGTCGAGGGGACGTTGGGCGGCGACTCGTGGCGCTCGTCGGAGCCGCCGGCGAAGGCGACGCTCGAGGCGTGGGACTTCGACGCGGACAAGGCCGTGACGGTGGCGGACCGCGTCACCGCGGTGGCGGTGCCGGCGGGTGGCAAGGCGCTGCTGCTGCAGAGCGGGCGGCGGCTGCGCGTGCTCGCCGCGGGCGCCAAGGCGGCCGACCTGCCCGCGCGGGACGACGCGTCGCGCGAGACGGGCTGGGTGGACCTCGAGCGGCTGCGCGTCGCGGTCGTGCCCGGCGACGAGTGGACGCAGATGTTCCGCGAGGCGTGGCGGCTGCAGCGCGACCAGTTCTGGACGCCCGACTTCTCGGGCGTGGACTGGGTGGCGGTCCACGACCGCTACCTCCCGCTGGTGGCGCGGGTCTCGTCGCGCGCGGAGTTCAGCGACCTCCTGTGGGAGCTGCAGGGCGAGCTCGCGACGTCGCACTGCTACGAGATGGGCGGCGACTACCGGCCCACGCCCGCGTTCCCGCAGGGGTTCCTCGGCGCCGACTTCGCGTGGGACGCGACCACGTCGAGCTGGCGCGTCGCGCGGCTCCCGCGCGGCGACTCGTGGGAGGCGGGCGCCTCGTCCCCGCTCACCGCGCCCGGCGTGGGCGTGCTCGTGGGCGACGAGGTGCTCGCGGTGGACGGCGAGCCGCTCACGGCGGCGGCGCCGCCGACGGCGCGTCTCGTCAACGCGGCGGGTCGCGACGTGCGGTTGCGCGTGCGCACGCCGGGCGGCGAGCCGCGCACGGTGGCCGTGCGCGCGATGCGCGACGAGCAGCCGCTGCGCTACCGCGACTGGGTCGAGGGCAACCGCGCCCGCGTGCACGCCGCGACCGGCGGGCGCGTCGGCTACGTGCACGTGCCCGACATGGGCCCGTTCGGCTGGAGCGAGTTCCACCGCGCCTACGGGCCCGAGGTGGACCGCGAGGGGCTCGTCGTGGACGTGCGCTGGAACGGCGGCGGGCACGTGTCGCAGCTCCTGCTCGAGAAGCTCGCGCGCAAGCGGCGCGGGTGGAACCAGAGCCGGTGGATGGCGCCGACGCCCTACCCCGAGGACTCGCCGCGGGGCCCGCTCGTGGCGATCACGAACGAGTACGCCGGCTCCGACGGCGACATGTTCAGCCACAACTTCAAGCTCTACGGCCTCGGGCCGCTGCTCGGCAAGCGGACGTGGGGCGGCGTCGTCGGCATCTGGCCGCGGCACGCGCTGGTGGACGGCGCGGTGACGACGCAGCCGGAGTTCGCGTTCTGGTTCCACGACGTGGGCTACGCGATCGAGGGCCACGGGACCGACCCCGACGTCGAGGTCGAGATCACGCCGGCCGACCATGCGGCGGGGCGCGACCCGCAGCTCGAGCGGGCGATCGCGGAGGCGATGAAGCGCGTCGAGGCGGCCGGCGGCAGCCAGCCCGTCTTCGGCACGAGGCCCGACCGGGCCCCGCCGCGTCTCCCCCGGACGTAGCGACCCGTCCGCGTCGCCTTCCGTCGAGGGGGCCCCCGAACCCGCGTGCGCCGGCCCGTCGCGACGGTCTCCCCTCCGTCGAGGCTCCTTCGCCTCGTCGCCCCGCCGCCGCTCCGCGTCCGTTGGCGACGAACGGTCACCTCCTGCTCCGACCCCGCACTCACCGACCGCGGGGTCGGAGCAAGCGCTCACCGCGCGCGGGGTCGGAGCAAGCGCTCACCGCGCACGGGGTCGGAGCACGTGCTCACCGAGCGTGGGGGCGGAGCAAGCGCTCACCGCGCGCGGGGTCGGGTCCGCGCACGGGGTCGGAGCACGTGCTCACCGCGCACGGGGTCGGAGCCGCGCGAGACCGCTCCGGGGGGGGGGCGGGCGCGTAGGCTGTCCTGTCGCCGGAGGGACTGCCGTGACGCTGCGGGTCCGCGCGCTCGAGCCGACCGATTCGTTCACCGCGCTGACCGCGCTGCTGCACGCCGGATACGCGCGGCTGGGCGCGCTCGGGCTGAACTACACCGCGGTGGACCAGGACGTCGAGACGACCCGACGGCGCGCAACCCGGGGGGCCTGCCTCGTCGCCGAGCTCGATGGGCGCCTCGTCGGCACGCTCGCGCTTTGGCGAGGCGGTCCCGACGAGGAGACCGAGCGATTCCGCCGCGCCGACGCGTTCGTCCTCGGCCAGTTCGCGGTGGACCCCGCCGTGCAGCGCCGCGGCGTCGGCGCCGCGCTGCTCGCCGAGGCCGAGCGCGTCGCGCGGGCGGCAGGCGCCGTCGAGGTGCTCGGCGACACCGCGGAGACCGCGACGCACCTCGTCGAGTACTACCGTCGCCGCGGCTGGTACGTGGTCGGGTCCGTCCACTGGCCCGGCAAGACCTATCGCAGCGTGCTGCTCGCCAAGGCGCTCTGACGGGCGCGCCCCGCCGCGCGCGCCGACGGGGACGCCGGCGGCGGCGGGCGTCGTCGGAAGGGGTGCCCGCCCCCGTGGCAGTCCGGTAGGCTCTCCCCGTCCATGCGCGTCCTCGTCACCGGCGCCGCCGGCTTCGTCGGCAGCCACCTCGCCGACCGTCTCGTCGCCGACGGCCACGCCGTCGTGGCGCTCGACGACCTGTCGACGGGTGCCGAGGGCAACCTCGCGCCCGCGCGCGAGCGGGGCGACGTCGTCCTGGTGCGCGGCGACGTCCGCGACCGCGGGCTCGTCGCCGAGGCCGTGGCGAGGGCCGACGCCGTCTTCCACCTGGCCGGCGCCGTCGGCGTCGCGCGCGTGGCCGCCGACCCGGCGGGCACGTGGTCGCGCAACGTGGACGGCACGTCGTCGGTGCTCTCCGCGTGCGCGGCGCGCGGCACGCCGTGCCTCGTCGCGTCCACGAGCGAGGTCCACGGCACGTCCGCGACCGGCGTCCTCGCCGAGGACGACCCGGTGACCCTCGCGCCCGCGGGCCGGCGCGACGTCTACGCCGTGAGCAAGCTCGCGGGCGAGAGCCTCGCGTTCGCGCTGCACCGGTCCGCCGGGCTGCCGGTCGTCGTCGCACGCCTCTTCAACGTCGTCGGCCCGCGCCAGTCGGACCGCTACGGGATGGTGCTCCCGCGCTTCTCCCGCGCCGCGGTGCGCGGCGAGCCGCTCGTCGTCCACGGCGACGGCCGTCAGACGCGCTGCTTCCTCGACGTGCGCGACGCCGCCGACGCGCTCGTCGCGCTCGCCGCCGCGCCGGCCGCGGCGGGCCTCGTCGTCAACGTCGGCAGCGACGAGGAGGTCGCGATCGGCGAGCTGGCCCGCCGCGTCGTCGCCGTCGCCGGGTCGCGCTCGTCGGTCGTGCACGTCCCGTTCGCCTCGGTGTACGGCGACGGCTTCGTGGACCCGCCGCGCCGCCGCCCCGACCTCGCCCGCCTGCGCGCGCTCACGGGCGCCCGCCCGCGGCGTCGCCTCGCCGACGCGGTCGCCGACGCCGTCGCGCACGCGCGCGCCGCGCTCGAGCCGGCGCCCGCCGGCCCCGGCCGGTAGTCCGCGAGCCCCGACCCGGGCCCGACGCCCGTTCGGCGCCCGCCGGGCCTCGTCGGCTCGTGAACTCGGCGGGCAGGCCCGACGGGTTCACGGCGCGGGCCCCGCGGCGGCACCGGGGCCGGATCGGCGCGGTCCCTGCTTCCCGCCGTCGGGTCCGCCGCGCACACTCGCGGCCCCATGGCGCCGCTCTACACCGGCCTCGCGGTCTGGAACCTCCTGTTCCTCTCGACCGCCTTCACGCTCGGCTTCCTCCGCGGCCATGCCGTCGAGCCGCGGGTGCACCTGCTCGCGGGCCTCTTCTCGGCGATCTTCTGCTGCCTCGTCCACGCGATCGTCTTCGCGCACTTCATCGGGTCGGGCAAGTGGATCAAGAAGGGAGTCGAGGCCGCCGCGATGGACCCGGCCATCGTCGCGCGCACGCGCCGCTTCAAGGGCAAGACCTTCCCGTTCGCGCTCTTCTCGATGCTCTTCGTGGTCGCCACCGCCGTGCTCGGCGGCGGCGCGGACGGCGGCGCCGTCGCGCCGGCGGTGCACCTCGGGATGGCGTGCGCGACGCTGGTGCTCAACGTCGTCGCGACGTGGTTCGAGCGCTCCGCGATCGCCGAGAACTCGACGCTGATCGACCGGGTCGTCGCGGCGAACAAGGCACGCATCGCGGAGGGCATCCCGGCGGACCAGGTGCCCGAGGCGACCGACGAGGCGGTGCGCGCGGGCAGCAAGGTCTTCCTCTTCCTCGCCGCGAACGTGTGGCTGCTCTACGCGTACCGCCTCTTCGTGATGCGCCACCGCGACGAGCCGCTCGTGCCCTACCTCGTGCTCTGCGCGGCGCTCGTCTGGGTCGGCCTCCGCATGCGCGCCGCCGAGCGGGCCCACGACGTCTGACGCGCCGGGCGCGGGGTCCCCTGCGACGCACGCGGGCGCGCTCGCTCGAACACCGCGCGAGAGGGAGGCTGGCCCGCCGAATTCACGAGCCGGCGAGGTCGGGGCGGCGTCTAGCGCCCGGGCGTGACGTGGGGCCCGGTGGCGCTTCGATGCGCGTCGCCACGCGTCGTCCGCTCCTCGGCGTGGTTCCAGAACACGCGGTCGTCGCGTCCGACGCGCGCCCGGGCGCCATCCGCGCGCCCCGACCGGGGCCTGACGTCCGTTCGGGGCTCGACCGGCCTCGCCTTTCGTGAACTCGGCGGGCTAGCCGCGGGCGCTGGGCTCCTGCGGGTCGACGAGGAGCGACCCGAGCGCGCCGGCGACGAGCTTCAAGAACGCGTGGTCGTCGGCGGAGAACGCGTCCACCTTGTCGCTGTCGATGTCGATCTGACCGACGATCTTGCCGCCCGCGCGGATGAGCACGACGATCTCGCTGCGGGTGGTGGTGGAGCAGGCGAGGTAGTTGCTGCGCTCGCGCACGTCGGGCACGACCTGGTCGCGGCCTTCGGCGACGGCGGTGCCGCAGACGCCGCGTCCGACGGGGATGCGGGTGTGCTCGGTGGGGGGGCCGATGTAGGGCCCGAGCACGAGCTCGTCGTCGTGGAGCCAGTAGATGCCGGTCCATCCGGCCTGCGGGAGGCGGTCGTGGACGGCCTTCACGGCGACCTGGCCCAGCGCGTCGCGGTCCGTCTTGCAGGCGGCGCACTCGGCGATGGCGGCGAGGATGGGGGAGATGTCGGGCACGGTTGGGGGTCCGGGCGAGCCCGCCATTGTGCGGTGGCGGGGCGGCTTGCGGGAAGGGGGACGGGGGCGTCGTCCCTTCCGACCGTCGGCACGGCGCGGGTAGGCTCCCCCCCATGAAGATCTTCATCGCCGTGGACATGGAGGGCGCGACGGGCGTCGCGCACCGCGAGCACCTGCTCCCCGGGGGCAACGACTACGAGCGGGCCCGTCGTTGGCTGACGAGCGACGTGAACGCGGCGGTGGAGGGGGCGGTGGCGGCGGGGGCGACGGAGGTCTACGTCAACGACGGCCACGGCAACATGCGCAACATCCTCCTCGACGAGCTGCACGAGGCGGCGCGGCTGGTGGTGGGGCCGGCGCAGGCGCGCAACAAGCCGCTGGTGCAGGTGACGGGGATCGAGGAGGGGGGCTTTGCGGCGGCGATGCTGGTCGGCTTCCACAGCCGGGCGGGGACGCCGGGTGGGCTGCTCTCGCACACGTGGGTGGGGATGCTGGTCCACGAGATCCGGTTGCAGGGCAAGCCGGCGGGCGAGACGTTGCTCGACGCGGCGATCGTGGGGCACTACGGGACGCCGGTCGTCCTCGTGACGGGGGCGGACGACGTGGTGCGGGAGGCGAAGGCGGACCTCGGGGCGGACCTCGAGACGGTGGAGGTGAAGCGGGTGCTGGGGCCGTCGGCGTGCGCGACGCTCGCGCCCAAGCGCACGCGGTCGATGATCCGCGACGCGGCGGAGCGGGCGGTGCGTGCGCGGGCGGGTCGTCGTCCGTGGACGACGACGCCGCCGGTGGCGATGGACGTCGAGTTCCACCGGCGCGAGATGGCGCAGCGTGCGCTCGACACGGGGCTGGGGGTGCCGATCTCGGACCGCTGCGTGCGCTACGCGGGCCCGGACGTCCCTTCGTGCGCCCGCGACCTTTGGCGCGGCCTCGAGGAGGCGCTCCGGGAGGACGGCTCCTTCTTGAAATGAGCGGCGCGTCGGAGGGCGTTCCGCGTCGCGGGGAGCCTTCCGCGCCGCTCATTTCATAGGGCCGGACCGAGGGGGCCGACGGCGTCGGGTTCGCGCGTCGCGCAGCCGGGCGGATCTCGCCGCGTGCGCGGGAACCGTTGAATCGGAATGGCACCGCGGAGCGCGTCGGGTCGTTCCGACCTACGCCCCGCGTGGCCGTCAAGCCGAGGCGCCTTCCGACCGGCGCCGTGCGTCGCCGCGAAGCCGAACTGCGCGCGAAGCACGCACTCCGTCCGCTGGGCGCCCCGTCTTCCGACGTTCGGGGCGCGTCGCTCCTCCCGCGCGCACGGCGGAGCGAGGCGGGTCGTTCCGACCTACGCCCCGCGTGGCCGTCAAGCCGAGGCGCCTTCCGACCGGCGGCGTGCGTCGCTGCGAAGCCGAACTGCGCGCGTAGCAAACCGGGTCCGGCCCTCGCGAGGGGTTCCGTCTCCCGACGATCGGGGCCCGTCGCTCCTCCCGCGCGCACGGCGGAGCGAGGCGGGTCGTTCCGAGCTACGTCCCGTGCCGCCGTCAAGCCGAGGCGCCTTCCGACCGGCGCCGTGCGTCGCCGCGGAGCCGAACTGCGCGCGCAGCAAACCCGGTCCGGCCGCACCATCAACGACAAGGGGCGACGGCCCGTAGGCCGCCGCCCCTCGCCACGATCACGTACTCCGAGTTCTAGAGGTCCTGCGGCCGGACCGTCCCGCGGCCGTTCGCCTTGCAGCGGCCGATCGCGGCCTTGAGGAGGCCGCCGACCGCGGCGTTCACCGCGTCCACGAGGTCGCCCGCCGCGCGCACGCCGGCGCCACGGACCGCGTCCTTGACCTTCGACGCGACGACCATGTTGCCGCCGCCGCCCTTGCCCGCCTTCTTCGCCTTGGCCATGTTCGGGAAAGCTCTCACCTTGGAAGGGGTGGAACGAGGGTCTCTGCGGCCTTCCAAGGCAACCGCGGCGACCCGGCGGGTCGGTCGAGAATCGCTTCCCGAGCCGTTTGCCGCCCGAATACGCGAGAACCGTAGCACGTGGGGGGGACGCGCAGAAGAAATCCGTTTCGCCGGGATTCGCCGACGGACGCGCGATCGGGGCCGGAATTCCTTGATTCGGGGCCGATCGACCCTCTCGCCAACCATCGCTCCGACGCGGAAATCACGAGGTTCGCCGGCGCCGCGGGACCCGCTCCGGGAGCGGATCGTCGGGAACCCCCGTTCCGATGCGGTATTCAGCGGGTGGCGCGCGCGCCCGTGTCGGGCAGTCGCACGCTGACGGCCACGCCGTCGCGCAGCGGCAGCACCGTCGTCCGCAGCAGGGGGTGCGTCGAGACGCGCTCGACGTAGACGCGGATCGCCTCGGTGGCCGGGTCGTGCACCGCCGGGTCGGCGACGTCGCCGCCCCAGAGGGCGTTGTCGGTGACGAGGAGGCCGCCGGGGCGCAGGCGTTCGACCGCGGGCTCGACCACGTCGGGATAGCCCTCCTTGTCCACATCGCAGTAGACGACGTCGAACGGGCCGCGCGCACGTCGGAGGGTCTCGATGGCCTCGCCGACCTCGTAGCCGAACCGGCCCCGGTGGCCGAGTCGTTCGAGGTGGGCGGTGCCCCGGGCGACGAGGTCCGGGTCGAGGTCGGTGAGCACGACCTTGCCGTCGGGCGGCATCCCCCGGAGCCACCAGGCCGCGGAGTAGCCGAAGCCCGAGCCCAGCTCGAGGACGCGGCGGGCCCCGATCGAGCGCGCGAGCACCTCGAGCAGCGCCCCGACGGCCGGCCCGACGATCGGGAACCGCCGTTCCCGGGCCCACGCCTCCATCGCCTTCAGCTCGTCGTCGCGGTCGGGGACGTGCGCGAGCAGGAACGCGTCGACGGCCGGATCGAGGATCGCCATGGGGCTACGGTACCGACGGCGGGCCCCGCCGACGGGGCGGCGGGGGCGGATCGCGTCCCCAGGGTCGGCTATACGGGTCGCCCGCCCGGAGGTGGTCTCGTGGTCATGCCGACGGCCGTCCCGCTCCTCTCCCGCGAGCCCGTCGTCCGCCTCGTGAACGCGTTCCCGAGGCCGTACGAGAACGCCGTCGCGACGGCGCGCACCTGCTACTCCGCGCGCGGCATCGTGGCGACCGAGGAGGTCTCGGGCACGCCCGACCTGCCCGAGGACAAGCGCGCGGCCCGGGTCGCGATGCGCGACCGGATCGCGAAGTCGATCTACCAAGCGGGCCACCACACGACGCTGCAGCACGCGCACTTCCAGTTCGCGCTCGACGGCGTCTCGCGCCAGTTCCTCTGGTCGTTCCTCCACGCGCACCCCTTCTACAACTCCGAGCAGGTCAGCCAGCGCTACGTCGAGGTGAAGGCGGGCAACTTCGCCGTCCCCTCGCTCTCGGGCGAGGCGCTCGCCGTCTACGAGGCCGCCGCGCAGCGGCAGATGGACGACTACCACGAGCTGATCGAGCTGCTCACGCCGGTGGTCGAGCGCGAGTACTTCCGCGTCTTCCCGGCGCGCCGCCCGCGCGCGGAGAAGTGGAAGGGCGCGGTGCAGAAGAAGGCGCAGGAGATCGCGCGCTACGTCCTGCCGCTCGCCACGCACGCGTACCTCTACCACACCGTGTCCGGCCTCACGCTGCTGCGCTACTGGCGCCTGTGCGAGGCCTACGACGCGCCGAAGGAGCAGCGGCTCGTCGTCGGGCGCATGAAGGACGCGCTGCTGGCGCACGACCCGCTCTTCGCGCAGATCCTCGAGGAGCCGATCCCGCTGGCGGAGACGCCCGAGCACGTCTTCTACGCCGCCGCCACGGGAGGCGAGCGCTCGCTGGGCTCGGTGCGCGACCGGTTCGTCGCGGAGTTCGACGCGTCGATGGGCGGCCGCGTGAGCACGCTCGTGGACTGGAAGGCGCGCAACGAGGAGTGCGTGGCCGCGGCCGTGCGTGAGGTGCTCGGCGTGCCGCGCAGCCTGCTGCCCGACGACGCGGCGATCGCGCTGGTGATGGACCCGTCGTCGAACCCGATGCTCGGGCAGAGCCTCAACGTGACGACGCTGTCGAAGGTCTCGCGCGCGCTGACGCACGCGTCCTACACCTTCCGCAAGCGCCTCTCGCACGCGGCCGACAGCCAGGACCAGCGCCACCGCATGACGCCGGCGTCGCGCCCCTGCCTCCCCGCCTACCTCTCCGACGCCCCCGACTTCGTCCGGCCGGCGATCCTCTTCGAGGACGACGACGCGCTGCGGGCCTACGACCGCAGCATGCAGCGGACGTGGGAGGCGCTCGGGCGCCTGCGCGCGCTCGGCGTCTCCGACGAGGACCGCGCCTACCTGCTCCCCAACGCGGTCACGATCCGGTTCACCGAGAGCGCCGACCTCCTCCACCTCCACCACAAGCTCAAGATGCGGCTCTGCTACAACGCCCAGGAGGAGATCTGGCGGGCGAGCCGCGACGAGGCGATGCAGATCGCCGAGGTGAACCGCCGCATCGGGCGCTTCCTGCTTCCCCCGTGCGCGCTCCGCGCCATGGCTGAGGAGGCCCCGATCTGCCCCGAGGGCGACCGGTACTGCGGCGTGCGCGTGTGGAAGCTCGCCGTGGAGGACTACCGCCGCGTGCTCTGACCCCGCGCGGGCGCGCCCGTCGCCGCGGGAAGGCCCGCGGCGACGCCCCCTACGGGGAAACGGCGCGCAGCGCCCGTTTCCCCTTCTAGGCTCCTAGGGCAGCGCAGCGGCGCGGAGCCCGAGGGAACGCGTCCCGAAAAGGAAAGCGGCGCCCGTCCTTCACAGGAGGGGCGCCGCGGGCAGAGGGGCGAGCGAGCGTTTCGGAGGGAGGGTTGGGCAGGAGGTTCTTGCTCACCCGCCGGGTTGTGTCTGCTCACTGGAATAGACGGAGAAGAGGTGGGGTTTGTTTCGCGAAATCCGTGGATTTTCGATCAAGGCGTAACTCGCTTGCAGCAAGCGAGTTACGCTTAGGCGGAGACGAAGGAGACCGACCGGTCGGTCGGAAGGGTGGAGACGGAGGCGGAACACGGGCCGGAAATGACCGCGGAGACGGAAGTGGGAAGGGCGGCGAGGGGCCTCGCCGAGAACCGGACGCGGGGCGGGCGGGCGGGCGGGCGGGGACCCGCCCCGGAGGGCGGGGCGGGTGAACCGAAGACCCGGGGGGGGGCGCCCCGGGGGACCAGGTCGGCGAGGTCCGCGGAGGCCGCGCCGTCGGCGCGGCCCCGGCGGCGACGACGTCAGCGGACCGAGACGCTCACCCGCACCTCGGAGCCGCGGGCGGCGCCGGCCTCGTCGCGAACGACGAGGACGAGCGTGGCCGCGCCCGCCGGGACCGACGAGGGCGTGCGCAGCCGCGCCTTGACCGCGACCGGCGTGGCGGCGACCCCCGCCGGGACGTCGAACTCGCCCAGCGGCAGGCGCTGCCCTCCCGCCTCGAGGGTCACCTCGAGCACGGCGGGGCCCGCGCCGTCGGCGACGTGCTGCAGCAGGAACGTCGCCGAGGCGGCGACGTCGCGCGGCAGCGTCGCCGAGGGGAGGTGGGCGGCGAGCACGAGCGGCAGCCGCGCCACCTCGGCGCCCGCTGCGGGCGCGGCGGGATCGGTGCCGACGGTGAGGTCGGTTTCCGCGAGGTTGTCGGCGGGGGCCGCGTCGAAGCCCCCGTCGGGCCGCGCCTCGAAGCGCAGGTGCGTGCGCGCGGCCGCGTCGGCCGGCACCGGCACGGCGACGGCGCCCGTCCGGTGCGCGCCCGAGGACGGGATCGCCTCGGGGGCCGACGTCATCCACTCGACCCACTCGCCCGTCGGGCCGCGCGCCGACACCACCCAGCGGAAGGTGCGGGCCGCGGGCCCCGCGCGCCGCGTCGCGACACGCCACGGAAACGACGCGACCGCGCCCGGCGCGACCGGGCGTGCCGGGGCGGAGACGTCCACCACCACGAGGTCGGTGTCGCCCGCGCCCGGCGCCGCGGGCGTCGGCGCGGTCGAGGCCGCCGTGCCGATGCGCACGTCGAGCGTCGTCGTGTTGTCCGCGCGGCGGCGCAGGTCGAGGCGCGCGTCGGGGTCCACGACGACGACCGCGCGGTACTCGCCTTCGGGCACCTCTTCGGGCACCTCGACCGAGAACGCGGCGCGCGTCTGCACGCCCGCGCCGACGAGGCCGCCCTGCACCGGGCGCGTCATCAGCGGCAGCCACAGGCCGCCCGCGTCCTTCGACGCGAGGTAGAGCGTCACGTCGAACGCGGGGGCCACGCCGGGCCCGCGGTTGAGCACCATCGCGGTGAGGTCGAGGCGCCGCGACGTCGGGCGGCCGCGCGCCTCCGACGTGAGCGACACCGCGGCGAGGTCCACGCCGTCGTCGGCGCCGGCCGACACCTCGACGGGCAGCTCGGCGACGGCGTCGCCCTCGCTCCCCGTCTCCCACGGCAGGCGCCGGTCGGGGTCGAGCAGCAGCCGCAGCACGTACGCGCCGGGCGCGAGGTCACCGGGGAGCGCGAAGCGCTCGGCCCAGTCGAGGCCGCCGCCGCGCTCGACCGAGGCGCCGAGCGTGCGGCGACCGAGCGAGCGCGTCGTCCCGTCGCGCGCGACGAGCACCGCCTCGACGTCGGCGTCGTCCACGCGCGTGCCCCCGCGGTTCTCGACGCGGCCGCGCAGGTCCACCGACCCGCCGGGCACCGCGGCGGCCGTCCCGGTGCGCACGACCGAGCCGAGGCCGAGGCGCACGTCCCCGTCGAGGCGGCCCGCGACGTCCACATGCACCCACGTCTCGTCGTTGCCGCGCTCGACGTCGCCGCTGCGCGCGTCGGGGTCGGCGCGCACCACGAGCCACGCCCGCCCGGGCTCGGTGCCGCGCGGCACGCGCACGTCCACCCGGACGTCCACGATCTGGCCGGGCGCGAGCGCCGGCACGTCCGCGCCGCCCACGGGGCGCGCGACCGCGCCGTCGACGAGCTCGACGCGCACGCTCGTGGCGGGCGTCCGCGCGTCGCCGACGTTGCCGACGCGCGCCACGACGCGCACCGCCTCGCCCGCACGGGCGCGCGACGGCTCGACGCGCGCGTCGAACACGGTGAGGTCGGCGCCGCGGGCCGGCGTCGTCACGCTGAGCGCCGCGCCCGCGAGCTCGACGGGGTCGGTGCCGGGCGTGACCAGTCGCAGCGACACGCGTGCACGTCCGCGCGGCGCGTCGGGCGGCGCGGCGGCTTCGACGCGCACCGCGCGCGCCTCGCCCGGGGCGAGCGGCGCCAGCGGCACCGTCGCGAGGACGACGTCGGTGGGGGCACGCCGGCCGCGGCCGTCGCCGCCGGGCCGTGCCAGCACGAGCGTGGCGGCCGGGGACGCTTGGTTGCCGTCGTTGCGCAGCGTCGCCGTCGCGGCGAACCGCGCCCCGGGCGCGACCTCGGCGGGCTCGAGGCGCAGCGTCGGCTCGGCGGCGCGGACGACCGCGCGCCCGACGAGCTGCACGGGCACCGACGCGAGGTCCTCGTCGCGCTTGGGCTCGTCCACCGCCCCCGCGGGGTCGGGCACGACGAGCAGGTACCAGCGGCCGGGCGCGAGGCCCGCGGGCAGCCGCGCATCGAGCACGCGCACCGCCTCGGCGCCCGGCGCCGTGCCGGCCGGCACCGTCGTGCGCGCGACCTCGGAGACGACGCCGCGCCAGCCGTCGCGACGGCGCTCGGGGCGCTCGCGCGTCGAGAGCAGCACCGCGACGTCGAAGGCGGGCGCGGCGACGCGGCCCGCGTTGGCGACGCGCACGCGCACCCGCACGGCGCCCGCGGGTTCGACGTCGCCGCCCCCTTCCACCTCGCCGCCCTTGGCGACGAGGTCCACGGCGCTGCCGGCCGGCGGCGGCGGCGCCACCACCTCGAAGCCGAAGCCCTGCACGCGCACGTTGTCGCCTTCCTCGGTCTCGTCCACCGTGGCGGCCGCGTCCGCGGTCGCCGCCAGCGCCCAGCGCTGCGGCACGGCGTCGGCGGGCACGGTCGCCGTGCGCTCGACGCGCACCGAACGGCCGGGCGCGACCGCGGGCGCGTCGGCGCGCCCGAAGTCGATCGACTCGCGGCTGCGCGCGCGCATCGTCGCGAACGCGACGACCGACGCCGGCGCGGGGCCGTCGCCGACGTTGCGCACGACGGCCACGAGCCGCACCGTCGCCCCGGGCGGCGCCGCCGCGGGGTCGGCCGCGACGCTCTCGACCACGAGGTTGGCGCGCGGCACCGCGATCGCCACCGCGACCTCGGCCGCGTTGTCGCCCTCGTCGGGCTCACCCGCGACCGCGCGCACGACCACGCGCAGCCGCGCGGGGCCCGCGGGGACGTCGCCCGGGAGCTCGGCGCGCAGCTGCCCGCGCTTCTCCGTCCCCGCGGCCAGCGCGGCCAGCGGTTCCTCGTCGAGCCATCGCTCGCGACCGCCGGCGACGAGCACGAGCGCGACCGTCGTCGCCGGCGCGGGTCCGCGGCCCTCGTTGCGGACGGTGTACGGGACCGGCACCACGGCGCCGGGCGCGTACGGCGCGGCGGGCTCGAGGCGCACGCGGGCGACGAGGTCGGGCGCCGGGGCCGGCGTCGGCGCGGGAGGGGGCGCGGGGGAGGGGGGCGGCGCCGGCACGGGCACCGGAACGGGCACCGGCACCGGCGCCGGCTTCGGCGCCGGGTTCGGCGAGGGCGTCGGGATCGGCGTCGGGACCGGCGGCTCCGGCGTCGGGATCGGCGCGGGGACGGGGGTCGGCTCCGGCGTGGGCGTCGGCTCCGGGGTCGGCGTCGGCGCGGGCGGGGGCGTCGGGGCGGGCGCGGGCGGCGGCGGGGCCGGCGTGGGGGTCGGCGCGCTCACGGTGAGCGTCGCCTCGGCCGTGCCGTCGGCAGCGGTCGCGGGCTTGCCCGCGCGCGAGAGGCGCACCGCGACGCGGTACGCGCCCGGCGCGAGGTCCATCGGGACGCCGACCTCGATCGACGCGCGCCGCGGGCGACGCGCCGTCAGCGTGCCGAAGCGCAGCGTGCCCGGCACCTCGACGTCGTGGCCCTGCGCGTCCACGAGGACGACGCGGCCGACGCTGCGCGTGTCGGGGAGGTGTCCGTCGTTGCGCGCCTCGGCCTCGACGACGAGCGTCGCGCCCGGCGCGACCGTCGCGGGGCGGAACGTGACCGAGACCACGCGTGTTGCGACCGCGGGCTCCGGCGTCGGCGCGGGCGGGGTCGGCGTGGGCGGCGTCGGCGCGGGGGGCGTCGGGGTCGGAGGCGTCGGCGCGGGCGGCGTCGGCGCGGGGGGCGGGCTCGGCTCGGTCGGCGCCGGGCTCGGCGTCGGGGGCGCGGGCGGCGTCGCGGGGGTCGGGCTCTCCGTCGCGGCGGACGCGACGTCCACGACGAGGCGCCGCTCGTCGTCGTCGCGCGGCGAGCGCACGTCGCCGTCGAAGTCCACGAAGGCCCACGCCGTGAACGGGCCCGGGCGCGAGGGACGCGCGAGCTCGACCGTGTCGGTGGCGGTGCCGTCGTCGCGCCACGTCAGCGGGAGGTCGCGTCCGTCGCGGTCGGCCGCCCGCCGGACGTCGCCGGCCGCGCCGCGCACGCCGACGCGCGCCGGCCCCACGGGGCCGGGCGTCGTCCGCGTCACGGTGAAGCGCACGACGAGCGGCTCGCCGACGCGCGCGGTGCCGACCACCTCGAGCCCGGTGACCGCGAGGTTGGGCGGCGCGACGACGGGCAGCGACGCGAGCGCGCCGAGCGCGGCGCGAGCCGCCGCGAGGTCAGGCAGCACCCGCGGGAGCAGCGACGCGCGGCCGACGAGGACGGTCCAGTGCAGCGTGCCGACGGGCGCGTCGGCGGGGACCGTGCACGTCGCCTCGACGGCGCGCGTGCGCCGGTCGGCGCGGTCCGCGCCCAGCGTGACGACGTCGAGGCGCCCGCCCGCGGCGGGCTCGAGGACGCCGACCACCGTCGCCTCCTCGACGCGGCCGGCGGGCAGCGTGGCCGTGACGCGGAAGCGGCTGCCCGGGTGGACGGCCGTCGCCGACGTCGCCGCGCCCTCGGCCGCGCGCGGGGCGTCCTGCGCGCGCGCGCTCGGGGGCGCGAGGCGGACCGCGCCCACGAGCACGGCGGTCCACACGACGAGGCGCGAGAGGCGTCGGGACATCGGTGCGCGCTCCGGGGCCCGCGGGCCCGGTACGGCGCCAACCCTACGGCACGTCCCGGGGGCCGTCCCCTGCGGGGCGGGCTCGCGGGGCGCGCGCCGCGGGCTCGGTGCCGGTCCCGCGGGCGACCACGGCGCCCCGGTCAGAGCGCGCTCGTCGCCGTGGCGCCGTCGGGCTCGCCGGGACCGCGCTCGCCCGCGGGGGACGGGGCGTCGGCGATCCGCAGCGCCACGGCCTCGAGCACGTGCGCGACGGTGGTCGCGTCGGGGTAGCGCTCGGCGGGGTCCTTGCGCAGCAGGCGGTCCACGACCGCCTGCACGGCGGGGGGCACGTCGGAGGGCAGCCGCGGCGGCGCCTGCTCGCGGATCGCGCGGATCGTGCTGATCGCGTCGCGGCCGGCGAACGGCGCCGCGCCGGCGAGCATCTCGTGGAGGATCGCGCCGAGCGCGTAGAGGTCCACCGAGAAGGTCGGCGCGTCGTTCTCGAACTGCTCCGGCGCCATGTACGCGGGCGTCCCGACGAAGCGCCCCGTCATCGTCATCCGCGTCGCGGAGAGCGCGCGCGCGACGCCGAAGTCGGCGATCACGGGGCGGTCGCCGGGCGCGACGAGGATGTTGTGGGGCTTGAGGTCGCGGTGGACGATGCCTTCCTGGTGGATCGCCTCGAGGCCGCGCGCGATCCCGCCCGCGAGCGCGAGCGCCCGCTGCGGCCGCAGCGCGCCCTCGCGCAGCAGCAGCGTGGCGAGGTCGGGGCCCGCGACGAACTCCATGACCGCGTAGGGCGTGCCGTTCTCCTCGCCGACGGCGCGGATGTGCACCACGTTGGGGTGGTCGAGGCCCTGCAGCGCCTGCGCCTCGCGCAGGAAGCGCTCGCGCGCGTCCTGGTCGTGGCGGTGCTCGGGCTTGAGCGCCTTGACCGCGTACGCGCCGCCGGTGCGCGAGCGCGCTCGGAAGACGACGCCGAACGCGCCGGACCCGTGGCGCGCGAGGATCTGCACAGGCTCGGTCGCGCCGGTGGGCACGAGGAAGACGCCGGACTCGAAGCCGCTGGGGACCTCGGCGGCGAGGCGCCGGTGCGCCTCGGCGAGCAGCTGGCCCAGCGACGCGACGCTGCCGTGCCTCCGCGCCGGGTCCACCGCGAGCGCGTTCTCGAGCGCGGTGGCGAGCACGTGGGGGAGGTCGGGGCGCAGCGCGCGCAGGTCGGTCGCGGGCGCGCCCTCGCGCGCGCGGGCCATCGCCTCCTCCGGCGTCGCCCCGCCGCGCGGCCACGCGCCCGTGAGCCAGTAGACGATCGTCGCCGCGAGGCTGTAGAGGTCGCCCGCGGGCGTCGGGCGCGCGCCGGCAAGCTCCTCGGGCGCGGTGAACGGCGACCACGCGGCCACGGCGGCGCGCAGCGGCCACAGGCCGGCGGCGAGGTCGGCCGACTTCGTGAACGAGACCAGCTGCGCGCCGTGCTCGTCGGCGAGCGTCCAGCGCGGCGACACGCGGCCGTGCACGAAGCCGCGCGCGTGGAGGTAGGCGAGGCAGTCGGCGATCTCGCCGCCGAGCTTGCTCGCCTCGGCGAGCGGCATCGGGCCGCCGTCGCGCACGCGGTCCTCGGTGGGCGTGCCGCGGCGCGCGTCGTGCACCGACCAGAGGAAGCCCTCCGCGTCGAGCACGTCGATGGGGCGGTAGACCGCCGGGTGCTGCAGCGCGGCCGCGTGGCGCATCTCGCGGAAGAACGTCGCGCGCACCTCGTCGGCGCGTGCGGGGTCGATGGCCAGCCGCCGCACGGCCACCGGGCTGCCGAGGATCACGTTGCGCGCGCGGAAGAACGTGCTCGGGCCGCTGGTGAACAGCGACTCCTCGAGCTCGTAGTTGCCGATGCGCGCGCCCATGGCGGGGCCCACGCTACCAAGGGGACCGGGGCTCCCGGTCGCCCGCGCCCGACGGCGCCGCGACAGACCGGGCGCCGTCGTCGTCGGCGCGTGGACGCGGCGCGGGCCCCCCCCGCGGTAGCGTTCCGGCGCCGTGCGGCCCGCCGGGGGTCGCGCGGGGAGCCTGCCGATGTCGATCGCCAACGACGCCTGGATCCGCAAGATGGCCCTGGAGCACGGGATGATCGAGCCCTTCCAGGAGGGGCTGGTCACCAAGGGCAAGATCTCGTTCGGGCTCTCCTCGTACGGCTACGACGTCCGCGTCGGGCGCCACTTCAAGATCTTCCACAACCTCAACTCGACGCTGGTGGACCCCAAGGCGTTCGACCACCGCTCCTTCGTGGACCACGTCGGCGACGAGTGCATCATCCCGCCGAACTCGTTCGTCCTCGCCGAGACGGTCGAGCGCTTCCGCGTGCCCCGCGAGGTGCTCTGCGTGTGCCTCGGCAAGAGCACCTACGCGCGCTGCGGGATCATCGTCAACGTCACGCCGCTCGAACCCGAGTGGGAGGGCGTGGTGACGATCGAGATCAGCAACACGACGCCGCTGCCGGCCAAGATCTACGCCAACGAGGGCATCGCGCAGATCCTGTTCTTCCGCGCCGACGAGCTGTGCCAGACCTCGTACCGCGACCGCAAGGGCAAGTACCAGAACCAGCCCGGTCTCACCCTGCCCAAGATCGCCGAGTGACGGCGCCCGGGCGGGCGACCCCGCCGCCGCTGGAGTTCCCGCCCGCCGGCGCCGATGGTGGGGGACGTGCGTCGTCTCCTCCTCGCGCTCGGGCTCGTCGTCGCCGGTGCGCTCGCCTCGTGCGGCGGCCCCGACGACCCGTTCGTCGGCCGGGCGCCACCGTCGCTCGACGCGCCGTCGGGCACGTGGCTCGGCGCGGACGCGCCGCTGACGTGGAAGGGGCTGATCGGGCAGGTCGTCTACCTGCAGTTCGGCTTCCTGCGTTGAGGCGGGTGCGCCGCGATGGCGCCCCACCTGGACCGGTGGGAGAAGACGTACGGCGAACGGGGCCTGCGCGTGATCGAGGTCGAGAACGGACGCGCGACCCGCGACCTCCCGACGCTGGAGCAGGCGCTGGCCGCTCGGGGCGTGGCGTACCCCGTCCTCTACGACGCGGACGCCGCGGTCACCGAACGCTTCGGCGTGCCGGTGTTCCCGACCGCGTTCCTCGTGGACCGCAACGGCAAGGTGGTCTGGCACGGCGTGCCGCTGCGCGACGTGACGGCGGTCGAGCGCCGCATCGAGCAGGCGCTGGGCCGCTGACCCGGGCGCGCGCCGCGACGACCGCGGGGCCCGGTCCCGCGCCGAGGCGCGGACGGCGCGGGGCGACGCGGCTCGGGTCGCCGACGGGCCCCGCGACGCGCCCCGTGGCCCGAGGCCGCCCCGATCTCGTCGGCTCGTGAGAGCCGCCGGCGGGAGCCGCAACCCGCGTCACCGACGCGGGTTGCGACGACCGTCGCGGAGGGGGTCACGGCGACGGGTCGGAGGGCCCGATCCTGTCCCCCCCCGCCCGTAGAGTCCGTCGATGCCCCGCCACCGGGCGGGCCGACTCTTTTCTCGCCCGTTCCACCGTCCCTTGGGGTACGACGGCCCGTGGCCACAACCGATCGTGGCTGCGCGGGAGCGGGCAGGCTCCCGTGCCGTCGTCGGAAGTCGTCGTACCCCGGGGCCGTCGCCGCCTGACGACGCCCCCGGGGGACTTCGCCAGTTCATGCACCCGGGGGCCCCCCGCGTGCCTAGGAAGCACCCATGAAGATCTCGCGCCGCTTCACCGCCGCCGGCAAGGACCCGTACGACGGCATCCGCTTCGAGTCCCGCACGTCGGAGATCCGCAACCCCGACGGCACGGTCGTCTTCCGCCTCGAGGGGGTCGTCGTCCCCGAGTTCTGGTCGAGCGTCGCCACCGACGTGCTCGCGCAGAAGTACTTCCGTCGCAAGGGCGTCCCGCAGGTCGGCGCCGACGGCAAGCCGCTGCTCAAGGACGGCAAGCCGGTGCTCGGCGGCGAGAAGGACGCGCGGCAGGTCTTCCACCGGCTCGCGGGCTGCTGGCGCCACTGGGGCGAGCGGCACGGCTACTTCGACTCCGCCGACGACGCGCAGGCGTTCTACGACGAGATGTGCCGGATGCTGGCCGACCAGCGGGCCGCGCCGAACAGCCCGCAGTGGTTCAACACGGGCCTGCACTACGCCTACGGGATCGACGGCCCCGCGCAGGGCCACCTCTACGTGGACCCGGCCACGGCCGAGGTGAAGGCGAGCACGTCGGCGTACGAGCGGCCGCAGCCGCACGCGTGCTTCATCCAGAGCGTCGCCGACGACCTCGTCAACGAGGGCGGCATCATGGACCTCTGGGTCCGCGAGGCGCGCCTGTTCAAGTACGGCTCCGGCACGGGGACGAACTTCTCGCGCCTGCGCGGCGAGAACGAGCCGCTGTCGGGCGGCGGCAAGTCGTCGGGCCTGATGTCGTTCCTCAAGATCGGCGACCGCGCGGCGGGCGCGATCAAGTCGGGCGGCACGACGCGCCGCGCCGCGAAGATGGTCTGCCTCGACGTGGACCACCCCGACATCGAGGCCTTCGTGGACTGGAAGGTCGTCGAGGAGCAGAAGGTCGCCGCGCTCGTCACGGGGAGCAAGACGCTCAACACGGCGCTCAACGCGGTGATGCGCGCCTGCCACGGCGAGCTGCCCACCGCGGTCGGCGAGGAGCACCGCTTCGACCGGGCCAAGAACCCGGTGCTGCGCGCGGCCGTGAGCGAGGCTCGTCGGCTCAACGTCCCGATGAACTACGTGCTGCGCGTGATCGCGCTCGCGCAGCAGGGCTTCAAGTCGATCGAGGTCCCGGTGTACGGCCTCGACTGGGACTCCGAGTCGTACCTGACGGTCTCGGGCCAGAACTCGAACAACTCGATCCGCGTGTCCAACGAGTTCCTCGAGGCGGTCGAGGAGGGGCGCGAGTGGACGCTGCGCCGTCGCAGCGACGGCAAGCCCGCGAAGTCGCTGTCGGCGCGCGCCCTCTGGGACAAGGTGACCTACGCCGCGTGGGCGTCGGCCGACCCGGGCGTGCAGTTCGACACGACGATCAACGAGTGGCACACGTGCCCCGAGGACGGCCGCATCAACGCGAGCAACCCGTGCTCGGAGTACATGTTCCTCGACGACACGGCGTGCAACCTCGCGAGCCTCAACCTCGCGACGTTCTACGACGTCGAGACGGGCCGCTTCGCGGTCGAGGACTACCGTCACGCCACGCGCCTGTGGACCGTCGCGCTCGAGATCTCGGTGCTGATGGCGCAGTTCCCCAGCCACGAGATCGCGCGCAAGTCCTACGAGTTCCGCACGCTCGGCCTCGGCTACGCGAACCTCGGCACGCTGCTCATGCTGATGGGGGTGCCCTACGACAGCCGTGAGGGCCTCGCCGTCACCGGCGCGCTCTCGGCGATCCTGACGGGCGACGCCTACGCGACCAGCGCCGAGATGGCGCGCGAGCACGGCCCCTTCCCCGGCTACGCGCGCAACCGCGAGCCGATGCTGCGCGTCGTGCGCAACCACCGGCGGGCCGCGTGGGACGCGCCCGGCTCGGAGTACGAGGGGCTGACGATCCGCCCGACGGGCCTCGACGCCTCCGTCTGCCCGCGCGAGCTGCTCGAGCCCGCCCGCGAGGCGTGGGACCGCGCGCTGGCGCTGGGCGAGGCGCACGGCTACCGCAACGCGCAGGTCAGCGTCGTCGCGCCGACGGGCACGATCGGCCTCGTCATGGACTGCGACACGACGGGCATCGAGCCCGACTTCGCGCTCGTCAAGTACAAGAAGCTCGCCGGCGGCGGCTACTTCCGCATCATCAACCGCTCGGTGCCGGTCGCGCTCAAGCGCCTCGGCTACACCGCCGAGCAGACCGACGCGATCGTGCGCCACGCGACGGGCACCGGCTCGCTCAAGGGCGCGCCGCACGTCAACCACGCGACGCTGCGCGCGAAGGGGTTCACCTCCGAGGCCCTCGACAAGGTCGAGGCGCTGCTGCCGTCGGCGTTCGACGTCTCGTTCGTCCTCAACCGGTTCACGCTCGGCGACGCGTTCCTGCGCGACACGCTGCGCGTCCCGGCCCACGTCTACGAGGCGCCCGGCTTCGACCTGCTGCGCCACCTCGGCTTCGACCGCGACCAGGTTCGCGCGGCCAACGACTACGTCTGCGGCACGATGACCGTCGAGGGCGCGCCCCACCTGCGCGCCGAGCACCTGCCGGTGTTCGACTGCGCGAGCAAGTGCGGCCGCTACGGCACGCGCTTCATCTCCCCCGAGGGCCACATCCGCCAGATGGCGGCCGCGCAGCCGTTCATCTCCGGCGCGATCAGCAAGACGATCAACATGCCCGCCGAGGCCACCGTCGAGGACGTCGCGAAGGCGTACCTGATGTCGTGGCGGCTCATGCTCAAGGCGAACGCGCTCTACCGCGACGGCAGCAAGCTCTCGCAGCCGCTCAACGCGACGGCCGACGACCTCGACGCCGCGGAGGCGGTCGTCGAGGCGGCGCCGGCCGGGCGCCCCGAGCAGGCGAAGGCGCTGGCCGAGAAGGTCACCGAGCGCGTCGTCTACCGCTACCTCGCCAAGCGCCACCGGCTGCCGGGGCGCCGCGCGGGCTACACGCAGAAGGCGATCGTCGGCGGCCACAAGGTGTACCTGCGGACGGGCGAGTACGCCGACGGCTCGCTCGGCGAGATCTTCGTGGACATGCACAAGGAGGGCGCGGCGTTCCGCTCCCTCATGAACTGCTTCGCGATCGCCGTCTCGCTCGGCCTGCAGTACGGCGTGCCGCTCGAGGAGTTCGTCGAGGCGTTCCTCTTCACGCGCTTCGAGCCCAGCGGCATGGTGGACGGCAACGACCGGATCAAGATGTCCACGTCGATCATCGACTACATCTTCCGGGAGCTGGCGATCACCTACCTCGGCAAGACCGAGCTCGCGCAGGTCACCGAGGAGGACCTCCAGCCCGACGCGGTGCGCCGCGACACGATCGACGAGGCCGAGTTCGCCGAGGAGGAGGTCATCGAGGAGCGCACGCTCACGGTGGACCCGACGGCGGCCGCGCCGACGCCCGCCGCGCTGCGCCCCGAGGCGATCCACCCGCACACGCCGCACCTGCAGGGCCCGACGAACGGGCCGGTGCACGGGCACGTCGTGCCCGCCTCGACGCCCGCGGCCGCGCCGACGGTCGTGCCGGCGGCGAACGGGCACGGCAAGCGCTCGACGGAGAAGGGCTACGCCTTCGCCGAGGGCGTGGCCGCGCCGCAGGCGACGTCGTCGGTGTCGGTCGAGGTGACCCGGACGGAGACCGTCTCGGTCAACCGGATCGCCACGGTGGGCAAGCCGAAGCAGGCGGCCCGCGAGGCCGCGATCCAGCAGGGCTACACGGGCGACCCGTGCCCGAGCTGCCAGCACATGACGCTGGTCCGCAACGGCTCCTGCCTGAAGTGCATGACCTGCGGGAGCACGACCGGCTGCAGCTGACGCGCTGGTGCGCGTCAGAAGAAATCGTCCTATGACTCGAATGCCTCGATCCAATGCCGACATCGCGGCGGTCGTGCGCGGCCTCTACGACATCGGGAGCCTCCCGGGGACTCCGGATCTCCGACGGCGCGTTGTCGCGACGCTCCGCGGTTGGAACGACCTGCCCATTCGTCCGTTGTTCGACCTCTTCGGCGTGTCAACCGGGGCCATGGCGCGGCGGCTCGCCGAACTCCGCTTGGTGACGTAGCGACGACGCCGGCCTCGATCCGGGGCGCGGGACGGCCATAGGCCCCGAGGCGCGGCGCAGCCGCGCCTCGGGGCCCGTGCCAAGATGGCGGCGTGAGCCCGTCGCGCCCGTCTCGTCCTCGCGCTGCCGCCCGCCCCGCCCGACGCCTCGGGCCCGCGTTCCGGGTGGACCGGCGGTTCTCCACGCCCGGCGTGGACCCCTACGGCGCCGTGCGGTGGGAGACGCGCGCGGCGCGCATCGAGGACGCCGCGGGGCGGCCGGTGTTCGAGCAAGCGGGCGTCGAGGTGCCGGCGACGTGGAGCCAGCTCGCCACCGACCTCGTCGCGTCGCGCTACTTCGCGGGGCGGCTGGGCCAGCCCGACCGCGAGGCCAGCGTGCGCACGCTCGTGGGCCGGGTGGTCCGCACGCTCGGGCGGTGGGCGGCGCGGGGCGGCGCGCTCGACGGGCCCGCCGCGGCGCGGCGCTTCGAGGCCGAGCTCGCGGGCCTGCTGCTCCACCAGCGGGCCGCCTTCAACTCGCCGGTGTGGTTCAACGTCGGCGTCGAGCGCGACCGCCCCCAGTGCTCGGCGTGCTTCATCCTGGGCGTCGAGGACCACCTCGAGTCGATCCTCGACCTCGCCGCGGTCGAGGGGCGCATCTTCGGCCGCGGGAGCGGCGCGGGCACGAACTTCTCCGCGCTGCGCGCGTCCACCGAGCCCACGCGCAAGGGCGGGCTCGCCGCGGGGCCCGTCGCGTTCCTGCGCGGGCTCGACGCGCTCGCCGGCGCGGTCAAGAGCGGCGGTCGCACGCGCCGCGCCGCGAAGATGGCGATCCTCGACGCCGACCACCCCGACGTGCTCGACTTCGTGCGCAGCAAGGCGCTCGAGGAGGCGCGCGCGCGCGCGCTCGAGGCCGCCGGCCTGTCCGGCGGCGACGGGTCGGGCGGCGCGCCGGTCGCGTTCCAGAACGAGAACCACTCGGTGCGCGTGCCCGACGCGCTGCTCGAGGCCGCCGAGCGTGGCGGGCCGTGGACGCTGCTCCCCCGCACGGGGCTCGTGCCGCCCACCACCGTGCCCGCGCGCGCGCTGCTGCGCGCCGTCGCGCAGGCCGCGCACGCCTGCGGCGACCCCGGCGTGCAGTTCGCCGACACGATCGAGCGCTGGAACCCGGTGCCGCGCACCGGCCCGATCCGCGCGAGCAACCCGTGCTCGGAGTTCGTCTTCCTCGACGACACCGCGTGCAACCTCGCGTCCCTCAACCTCCTCGCGTTCCGCGGGCCCGACGGCGGGGTGGACGTCCCCTCGCTCGTCGCCGCGGTCCGCCTGCTCGTCCTCGCCGGGGAGACGATCGTCGGCTGCGCGGGGTACCCCACCCCGCGCATCGCCGAGCGCTCGGCGGCGCTGCGTCCCCTCGGCGTCGGCGTCGCCAACCTCGGCGCGCTGCTCCTCGCGCAGGGGCTGGCCTACGACTCCGACGCGGCCCGCGGGCTCGCGGCCGGGGTCGGCGCGCTGGTCGGCGGCGAGGCGACGCGCGCCTCGGCCGAGCTGGCCGCGCGCCTCGGCCCGTTCCCCGCGTGGCGGCGCAACCGGGCGCCCGCGCTCGCGGTGCTGGACCGCCACGTCGCCGCCGCGCGGGCCCTGAGCGAGACGACGCCCGCCGCGCTGCGCGACGCCGCGGTCGCCGCGTGGGGGCAGGCCCGGGCGCTGGCCCGCCGCGTCGGCCTGCGCAACGCCCAGGTCACCTGCGTCGCGCCCACCGGCACGATCGCCTTCCTCATGGACTGCGATACCACGGGGATCGAGCCGTTCCTCGCGCTCGTGCAGGAGAAGAAGCTCGTCGGCGGCGGCCGGCTCCGCCTCGTCGCGCGCGGGCTCGAGGACGCGCTCGCGCGCCTCGGCTACGCGCCGCGGGACGCGCGGGCCGTCGTGGCGCACGTGCGCGCGCACGGGACCGCCGAGGGCGCGCCCGGCCTGCGCGCCGAGCACCTTCCCGTGTTCGACACCGCCGTGCCCGCGGCGCCGGGCGGGCGCGCGCTGTCGCCGCAGGCGCACCTCTCGATGATGGCGGCGGTGCAGCCGTTCGTGTCCGGCGCGATCAGCAAGACGGTCAACCTCCCCGCCGACGCGTCGGTGGACGACGTCGAGGCGACGCTGCTCGGCGCGTGGCGGCTGGGCCTCAAGGCCGTCGCCGTGTACCGCGACCGCAGCAAGGTCGCGCAGCCGCTCGCGCCCGCCGGCGACGTCGCCGCGCGCGCGCGCCCCCGCAGGCGCGGGCGGGCCGCGGCCGCGTCGGCCACGCCGTCGGCGCCGCGGTGCGCCGAGTGCGGTCGTGGCCTCGTGCCCGACGGCACCTGCCGCGCCTGCCCCAACTGCGGCGCCGTGACCGGCTGCGGCTGACGGCGCGCCGCGACGCGGGCCTGACGTGCGTCCGGCGCGCGACGCGCCTCGTCGTTCGTGAGCCCGGCGGGCTTGACGCGCGCTTCCCGCCCGCTTCACCGGGCCTTCGTCGGGCCCGCGGTCGCGCGGGGGCGGGCCGATGGCGCGTGGTAGAGTCCCGCCGTCGCGCGAAGGAGCCGGTCCCGTGGCGTTCCCCCGTGTCCTGGTGGTCACCGGCTCGGCGGGCCACGGGCACGTCCGCGCGGCGAAGGCGGTCGCGGCCGCGCTGCGCGCACGCCACCCGACCTTCGACGTCGCCGAGGTGGACGTCCTCGACCGGCTGCCGCGGTGGTACGCCAAGACGTACCGCAACGGCTACCTCTGGATGGTGGACCGCCACCCGATGCTGTGGCGCCACTTCTACGAGACCAACGAGACGAACCCGACGGCGGTCGGCCACGCGCTCACGCTGTGGGCGGGCCGGCGCTTCCTGCGCGAGGCCGCGGCGTGGAAGCCCGACGTGGTCGTGGCGACGCACTTCCTCGCGCCCGAGCTGTTCGGGTGGGCGTACCGCACCGGTCGCCTGCGCGTCCCGATCCACGTCGTCATCACCGACCACGACGTGCACCGCATCTGGTGGCAGCCCGAGGTCGAGCGCTTCTACGTCGCCTCCGACCTCGTCAAGGCGCGCCTCTCGTACCGGTTCGGCGTCCCGACCGACCGCATCGACGTCACCGGGATCCCGATCGACGCGTCGTTCCGCGCCAAGCCCGACCCGGTCGCCGTCCGCGCGCGCCTCGGGCTCGACCCGCAACGGCCGACGGTGCTCTTCCTGTCGGGCGGCTTCGCCGCGGGCCCCGTGTCGGCGTCGATCCTCGGGATCTGGCGCGACCGCCCCGACGTGCAGGTGCTCGCGGTCTGCGGGCGCAACGAGCGCCTGCGCCGCCGGCTCGCCGACCTCCCGCGGCCGGAGAGCGGGACGTTGCACGCGCTCGGCTTCCGCGACGACGTGCCCGACCTCGTGGCCGTGTCCGATCTCGTCGTCGGCAAGAGCGGCGGGCTCACGACCGCGGAGGCCGCCGCGATGGGGCGGCCCTTCGTCGTCTCGCACTCGATCGCGGGGCAGGAGGAGCGCAACGCCGACGCGATCCTCGTCGCGGGCGCCGGCGTCACGGCGCCCACGCCCGAGGAGGTGCGCTGGCACGTCGTGCGGCTCGTGTCGCGCCCCGACGAGCTGCGGGCGATGGCGGCGCGCGCGAAGGCGTTCGGCCGGCCGGCCGCGGCCGACGACGTCGCCGACCGCCTCGCGGACCGCGTCGGCGCGCCCGCCGTCGTCGCGCCCCCGGCGCACGGGGCGCCCCGCGCCGCCGCGCCGCGCGGGAGCTGAGCGCCGGCGCCGCCGCGCCGGCGGTCGCGGCTCAGCGCGGGAGCTTGCCGCCGCCCTGGCGGGCGACGACGAGCCGCTCGACGGGGCGGCCGCCCACGAGGTGCTCGTCGAGGATCGCGTCCACGTCGGCGAGCGTGACGCCGCCGTACCACACGCCCTCGGGGTAGACGACGACCGAGACGCCCTGCGCGCACGCGTCGAGGCAGCCGGCCTTCTGCACGCGCACGCGGTCGGCGATGCCGCGCGCCTTCGCGCCCGCCTTCATCGCGTCGAGCACCGCGGCGGCGCCGCGCGCCGCGCAGCAGCCGCGCGGGTCGCCGCCCGCGCGCTCGTTGAGGCAGACGAAGGCGTGACGCTCGAACGGTCCGGGCACGGGGGCGCTCCGAGGGGACGAGGGCGACATGGTAGGTTGCCGCCGGGTTCCGGAGGCCGGTCGTGCGCGGGTCCCCCGACGTCGTTTCGTCGCTCCTGTGGCTGTTCGCGTCCGCGGCGCACGCCGACGACGCGGTCCGGTACCGCCCGGGCCCCGTCGGCTCCACCGTCGCGGGGCCCGCCGCGCCCGCCGCGGCCCCGTGCTCGCCGCCGGCCGCGTGGGTCGCCGGCCCGCCGGCCGCGTGCGACCCCTGCGACGAGCCTCGTCGCGGCCCCGTCGAGGTGCGCGACCAGTACCTGCTCGCGCACGCCCGCCTCACGCTCCCGGCGGTGTCGCCCGACACGCTCGGCTGCGGCGTGGACTCCTGGCGGTTCGCCTTCGCGTGGGGCAACACGTTCGGCTGGCGGCAGGACGCCCCCGGCGAGGCCCCGGCGGTGCGGGACCTGCTCGCCGACGGCGAGACGCGCACGTTCGACGTGACGTGGACGCACGGCGTCACAGCCGACCTCGACCTCGGCGTGCGCGTGCCGCTGCAGTGGCGCGGCGGCGGCGTCCTCGACGACCTCATCGACACGTTCCACGAGGTGACGTCCTTCATCACCCTCGACAACGACCGGCCCGACTTCGACACCGACCGCTTCCGTATCCAGGGCACGCTCGACGACGGCTCGACGTTCTCGGCCGACGACCGCAAGGGGCTCGCGTTGGGCAACGTCGAGGGGATCGCGAAGTGGCGCTTCGTCGACGGCGGCCGCGACGCCACGTCGTGGGCCCTCGTCGCGCGGGCGACCGCCCCGACCGGCGGCGAGCCCTTCGACGCCGGCGGGGTCGAGGCCGGCGCCCAGGTCGTCGGCGCCCGGCGGGTCGGGCGCGCGTTCGACGCGTTCTGGGGTGCGGGCGGGACGTGGTGGTCCGAGGAGTCCTACGACGGCATGCGCTACGAGCCGTGGCGCGCCCACGTGTTCGGGGCGCTCGAGTGGCGGCCGTCGCACGGCCTCAGCCTGATCGTCGAGACGGACTACGCGACCTCGCTCCTGTCCGACGTCGCACGGTGGAAGGGCTTCCACTGGTACCTCAACGTCGGCGCGAAGATCGACGTGGGGCCCGGCGCGACGCTCGAGCTCGGGTTCACGGAGAACCTCGTGGACCAGCAGGCGACCGCCGACGTCGTGGGCTACTTCGGCCTCGAGCTGCGACGCTGACCGCGCCGCCGCGGTAGGCTGCTCAGCCATGCGACTCCGGGGACCCGACGGCGCCGACTTCTGGCTCGGCTACGGGATGAACGTCCACCGCGACGGCAGCGTCGAGGGGCTCGAGGCCGCGGTGCGCGACACGGTCGGGCCCCTGCGCGAGCGGCTCGGCACCGACGGCCCGTTCGGGCTGGCGATCCGCCTCGACGCCGACGGCGTCGCCGACCTCGTCGACGACGCCCCGCGGCGCCGGCTCCTCGCCGACACGCTCGAGGCCGCCGACCTGTTCCCGTTCACGGGCAACGCGTTCGTCGTGGGGGGCTTCCACGACGTGGGCGCGAAGGCGTCGGTCTACCGCCCCGGCTGGGCCGAGCCCGCCCGCGTCGCCTACACGCTCGACTTCGCGCGCGCCATCGCCGGGCTCGTCGGTCCCGGGCGCGACGCGTCGCTCTCCACCTCGCCGCTCGCGTTCCGGTCGGCCCGCGAGGGCCGGGACGCGCGCGCCCGCGCCGTCGCGCACCTCGTCGAGACCGGCAAGCGCCTGTGCGACCTCGAGGCCGAGACCGGGGCCCGCGTGCGGCTCGGCCTCGAGCCCGAGCCGTGCTGCGACCTCGAGACCACCGAGGAGGCGATCGCGTTCCTGACCGGGCCGCTCGCCGACGGGTTCGGCGACGACGACGCCGCGCGGGCCCGCGTCGGCGTCTGCTTCGACGTCTGCCACCAGGCCGTCGAGGGCGAGGACGTCGTCGCCTCGTTGCGCGCGCTCGCCGCCGCGGGCGTGCCCCTCGTCAAGCTCCAGGCGTCGTGCGCGATCGTGCTCGAGGATCCGTCCGACCCCGAGGGGCGGGACGCGCTCGCACGCTTCGAGGAACCGCGGTGGCTGCACCAGGTCGTCGCCGGCTCCGGCGCGTCGCTGCGGCGGGCTCCTGACCTCCCCGACGTGCTCCGGGGCCGCGACGCCGCGCGCTGGGCCGCGACCGCGCCGTGGCGGGTCCACTGCCACGTGCCGGTGCACCAGGAGACCCTCGTGCCGCCGCTGCGCAGCACGCGCCCCGCCCTCGAGGCCGCCCTGCGCGAGGTCGTGCGCACGCGCGCGACGCCGCACCTCGAGGTCGAGACCTACACCTTCGACGCGCTCCCCGCCGCCGTACGCGCCCCGACGCTCGTCGAGTCGCTCGCGCGCGAGCTCGAGTGGGTGCTCGGCGTGCTCGCCTCCGAGGGCGTCCGGCCGATGGAGGACCGATGAGCCCCGTCCCGCGCCCGGTGCCCACGACCCTGATCGTCGTCTCGGACCGGGCCGCGGCCGGGACCCGGCCCGACGCCACCGCCGGCCTCTTGGCGCCGGTGCTCGAGGCGCGGGGGTTCCGTCTCGCGGCGACGGTCGTCGTCCCCGACGAACGGCCGCGGCTCGCCCAGGCGATCCGCGACGCCGCGGCGGCGGGGGGCCTGGTGCTCACCACCGGGGGCACCGGCGTCGCGCCGCGCGACGTCACGCCCGAGGCGACGCGGGACGTGATCGAGCGCGAGGTGCCCGGGCTCCCGGAGGAGATCCGCCGTCGGAGCGCCGAGAGGACGCTCAAGGCGATCGGCAGCCGCGCCGTCGCCGGGACGCTCGGGCGCGCCCTCGTCCTCAACCTGCCCGGGCGCCCGGCGGGGGCGGTCGAGGCCTTCGAGTTCGTGGCCGACGTGCTCGGGCACCTCGTCGACCTGCTCGCGGGGCCCGTCGCCGACGCCTCGCACGAGCCGACCCCGCCGCGGGCCTGAGCTCGGGACGCCCGCGCGGAGACGAACGCGGGCCCGCGCCGAGGCGCGGGGGCGCCGTTCGACCCCGGGGACATGGCGGTCCCGGCCCCGGTCCGTAGGATGGGGGGATTCGGAGGCCCCCATGCGCATCGGAACCGGCGCCGCCCGCGGCGTCGTCCTGCTCACGTTGTCCCTGCTGGCCGCGTGCGGCACGGGCGGAAGCCACGTCGACCCGATCTTCCAGGGCGTCGTCGGCCCGGACGGCGGCACGGTCGAGGTGACCAACGTCCGCCTCGTCCTCTTCCCGGGATCGCTGACCGCCGACGTCGCGGTGCGCATCCTGCCGCAGCCCGACCCGCTGCCGCTCGACCCGCAGGACGGTCCGATCGACGAGCTGCCCGGCCTCATGTGCATCGGGCCCGTGGGCCAGGACCTCGTGGTGCCGGCGAAGGTCCGCTACTGCTACGACCCCTCGGTCCTGCCGGTCGGCGCGGACGAGACCGACCTCGTCCTCTTGGTCTGGGACGACGCGAACGGGTTCCTCCACGTCTCGCAGACCGCGGTGCAGGACCTCGTCACCCACTGCTTCGAGGACACGGTCTACGTCGAGCTCGGTCACATCGGGATCGGCCTGCGCACGGGGCCCGTGCTCGACTTCCTCGTCCAGGCGACCGACCCCAACCTGCAGACGCAGGCGATCCCTCAGCTCCCGCTGCCCGAGAGCCTCGTGCTCGCGTCGAGCGACGGCGGCGCCACGCTCCTGCCGCTCCCGAACACGCAGTACGCGACGCTCTACATCCCGTCGCCGGACGGGCACCGCGTGAAGTTCCGCGTGTCCGATCTGCAGCTCGACGGCCAGCTGCTCCGCACGGTGGACACCGCCACGGGCGACGTGCTCTGGGAGCCCGACTCCGCGCTCTCGCTGCAGCCGTACGACCCGCTGTTCGGCTGGTTCCCCGACGCCGACCACTCCTTCTACGCGCACGCCGAGTTCGACGTGGAGTCGTCGCGCGACGTCTTCGCCGACGTGACCCTCGGCGGCGCCGAGCACGAGCACCTGCGCGACGGGCCGCTCGACGCCGCCTTGGTGGACGTGCGCGTCTCCCCGGACGGCACGCGCACGCTCCTGCGCTGGAACCACTACTTCGACGGGTTCGACTCGGTGGACGTGATCGCGTCGTCCACCGGCGCCATCGTGGGGTCGGACCTCCCGGTGCTGCCCGCGGGCTCGATCTCGCCGACGCCGCGCTGGTTGCCCGACTCGTCCGGCCTCTACTACCCGGACCCGACCGTGGACGGGGTCGTGCGCCGCATCGACGCCGACGGCACCGACGCCGGCGTGCTCTACTCCGTGCCCGGCGGCAGCGTCCTCGAGTTCGTGCTCGCGCCGGACGCGTCGCTCGCGAGCCTCTCCGCCGCGCGCTGCGCGTACGTGCGGGCGAACTTCGTCCTGCAGCTCATCCCGGCCGCCGTCACGCCGCAGGGCGAAGTGGCCCAGACGACCCTGTTCGGGCGCGACGTCCTCGCCGGCGGCGCGCGCGTCGAGCAGGACCTCGGGTTCGTCTACGCCGTCAACGAGCTCGCTTACCATCCCGGCGGGAACGCGGTGCTGGCCGAGCTCTCGGTCGAGTCGCGCATCGGCGGCGGCCCGTTCGATCTCATCAACCCTCCCCCGGCGCCGACCTTCGTCGCGATCTTCGACGCGGCCGACGCCTCGACGCTGCGCACGGTCAACGTGAACCTGGGCGCGCTCGACGTGTCGCGCCAGCACGGCGCGATCCTCGTCTGGATCCAGACGGACACGCAGGACGCCCAGTTCCCGACGGCGGGCATCTGGCGGCTCGACGCGGACGGCTCGGGCGGGACCCTCGTGGACCTCCCCGACTGGGTGGCGATCGGGCCGCCGCGCTTCCTCGCGTCGTGGCGCACCGCCTGCGCCGAGGCCTACTCCTCCTGGGTGCGCTGACGAGCCCGCCGGCTCCACGAGCGACGCCGCCCCGACGTCGTCGGCGCGTGGACCCGGTGGGCGACGGAGCCGCTACCTCACGCCGGCGTAGTAGGTGCAGACGGCGCCGAGCGTGGGCTCGATCCACGACGAGAGCTCGTGGTCCCGGCCCGTCACCGCGATCGCGACCAGCCCGACCGCCGACGCGACCGCCACGAACGCCTGGAGGTGCTCGAACACCAGCGTGCTGGCGTCCTCGGGGCGGCGGACCTGGCTCAGGAAGCCGCGCACGAGCACGCCGATCGCGAAGGCGATCGACACGACGACGAGCGGACGGCCGCCCTCCTCGAGCGGGTGGTCGCGGAACCACAGCCAGGCGCCGTAGCCGGCGAGCGCGAGGAAGAGGAGGCGGATCGTCCCGGCCGGCAGGCCGAGCGGGTGGCGGGGCGTCGCGCCGTGCGCGGGCGCGTCCACGGTCCCCGCCCGCGCGGCGCGCGCCGAGAAGTACGACACCGCGGAGACGACGACGGCGGAGACCAGCCACGGCGCGACCGAGCCGTGCGCCCGCAGGTCGAGGACGCAGCGTGCCGACAGGCCGAGCAGGCACAGGGCGCGGACGCTGCCGACGGGGAGACCGAGCGGGCGGGCCATGAGCACCTCCGGCCCGGATCGTAGCCACCGCCCCGTCGCGCGACGAAGCCTGTCGGGCGCCGCTCGACCGTCGGGCGCCGGCCGGGCGCGCGTCGGGCGCCACGCGACGCCGGGGCCCGGCGCGCCCGGGCCCCGCTACCGCGCCCCGGGCCGGGTCGATACCTTGCCCCGGCACCATGGACCACGCCCCGTCCCGTCGGAAGCACCCCGTCCGCTTCGTCACGGCCGCCGCGCTGTTCGACGGCCACGACGCCGCGATCAACGTGATCCGGCGCCTGCTGCAGGACAGCGGCGCGGAGGTGATCCACCTCGGCCACAACCGCAGCGTGCTCGAGATCGTCCAGACCGCGGTGGACGAGGACGCCCAGGGCATCGCGATCTCGTCCTACCAAGGCGGGCACGTCGAGTTCTTCCGGTACGCGAAGGACCTGCTCCGCGAGATGGGCGCCGAGCACGTCAAGCTGTTCGGCGGCGGCGGCGGGGTGATCGTCCCGGAGGAGATCGCGTCGCTCGAGGCGTACGGCGTGGACAAGATCTTCAGCCCCGAGGACGGCCGTCGCCTCGGGCTGCAGGGGATGATCGACGCGATGCTGCAGGCGGCCGACTTCGAGCCGCCGCGGCTCGTCCGCGACGGCGCGGTGCCGCGCCTCTCGCCGCACGACCGCCGCCTCCTCGCTTCCGCGATCACGCTCGCCGAGCGCGAGGGTTTCGGGGACACCGACCTCGGTCGCGCGGTCCGCGCCGCGGCCGACGCGCTCCCGCGGGAGCGCCGCTCGGTCGTCGTGGGCGTGACCGGCACCGGCGGCGCGGGCAAGTCGTCGCTGTGCGACGAGCTCGTGCTCCGCTTCCTCGAGGGGACGACCGACGCGACCGTGGCGGTGCTCTCGGTGGACCCGTCGCGGCGGCGCACCGGCGGCGCGCTGCTCGGCGACCGGATCCGCATGAACTCGATCCCGCACCCGCGGGCGTACATGCGCAGCCTCGCCACGCGCGGGGCCAAGGGCGAGCTCGCCGCCGCGACCTTGGACGCGGTCCGCATGTGCCGGCTCGCGGGCTTCGACTGGGTGTTCGTCGAGACCTCGGGCACCGGCCAGGGCGACACCGAGATCGTCGACGTGTGCGACGTGTCGGTGTACGTGATGACGCCGGAGTACGGCGCGGCGAGCCAGCTCGAGAAGATCGGGATGCTCGACTACGCCGACCTCGTCGCCGTCAACAAGGCCGAGCGGCGCGGGGCGGAGGACGCGCTCCGCGACGTCCGCAAGCAGGTGCGGCGCAACCGGCGCGCGTTCGACGCCAAGGACGAGGACCTCGGCGTCTTCCCGACCACCGCGAGCCGATTCTGCGACCCGGGCGTGGACGCGCTGTTCGAGGCCCTCGTGCGTCGCGCGCAGGAGAAGACCGGCCGGGCCCTCGCGCGACGGCCGGCCGCGGCGACGGCCTGCGAGCGCGCACCCCACGCGACGACGGTGATCCCGCACGACCGCCTCGACTACCTCGGCGAGATCGCGCGCACCGTGCGGGGCTACAAGGCGTGGGCGACCGAGCAGGTCCGCCTCGTCCGCGACGTCGCCCACCTCGAGGGCGCGCGGGTGCTGCTCGCCCGCGACGGGGCCGGCAGCGGCGCGCTCGAGGCGCTCGACGCGGCGCTCGACCGTGCGCGCCGCCGCGTGGACCCGCGGGCGCAGGCGGCGCTCGACGCGTGGCCCGCCCGCAAGGCCGCGTACGAGTCGGGCTCGCTGCGCTACGGCGTGCGCGACCGCGAGGTCGCGATCGCGACCACCACCGAGAGCCTCGCGGGCACGGCGCTCCCCAAGGTCGCGCTGCCGCGCACCGACGAGCCGGGCGAGGTGGCCCGGTTCCTGCTGCTCGAGAACCTCCCGGGCCACTTCCCGTTCGCGGCCGGCGTGTTCCCGTTCAAGCGCACCGACGAGGACCCCAAGCGGCAGTTCGCCGGCGAGGGCCCGCCGGACCGCACCAACCGCCGCTTCCACTACCTCTGCCGCGGCGAGGCGAGCAAGCGCCTCTCCACGGCGTTCGACTCGGTGACGCTCTACGGCGAGGACCCGGCCGAGCGGCCCGACATCTGGGGCAAGATCGGCGAGAGCGGCGTGTCCATCTGCACGCTCGAGGACATGGGCCGGCTCTACGCCGGCTTCGACCTGTGCGACCCGAACACGTCGGTCTCGATGACGATCAACGGGCCGGCGCCGATCCTGCTCGCGATGTTCTTCAACACCGCGCTCGACCAGCAGGTGGACCGCTTCCGCGCGGAGCACGGGCGGGCGCCCGACCCGCTCGAGCACGCCGCGCTCTTCGCGCGCACCGTCCGCACCGTGCGCGGCACGGTGCAGGCCGACATCCTCAAGGAGGACCAGGCGCAGAACACGTGCATCTTCTCGACGGCGTTCGCGCTGCGGATGATGGGCGACATCCAGCAGTGGTTCGTCGAGAACGAGGTGCGGAACTACTACAGCGTCTCGATCTCGGGCTACCACATCGCCGAGGCCGGCGCGAACCCGATCTCGCAGCTCGCCTTCACGCTCGCCAACGGCTTCACCTACGTCGAGTACTACCTCGCGCGCGGGATGAAGGTGGACGACTTCGCGCCCAACCTCTCCTTCTTCTTCAGCAACGGCCTCGACCCCGAGTACACGGTGATCGGGCGCGTCGCCCGCCGCATCTGGGCGACCTCGATGCGCGACCGCTACGGCGCGAACGAGCGCAGCCAGAAGCTCAAGTACCACGTCCAGACGTCGGGGCGCTCGCTGCATGCGCAGGAGATCCAGTTCAACGACATCCGCACGACGCTGCAGGCGCTGCTCGCGCTGCAGGACCAGTGCAACTCGCTGCACACCAACGCCTACGACGAGGCGATCACGACGCCCACCGCCGAGAGCGTGCGGCGCGCGATGGCGGTCCAGCTGATCTGCACGAAGGAGTTCGGCTGGCTCAAGAACGAGAACCCGCTGCAGGGCTCGTGGTTCGCGGAGTGGCTCACCGACGCCGTCGAGGAGGCCGTGCTCGAGGAGTTCCGCCGGCTCGACGAGCGCGGCGGCGTGCTCGGCGCCATGGAGACGCAGTACCAGCGCGGGCGCATCCAGGAGGAGAGCCTGCTCTACGAGCGGCGCAAGCACGACGGATCGCTGCCCATCGTCGGCGTCAACACCTTCCTGCCCGAGGGGGGCGGCGACCTCGTCCCGAAGTCGATCGAGCTCTCCCGCGCGACGCCCGAGGAGAAGCGGCTCCAGTTCGACCGCCTGCGCGAGTTCCAGGCGCGCCACGCCGCCGAGACGCCGGCGGCGCTCGAGCGCCTCAAGCAGGTCGCCCGCGCCGGCGGCAACCTCTTCGCCGAGCTGCTCCGCACCGTGCGCGTCGCCTCGCTCGGGCAGGTCAGCCACGCGCTCTACGAGGTCGGCGGCCGCTACCGCCGCAACATGTAGGGGGGCGCGTCCGGGCGGGGCGCCCGTGCGCGCACGGGCTCGGAGCGCGGCCCCGCGGCGACGGTCATCCGGTGCGGCCGGCGGCGGCGGCGACGTCGCGGCCGTGGCGTCGGCGGGCGCGCTCGGCGGGCCAGAAGAGCAGCTCGAGGCGGCCGTCGGGGTGCTCGGCCAGCGCCGAGCACGAGTCCACCCAGTCGCCGTCGTTGAGGTAGAGGATCCCGTCCACCGCGCGCATCACGGGCACGTGGACGTGCCCGCACACGACGCCGTCGGCGCCCCGCCGTCGGGCCGCCGTCGTCGCCAGCCGCTCGAAGTCGCCCAGTGCTGCGAGCGCGCCGTTGGCCTTGCCGCGCACGTAGGTCGCCAGCGAGCGGTAGGGGCGGCCGAGGAGCCTCCGCACGACGCCCCACGCCGACGGGACGCCGAGCCGCCGCAGCAGCGACAGCCCGCCGTGCGCGAGCGGGACGAGCCACCGGTGCTTCGTGACCACGGGGTCGAACGCGTCGCCGTGCACGACCCAGAGCCGCCGGCCGTCGGCCGTCTCGTGCATCGCCTCCGGGGTCACCTCGACCCCGCCGAAGGCGTGGCCGACGTAGGCGCGCGCGAACTCGTCGTGGTTGCCGGGGACGTAGACGACGCGGGTGCCCTTGCGCGCGCGGCGCAGCAGCTTCTGCACGACGTCGTTGTGCGCCTGGGGCCAGAACCATCCGTGCCGCAGGGCCCACCCGTCGATCAGGTCGCCGACGAGGTAGAGCGTGTCCGCCTCGTGGTGGCGCAGGAAGTCGAGCAGCGCCTCCGCCCGGCAGGCGCGGGTGCCGAGGTGGACGTCCGAGATCCAGAGCGTGCGCAGGCGGCGGGGCGGGGTGTCCTCCATGTCCCGACCATCGGCGGGCTCCGACAAGGAGGCCGCGGGAGGTTGCGAAGGCCGTGTGAAGACGGCGCGGCGCGACGGGGCCCCGCCCCCGGCGTCGCCCCGGGACCCGCGTCTTCGACGAGACCGTCTCCGGCGTTTGCGCCCCCTTTGCGGCGACGGCCGACGATCCGGGTGGAGGTCCCCATGACGTCGCTCGTCGTCCGCGCCGCCCGCCGCGTCACGCTGGGCGCGACCCTCGCCGTCGCGCTGGCGTGCACCGCCGTCGTCGTCCTCCTGCTCGCGCCCCGCGCGACGCGGCCGTCCTGAACGCCGTGCGCGCGGCGCGCGTGCTGGGGGCGGTCGTCGTCGGGGCCGTCGTGTTCCTCGGAGGCCGCGCCGCGCTGCTCCGCGCCGCGACCCTGCCCACGCCGTGCGCCGACGCGTGCGGCGCGCGGACCCGCCCCGCCGCGTGCGAGCTCCCGTCCTCGGTCGCTCGCCTCCGCCCCGGCCGGTAGTCGCCGCGTCCCGCGCCGGGGGATAGCCTCGCGCCTCTCCCTTGGAGACGGCGCATGTCCGAGGCCTTCGAGCACCACCTCTGCTGCGGTCGGTCGGCAGGCGCGTCCGGAGGTCGGCGCGAGCCGTTCGCCTTCCCCGGGACCGTGCGCAAGTACGCGCGCGACCGCGTCGCGGACGTGCGCCACGTCCGCCTCGAGGTCGCCGTGGACCCGGCGCAGCGGCGCATCGCGGGGGTGGCGACGCACACCGTCGCCGCGATCGCCGACGGCTGCGCCTCGCTCGTGCTCGACGCGGCCGAGCTGACCGTGGACGGCGTCACGGGCGGCGACGGCAGGGCGCTGGCCTTCGAGCACGTCGACGGCGCGCTCACGATCCGGCTGCCGCGCGCCCTCGCCGCCGGCGAGACGGCCGACGTCTCGGTCGCCTACCACGGCGAGCCGCGGCGCGGGATCTACTTCGTCGGGCCCGACGAGGGCTACCCCGACAAGCCCACGCAGGCGTGGACGCAGGGGCAGGACGAGGACGCGCGCTACTGGTTCCCCTGCTTCGACTACCCCAACGAGAAGGCGAGCACCGAGGTCGTCGTCACGGCGCCGTCGAAGTACACGACGCTGTCCAACGGCGCGCTCCTCGGCAAGCGGCCGGGCCCGCGCGGGACCACCGTGTGGCACTGGAAGATGGAGATCCCGCAGGTCTCCTACCTCGTCACGCTCGTCGTGGGCGAGCTCGACGAGGTGGCGCTCGGCGACGGGACGCCGCCGATGTACGCGCTCGTCCCGAAGGGGCGCGCCGCCGACGCCGCCCGCTGCCTCGGGCGCACGCCCGACATGATGCGGCTGTTCTCCGAGCGCTTCGGCGTGGCGTACCCGTACGAGAAGTACGCGCAGGCCGTCGTCGCCGACTTCATCTTCGGCGGCATGGAGAACACGACGGCGACGACGCTGACCGAGTACGCCCTCTACGACGAGCGGGCGGGTCTCGACTACGACGCCGACGACCTCGTCGCCCACGAGCTCGCGCACCAGTGGTGGGGGGACCTGCTGACCTGCCGCGACTGGAGCCACGGCTGGCTCAACGAGGGCTTCGCGACGTGGGCCGAGACGGTGTTCCGCGAGCACCGGCTGGGCCAGGACGAGGCGACGTGGCACGCGCTCGAGGCGCAGAAGCGCTACTTCGCCGAGGACGGCGGCGAGTACCGGCGCCCGATCGTGTGCAAGGACTACGAGGAGCCGATCGACGTCTTCGACCGGCACCTCTACGAGAAGGCGTCCTGGGTGCTCCGCATGCTGCGGGCCGAGCTCGGCGAGGAGGGCTTCTGGGCGTCGATCGGCCACTACGCCCGCAGCAACCGCGGCCGCACCGTCGTGACCGACGACCTGCGGCGCGCGATCGAGGAGACGACCGGCCGCAACGTCGAGGCGTTCCTCGACCAGTGGGTGTTCGGCGCCGGCCACCCCGACTTCAAGGCGTCGTGGGCGTGGGACGACGCGAAGCAGGTGCTCGCGGTCCGGGTCGAGCAGACCCACAAGGCCGACGCGACCACGGCGGAGGCGTTCCGCGGCACGCTCGTCGTCGAGGTCGTCGTCGGCGGGCGCACCGAGCGCCACCGCCTCGCGGTCCGCGAGCGCGTCCACGCGTTCCACCTCCCCTGCGCCGCGCGGCCCGAGGTCGTGCGCTTCGACCCCGACGCGCACTGGCTCGCGACGTGGTCGTTCGACGTCGGCCTCGACGCGCACCGCCGTGCGCTCGCCTCCGACCCCACCGTCGCGTGCCGCGCCCGTGCGGCGGCGGCGCTGGGCAAGGACTCCAGCGCCGAGACGGTGGCCGCGCTGCGCAAGGCGGTCGTCGGCGACCGTTTCCACGGCGTCCAGGCCGCCGCCGCCGCCGCGCTGGGCGAGGTCCGCACGCCCGCGGCGCGCGACGCGCTGCTCGAGGCGTTGCGCGACGTCAAGCACCCGAAGGCCCGCCGGGCCGTCGTCGCGGCCCTCGGGCTGTTCCGCGACGACGCCGCGGTCGCCGCCGCGCTGCGCGGCGTGGTCGAGCGCGGGGACGCGTCGATCTTCGTCGAGGGAGAGGCCGCCGAGGCGCTCGGGCGCACGCGCGCCCCCGGCGCCCGGGCGGTGCTCGAGGCCACGCTGACGAAGAGGCCGTCGTGGGCCGACACGGTGCGCGCCGCCTGCGTGCGCGGGCTCGGCCACCTCGCCGACGAGGCGGTGGTCCCGACGCTGCTCGGCGAGACCGCCTGGGGCCGTCACGCGCGCGTGCGCACCGCCGCCGCGCTCGCGCTCGCCGAGGTGGGGGCGCGGCTCGTCGTGCGGGACGCCGTGCGCGAGCGCCTCGAGCAGCTCGTCGACGACCGCGACTTCCGCGTCCAGATGGCGGGCATCGCGGCCCTGCGCGCGCTCGGCGACGAGCGCGCCGTGCCGGCGCTGCGGCGGGGGGCCGACCAGGCGACCGACGGGCGGGTCAAGCGGGCGTGCCGCGCGGCGGCCCGCCGCTTGGAAGCGCGCAGCGAGCGCACCGCCGAGGTCTCGCGCCTCTCCGACGCGGTGGAGTCGCTGCGCCGGGAGGTCGCCTCGCTGTCGGACCGCCTGCGCAAGGCCGAGGCGGGCGGGCCGTCCTCGGGCGCGTCGGCGGCCGGCCGCGGCAGCGCGAAGAAGCCGCCCGCGCCGACGCGCAAGCCCGCCGCCCGCCGCAGGCGCCCGCGGCGCTGACCCGTGCACGTCGCCCACGACCCCGCGCGCGTCCCGCTCGCCGAGGGCACCCGTCGTGCCGTCCGCGTGGCGACGGCGAGCGTGCTGGTGGCGTCCGGGCTCGGCGGGATCAAGCTGCTCGCGGCGATCCTGACCTCGTCGATCGCGCTCGCGGCGTCGTTCGTGGACTCGCTGATGGACATCTTCGCGTCGAGCGTGAACCTGCTCGCCGTGCGGATCGGCGGCCGGCCCGCCGACGACGACCACCGCTACGGGCACGGCAAGGCCGAGAGCCTCGCGGGGATGTTCCAGGGGGCGGTGGTCGGGTTCTCGGGCGTCTACCTCGTCGTCGAGAGCGTCAAGCGCCTCGTCGAAGGGAGTGCCACCGCCCACGAGACCGTCGGCCTCGCCGTGATGGCGGTCAGCGTGCTCGCAAGCGCGTGGATCACGTGGCTGCTGCGCCGCACCGCGAAGGCGACGGGCTCGGTGGCGCTCGCCGCCGACAGCCTCCACTACGCTTCGGACGTGCTGATGAACGCCGGGGTCTTCGCCGCGCTCGGCGTCGTGGCGCTGACGGGCTGGACGTGGGTCGACCCCGTGGTGGGGCTCGGCGTCGCGTTCCTCGTCCTCAAGAGCTCGTGGAGCGTGATCCGCGCCTCGGTGGACGAGCTGATGGACCGCGACCTCGGCGCCGACGTCGAGACCGAGGTCCGCGCGGCGGTCGCGCGCGGCGTGCCCGAGGCGCGCGGCCTGCGCGCGCTGCGCACCCGCCGGGCCGGGCGGCGGCGCTTCGTGGACCTGACCGTCGCCCTCGACCGGCGCCTGCCGTTCGCCGACGCGCACCGCCTCTCGGAGCGGGCGCGGGCGGCCGTCCGCGAGGCCGTCCCCGACGCCGAGGTGACGGTGCACGCCGACCCCGACCCGCTGCTGCCCGACGACCACCCGGGCGGCGACGGCGCGGGCGCGGCGTCCTGACGGCGCCGCGGGGCGGGCGTCGGCGCGGCGTCGCGGGTAGCATCCGGGCATGGCTCCCGTCCGCGTCCACGTGCTCGGCACCGCGCAGGACGGCGGCGTGCCCCACGCCGGCTGCACGTGCTCCCGCTGCGGCGCCGCCCGCACCGACCCGTCGCGGCGCCGCCGCGTCGTCAGCCTCGCCGTCGAGGGCGCTTCGGGGCGCACGTTCCTGATCGACGCCAGCCCCGACCTCCCCGAGCAGCTCGAGGTGCTCGGGCGCGCGACGGGCCGCGGGCCCCGCGGCGTGGACGCGGTCGCGATCACGCACGCCCACGTGGGCCACTACCTCGGCCTCGCCTTCTTCGGCAAGGAGGCGATGCACACGACGAAGCTGCCGGTGTACGGCACGCCCAGCGTCGCCCGCTTCCTGCGCGGCAACCGTCCGTGGTCGCACCTCGTCGAGCGCGAGGAGATCGAGCTGCGCACGATCGCGCCGGGGCGCCCGCTCGCCTTCGACGGCGTGGTGGTGCACGCGTTCCTCTCGCCCCACCGCGGCGAGGACACCGACACGCTCGGCTTCGAGATCGAGGGGCCGTCGCGCCGGCTCCTCTACGTGTCCGACGCCGACACGCTGCCGCCGCCGCTGGTCGAGCGGATCCGCGAGGCCGACGTGGCGCTGGTGGACGGCACCTTCTTCAGCGCCGCCGAGCTGCCGCACCGCGACATCCTCGAGGTGCGCCACCCCTACGTGGTCGAGAGCGTGACGCGGCTGGCCGGGGCCAAGGGCCGCGTCTACTTCACGCACATGAACCACACCAACCCGCTGCTCGACCCGTCCTCCCCCGAGCGGCGCGGTCTCCCGCCCGGCTTCGACGTCGCCGAGGACGGGATGGTGTTCGAGATCTAGGAGCCCGTCCTCGCAATGCCCTGCTGCGACCGAATCGTCTCTCGCTGCGACGCGCGTGCTCGCCCTCGAGGCTCCTCAGCGGGTCAGGAACCCGCCTCCGGGCCTCTCGGGCTGCGCTGCGCGTCTCGCTTCGGCCGATTCGGTCTCGCGACGGGCCTTGCTCAGACGGGCTCCTAGCGCAGCCCGGTCAGCGAGCGGCCGCCGTCGACGAGCGCGTGCGTCCCGGTGACCCAGCGCGCGGCGTCGCTGGCGAGGTGGAGGATCGCCGCGACGACGTCGTCCACGTGGCCCACGCGGCCGAGCGGGTGCGTCTGCTTGCCGCGCTCGAGGAAGGCGTCGTAGTCGGGCACGGCGTTGCTCGCCTTGTGGAGGTTGGTCACCACGACGCCGGGGTTGACCGAGTTCACCCTCACGCCGTGCGGCGCGAGCTCGAGCGCGAGGCACTCGGTCAGCTCGTCGAGCGCGGCCTTGGCGGCGCAGTAGACGGAGAGGTTGCCGTAGGGACGGATCCCCGCGACGCTGCCGAGGTTGACGATGTTGGCGCCCGGGCGGCCCTTGAGGTGGGGGATCGCCGCGCGCAGGAAGAAGAACGGGCCCTTCACGTCCGTGTCGAAGATCCGGTCCCACTCGGCCGTCGTCGTCGTCTCGAGCGCGCCCGAGCCGATGACGCCCGCGTTGTTGACCAGCACGTCGAGCCCGCCGAAGGCCGCCACCGTGCGCTCCACGGCGTCCTTGGCGTGCGCCTCGTCGCGCTGGTCGCCCACGATCGCGAGCGCGCGGCCGCCGGCCTCGCGCACCGCGGCGCAGGTCGCCTCGAGGAGCTCGGCGCGGCGGCCGGTGACGGCCACGCTCGCGCCCTCGCGCCCGAGCGCGACCGCGAGCGCGCGCCCGATGCCGGAGGTCCCTCCCGTGACGAGGACGACGCGACCGGCGAACGACGAGCCCATGGGGCACCTCCGACGCGATCCAACCACGGGGCGCGCGCGCCTGCCTCGAAAGGGCGCCCCGCGGCGCGCCTTCCCGCGCCGGCTCAGTCTGCGGGCGGGCGCAGCCCGAGCGCGCGGTCGAGCCGCAGCAGGTCCTCGGGCACCGGCGCGTCCACGACGACCGGCGTGCCGCCGACGGGGTGCGGCACGACGAGGCGGCGCGCGTGCAGCGCCGGGCGTTCGCAGCGCGCCGCGCGCGGGGCCGGCGGGCCGCCGTACTTCGCGTCGCCGAGCAGCGGCCAGCCCTCGCGCGCCAGCTGCACGCGGATCTGGTGCGGGGCGCCCGTGCGGAGCCGGACGCGCAAGCGCGCCACGCCGTCGCCACGGGCCTCGACCTCGTAGTCGAGGACCGCCTCGCGGCCCTCGCCGTCGTCGCCGCCCTCGTCGCGCACGCGCGTCACGCGGCGCACGAGGTCGCGGACGAGCATCGCGCGCAGCGTCCCGCGCTCGTCGCGCGGCGCGCCCGACGTCCACGCGAGGTAGACCTTCTCGACGCCCTCGCGCCCGCGGAACGCCGCCGCGAGGCGCGACGCCGCCTTCGACGACTTCGCGACGACCATCGCGCCCGACACGTTGCGGTCGAGCCGGTGGACGAGGCCGACGAAGGCGCGGCCGGGCTTGCCCTCCGCCTCGCGCCGGTACGCGTCCACCAGCTCGACCAGCGACGTCTCGCCCTGCGGCCCCGGCTGCGAGAGCACCCCCGCCGCCTTGTCGAGGCCGAGCAGGAGGTGGTCTTCGCCGAGCACGACCACGCCGTGCGCCGCCAGCCGCTGCCGCGCGGCCGCGAGCCGCTGCGGGTCCGCGGTCGGGGCGGTCACGGCGCGACCCGCTCGATCCAGTCCGCGAGGTCCGCGTCGAGGGAGGTGACGCCGCCCGCGGCGCGCGTCGAGAGCGACACGCGCACGATCGGGCCCCGCACGTCGAGCTCGGGCTCGTGCCCCACGGCCTCGGCGAGCAGCGCGACGCGCCCGACGAACGCGATCGCCTCGGCGAACGAGCCGCAGTCCACGAGCCGCTCGAGCGTCCGTCCGTCGGGGGTGAAGCGCCACGCGGGCAGCCCGGCCGCCACGGCGGCGGCCTCGTCCGACGAGAGGAGCGCGCGGGACGCGGTGCGCATGGGCGACAGGGTACCCTCGGGGGGTGGCATCGCGCCTGCCCCCGTTCCTCGAGGTGACGCCCCGCGTCCGCATCCCCGGGTGGGAGCTGCGGCTCTCCTACGCCACGTCGAGCGGCCCGGGCGGGCAGAACGTGAACAAGGTCGAGAGCAAGGCCGTGCTGCGGTGGAACCCCGCCGCGTCGGGCGCGCTCTCGCGCGACGACAAGGCGCTCGCCCTCGCGCGGCTCGCGACCCGGCTCGCCTCCGACGGGGACCTCGTCCTCGCCTCCGACCGCCACCGCGACCAGCCGCGCAACGTCGAGGACGTGCTCGAGCGACTCCGCGACCTGCTGCGGACCGCGCTCTACCGGGCCCCCGCGCGGCGCGCCACCCGCCCGACCCGCGGGTCGCGCGAGCGGCGGCTGTCGGGCAAGCGCCGCCGGGGCGAGGTCAAGCGCGACCGTCGCGGCGGCGGCGAGGACTGACCGCGCACGCGCGGCGGACGCGCCGCGGCGCCGGGGGTCGGTCTGCCCGCGCGGGCGCCCTCCGCCGCCGTCTCCGCGAGGCGCGGTCGTCGCGGCCGCGGCGTGCGCCCGGGCGAGGCCCGCGAGCAGCCGGCGGCTCGGTGGGTGGCGCGCGTCCGAACGGGGCCCGCGCGCCCGCGTCGCGGCGCGACGGCCCGACCGAGCCGGAGGCGCCCTCGGCGTCCGTGCCGTCGGCGGGCTACGATCCGGTCCCCACCCCGGGAGCCCCGATGCGCCGCGCCGCCGCCGTCCTCCTGCTGCTCGCCGTCGTCTTCCGCGGGGGGGCGCCTGCCACCGCGGGGGAGGACCCGCCCAAGATCCGTTCGGTGGCGCCGGCGACCGCGCTGCGCGGCGGCACCGTGGACGTCGCGCTCGAGGGCACGGCGCTGTTCCCGCACGACGAGGTGAAGTGCAACCGCGGCGAGATCGGCCTCGTCGTCCTGCCGCTGCCGACGGCGAACCGGATCGTCCTGCGCCTGACCATCCCCGAGACGGCCTCCGCCGGGCCCGTCGAGCTGTCGGTCAAGACGAAGTTCGGCGTCGCGAAGTCGGACCGGTTCCAGGTCCGGCTGCGATCCCCGGTGGTGTCGAAGGTCGTCCCCGCCTCGCTGGTCCGCGGCGCGGAGTACGACCTGCGCCTCGAGGGCAGCAACTTGGCCTTCGTCGGGCAGGAGACGCGCCTCGTCGTGGACGCGCCGATGGCCGTCAAGCTCGTCGGCAAGCCCACCGACAAGCTGCTCACGCTCAAGGTGACGGTGCCGCCCGACACGCCGGCGGGGCCGCGCTCGATCGGCGTCGAGACGACCGACGGGAAGTTCGCCGCGAGCGTCACGGTGCTGCTCGCGCCGCCGTCGGTCACGGCCGTGACGCCGGCCACCGTGCTGCGCGGCGGCGAGGTGGACCTCACCGTCGCGGGCAAGAACCTCGCCGGGGCGTCCAACGTCATGCTCGCGGTCCCCGACGACGCGGTGTCGGTGGCGCCCCGCGGCGCGCCGACGCCCGCGGCCGTGCCGCTGCGCGTGACGGTCAAGCCCGGCGCGACGCCCGGGCCCCGCCTCCTCGTCCTGCGCACGCCCGACGGGATCGCGACCGCGTCGTTCACCGTCACCACCCCCGAGCCGCGCCTCCTCGGCGTCAAGCCGTCGGGCGTCGCGCGCGGCGCGGAGGCGACGCTCGAGCTCGCCACCGAGGCCGCGCCCCCGCCCTTCTCCGTGCGCGTGCTCCCCGAGGACCCGCTCGTCGTCGCGTCGGCCGACGCGAACGGCAAGGTGGTCGTGCGGGCCGCCAAGGACGCGGGCCCGGGGCCGCGCACGCTCGTCCTCGACCACCCGTTCGGCGTGGCCACCGTCCCCTTCGCGGTGAACCTGCGCGGCCCGTCGGTCGCGGGGATCTCGCCCGCCGAGCTCAAGCCCGGCGCCGAGGCCGACGTCGTCGTCGAGGGCACGGGGCTCGAGGGCGCGACCCTCGGGTTGCTCGTGGACGATCCCGGCGTCACGCTCACCCCGGGCCCCGCGCCCGGCGTCGCCCACGTCCGCGTCGCGGCCGACGCGAAGCCCGGCGCGCGCCCCGTGGCGGTGCGCACGGCCGACGGGGCGGGCGTCGCGACGCTCGTCGTGCCCGGCGGGGGCGGGAACGCGCCCACGCTGACCGCGTCGTCGTCGGCGCGCCTCGTGCGCGGACGCGCGAGCGAGGTCACGCTGTCGGGGCTCAACCTGCGCGCGAGCGGCGACCAGCCGCCCACGGTGACCGCGGTGGGACCGTCGGGCGCGATCCCGGTGACCGTCGTCGCCTCCACGGCGTCTGCGCTCAAGGTCCGCGTGGACACGCCGGCGGGAACGCCGGTCGGGCCCGCGTTCCTCGTGGTCCGCACGCCCGAGGGCGCGGCGGCGGCCGCGGCGACGGTGGTGACGGCGCGGCCGACCGTGGCCACGCTCGCGCCTGCGCGCCTCGTCCGCCCGGGCGACGCGAAGGTCGTCGTGACGGGCGCCGACCTCGTCGGCGCCGACGGCGCGGCGCCCACCGTGGTGCTCGCGCATCCCGACGGCTCCGCGCCGATCGCGTGCCGCGTCGAGAAGGCGGCGGCCGACCGGCTCGACGTCGTCGTGCCGCTCGCGGACGCCACGGGGCCCGGGGCGTGGGTGCTCCTCGTCTCCACGGCCGAGGGCGGATCGGCCGCCGCGCTGCCGGTGGACGCGTCGCCTCCGTGGGTCGAGACGATCGACCCGCCGACCGTCGGCGTGCCCGGCAACGTGACGTTCACCCTGCGCGGCCGCGCGCTGCTGTCGCCCGGCGGGAAGGCGCCGGCCGTGCAGGTCACGCGGCTGGGCGCCGCCGCGGCCCTCAAGCCCGACCTCCTCGCGTCGTCGGCCGAGGAGCTCTCCGTCCGCGTCGTGACCCCGATGGGCACGCCGCCGGGTCCGCACGTCGTGATCGTGCGCACTGCCGACGGCGTGGCGGCGGCGCTGTTCGAGGTCGTGGCGGCCCCGATGCCCACGATCGACGCGCTCGAGCCCGCCGAAGGCACCCGCGGTCAGGTGACGACGGTCCTCGTCAAGGGCACCGGGCTGCTCGGCACGACCGCGGTGACGTTCTCCGGCGCCGGCGTGACGGCCGAACTGGCCCCCGGGGCGACCGCGACGCAGGTGCCGCTGCGGGTCCGCGTGGACGCGAAGGCGGAGCCGGGGCCGCGGACGGTGGCGCTGACGGCCCCCGGGGGCCGCGCGATCGGTGGCAAGCTCGTCTTCGTCGTGAAGTGACGCCGTCCCCGGCGCCGTCGGGCGAGGCTACGATCTCCCGGTCCCAGGAGCCGCCGTCGTGACCCACCCGCACCGTGCTCGCCTCGCGCTCCGGGTCGCCGCCGTCGCCGCGCTCGCAGTGGTCGCGGTCGCCTGCGGAGGTGGGGGGGGCGGTGGGGGCGGGGGCGGCGGCGGGGGCGGGACGGGCTTCCCGCCGGCGGAGGACCTCGCCAGCGTCACGCCGAGCGCCACGTCGGCGGCCGTGCAGTCGGGCGCGGGCGACTTCGCCGCCGACTACCTGCGGCGGACGCACTTCACCTCGCTGGTCGTCGAGGTGGACTACCCGGTGGGCTACCCGCCCCACGCGTCGGTCCTCACGCTCCTCGAGGAGCGGCTCGCCGAGCGTTGCGACAAGCCCGGCGGCATCACCGTGTTCGCCGACGACGCGATCCCGCTCTCCGAGTTCCCGGGGGTGCTCGGGACCGACGACCTCGACGACCTCTCGGTGGCCCACCGCGACCTCTACTCCGACGCCGGGTCGCAGACGGCGGCGCTCTACGTGCTCTACGTCAAGGGCGCGAGCGACCTCGACCAGTCCGGGACGGGCACGCAGGTGCTCGGGCTCACCTACCACGGGGGGAGCATCGCGATGTTCGTCGATGCCGCCGACCAGGGGAACAACCCCTTCGTCACCACCGCCGAGATCGAGGGCACGGGGCTCGTCCACGAGGCCGGCCACTGCCTCGGCCTGACGGGCTCGACGGTCCCGATGCTGGTGGACCACCGCGACGACCTGCACGGCTACCACGACAGCGACCCCGACTCGGTCATGTACTGGATCGTCAGCGTGCCGCAGACGTCGCCCAACATCGGCGACGCCGACTTCGCGCAGTTCGACGCGAACTCGATCGACGATCTCGCCGCGTACGGCGGGCTCGGCGCGCTGCCGGCACGGGTGGGCACGTCCGCCGCGCCGGACCCGTTCGAGCGGGTGCCCGTGGGGCGCTGCGCCCTCTGCGAGCGGCACGCGCACCGCTGACGCGAGGCGGGGCCCGCGCGGACCCGGGCCGAGGCCCGCCCGCCGTGGCGAGACCACGCGGCGCCCGTCGGCGCGGGGTAGGCTCCCGCGCCCCGCCGGGACCGTCGCCCGGCCCTGCCCCCCCGGTGCCCGCCCGCCATGGCCGAGAAGCCCGTCCCGCGCGTCCCGATCTACGCCGTCGAGCGTCTGACCAAGACCATCCAAGGCCACGAGATCCTCAAGGACCTCTCGTTCTCGATCTACGCCGACGCCAAGGTCGGCATCGTGGGCGAGAACGGCTCGGGGAAGTCCACGCTGCTGCGGATCCTCGCGCGCGAGGACACCGACCACGACGGCGTGGTCCGCCCGTTCTCCGGCGTCACGTTCGGCTACCTCCCGCAGGAGCCGCGGCTGGACCCGAGCAAGAACGTCCTCGGCAACGTCGAGGAGGGCGCCAAGGCGGTGCGCGACCTGCTCACCGAGTTCGACCGGCTCTCCAACCGCCTCGCCGAGGACCTGACTCCCGACGAGATGCAGGCGGTGCTCGACAAGCAGTCCGCGGTGCAGGAGCAGATCGAGCGCAAGGAGGGCTGGGAGCTCGACCACCACATCGAGCTCGCGATGGAGGCGCTGTCGTGCCCGCCGCCCGACGCGGACGTCAGCAAGCTCTCCGGCGGCGAGCGGCGCCGCGTGGCCCTGTGCCGCCTCCTCATGCAGCACCCCGACCTGCTGCTGCTCGACGAGCCGACGAACCACCTCGACGCCGCGACGACCGAGTGGCTCGAGCACTTCCTGACCAACTACCACGGTGCGTGGCTGCTCGTCACCCACGACCGCTGGTTCCTCGAGCACTCCACCAACCAGATGGTCGAGCTCGACCGCGGCCGCATCTTCGTCTTCGAGGGGTCGTACTCGGCCTTCCTCGACGCGAAGCGGCGCCGGCTCGAGCAGGAGCAGGCGCAGGAGTCGGCGCGCCAGCGCATCCTCGCGCGCGAGCTCGAGTGGATCCGGGCGACGCCGAGCGCCCGCACCGTGCGCAACAAGGCCCGCGTCGCGCGCTTCCACGACCTCGAGGCGCAGGAGCTCGACGCCCGCAAGGGCACGGTCGAGCTGCGTCTGCCGACCGGGCCGCGGCTGGGCGACAAGGTGATCTCGCTGCGCGGCGTGCGCAAGGCCTACGGCGACCAGGTGCTCTTCGACCAGCTCGACCTCGAGCTGCCGCCGGGCGGCATCGTCGGCGTCGTCGGCCCCAACGGCGCGGGCAAGACGACGCTGCTCCGCGTGATGACGGGGCAGGAGCGCCCCGACGCGGGGACGGTCGAGATCGGGCAGAACACCGTGTTCTGCTACGTGGACCAGAACCGCGAGACGCTGCACGACGACCGCACCGTGTTCGAGGAGGTCGCCGAAGGCGGCGAGACGATCAAGGTGGGCAAGGAGGAGATCCACGTCCGCGGGTACCTCTCGCGGTTCCTCTTCCGCGGTCCCGACCAGAGCAAGCTCGTGGGCCAGCTCTCCGGCGGCGAGCGCAACCGCCTCCAGCTCGCCAAGCTGCTCAAGAAGGGCGGCAACGTCCTCATCCTCGACGAGCCCACCAACGACCTCGACCTCGAGACGCTGCGCGTGCTCGAGGAGGCGCTCGTCGCGTTCCCCGGCTGCGCGATCGTCGTGACCCACGACCGCTACTTCCTCGACCGCGTCGCGACGCACATCGTCGCGTTCGAGGGCGACGGCAAGGTCACCTACACCGAGGGGACCTACGAGTACTACCGCGAGAAGAAGGCGGAGCGCGACGCCGCGGCCGGCGTCGAGGCCGCGTCGAAGAAGGGCAAGTACAAGAAGCTCGCCCGTCCCGGCGCGTGACCGCGGGTCGCGCCCGCGGTGCGGCCGCCCCTCGGCGGCCGGCGCGCGCGCGGGCCTCGCGGCGGCCGTGGGGTTAGGCTAGGCGCATGGGACTCGCGGTGGACGACGGGGGGCCGACCCCCGGGCCGGCCCTCGCGCGCTGGCTGGACCGCCTCGCGGCGCGACGGGCCGTGCTCTACCCCGCCTGCCTCGCGGCGATGGCCGTCATCGGCTTCCTCGACTGGCTGACCGGCGACGAGATCCTGCTCTTCATCTTCCAGATCGCGCCGGTGGCGGTGCTCGCGTGGGGCGGGGGGCTCTACGCCGGCCTCGCCGGCTCCGCGATGGCGGCCGGCACCGTGCTCGTCTCCTACGTCGTGCTCGCGGGGCAGTTCCGTACGATCCACGGGTGGCACGCGGCCGTCACGCTCGTCTCGACGTCGGCCGTCGCGTGGGGCGTCGCCCGCGCCCGCGCCGACCGCGACCGCATCGCCGCGCTGCTCGAGGCCGAGCGGCGCCTGGCGCGCGAGGACCCGCTGACGCTGCTCGCGACGGCGCGGGCCTTCCACGAGCGCCTCGTGCTCGAGCTCGAGCGCATGCGCCGGCACGGCCGCCCGCTCTCGCTGCTCTACCTCGACCTCGACGACTTCAAGCGGGTCAACGACGAGCGCGGCCACCTGGCCGGCGACCAGCTGCTCGCACGCGTGGGCCGGCTGATCGCGGGCGCGGTGCGCAAGGTCGACCTCTGCGCGCGCCTCGGGGGCGACGAGTTCGCGGTGCTGATGCCCGAGACCGGCGCGGCCGACGCGATGCACGTCGCCGAGCGCATCCGCGACGGGATGCTGCGCTCGTTCCGCGAGGGCGGGGCCTCCGTCGGCATGAGCGCCGGGCTGGGCACCTTCGAGACGGTGCCCGTGGACGCGCAGGTCCCGCTCAACCGGGCCGACGAGCTCATGTACGAGGCGAAGCGGTCGGGCAAGGACCGCATCGTCGCTCGCGTGTTCGCCTGACCGGCGGGCCCGCCCGCCGAGCTCACGAGCCGACGAGGTCGGGGCGGCGTCCTCGGCGCGGGCGTGGCGCAGGGCCCGCCGGCGACTCGAAGTGCCTCGCCGCGCGCCGTCCGCTCCTCGCCGTGGTGCCGGACCGGGGTCGTCGCGGCCGGGCGGTTCTCCCCGCCGCCGCGGGCGCTCGCATACGCTCGGGGGACCGTCGGAGGGCTCCCCGTGCCGGACCGCGCCGCCTCGAAAGTGCTGACCGCCTGGACCGAGCGCCTCGAGCCGCTCCACACCGAGTCCTCGCTCGCGTGGTGGGCGCTCAACACCGACGCCTCGCCGGAGCACACCGACCGGCTCCGGCGCGCGCGCGCCGCGCTCGAGGCGGCGTGCGAGGACGCCGAGGGGTACGAGCGCATCGTCCGCAGCCTCGACGAGGGGGTGGCCGACCCGCTCGTCCGCCGCGGGCTCGAGGTGCTGGCGCGCGACCTCCGCCGCTACCGGGCGCCGCGCGACGCCCGGCTGGCGATCGTCGAGCTCGAGGCCTCGGTCAACGAGCGCTACGCCACGACGCGCGGCCAGGTCCGCGGCGTCGTGCGGGGCGACAACGAGCTCGTCGAGATCCTCAAGCGCAGCGACGACGTCTCGCTGCGCGAGGAGGCCTGGCGCGCGAGCAAGGCGGTCGGGGCCGTCGTCGCCGACGACGTCCGCGCGCTCGTCCGGCTGCGCAACGAGGTCGCGCGCGCGGTCGGCTTCCCCGACCACTACGCCTTCGCGCTCGCCGGCCAGGACGTGGACCCCGCGTGGCTCGACGACTTCCTCGAGCGCGTGGACCGCGCCACCGACGCCCCGTTCTCGGCCTACAAGGCGGCGCTCGACGCCCGGCTCGCTGCGCGGTTCAAGACGACCCCCGACGCGCTGCGGCCGTGGCACTACGAGGACCCGTTCTTCCAGGAGGCGCCCGAGACGGGCCGCCCCTCCTTCGACCGGTTCTTCGCCGACCGCGACGTCGTGTCGCTGACGACCCGCACCTACGACGCGCTCGGCCTCGACATCCGGCCCGCGCTCGCCAACAGCGACCTGCTCCCCCGCGCCGGCAAGTGCCAGCACGCGTTCTGCTCCCACATCGACCGGCGCGGCGACGTGCGCGTCTTGTGCAACAACGTGCCCAACGAGCGGTGGATGGGCACGATGCTCCACGAGTTCGGCCACGCGATCTACGACCTCGAGATCGACCGCACGCTGCCGTGGGCGCTGCGCCGCCCGCCGCACATGTCGAGCACCGAGGCCATCGCGATGCTCTTCGGCCGCCTGAGCAAGGACGGCACGTGGCTCACCAAGGTCGCCGGGGTGCCGGCGTCGGAGGCCGAGGGCCTCGCCGCGCTCGCCGCGGCCGCGTTCCGCGAGGGCATGCTCGTCTTCGCGCGCTGGGTGCTCGTCATGACGCGCTTCGAACGGGCCCTCTACCGGGACCCCGAGCAGGACCTCGACACGCTGTGGTGGGACCTCGTCGAGCGCTACCAGCGCGTGCGCCGCCCCGACGGGCGCCGGGCGCCGGACTGGGCCGCGAAGATCCACGTCGCCACGGCGCCGGTCTACTACCACTCCTACCTGATGGGGGAGTGCACCGCCTCGCAGCTGGCGCGAGCGATCGAGAAGAGCACGGGCGGCGGGCTCGTGGGCAACGGCCGTGCGGGCGCGTTCCTCTCGCGCCAGTTCTTCCGGCCGGGCGCGACACGCTCGTGGGACGAGCACCTCGCCCAGGCGACCGGCGCGCGGCTCGACCCCGCCGCCTTCCTCGCCGAGGTCGGCGTCTGATCGACGTCGCGGGCACGACGTCGGGACGGGCCCGCACGATCGCACCGCCTCGCCGCCGGTGGCGGCGGCGGGCCCGGCGGCCCACGACGCCGACGCCGGCTACGGGGCTGCGGGGCCCGGCCCCACGACGACGAGGCGGTCGCCGGGGGCGAGCGCGACGGCGTCGGGCGCGGTCGGCGTGCGGCCGCCCGCCCCGTCGGAGCGCAGCACGACGATGGGCGTCCCGCCGTGCTCTCGCCGCCACGCGGCCGGGTCGAGCGCCTTCCCCACGAGCGCGTCGGGGACGTCCACCTCGGTGACCTGCCAGCCCGACGGCAGGTCCACGTAGGTGGGCGCGCCGGGGCCGCGCGTGGCGACGCGCGTGGGCCGCGACGGCTCGTGGAGCACCTCGTGGCGCAGCATCGCGAGGATGTCGCGGCGCGAGAGCGAGCCGACGAAGCGCGGGTCGTCGCGCCCCGCGACGACGGGGACCTCGTCGAGGTCGGAGTCCTGGAAGCGCGCGAGCGCCTCGCCGACGGCCACGTCCTCCTCGACGGGCGCCACGGGGACGGCGACGTCCATCGCGATCGCGGGCAGGCCCTCGCCCGCGGTGCCCAGCACGCTCTTGACGTCGTGCAGGCTCGCGACGCCGACGTAGCGGCCGCCGTCCCCGACGACGTAGAGGGCGTCGGCGCGCGAGTTGAGGAACACGTCGAGCACGCGCGCGAGCGGCGCCTGCGCCGGGAGCACGGGCGCGTCGGTGCGGACGAGGTCGCGGGCGTAGGTGCGCAGCAGCGCCGCCTCCTCGGTCCCGGCCGGCAGGCGGACGCCTCGGCGACGCAGGCGCGCCGTGTAGAGGCTGTCGGCGCCGAGCACCTTCGCGACCAGCGTCGCGGTCACCGCGCCGAGCATGAGCGGGGCGATGAGGGGCGGGTCGTGGGTCATCTCGAAGAGGACGAGGATCGACATCAGCGGCGCGTGCGTCGTCGCCGCGAGCACGCTGCCCATGCCGATCAGCGCGTAGAGGCCCGGGTCCACCGTCGGGAACACGTCGCGCACGAGCAGGCCGAACGCGGCGCCGAGGCCCGCCCCGACGAACAGCGTGGGGGTGAACACGCCGCCGCTGACGCCGCCGGCGCCCGTCGCCGCGGTCGCGGCGATCTTGGCGAGCACGAGCAGCGCGAGCGGCGCGACGGGGAGCGAGAGCGAGAGGATCCGCTCGTTCACCGCGTCGTAGCCGTTCCCCCACACCGCCGGGAAGGCGATGCCGAGCGCGCCGACCACGAGGGCCGCGAGCACGGCGCGGGCCCCGCGCGGCAGCCGCAGCGCGCTCACGCCGTCCTCGGCCCACGTCATCGCGCGCAGGAAGCCCCAGCTCGCGAGCGAGGCCAGCACGCCCAGCACGAAGATCGGCACGGCCTCCCACGGGCTCCCCACCGACGCCTGCGGCACCTGGTAGAGCGGGAGCTCGCCCACGACGGCGCGCACCGTGAGCGTGCTCGTCACGCTCGCGACGATGACGGGTGCGAACTGCTCCATCACGAACGACCCGAGGATCACCTCCATCACGAACATCGACGCGCCGATGGGCGCGTTGTACGCGCCGGCCATGCCCGCCGCCGCGCCGCACGCGATGAGCACCGAGAGGTCGCGGGGCGTGAGGCGCGCGACGCGTCCGGTCCACGACGCGATCGCGGCGCCGAGCTGGATGATCGGGCCCTCGCGGCCGGTCGAGCCGCCGGTCCCGATCACCGCCGCCGTGGACACGCTGCGCGCGAGCACGTCGGGCAGCCGCACCTCGCCGCGGCGCAGCGAGACCGTCTCCATGATGTCGGCGATGCCGTACGAGCCGCGGCGTCGGAACACCACGTAGAGCAGCGTCGCGCCGATCGTCGCGCCGAGCGCGGGCAGCACGAGCGCCTGCCACCACGAGAGGCGCTCGGCGCCCGCGAGCAGCGACTCGGCCTGCTGCCCGAACAGCGCGAAGAAGGCGACCCGGGTCGCGTCGGTCAGCTTCTGGAAGCCGATCGCGGTGAGGCCGCCCGCGACGCCGACGAGGGCGGCGAGCAGGAACACCCGCAGGTGGGCCCGCAGGTCCCCGACGCGGGCGGGGTCGAGGCGCGGGAGACCGGGGGCTTTCGGGCGGGCGCCGTCCACGGCACGATGCTACGGAGCCGGGCCCGGCGAGTCTCGCGCGACCTCGCCCGCCGGCCGCCGCTCCGTCCGTCGGGCGGGAAGCCCGTCACGGCCGCGGCGTTCCCTCCCGGCCGGTCCGACCGCCCCCTCCGAGGCCTCGTGATGTTCTTCAAGTCCCTCCTCGAGCACCGCCCGGACGACGCGAGCCGCTACGGGGCCGGCGTGCGCGCCGCGGAGGCGGCGGGCCAGCCGGTGCCCGGCATCTGGCGCCTGTTCGCGTGGCGGCCGGCGCTCGGGGACGCGCTCGGGCGGCTCGCGCAGGAGGTGCTGCGCGGCCCGTCGCGGCTGTCGCCGGGCTTCCGCGAGCTCATCGCGGCGTTCACCTCGTCGCGCAACCACTGCCTGTTCTGAACGTCGGCGCACGCCGCGGTCGCGGCGTTCCTCCTCAAGGACCAGCCTCTCGTGGACGCGGTGTGCCGTGACTGGCGCACGGCGCCGATCGATCCGAAGGAGAAGGCCCTGTTCGGCTACCTCGAACGCCTCACGCTCGAGCCCGCGTCGCTGCGCCAGGAGGACGCCGACGCGGTGCTCGCGGCGGGCTGGGGCGAGGACGAGGTCTTCGACGCGGTCACGACCTGCGCGCTGTTCGGCTTCTTCAACCGGTGGATCGACGGGAACGGCGTCCCGGACACGCCGCCGGGCTTCTACACCGCGCGCATCGCCCAGATGGGGGACTTCCGCTACGCCTGACGCGCGCCGCGGGCCCGATCCGCGGGCCCCGACCGGGGCCCGACGTGCGTTCGCCGCGCGGAAGGCCGTCCGGCGGGCTAGGCTCGGCGCTCGATGGAGCCCGGTCGCGACCAAGAGTCCACGTGCGGCGTGCCGTTCCCGGGCGCGCCGCTCCCCCGCGAGCGCTGGACCCGGACCCGCGTCGGGCTGGGCGACCCCGGCACGCCGCTCGACTGGGTCGCGCTGTTCGGGCGCGACGCCCCGCGGGTGCTCGACCTCGGGTGCGGGAACGGGCGCTTCCTCGTCGCCTCGGCGCTGCGGCGGCCGACGATGGACCACCTCGGGATCGACCTCGTGCCGCCGGCGGTCCGCTTCGCGTCGTTGCGTGCGGGGCAGCGCGGGCTGGCGCACTGCAAGTTCGCGTGGGGCGACGCGAGCGAGGTCGTGACCGCACGCTGCGCGCCGTCCTCGGTGGACGAGATCCACCTCTACCACCCGCAGCCCTACTACGACGCCGACCGTCGCGAACGCCGTCAGCTGACGCCCGAGGTGCTCCTCGCCGTGCACCGCGCGCTCCGCCCCGGCGGGCTCTTCGTCGTCCAGACCGACAACCCGGCCTACGCGCGCTACGCCCGCACCGTGCTGCCGGCGCTCTTCTCGGTCACCGAGCGCCCCGGCGCGTGGCCGGACGCCCCGCACGGACGCACGCTGCGTGAGATCGTGGCCCGTCGCAAGGGGCTCCAGATCGTGCGCCTCGAGGCGCGGCGCGCCGACCTCGACGCCGACGAGGCGGCCCGCCGCGCGGCGGCGCTGCCCGCGCCCGACTTCGACGCCAACCGCGCCCGGTACGGGGCCGGCCGGCGGCGACCGCGCGCGTGACCGCGGCCCGTGCTCGCGCGAGTTCCTGACGTCGACCCGGGAACGTCCCGGGTCCCCAGGAGACTCCCATGCACAGCGTCCGCGCCGCGGCCGGGGCCCTCGCGCTCCTCGCCGCCGTCCTCGTCCCGCTCGTCCCCTCCGTCGCCCGCGCCGGCGACGACGCCGGGCCCGCCCCCGCGTCCGCGGCGCCCTCGCCGCGCCAGGCCGCGGTCGAGGCCGAGATCCGCGCCCTCGAGCGCAGCCTGTCGGCGCTCCGCAAGGTCCGCACCGAGCTCGCCGCCGGGCGCGCCGAGCCCGCGCCCGCCGACGACGCCGCCCGCCGTGTCCGCGAGGTGGACGTGCGCGCGCTGCGCGAGGTCGCCCGCTACGAGAGCTCGCGCACGAAGGCGGTCGCGGCTCTCGCCGACGCCGCCGCGGCCGACGAGGCCAAGCGCGTGGACCTCCGCGCGGCGATCGAGTCGGTCGACCGCAAGTTCGGCGAGTCGATGGCCCGCCTCGAGGAGGAGCGCGACGGCGCCAAGGCGGCCGACAAGGAGAAGGCCGCGTCCACGCCGCCGTCGCCGCGGCGGCGACCCTCGAAGTCGTCGGCCGACGCGGGCGACGACGAGCCCGACGACCGCGACTGACCCCTGCGACGTCGCGACGACGAGGTCTCCCGGGTGACGGCACCCGGGAGGCCTGCGGCCGCGGGTCCCGTCCGTCGCGGGTCAGCCGCCCATGCCCGGCGGCGTGCCGTCGCCCGGCTTGGCGTCGTCGCCGCCCATCGCCGGCGGCGCGTCGGGGGCCGCGGTGTCGGCGCCGTCCTGCGCGGCCGCCTTGGCGTCCTCGAGGGCCTTCGCCGAGCGTTCGACGGCCTGTGCGATCACGAGCTTGGCCGCCGACATCGGCAGCAGGAACGTCTTGGCCCACCGCGGGCCCTCGGAGACGCCCTGCTGCTGGATGAGGATCCCCGCCACGCGTCCGTCGGCGGCGTAGAGGGGGTGCGCGAGCGCCGCCACGATCGACCCGGTCGCCATCCACATCGCGCGCGGCTTGGTGACCTGGCCGACCACCTCGCAGGTCCCGTAGAACGGGGCGTAGTCGAACCCGTCCTCGAGCCGCGACACCCCGAACAGCTCGTCGCCGACCTTGGGCTCGACGGCGTCGTCGAGGTTCACGCTGGCGATCTTCTTCCCGCCGAGGTCCTTGACGCGGAAGAAGGAGAGCCCGAGCCGGCTGTCGAAGGCGCCGAGCACCGCGTCGTACTCCTTCTCGTCGCCCGGGAATACGACACGCGCGCTCTCGATGGCGACCTTGACCCCGCCGCGCGTGGACCCGAGCCCGGTCGTCATGACGACCCCGGCCGGGTCGATCACGGTCGCCACGCGCTCGACGGCGTTCTCGTGCTCGCCGATCTTGAGCACGAGCTTGAGGACGACGACTGTCGGGGCCTTCTGTTCGAGCTGCTTCGCGAAGCGCTCTCCACCGGCTGCGACCGGCGTGGCGGCGAGGACGGCCGCGGCAAGGAGCGCAGCGGGGGCGAGGAGTCGCATCGGGGGTCTCCGGGGGGCGAGGCGCCCCGAGGCACGATCCTACGGAGTCGGCACGGCGAGGGGGGCAGGTGAAGTGTCGGGGTGCGGGGGAGCGGGGGCGAAGCCCCCGCAGAGCGCGCGGGGGGCGAGCACAGCGAGCCCTCCCCGAGGACGGCGCGCAGCGCCGAGTGCTGTGGTCGGGGGGCTGCGCCCCCCGACCCGGGCTCCCGCCGCTTCGCGGCGCTCGCCCTGACCCCCATCTCGGGGCGCTCGAGGGGACATCGCGGCTCGACGGTGCGAGGAGCGCCCCGCGGTCGCCGACCGGATGGCGGCCGGTCGGCCGAACGCGACGCTTGCGGTGGACGCGGCACGGCGCCCGCGCGTGCGCGGCGCTCCCTCAGGAGGGGTGATGACACCCCTCCTACGGCGCCTGCGGGTGCTTCGCCTACCACCCCACCCGGTCGCGGGTCGACTCCCGCCCCGCACGTGATCGAGGCAGCAGCGGCCTGGAAATGGCGAGGGCCGCTACCTTGCGGCAGCGGCCCTCGTGCGGGGGAGCGGGGGCGAAGCCCCCGCAGAGCACGCGGGGGGCGAGCGCAGCGAGCCTTCCCCGAGGACGGCGCGCAGCGCCGAGCGCAGGGGGCGGGAGTCGAACCCGCGCGAGCGCCGAAGTTCGAAGGACCGCGCGCGGACCGGATGGCGGCCGGTCGGTCGGACGCGACGCTCGTCCGTGGACGCGGCGCGGCGCCCGCGCGTGCGCGGCGCTCCCTCAGGAGGGGCCATGTGGCCCCTCCTACGGCGCCTGCGGGTGCTTCGCACCCACGGGCTCCGCCTCGGAACCTTCCCTGCTGCGCCCGCACGGACCGGGCTGCGGCGAGGCGTCCTCGGCGAAGAGCCTCCTCAGCGGGTCAGGAACCCGCCTCCGGGGCTCTTCGCCTGCGGTGCCTGGCCTCGCCTCGGCCCGCGCGGTCTCGCGACGGGAAGTTCCGAGTCGGAGCCCCGTCGCCTACCACCCCACCCGGTCGCGGGTCGACTCCCGCCCCGCACGTGATCGAGGCAGCAGCGGGCCTGGAAATGGCGAGGGCCGCTACCTTGCGGCAGCGGCCCTCGTGGTTGCGGGGGCGGGAGTCGAACCCGCGACCTCCAGGTTATGAGCCTGACGAGATACCACTTCTCCACCCCGCGGTGGAAGGCGAAGGGTAGCCCGCCTCGGAGGGGCGTCAAGGCCGCGGAGCAGCGCCGCCGTCGGCGGACGGCGCCCCCGGAAGGCCGCGGCCGACCCGACCGCCTCCCCTCGCCCCAACTCCCGGCGTGGCAACAGGATGACCGTTCTTCGCCGGGGGATTTCCGGGCCACCGGTCCCCGTGTGCCCAGCCCCGTTCGGGAGTAGGTTGGGATGCATCGACGAGCGTTCGCATCGGGGCCGCGCGGGCGGCGCCCGTCGACGTCGGGAGGCATGCGTGACCGGAAGGGCCGCCGCGTCGGACAACCACGAGTCGCTTCCGCTCCGGGAGCTGCTCGATGGCGACACCGAGCGCGGGGTGCTCCTCTACGACCATCAGCTGCGGCAGGTCTACGCGAACCCCGCCGCGCGCAGCCGCCTCTACGACGCCGACGGCACCGCACTGGCCGCGCTCCACGAGGCTCTCTCGGCGTTCCGGTCGCGTCTCGACCGCAGCGAGAACGCGCAGCCGCCCGGCGAGATCCTCGTCGCCGCCGAGAGCGGCCGCCCGTTCCGCGCCACGATCGTTGCGATCCGCAAGGACCCCGCGCGGTGGTACTGCATCCGGCTCGCGCCGCCCGGGCTGTTCTCCGAGCCGTCGATCCGTCGGCTGCAGACGCGCTTTCGCCTCACGCTGCGCGAAGCCGAGGTCGCCCTCGACGTCGCGCGCGGCCTGACCAACGCCGAGGTCGCCTCGCACCTCGGGATCACCGTGAAGACGGTCAAGAACGCGCTGATGGCCGTGTTCGCCAAGGTCGAGGTCCGCAACCGCGTCGAGCTCGCGCTCAAGGCCCACGACGCGACCGTCGGCTACAACGGCGTGCCGGGCGCCGCGCCCGCCGCCGCCGACGACTGAGCGCGAGCGAGCCCGCGCCAGCCCGCCGGACGCCGTTCGTCCTCGCGCACGCTCGCCGATCGACGCCGGTCGCGGTAGGAACGGGGCTGTGGAGCCCCGCCGCCCCTACGAGACGACCTGGGAGGACTGGGTCCTCGGGGGCGGGCCGCGTCGCGCCTTCGTGCACCCCGACCGACCGCTCGTCGTCGAGATCGGCCCCGGCGAAGACGACTTCCTCCTCGAGCAGGGGCGCGACCACCCCGAGTCGAACTGGCTCGGCATCGAGTACAGCCGCAAGCGCGTCGAGCGGTACGCCCGTCGCCTCGCCGCCCACGGCGTCGGCGCCGACAACGTGCGGCTCATCTGGCGCCCCGCGGCCGACCTCGTCGTCCCCTTCCTCTCGCCCGGCGTCGTCTCGGCCTACCACATCCACTTCCCCGACCCGTGGCCGAAGAAGCACCACGCGCGCTACCGCCTCTTCGCGGGGGAGTTCGCCGCCAGCCTCGCCGGCTCGCTCGTGCCCGGGGGGGAGGTCGTGCTCGCCACCGACAGCCCCGAGTACGCCGCCGAGATCCACGTCGGCATGTCGGCCGCCCCCGGCATGGACAGCGTGTACCCGTCGCCCGGCTGGGTGCGGCTCCCGCCCGGCGCGCGCGTGACCGTCTTCGAGGAGCGCTGGCGCGCCGCGGGTCGCGACATCCACTGGCTGCGCTACCGCCGGACGGCTTCGGGCGGCTGACGCCGGGCCCGCGGGCGACTACCCTGTCGCCCCGCCCCCCGGAGTCCCCGATGCGACTGCGCTCCCCGTTCCGTCTCGCCGTCCTGGCCGCGGCGCTGCTCACCCCGACGTCGCGCGCGCGCGCCGAGGACGCCGAGGACCCGCTGGCCGGGCTGTCGGGCGCCCGGGCGCTCGAGTTCGCCCGCGAGCTCGCCGCCGACGAGATGTGGGGGCGCAAGACGGGGTTCGGCGGCGGACGCAAGGCCGAGACGTGGATGCAGAGCAAGCTCGGCGAGCTCGGGCTCGACCCCGCCGACCCCGACGGCGACTACCTCGACGACTTCGTCTTCGGCTCCACCGAGGTCGTGCCGCCGATCGCGCTGCAGGTCGACGGCCAGGACGTCCGCTACGGCGACGACTTCGTCGACCTCGCCTACACCGGCGCGGCCAAGGCGGAGGCCGAGGTCGTCTTCGTCGGCTACGGCATCTCCGCCAAGGACCGCGGCTGGGACGACTACGACGGCGTGGACGTGAAGGGCAAGGTGGTGCTCGCGATCCGCGGCGCCCCGACCTCGCGCGAGGCCGACTTCGCCACCGAGCGCCAGATCGGCTCGAAGTCGGCGCTCGCCGCCGACCGCGGCGCGGTCGCGTTCCTCATCGCCGAGGGCAAGGACCCGGTCCCGGGCACGATCCAGGAGAAGTTCCACCGCTCGACGCTGCCGGCGCTGTGGGTGGCGAGCGGCGTGGCCGACCGCATCCTCGAGAAGCGCGGACGCACGCTCGCCGACCTCAAGGCGAGCCGCGACGGCGGCGACCCCGGGCGCTCGTTCGGCACGGGCGTCGCCGTGCGCGTCGAGGTGAACGGCCGCTTCCACCCGAAGGTGCTCGGCCACAACGCGGTCGCGATGATGCGCGGCTCCGACCCCGACCTCCGCCACGAGGTCGTCGTGGTCGGCGCCCACCTCGACCACCTCGGCCTCGACGCCGCCGGCCGTGTGTTCAACGGCGCCGACGACAACGCGTCGGGCTCCTCGTCGCTGCTCGCGCTCGCCGAGACGCTGCAGCGCAACCGCTGGCGGCCGAAGCGCACGGTGGTCTTCGCGTGGTTCGGCGCCGAGGAGCAGGGGCTGGTCGGGTCCCGTTCGCTGGCCCGCGACCCGTGCTTCCCGCACCGCGCCGTCGTCGCCATGCTCAACATGGACATGACGGGGCAGGGCAAGCCCGAGGTGAACTTCGGCGGCGGCGAGGCCTACCCCGCGCAGTACGCGCTCGCGCTCTCGCGCCTCCCCGAGGCGCTGCGCGCGACGACCCGGCCGTTCCGCGTGGACGGCAACTCCGACCACTGGCCGTTCCACGAGCGCGGCGTGCCCGCGTTCTTCGCGCACAGCGCGGGCGACCACCCGAACTACCACAAGACCACCGACGACGTGGAGAACCTCAAGCCCGAGTGCCTCGAGGCGGTCGCGCGCGTCGTCGGCCACGCGCTCGTCGCGCTCGCCGAGCACGAGGCGCCGCTCGCCACCGGGCGCGAGGCCGCCGGCTACGTGCTGCGCGAGGGGCCGCGCGCCGTCGAGTCGCCCGCCGTGGTGCAGCGGCTGCGCGACGTCGTCGCGACGACGCCCGCCTCCGCCCCCGCGCTCGACCGCGCCGCGTTCCTCGCGCCCGGGCACGCCGTCGTGATCGTCCCCGTGGACGAGCGCGACGACGGGCTCCTCGTCGCGTGGACCCGCGCGACCGCCGGGCTCTCCGCGCGGGCGAAGGACGTGACGCTCGCGCAGCGCGCGTCCGACCTCGTCAACGCCGCGCGCGGCGGCCGCACCGCCGTGCTCCCCCGCGTCGCGTGCGCCGTCGCCGCGGCGCGCGAGCCGCGCGTCCTCTCGACGCTGCGCGACCTCGGGGCGCGCTGGGTCGAGCCGTTCGCCGCGGCCGCGCTGCCCGACGTCGCGACGCGCGAGCGTGTGCTCGACGCGGCGAAGGCGGCGGGGCTCGTGGTGGACCTCACCGGGCTGCCCGGCGACGCGCTCGCCGCCGCCCGCGCCCGGCTGGGCGACCACCCCGTCACGTACCGCGTGGGCGCGCCGCTCGCGGCCGACCCGGCCGCCGCCGCGTCGGCGCTGACCGACCTGCGGCGAGCGCTCGGGCCCCGCGCCGTGGTGCTCGTCTCCGGCGGCGCCGAGGCCGCGCTGCTCACCCCCGCGGCGATCGCGGCCCCCGACGACGCAGCCCTCGCACCCGTGGCGATCGTCGAGGCCGACACCGCGCGCCTCGAAGCCGCGCTGGGCGTCGCCCCCGACGAGCTCGCGCCCTACGCCGACCCCGAGTCGGCCCCGCGGGCCCGGCTCCGGGGGTGGTTCGGCCAAGCCCTCGTGGACCTCTTCCGCCGCCTCCCCTGACCCCGCGGCCCGCCGGCCTGCGCCGCACGGGTTGCGCTATCATCCGCCGCTCGCGGCCCCGCCGCCTTCCCCCGGGAGCTCCCCCTCGATGACCGCGTCCCGCGCCGCTCGCGCCCTCGTCGCCGTCGCCCTCGCCGTGCTCGGCACGGCGTGCATGCAGAACGAGACGAAGACCACGATCCTCGCCGACGGGTCGGGCACGTGCACCGACACGATCACGATCGACATCGAGAAGACGCGTCAGCTCCTCGAGACCGCCAAGATGTTCGGCGTCGGCGGCCCGGGCGGGCCCGGCGGCCCCGGCGCTCCGCAGCTCCCCGACGACCTGGACGTCGAGAAGATGCTCGAGGGCAGCTTCGGCGAGGCGACGCTCAAGGCCGAGCTCGCCGCGACGCCCGGCGTCTCGGTGAAGTCGGTGTCGAGCGAGGTGAAGAACGGCAAGCGGGTCGCCAAGCGCGAGTTCGCCTTCTCGGGCTTCGACGCGTTGGGCCGCGCCGCGTTCCGCACGATGACCGCCGAGCTGCGCAAGAACGACGACGGCTCGTGGACGCTCGACATGGACGCCATGGGCCCCATGCGCGGGATGCTCGGCGGCGGCGCCAACGGCGCGCAGGGCGGGTTCGGCGGCTTCGACGCCGGCGCGATGATGGGGATGATGGCCGACCTCCTCGGCGACTTCGGCTCGAAGGCGACGTTCACCTTCCCCGGCACCGTCACCGAGACCAACGGCACGAAGGGCGAGGACGGCAAGTCCGTCACGTGGTCGTTCTCGGTCGAGGACCTCAAGAAGGCGAGCAGCGACCCCACGAAGGCGCCGGGCCGCATGACGGCCACCTTCAAGGGCGAGGGGCTGATGCTCAAGCCCTTCAAGTACTCGCCGTCGCTCGGCGAGCTCATGAAGCAGAACGCGCCGAAGCCGGCGGCCCCCTCGACGCCGACCGAGCCTGCGAAGCCCGCCGAGCCGGTCAAGCCGACCGAGCCCGCGCCCACGAAGTGAGCACGGGCCCCGCGCGCTCGCGGGGCCCTTCCCCGGCTCGTCCCGCGTCCCTTCGCCCGGCCGCGGGCGCTTCGCCGTCCGCTACGCGAGGCCGCGTGCGCAGCGGACGGGACGGGCGCTCTGGTAGTATGAGAGGTTCACCTTCTGGCCCGCCGTCGCGGCGGGGGGGTGCCAGAGGTGCACGGTGTCGTTGCGCCCGTAGAGGACGCGGACGGTCGGCCGCGGGCGGGTCGCCATGACGCGGTCGCGCAGGTCGGAGTCCTCGAGGCCGTACCCGACGAACGCCTCGTCGTAGCCGTTGACCTCCTCGAAGAGGCGCCGGTCCACGCCGATGTTCAACCCGACCACCTTGGGCCGCCGCGGGAGGTGGAGCGCCACGCCCACGCGGCTCTTCCAGCCCTTGCGCCACAGGTCGAAGCGCTCGCCCAGCGGCCGGATCGCCTCGACCCGTCCCGCGTCCACGTCGGCCTCGCGCAGGCCCTCGCTGGTGGCCCGGTCGAGCTTGACCGCGCCGCCGACCGCGAAGCTGCGCGGCGCGTGCGCGGCGAGGTGCCGCTCGAGGAAGCGCGCCGGCGGCACGCAGTCGCCGTCGGTGAACACGAGCAGCGGCTCGCCCTGCGAGCGGCGGACGGACTCGTTGAGGATGCCCGCGCGGCGGAAGCCGCGATTTTCCCACCAGACGTGGTCCACCGGGAACGGCGCCGTGCGCGCGAAGGCCGCGACGAACGCGGTGGTGTCGGGCCCGGACCCGTCGTCGGCCACGGTGAGCGCGAAGTCGGAGACCGTCTGGCGCGCCCACCCCCGCAGCGCGAGCCGCAGGAGGTGGAGCCGCTCGTAGGTCGTGACGATGACGCGGGCTCGGCGGGGCACGGCGGGAGTGTACGGGACGAGCCGCCCGTGCCCTCGTCGCGGACGCGCCCGGACCGTCCTCGCGCGCCCCGACCGGGGCCCGACGCGCGGTCGGCGCTCGCAAGCGCGCGAGGCGCTCGGTGCCGGTCCGTGCCAGCGCATCCCGTGCTCGCGCGGCTCGCGTCGGCGCGCGCGGTGGCGGCGGCTCGCGGACCGCGCCCGCGACCCCCTCCGCCTCCGTCGCTTGGCCCGGATCTCCCACGACCGACGAGGGGCTTCGTGGCCCGATCGAGCCCCGACCTCGTCGGCTCGTGGGAAATCCGGACTTAGGAGCCTGTCCCAGGAGCGAACCTCCCGGCAACGCGCTACCGGGACAGGCTCCTAGTCGAGCATGCGGCGCAGGCGGGCCAGCTCGTTGAGGGCCTCGATCGGCGTCAGCTGGTCGGGGTCCACGCGGCGCAGCGCCGCGACGACGGGGTCGGGCTCGACGGAGAAGAGGGGGATCTGCACCGGCCGCGGGACGGGCTCGCCCTTGCCGCCGCCGAAGCTCACGTCGCGGCCGAGGTCGCGGTGCTTGGCCTCCATGCCCGCGAGCACGGCCTTGGCCCGCTCGACGACCGCGTCGGGCACGCCGGCGAGCTTGGCGACGTGGATGCCGTACGAGCGGTCGGTCGCGCCCTCCTGGATGCGCCGCACGAAGACGATCTCGTCGCCCCACTCGCGCACGGCGACGTTGAGGTTGCGCACCGACGTCAGCCGCGTCGAGATCTCGGTCAGCTCGTGGTAGTGCGTCGCGAACAGCGTGCGCGCGCCGACGACCTCGGAGAGGTATTCGGTGATCGCCCACGCCAGCGCGATGCCGTCGAAGGTGCTGGTCCCGCGGCCGATCTCGTCGAGCACGACGAGGCTGCGGTCGGACGCGTGCAGGAGGATGTGCGCCGCCTCGCTCATCTCGACCATGAACGTGGACTGGCCGCGGGCGAGGTCGTCCTCGGCGCCGACGCGCGTGAAGATGCGGTCGCACAGCCCCACGCGCGCCCGCGCCGCGGGCACGAAGGACCCCATCTGCGCGAGCAGCACGAGCACCGCCGCCTGGCGGATGTAGGTGCTCTTGCCCGCCATGTTCGGGCCGGTGATGAGCGCGATGCGCCGCTCGGCGTCGAGCACCACGTCGTTGGGCACGAAGCGCTCGCCCGGCGGCAGGTGCCGCTCGACGACGGGGTGGCGGCCCTCGACGAGCTCGAGCGTGCGGTCGTCGAGGAGCTCGGGGCGCACCCACCCTCCCGACGCCGCGACCTCGGCGAGGGACTGCAGCACGTCGAGCTCGGCGAGCGCCGACGCGAGCGCCTGCAGCGCCGGGATGCGGGCCTCGACGCCCGCGCGCAGCTCCTGGAAGAGCCGGTGCTCGAGCTCCTTGCACCGCTCGTCGGCGCCGAGCACCTTCTCCTCGTGGTGGCGCAGCTCGTCGGTGACGAAGCGCTCCGCGTTGGCGACGGTCTGGCGCCGCACCCACTCCGGCGGCACCTTGCCGAGGTGCTGCTTGGTCACCTCGAGGTAGTAGCCGAACACGCGGTTGAAGCCGACCTTGAGGGACGCGATCCCCGTGCGCTCGGCCTCGCGCGCCTGGAACTGCGCGATCCAGTCCTTGCCCGACCGCGACAGCCCGCGCAGCTCGTCGAGCTCGGCGTGGAAGCCCGGGCGGAACAGCCCGCCGTCCTTGATGCCCGGCGGCGGGTCGTCGGCGACGGCGCGCGCGAGGAGGTCGCGCAGGTCGTCGAAGGGGGCGATCGCGTCGCGCAGCGTCGCCAGCGTGCCCGAGTAGGCGAGCGACAGCATCTGGCGCAGCGCCGGGAGCGGCTGGAGGCTCAGCCCGAGCGCGAGGAGGTCGCGCGCGTTGGCGCGGTTGGTGGCGACGCGCGCGAGGATGCGCTCGACGTCGCGGACCTGCGCGAGCGCGCCGGCGACGTCGCGCCGCAGGAACGCGTCCTTGACCAGCTCCTCGACGCCGTCGTGGCGGCGCCGCACCGCGGCGGCGTCGCGCAGCGGCGAGAGGATCCACTCGCGCAGCATGCGCCCGCCCATCGCGGTCTTGGTGGAGTCCAGCACGGCGAGCAGCGTGCCGTCGCGCTCGCCGCCCTCCCGCTCGACGAGGTCGAGTCGGCGCCGGCTCGTGCGGTCGAGCAGCACGACGGTGCCGGGGTCGTGGCGCTCGATGCGCACGACGTGGGCGAGCGCGGTCATCTGCGTCGTGCGCAGGTACTCGAGCGCGGCCCCGGCGGCGCCGAGCGACGGCGGGTCGCGGTCGAGGCCGTACGCCGCCAGCGAGCCGACGCGGAAGTGCTCCTTGAGCGTCTTGCCCGCGGCCTCGGCGGCGAACGACCACGCCGGGACCCGCGTGGGCACGCGGCCGGCCTCGCGCTCGAGCCGGGTCGCGAGCGCGTCGCCCTCCTCGCCCTCGGGGACGAGCACCTCGGCGGGGCCGACGCGGGCGACCTCGTCGAGCACCACGGTGGGGTCCACGTCGGCGACGACGAAGCGGCCCGTCGAGAGGTCCACCCACGCGAGCCCGGCGCGGCGCCGGCCCGGGCGCACGGCGAGCAGGTAGTTCGCCGCGCCGGGGTCGAGGGCGGCGTCCTCGGTGAGCGTGCCGGCGGTGACGAGGCGGACGACGGCGCGCTCGACGAGGCCCTTGGCGGTCGCCGGGTCCTCCGTCTGGTCGCACAGGGCGACCTTGTGGCCCTGACGGACGAGCCGGCGCAGGTACCCGTCCACGGCGCGCGCGGGGACCCCGGCCATCGGGATCTTGCGCTCCTTGTCGCGCGCCGTCAGCGTGAGGCCGAGCGCCTGGCTGGCGACCTTGGCGTCCTCGTAGAACAGCTCGAAGAAGTCGCCCATCCGGAAGAAGAGGAGCGCGTCGGGGAACCGCCGCTTCGCCGCGGCGTACTGCGCCATGACGGGCGTCTCGAGGTCCACGACGGTCGGCGGGGCTCCGGGGGCGCGCGGGGCGGGCGCGGGGGCCGGGATCCTACCCCACCGAGATCGCGGGTCCCGGCCGGGGCCTGACGTGCGTTCGTCGCTCGACCGGCCTCGTCGTCGGGGGCTTCGGCGCGCGGGCGCGGCGCCCACGCCGGGTCCGTCGAGGGGCCTTCGTCGGCGCGGGCGCGCGCGTCGCTCGGACCGGCGCGGTCCGGTCCCGGTCGCCCCGTCGGAGGTACGGAAGCGCGCCCGCTCGACCGATGTCCGGGGGACATGGTCCGGTTGGCCGACCCCGTCGTCCTGCGCGCGCACCAGGCGCTCTTCGACCCCGCGGCCCTTCGTGCGCACGCGCTCGACCCGGTGTCCGGGCGCCACCTCGACGCGCTGCTCGAGCGGCCCTACGAGGACCTCTCCGGCGACGACGCCGTCCGCGCGCTGGCGCTGACCGACGTGGCCGGGCTCCCGCCGACGCTCTTCGCGTACTTCCTGCCCGCCCTGCTCCGCCGGCCGCCGATGCGCGACCGTCGGGCGAGCGAGCGGCTGCTGCAGGGGCTGCTGGTGGCCCGGGGCGAGCCCGCGCTCGCGCCGTGGGGGCCCGAGATCGAGGAGACCCTCGTCCGCTGGCTCGCGGCCCGGCCGCTGCGCGGCGGCGACGACCCGGTGGACCTCTGGCTCTCCGAGCCCGCCCTCCGCCGGCTCGAGGTCGCTGCGACCCGCCGTCATGCGGAGGGGCCCCGCGCGCGCACGGGGGTCGCGGTGGACTGGACGCGCACGCTCGAGGCGCCGGTCTACGCCCGCGCCGCGCTCGTGCTCTTCCAGCGCTTCCCCGCCGCCGCCGAGCGGCGCTTCCTGATGTGGGAGGCGGCGCCCGACGACAACGCGGCCCGCGCGTGGGTCGAGACGATGTTCCACGTCCACGGCGAGGGGTGGCGTCCCGAGCCCGCGGCGCTCGACGCGCTGCTCGACGAGCCGGCGCGGCTCTCGGCCGCCGAGGCGCTGATCGCGCACCCCGAGCCCGACGTCGCCATCGGTGCGGCGGCGGTGGGGGCCGTGCTCGCGCCCCGTCGGTGGAAGGAGTGGCGGCTGCGGATCGGTTCGCGGCTGCGGGCGCTCGACGCCGCCGACCAGGACCGGTTCGTGCTCGTCCCCACCGTCCGCCGCCTGCTCGCCCCGTAGCCTCGCGCGGACCACGCATCCCGTCGAGCCCGCCGAATTCACGAAAGACGGGGCCCGTCGGGCGCCGATCGCACGTCAAGCCGCCGTCGGGGCTCGCGGATTGCGCCCGGGCGCGCGTCGGCCGCGACGACGGCGTGTTCTGGCACCACGTCGAGGAGCGGACGACGCGTGGCGACACCCATTGAATCGCCGACGGGCCCTGCGCCACGCCCGGGCGCAAGCCGCCGCCCCGACCTCGTCGGCTCGTGAGTTCGGCGGGCTAGGCGCCCGGGCGCGCGCAGGCCCGGGGCTCGGCGAAGGCCGTCGCCCCTCGCCCGACGCCTCCGGTAGCATCGCCGGGCCATGGCGCTCCCGTCCCCGCACGAGCTGCTCCGCCGCCTGCCTCCGGTGAACGACGTGCTGGCGGCCCGGGCGCCGGCCGAGGTGGCCTACGCGTCACACGAGGAGTGGGTCGAGGAGACCCGCCTCGCCCTCGCCGAGGTGCGCGCGAAGGTGCTGTCGGGCGAGATCGGGCCCGTCGGCTTCGAGCGCGCCGTGGCGCCCGCGAGCGTGCTCGCCGCCGCGCGCAAGCGCATCGCGCGCCGGCGCGACCCCGGGCTCGTCCGCGTCGTCAACGCGACGGGGGTGGTCCTCCACACCAACCTCGGCCGCGCGCCGATGCCGCCCGCGGCGCTCGAGGCGCTCGCCGAGCACGGCGCCGGCTACCAGCTCCTCGCGGCCGACCGCGAGACCGGCGAGCGGGCGCCGCGCGAGCGCCACCTCGAGGCCCTGCTGCGGCGGCTCACGGGCGCCGAGGCCGTCACCGTCGTCAACAACAACGCCGCCGCCACGATGATCGTGCTGGCCGCGATGGCGGCCGGCAAGGAGGTCGTCGTCTCGCGCGGGCAGCTCGTCGAGATCGGCGGTGCGTACCGGATCCCCGACGTGATGGCGATGTCGGGCGCGCGGCTGCGCGAGGTGGGCACCACCAACCGTACGCACCTGCGCGACTACGAGAAGGCGATCGGCCCCGAGACCGCGCTGCTGCTGCGCGTCCACACCTCGAACTACCGCGTCGTCGGCTTCCAGGGCGAGGTCCCGCTCGAGGACCTCGTCGCGCTCGGGCGCGCGCACGGCGTCGCCGTCGCCGACGACCTCGGCAGCGGCGCGCTCGTCTCGCTGTCGGGGCAGGGGCTTCCGCTCGACGAGCCGCTCGTGCGCACGAGCCTCGGGGCCGGCGCCGACCTCGTCACCGCGTCGGGCGACAAGCTCATCGGCGGCCCCCAGATGGGGCTCGTCCTCGGCCGCGCCGACGCCGTCGCACGGGTGCGCGCGCACCCGCTCTACCGCGCCGTGCGCTGCGACAAGCTCACCCTTGTCGCGATGGAAGCGACGCTGCGCCTGTTCCTCCACCCCGAGCGGCTCGCGCAGACGCACCCGACCTACGCCGCGCTGACCGCGAAGCCCGAGGCGCTGCGCGCCCGGGCCGAGGCGCTCGCGCCGCGGGTCCGGGCCGTCGCGCCGCGCTGGCGGGTCGAGGTGGTGCCGTGCGCCGACGCGGTGGGCGCGGGCTCGCTGCCCACCGTCGAGCTCGCCGGCTTCGCGCTGCGCGTCGAGGCGCCCGGCGTCGAGGGCGGCCTGCTCGCCCGCAAGCTGAGGGCCGCCAGCCCGCCGGTGTTCTCGACGGTCGAGGACGGGGCGGTCCACCTCCACGTCCGCACCGTCCTCGCCGACGAGGACGAGCGCCTCCTCCGCGCCGTGCAGGCGGTGGCCGCGTCGTAGCCGCGCGAGCGGGGCCCGCGGGGCGGCGCGGGCTCCTACGCCTGCAGGTCCCGGCGCGTGAAGACGAGCATCGAGACGGCGATCGAGCCCGCGCCGACCCAGGCGGCGAGGCGCAGGCCGCGGCCGAACAGCTCGTCCTTCCAGCGCTCGTTGAGCGCGAGGCCGAGCTTCTCGAGCCGCGAGAGCATCTCGGCCGGGTAGGACGCGTAGATCTTGCTGAGGACGTCGGGGCCCGCGCCGAACAGCGTGCCCGCGGACTTGAGGCCGAGGAAGAGCAGGAACGCCGTCGAGAGCGCGGGCACGAGCCCGTCGAAGACGCACGACACCGCGAGCCCGAGCCACGCCGTCGCGACGAGGGCCGCGAGCGCGACGGTGGCGCTCGAGGCGAGGTGGCCCGCCATCGCGCCGCCCGCGTGGAGCCGCTCGACGCTGCCCTCGCCGCCGAACGACGCGTCGATCGCGCGCGTCACGTCGCCGAGGCCGCCCGAGAGCGCCCCGGCCGCGAGCGCCACGGCGAGCGCGGCCAGCAGCAGCACCAGCGCCTGCGCGGCGAGCACCGTGGCCTTGGCGACGATCCAGTCGCCGCGCCGGTAGGCGTGCGGCAGGATCATCTTGAGCGTGCCCTGCGCCGTCTCGCCGGCGATGGCGGTCGCGCCGGCGACGAGCAGGAAGATCTCGGCCGCCCACAGGCCGGTCGAGAGCGCGGTGGCGGTGACCGTCCACGCCGTCTCCTCGGCGGCCGTCTCGTGGTTCCACGCGGCGAACGCCGTCAGCGCGACGACGGCGACGAGCCCGGTGCGCAGGCTCTTGCCGCCCAGCACCTTGAGCGTCTCGACGCCGATCAGGCGCAGCACGCGCGCGGGGCCGCTCATCCCATCACCCCCTCGGTGAGGTCGAGGAAGTAGGCCTCGAGCGACGCGCGGACGGGGTAGAGCTCGACGACGGGGTGGCCCGCGGCGAGCAGGGCGTGGTGCAGGCGCGGCAGCACCGCGGTGTCGCCGTCGGCGTGGATCGTGCCGTCGCCGTCGAGCCGGGCCTTCGCCTCGGGCAGCGCGCGCGCGAGCGCCGCGAGCGCGTCGGGCGGGCGTTCGCAGCGGAGCCGGAAGCCGGTCACGGCCGAGGAGAGCAGGTCGTCGATGCGCCCCTCCGCGACGAGGCGTCCCTTGTGCAGGATCCCGATGCGGTCGCACAGGCGCTGGATGTCGTCGAGGAGGTGGCTCGAGAGGAAGAAGGTCACGCCGCGCTCGCGGTTCTCCTCGCGGATCAGCTCGCGCATCTCGTGCATGCCCGCGGGGTCGAGGCCGTTCATCGGCTCGTCGAGCACCACGAGGTCGGGGCGGCCGAGCAGCGCCTGCGCGATGCCGAGGCGCTGGCGCATGCCGAGCGAGTAGCCGCCGACGCGCCGGTCCTGCGCGTGCTCGAGCCGGACGCGCGCGAGCAGGCGCTTCACGTCGGCGTCGTCGGCACCGGAGAGCCGGGCGAAGATCGTCAGGTTCTGGCGGCCCGAGAGGCCCGGGTAGAACGCGGGCACCTCGACGAGCGTGCGCAGCCCGCGCGCCGCGGCGAGGCGGTTGCGGCGCAGGTCCACGCCGTGCAGGCGCACCTCGCCCGACGTGGGCCGCACGAGCCCCGCCACGATGCGGATCGTGGTCGTCTTGCCGGCGCCGTTGGGGCCGATGAACCCGTAGATCGAGCCGCGCCCGACCGTCAGGTCGAAGCCCTTGAGCGCCTCGACGGCGCCGTAGCGCTTCGTCAGGCCGCGCACCTCGAGGACGGGATCGCTCACCCGCGGGATCCTACCGGCCCGCAGGGGACCCCGCGCGTCCGCGCGCCCCCCGCGGCGGCCGCCGCGCACGCGCCCCGCGGGCGGTCGCGGGGCGGCTCCGGGGGACGAGCGAGGGCGACGGCGCGGGCGGAGCGCCCGACCGGGCCGCGGTCGTCGGGGCCCCACGCGGCGCGGATTCGGCTACGGTGGCGCGCGGTCGCGCCGCGGCGCGGAGGTGCGATGGACCGACGACGGGCGAGCATCGTGGGGCTGGCGGTCGCGCTCGCCGTGGCGGCGGGGCTCGCGCTCGTCCTCTCGCGGTCGGGCCCGCTCGACGGCGAGGACGAGGCGCGCGACCCGCGCGACGGCGCGGGGCCCGCGGCGGTCGCGGGCCCGCCGCTGGTGGCGACGGCCGACGGGGCGCGCGCGACCGGCGGTCGATCGGGCGCGCCGGCCGCGGCGAAAGGCGACGGCCCGGCCCGCGACCTCGTGCCGACCGACGCCGCCCGTGAGGGCGTCGGGATCGTGGTGGACGACGCCGAGCGCCCCGTGGCCGACGCGGCCGTCGAGCGACGGACGCGCGAGGGCGTGCCCGTCCTTCGCGTCACGACCGGCCGCGACGGGCGCTTCCGGTTGCCGCTGCCGGCCGGCGAGCGCGGCGCGTGGTGCCGTGCGTCGGCGTCGGGGTTCGTCCACCGCGGCGCCGAGGCGTTCGTCGAGGCGGGACGCGAGACGCGGATCGTGCTGGTCCCGGCGTGCCCGTTGCGCGTGCGCCTGCTCGACGCGGCGACGGCGGCGCCGGTGGCCGGCGCGAGCGTCCGCGCCGTGTCGGGCGAGGTCATGCGCGCGGTCTTCACGCACGCGCTCGACCCGGCCCCTTCCGACGAGGCGGTCACCGACGCGCGCGGGGCGGCGACGCTCTCGACGGAGGGTGGTCCCGCGGCGCTGATCGTGCAGCCGCGGGAGCACGCCCCCGTCACCGTGCGCGGGATCTCGGTGCCGCGGGACGGGACCGACGTCGAGGTGCGGCTCGCGCGCGGCGGGACGGTCGAGGGCACGCTGCGCGACGCCTCGGGCGCCGGGGTCGCGGGGGCGAGCCTGCGGCTCGACGTCGTCGAGTCCTACCGGCGCGAGGCGACGACCGACGGGGCGGGGCGTTTCCGTTTCGCGAACGTGCCGCTCGCCGACCGCGGGGACGACCGCTTCGACGGCGAGTTCGACGGGGCGTGGATCGTCGCGCGGGCCGCGGGGTGGCCGACGACGCGCTTCGACCTGGCGTCGCTCCCCGAGCCCGGCGCGACGACGCACGTCGAGCTCACGCTCGTGCCGGGCGTGCGGGTCGAGGGGCGCGTCGTCGCCGTGGACGCGCGCGGGCTCGGCGCGCTGCGGGTCGAGAGCATGCGCCTCGACGGGCGCTCGTCTCGCGGCGACGATCCGGCGCCCGTGGCCGTCGCGCCGGACGGCACGTTCGCGGTGGGGCCGCTGCCCGCGGGGAGCTGGTGGTTCGCGGTCGTGGACGCCGTCACCTTCCGCCACCTCGTCGCACGGACGGTGACCGTCCCCGACGACGTCGCGAGGGGCCCGCTGACGCTGACGCTGCCGGACCGGTCGGGGACGTTCTCGGTGCGGGTGCTCGACGCGCAGGGCGGCGCGGTCGGTGGCGCCGAGGTGAAGGTCTCCGCGGCGCTGGGCAGCGTCGTGACCGAGGTGGGTTCGGTCGGCACCGACGCGAGCGGCCACGCGCGGCTCGACGGCGTGCCGCGCGAAGGCGTCACCGCGTTGGTGTCGGCGCCCGCGTCGGCGCCGGTGGTGGTGCGGCCGACGACGACCGACCTCGCGGCGGGCCGTCTCGTCGTCGTGACGTTGCCGGCGGGGGAGGCGAGCGGACGCGTGGTCCGGCTCGACGGCTCGCCCGCGCGGGTGCGGCTCCACCTGCTGACGATCTACGACGGCTGCGGCGACTACGGGCCCGTCGTCGAGACCGACGCCGACGGCGCGTTCCGCTTCCGCCACCTGCCCGTCGGGGAGGCGATCTCGGTGTCGGTCGAGGACGACGCGTGGACGTTGGTCGGCGGCGACGCCGAGGTGCGCGCGGGGGACGACGGGCTGCGGTGGGTCGCGGTGCGCCGCGACGAGCAGGCGCGGCTGCACGTCGCGCTCGTGCTCGTGGACGCGGCCACGGGGTTCCCGGTGCCGGTCGCGCTGGGCACGGTGTCGGTGGAGGTGCTCGGCGAGCGGGGGTTCGGTCGTCGGATCGCCGCGGACCCGGGCAGCGCCAACGAGGAGGGGCGTTTCGTCTCGGCGGAGCCGTTGGCGCCGGGCACCTACGAGCTCTCGGTCGTGGCGGAGGGCTACCGGACGGTGCGGCTCCCCCGCGTCGTGCTGCCCCGCGACGGCGACCCGGCGGTGGTGCGTCTCGTGCGCGGGGCGTCGTTGCGCGGTCGGGTGGAGGACGCGGCGGGTTCGGGCATCGACGACGTGCGCGTGCGGGTGGCCGATCGGACGGCGACGACGGATCCTCGGGGGATGTACGTCGTGGACGGCCTCGACGAGGGGCGGGTGACGGTCGAACTCGAGGGGCGCTACGTGCGCTCGCGGACAACGTCGGCGGTCTTGACGGGCACGCAGCCCACGACGCTCGACGTGCGGCTGGTGCGGACGGCGGCGGTGCGGGTCGAGGCGACGGGGGCGGGGGCCGCGCGCGGCTCGTGGACGGCTGCGGTGGAGGTCGTGCCGGTCGCGGGCGGCCCCTCGTGCCGCGGCACGCTCGCGGGCGTCGTGCGTTCGGCCGCCGACGTCGCGTTCGCCGACGTCGTCGGCGTGGAGCCGGGCCGTGTGCGCGTCGTGGTCGCGCGCGAGGGCCGCACGTCGGCGCCCGTCGAGGTGGACGCGCCCGTCGGCGCCACGACCACGGTCTCGGTCCCGCTGCCCTGACGCAGCGCCCGCGACCCGCACCGCGCTGCGCTCTGGCACCGCGCTGCGCTCCCCCGCGAACCCGGAGCAGCACGGCGCCGATCGCGCCCGTCGTCCGCCGGGGGTCGGACGCCCATCCGCGACGCCGTGCCCGCCCTCCCGCCGTGCCCGGGTGAGCGCTAGGGCTTCTGCGATCTTGAGCCCGCGTCCCCGTCAGTCCGTCGGGGCCTTCCGACCCTCCGATCACGCTCCCCTGCGAGCCCGGAGCAGCACGGCGGAAACGAACGGGCGGGCCCCCCCAAGGCGAGGGGACCCGCCCACGTGTCTTCGAAAGGCCGACCACTGGTGTCCGGCCCGTCGGCCAGTCCTACGAGGTCGAGCCTCGCAAGCCACGGCGACTCATCGGATCACCTCCCTTCGATCAGGGCCTTGCGGCCCCGTAGACGCGGGAGCGGGGCCCGTCGGCCCGCCTGCTCCGGCCCCGCAGAGGCCTCGCGGCCCCTGGCCGGCGCACGACCCGGATCCTACCGCGTCGCGCAGGGCGCGAAAGCGTCTCGTGTCCGACCGGGCGCCGCCGAACCGCCCGCGCGTCGCGGCGCCCCGGAGGGCTACGCCCGGGCGGCACCCGGGGCGGGAGGCGGCGTCTTCGGCTTGGGCTTCCACAGGTCCTGCACGCGGCTGTCGATCTCCGCGGCGGCCGTCGAGCCCATGTAGACCATCTCGTCGAGCCGCGTGCGCATGTCCTTCGCGTACTTCTCGTCGGTCACGCCGACGAGGTTGATGCGCACGTTGTAGGCGGCGACGTTCATCGCCGACCGCGCGAACTCCGCACCGGCCGCGCCGTCGGAGACCGCGTTCGGGTTGCCCTGCGCGACCGCGAGCTTGGCGAGGCTGATCGTGTCGAGGCAGAGCTCCATCACGCGCAGCGGCGGCTCGATCGCGCCCTGGAGGGCGGCCTGGATCGCGGCCTTGCGGGCGGCCTGCTCCGCCTCCGTCGCCTTCGGGAGCTTCATCGCCGCCGACACCGCGTCGTAGGCCTTCGCGTCGGCGTCGGCGAGCGCGAGCAGCCGCTGCGCGTTCTCCCCGGCCTGCGCGGCCACGGCCTGCATCGTCGCCTCGGCCGCGGCGAACTTGGGCCGGCCGACCGTGAGCATCGCGAGCATCCGCACGAGCGACGCGCCCGCGGCGCCGACGACGGCCGCGCCCGTGCCGCCCCCGGGCGTCGGGGCGTCGCTGCCCAGCGCGGTGAGGAAACCGGCGACGGTGTGGTCGGCAAAGGACATCGGCGGGCTCCGGGGACGACGCGCCATGAAAGGCGCCCGTCGCCTGCACGCCCACGATCGGCGGGGGCGCGGCGGCGCCCGGCGCGACGCGCGACCCGCTACCCCACGCCCGTGGCGGCGCGCAGCGTGGCGCGGAGCGACCCGCCCTCGCGCAGGTCGTAGCGCACGTACGCGACGCCCGCGGCGGCGGCCGCCTCGGCGTCGTAGCGTGAGTCGCCGACCATGCACGCGGCGCGCGCAGGCACGCCGAGCGCGGCGAGCGCGGCGTGGAGCAGGTCGGGCGCAGGCTTCTCGCGCAGGCCGACGCGCGTGGCGGCGACGACGTCGAAGCCCGTGCGCAGGCCCGCCGCGTCGAGCACCGCCTGCGCGAGCCCGTCCTGCGTGTTCGTCACGCACGCCGTCCGCACGCCGGAGGCGCGCAGCGCGGTCAGCGCGGGCAGACCCTCGGGGTTCACGCGGATCGTCTGCGCTTGCGCCCGCATCCCGCGCTCGTAGGCCACCTCGACCTCGCGCCGCGGGCGCCCCGCGTAGAGGTTGCGCACGTCCGCGTCGAGCCCTTGCCCGAACGTCGCGCGGAAGGTCGTCGCCGACACCTCGGGCAGCCCGAACCCGCGCGCCGTCTCGTTGACGACCGCGAACCACGCGTCGTAGGAGTCCACGAGCACGCCGTCGAGGTCGAAGAGGACGGCCCGCGTCCCCTCCGGCCCCCGCGCCCCCCCGACCACCCCCGTCACGACGGCCGACCCCGGCGCTTCTCGAGCCTCGTCTCGACCACCTGGTCGGGGTCGAACGCGAGGAGGCGGACGCGCGAGGGGAAGTCGGGCGGGCACGCGGCGCGCGGGATCAGCCCGACCAGCTCGCTGCCCGCGACGCGCACGCCGAGCGCCTCCGCGCGCGACGCGACGGCGTCGAACGCCTGCACGGGCGACGTCCTGCGGAAGTCCACGAGGTTCATCGAGACCTGCACCCACTCCTTCTGCGGCAGGTCGAAGCCCAGCGCCTTGACGCCCGGCAGGCCGCCGTCGCGCTCGCGGACCTCCTTCGCGATCCGCTTGGCGACCGCGAGGTCGCGCGTGTCGAGGTTGACGTTGAACGCGACGAGGAAGAACCGCGCGCCGACGGCGGAGGCGCCGGCGGTGGGGTGCACGGCCGACGGGCCGAAGTCGGGCGCGCGCGCGGGGTCGGAGACGATCGCCTCGCGGATGCCCTCGAACTGGCCCTCGCGCACCTTGGCGAGGTCGCGACGCTCGGGGCGGCGCGCGGCCTCGCCGTAGAGGTAGGTCGGGACCGAGAGCTCGCGGGCGATGCGCTCGGCGGCCTCTTCCGCCGCCGCGACGGCGTGCGCCATCGTGGCGCCCTCGAGCGGCACGAAGGGCACGACGTCGGCGGCGCCCATGCGGGGGTGCGCGCCGCGGTGGTCATTGAGGTCGATCAGCCGCACCGCGGCGCGCACGCCGGCGACGGCGCCGTCGACCACCTCGCGGTGCGAGCCCGCGACCGTGATGACGCTGCGGTGGTGGTCGTGGTCGCTCTCGACGTCGAGCCGCGTCGCGCCGGCCGAGGTGAACGCGCGGGCGATCGCCTCGACGACCGCGGGGTCGCGGCCTTCGCTGACGTTGGGGACGCACTCGAGCAGCGGCTCGGCCATGGAGGAGATCGTCCGGGGGCGGAGCGGCGAGCCTACGCGAGAGCGCGGAGCCGGCCGAGCGAAGGCGCTGCGCGACGCCCGTCGGTCGGGACCGTCGCGCCGCGGGCCATGCTCAGCGGACGCGCGCCCACGCGGGCGTCGCGCGTCGGCGCAGCGCGTCCGCCACCGTGGTGGTCACGCTGAACGCGATCCCGAAGCCGAACGCGACGAGGGGCACGTCGAGCCCGATCCCGCCGAGCGCGCGCAGCGGCGGCGGCGGGCTCCCGTCGCCGCGCGTCCACAGGCCGACGGCGTGATCGAGCGTGATCGCCGCGTGCCGGCCCGCGAGCGCGAGCGCCGCCACGGAGAGCGCGGCGTCCGTGCCCTCGCCGACCCACCCTAGCGCGCGCCCGGCGGGGGCGAGGACGCTCGTGGCCCCGAGGACCGCGAAGAGCACGACGTGGAGCTCGAGGTCTCCCGAGAGCGGGAGCGGCGCCGTGAACAACGAGAGCACGAGCCCGTGGACGAAGACCATCCACACCGTCGCGAGCCGCGGGCTCCACAGCCACGCGACGGGCGCCACGGCGGCGGGAGCGGGCTTGACGGTCCAGTGCACGACTTGTAGGATAATCCCTACATGGTGGGATTCAAGGCGCTCTCCGTGGCCGTCGCCCTCGTCGTCGGGGGGGCGGTCGCGGCGTGCGAGGGGCGGTCGGAGACCGCCGCCCGGACGGGCGGCGACGCGGCGGTGGCGTGGTGGCCCGCGGACCTCGCGCGGCCGTCGGCGCGCTTCGGGGCGCGCAGGGAGCTCGCGGTGCTCGACCTGCCCCAGGCGAACGCGGCGGGCCTCGACGAGGCGCCGGCGGACCGCACCCGGGTGCGCCTGGTCGTCAACCGGCTCGCGTCGGGCTCGCTGCTCGTCAAGGGGAACGAGCTGCCGGCGGGCGACGACGGCGTGGCGCTGCTCCGGCTGGTCCTCGCCGACTTCGTACGTGCCGCGCGCCGGGGGCACGACGCGGGGCGCGGGCCGTGGGTGGGCCTCCTCGTCCGCGCCGACCGCATGTGCCCGTTCCGCGAGGTCGCGACGCTGTTGGCGTTCGCCCGCGCGGAAGGCGAGGCGGTGGACCGCGTCGACGTCGGCGTCGCGGTGTGGAGCGCGATCGACGGCCGCGTCGAGCTCACGCCCAGCGAGGAGTCGCCGCTCGGGCGCGACGTGGTGCGTTGCGCGTGGTCGGCGAAGGGCTCGGGCCCCGCCGCGTCGTACGTCCTCGCATGCGACGACGTGGCGTGGACGTTCCCCGGTGGGAGCGACCCGTACGCGCGCGGCGACGCGCTCGCCGCGGCCAACGACGCCTGGCGCGCGTTCGACGCGCGGTTGCGCGCGCGCCCGGCGTCGGCCGGCTCGATCGCGCTCGTGGTGGACCCGGCGGTGCCGTGGGCCTACGTCGCCCCGACGCTCGCGCTCGCCGCGCGCGCGGGCGTGCGCCTCGCGCTGTTCGCGCCGCCGGTGGGCACGTTCGCGCTCTCGACGCCGCCCCGCGAGCCGACGGCCCCGCCGCTCGACGCCTCGGCGGCCGGCGACGCGGGCGGCTCCGACGGCGGGCGGTCGTGGACGCTGCTCGGCGCCGGGGCGGCGGCGGGGCTCGCCGCCGCGGTCGCCGTCGTGCTCGCCACGCGCGCGCGGCGACGCGCCCCCGGTCGCTGACCGCCGCACGGCGCCCGGTCGGTTGCGGCCCCGGGGCCCGCGCCGTGTTCTCCATGGTGGCGACGCGACCGGGTTCCCCGGCCGACGGGCGCCCCGGAGGACCGCCATGATCCACCACGTCTCGATCGCCGCCCGCAACCCGCGCCACGTGGCCGCCGTGCTCGCCGAGGTGCTCGGCGGCGAGGCGTTCGAGTTCCCGCCGACGCCCGGCTCCTTCGTCGCGCTCGCCGGCGACGCCCACGGCACCGCGATCGAGGTGTACCCGCTCGGCACCGAGCTCTCGCCGGGCACGGGCCCCGCGCGCCCGTGGACGCCGCAGGACGGTCTGGCGCCGATGCCCTACGAGGTGCAGATGCGGGGCGGCTTCCCCGCGCACCCGTGGACGGCGACCCATGTCGCGGCGGCGTCGCCGCTCTCCGAGGCGGCGGTGCACGCGCTCGCGCGCCGCGAGGGGTGGCGTGCGGTGACCTGCGACCGCGGCCCCGCGTTCCAGGTGGTCGAGCTGTGGCTCGAGAACCGCCAGCTGATCGAGGTGCTCGCGCCGTCGATGGTCGCGCGCTACCTCGCGTTCCTCACGCCGGCGGCGTGGCGCGCGGCCTTCGGCCTCGAGCCCGTCCGCGTCGCCGCGCCCGAGGCCGTCGAGGCGGGTTAGGAGCCCGTCTCGGTGGCGGGCTTCCGGGAGGCCCGAGCCTCGCACGGGCTCCTCAAGGGCAGAGGCGGATGCGTACTCCGGCGCCGTCAGCGGGCCGTCGCCGCGGTCGTCTACGGGAGCCGCCACCGACGGAGGCTGTCGCGCGTGCGGTTCCGAGCGATCGTCGAGAACGGCGTCACGACGGCGGCCCGCGGCCACGGCGCTGCCCGCGCGCCGAACGGCCTCGGGTGTGGACGCCGACGGGCTCGTCCCGGGCCTCAGCGAGCGCGCGTGCGCGTTCCGGGCCGAGGCCCGCGTCCGCCCTCCCGCGCCGGGGTGCGGCGGGCGTCGCGGACGACGACCTCGCCTCCGCGGACCACGTCGCGCACGAGGTTCGTGCCCATGCGGTAGGAGAGGTGCACGTACGACGGCGCGTCGAGGACGACGAGGTCGGCCGGGCGACCGACGGCGATGCGCCCCGCGCGGGCGGAGGCGCCGACCGCCGCGGCCGCGTTGCGCGTCACCGCCGTCACGACCTCCTCGGGCGTCAGGCCGAGCATCGTCACGCCGAGCGCGGCCGTGAGCGCGAGGTTGGCCGTCGGCGAAGAGCCCGGGTTGAAGTCCGTGGCGAGCGCGACCGGGCAGCCGGCCTCGACCATCGCGCGCGCCGCGGGCTTGCGTTCGAGGCGGAGGAACACGCTCGTCGTCGGGAGCAGGACGGGGACCACGCCCGCCCGCGCCATCGCGCGGATGCCCGCGGGCCCCGTGCCGCCGAGGTGCTCCGCCGACGTCGCGCGCAGGCGCGCGGCCAGCGCGGCCCCGCCCGAGTCGCCGAACTCGTCGGCGTGCACCTTGCCGCGCAGGCCGTGGCGCGCGGCGGCGCGCAGGATCGTCGCGGTCTCGCGCGGCGTGAAGGCGCCGCGCTCGCAGAACACGTCGCAGAACGTCGCCAGCCGGCCCCGCGCGACGAGGGGGATCATCTCGCGGACGACCTCGCGCACGTACCCCGCGCGGTCGTGCGCGTGCTCGGCGGGCACGGCGTGCGCGCCGAGGAAGGTGGGGACGACCGAGATCGGCGCGCCTTCGGCGGCGAGACGCAGCGCCTGCAGGCTCTTGAGCTCGGCCTCGGTCGAGAGGCCGTAGCCCGACTTCGCCTCGAGCGTGGTGGTGCCGTGCAGCAGCACGTGGTCGAACACGCGGCGCAGGTGCTCGACGAGGACGTCGACCGCCGTCGCGCCGAGCACCTTCGCCGAGGCGAGGATCCCGCCGCCGGCCGCGAGGATCTGCTCGTAGGTCTCGCCGCGGCAGCGCCGCGCGAACTCGTCGTCGCGCCACCGCGCGAAGACCGGGTGCGTGTGCGCGTCCACGAAGCCCGGCAGCACGGCGCAGCCCGCGGCATCGAGGCGCGTGCGCGGCGCGAACGCCTCCGCGAGCGCCTCGGAGGGCCCGACCGCGACGACGCGGCCCCGGCCCACCGCCACCGCGCCGCCCTCGACCACGCGCAGGTCGTTCATCGCGGCGGCCCCGCGCGCGGGGCCGGGCCCGCCCGCGTCCACCGTGACCACCTGCGCGGCGTCGTGGACGAGGAGGTCGATGCGGCGGCGGGCCATCGGAGGGCTCCTACGCGCGGGGACGGTCGACGTGGTGGCGCGCGCCGAAGACCTGCGCGGCCTCGTAGCCCGCCTCCGCGTGGCGGACGACGCCCATGCCGGGGTCGGTGGCGAGGACGCGCGAGAGCCGCCGTGCGGCGCCCTCGGTGCCGTCGGCGACGACGACCATCCCGGCGTGGATCGAGCTCCCGATGCCGACGCCGCCGCCGTGGTGCAGCGAGACCCACGTGGCGCCCGCGGCGGTGTTGAGGAGCGCGTTGAGCACGGGCCAGTCCGCGATCGCGTCGCTGCCGTCGCGCATCGCCTCCGTCTCGCGGTAGGGGCTCGCGACGCTGCCGGTGTCGAGGTGGTCGCGGCCGATCACGATCGGCGCCGAGAGCTCGCCGCGGCGCACGAGGTCGTTGATCGCGAGGCCGAGCTCGGCGCGCTCGCCGTACCCGAGCCAGCAGATGCGCGCGGGCAGCCCCTGGAACTTCACGCGCGCGCCCGCCATGCGCACCCAGCGCTCGAGCGACGGGTCGCGCCCGAACATCTCGAGGACCAGCCGGTCGGTGCGGTGGATGTCGGCGGGGTCGCCGGAGAGCGCGACCCAGCGGAACGGCCCCTTGCCGAGGCAGAACAGCGGGCGGATGTACTCGGGCACGAAGCCGGGGATGTCGAAGGCGCGCGTCGCGCCGGCCTTCGTCGCGCCGCCGCGCAGGTTGTTGCCGTAGTCGAAGGTCACGGCGCCGCGCGCCATCAGCTCGAGCATCCGCTCGACGTGGACGCGCATGCCGCGGTGGGAGCGCTCGACGTAGCCCGCCGGGTCGGCGACGCGCATGGCGCGCGCCTCGGCGAGCGTGAGCCCCTGCGGCACGTAGCCCTGCAGCGGGTCGTGCGCCGACGTCTGGTCGGTGAGCACGTCGGGCACCACGCCACGGCGCAGCAGCGCGTCGAGCAGGTCCACCGCGTTCGCGCACACCGCGATCGAGACGGCCTCGCCCCGCTCCCGCGCGGCGAGCGCCGCCGACACCGCCTCGTCGAGGTCGTCCACCCGCCGGTCCACGTAGCCGGTGGCGAGGCGCTTCTCGATGCGCGAGGCGTCCACGTCGGCGCCGAGGAAGGTGGCGCCCGCCATCGTCGCGGCGAGCGGCTGGGCGCCGCCCATGCCGCCGAGCCCGCCCGAGACGACGAGGCGGCCGCCGAGGTCGCCGCCGAAGCGGCTGCGGCCGCACGCCGCGAAGGTCTCGTAGGTGCCCTGGAGGATCCCCTGCGTGCCGATGTAGATCCACGAGCCCGCGGTCATCTGCCCGTACATCGTCAGCCCGAGCGCCTCGAGGCGGCGGAACTCGTCCCACGTGGCCCACGCGGGGACCAGCTGGCTGTTCGAGATCAGCACGCGCGGCGCGTCCTCGTGCGTGCGCCACACCGCGACCGGGCGCCCCGACTGCACGCAGAGCGTCTCGTCGGGCTTCATGCGGGCGAGCGTGGCGAGGATCGCGCGGACGTCGGCCCACGAGCGCGCCGCGCGGCCGGTCCCGCCGTAGACCACGAGCCGCTCGGGGTCCTCGGCCACCTCGGGGTCGAGGTTGTTCTGGAGCATCCGGAACGGCGCCTCGAGCGTCCAGGTTGCGCAGGTGCGCGCGGAGCCGCGCGGGGCCCGCACCGGGCCCTCGTAGCCGGCGGCGAAGTCGTGGGGGGGCGCGGTCCGGGCGGGCTTCGGCATGGCGGGCGCATGGTAGCCGCGCCGACCGGTGCGAGAATCCGGGGCGGGGCCCCCGATGAGAACGACCCGCCGCGCACTGCTCCTCCTCGCCGTCCTCCCGGCGCTCGCGCTCGTCGCGCGCGCCGACGAGCCGCCGGCCGCGCCCGCGCCGCCTCCCGGCGGACGGATGTACGACCCGCGCTTCCGCGAGGGCACGCCCTCCGACGTGCTCGTCGCCGGCGACACGCCGCTGCTGCGCGGGACGGTGGACGCCTTCGTCGACCTGATCGAGGCGCGCCACGACGTGACGCTGACCGCGACCGAGGAGCAGACGGTCCGCGACGGCCTCGAGACCGCGTGGCCGAAGATGGACGACGACGAGCGCCGCTGGTTCGACCGCCAGGCTGCCGCGCTCGCGCGCATCCGCCCCGCGCCCGGCGCCGCCTACGACGCCGCCGCGGCGAAGCCGTGGCTCGACGCGTTCGCCACCGACCTCGACGCGCGCGTGAGCAAGGCCTCGTCGCACGCCTGGGAGGGCGCGGTCCGCCGCGCGGTGGACCGCAAGTCGGTCGCCTTCTCGGCGGCCCCCGACCCGTCGGTGTCGGTCGCGGCGCAGGACGCGTTCGAGGAGCTCGTCGTCTTCTTCGTGGGCCTCGCGCGCAACGCCGACGCCGCGCCCACCGAGGGGCAGCGCATCGCCGTGCGCCCGTCGGTGCGCCGCGCGATGGACGCCTCGGGGCCGGTGGTCCGCCGCCACTACGCGCGGATGGGGAGGCTGTGGGCGCTGGTCAAGGCGCGGTGGGACGCGTGCGACGACGCCGGCAAGCTGCGCATGCGCTGGGCGGCGCTGCGGCTCTTCCGTCGCGTCGCGAAGCTCCCGGTGCCCGAGGGGACGGTCGTGCTCGACCTGCCCGGCTACGCCACGATGGCGGCCGAGGTCGCCGCCGCCCTCAACGCGCCCGACGCGTACACGAGCGCGTTCGCGAACCTGGGCGAGACGATCGGCGCGGTCGTCGACGGGCTCGGGCTCGACGCGAAGGACCTCGAGCCGGCGTTCGCCGTCGAGCGCCTCTCCCTGCGGCGGTAGAGACTCTCGCGAGCTGCGTGCAGGCGAGGGCGCCCGCGCTCGCTGAGGCCCGGGGATCGCGGTCCTCCGGGGCGCAGCGCCCCGTCGGCCCCTCCTCCTCGTCCCAGGCTCCTCGTCGTCGGGCCGCGGCTCGGCGTACGGCGGTGCGAGTACGCGGTCGCCGCGGCCGCTCCCGCGGGCCTGAGCGAATCGCGGACGATGCGACAGGGACGCGCCCTGCGCGAACCTCGAACCACCAGCCTTGACCGAGCTCGCGATCGTCTCCAGCCCGCCGAGCTCGTGGGCCCGACCGGGGTGCGACGGGCGTTCGCCGCCCTACGGGCCACGTCCTCCGCGAATTCGGCGGGTCGGCGTGCCGACGCGCGCCGGTCGCGCGTCAGCGGGACGCGGGCTCGGGGCGCGGCCCCTCGGCCTCGCCGCGCGCCGCGGCGAGCAGCGCGCGCATCGCGTCCTCCGACTCGTAGGCGACGTCGAGCACCTCGACGAGGAACGCGAGCAGCGCCGGGTCGCGGCGGCCGAGCTCGGTGCGCGTGTGCCGCGCGGTCTCGGTGAGGCAGCCGCGCTTGAGCGGCGAGACGAACGCCTCGTAGCCCTGCGCGAAGTACTCGTCCTCGTCGGCCGCCGCGTAGTAGTCGAGGAACGCGTCCCGCGCCTTCGCCGCCGCGTAGAGCGCGGTGACGCGCGCGCGCTGCGGCGCGTCGAGCCCGTAGCGGTGGACCTGGTGCCCCCACTCGTGCGCGAAGGTGTGGAAGCCGAACTCGGCGGCCTCGCGCAGCTTCTCGACGCCCGTGGCGCCCTGCGCCCCGCCCACCCCGCGCAGGTGCGCGTACCACCGCCCGTCGAAGGTGCGCCGGCCCCGCAGGTCGGCGCGCGCGGCCGCGTCGGAGAGGTCGGACGCGAGCGGCAGCACCTCGTGCGTGGCGCCGGCCGCCGCCATCGCCGGGAGCATCGCGCGCGCGGGCCCGACCGCGACGAGCACCGCGTGGCGCTCGGCGTCGCGCAGCCGCGAGTACCCCGGGACCACGCGCTCGAGGCCCTCCACCTCGGGCGCGGGGACGCGCAGGTAGAGCGACACCGGGTCGCCGCCGAGCCACGCCTCGCCGCGGCGGCGCAGGGACACCCGCGCGAGCCCGAGCCCGAGGCGGTACTTCCACGCCGTCGGACGCCGCGCGGTCAGGTCGGCGAAGGCCCGCGCCGCGGACTCGAGGTCGCCGCGGTCCCACGCGGCCGTGGCCTCGCGGAACGCGGGGGCGTCCTCGCCGTCGAGCCACGGCCGGTCGTCCGACGCGGGCCCGAAGCCGTTGCCCAGCCGCAGGTTCGCCTCCTCGGCGCGCGGGTCGAGCGCGACGGCGCGCGCGTACGCCGCCCGGCACGCCTCCATCTCGCCCGCGCGGAACAGCGTCGCGGCGAGCGCCTCCGCGCAGCGCGCGTCGTCGGGGCGCAGCGCGACGGCGCGCCGCGCCGCCTCGACGGCGAGGTCGTAGCGGCGCAGCTCGGCGAGCGCGAGCGCGACGACGCGCCACGGGCGGCCGTCCTCGGGGCGTCCCGCCGGCCGCAGGTCCGCGGCGGCGCGCGCGAGCGCGAGGGCCTCCTCCGCGCGCCCGGCCTGCAGGCGCACCTCGGCCAGCCCCGCACGCGCGCCGGCGTCGGCGGGGTCGCGCTCGAGCACCCGCGCAAACGCCGCCTCGGCGACCGCCAGCCGGCACCGCTTGCGCTCGACCTCGCCGAGTGCCCGCCACGCGTCGAGGTCGTCGGGGGCTCGGTCGAGGTGCGTCGTCAGGGCGCGCTCGGCCGCGCCGGGCCGGTCGGCGCGCAGCAGCGCGAGCGCGTCCTCGACGGGGCCCGCGCGCCCGGTGGCGGCGAACACGACGAGGGCGACCGCGACGGCGGACGGGCGGATCGGGAGGCGCACCGAGGCAGAGCCTACCCGTCCCCGCGCCCGTCGGGCGGCGCGCGGGGCGTGGGCCCCTCCGCCGCCGGTCGCCGGTTGACGAGGGACGTGCCCTGCGGCTTGGATCCCCGCCTCCTCGGGAGTCCTCGATGTCGCACGCCCGCGCCGCCGCCCTCGCGTCGCTCTTCGCCGCGGCCCTCCTCGGGCCGGGGCCCGCCCGCGCCGAGGAGCCGCCGCCGACCGGCACGCACCCCGAGGTCACCGCCGACGACTTCCTCGCGCGCGCCCGGTGGCTCTCCTCGCCCGCGCTCGAGGGACGGATGTCGGTCGAGCCCGGCGCCTTCCGCGCGTCGCAGTACGTCGCCGACGAGTGGGCCCGCCTCGGCCTCGCCCCCGCCGCCGACGACGGCGGGTGGTTCCAGCCGTTCACGATCGACCTGCCGCGGCTCGCCCCGGGCAACCTCCTCGAGGTGCGGGCCGGCGAGACGACCCGGGCCGCCGAGGTCGAGCAGGAGTGGAACCCCGTCGCGGCGAGCCCGTCGGGCGAGGTGACCGCGCCGGTGGTCTTCGCCGGCTACGGGGTCGCGGACCCCGACCGCGGCTACGACGACTACGCGGGCCTCGACGTCACGGGGAAGGTCGTGCTCGTCGTGCGCCGCGAGCCGCCGCGGCCGGGCGGCTTCACCGAGCGCGCGACGTTCCGCCGCAAGCTCTCCGAGGCGGCCACCCGCCACGCCGCCGCGCTGCTCGTGGTCAACGACGGCGCCACGGCGACGGGGGGCAAGGACCCGCTCCTGCACTGGAGCGAGACGGCCGGGATGGTCCCGGGGAGCGCGACGATCCCGTTCGCGTTCGTCTCGCGCGCGGTGGCGGACGCCCTGCTCGCGCCCGCGGCGACGACGGTGGCGGCTCTCGAGACCCGCATCGGGCGCGACGCCGCGGCCAAGCCCGCGTCGTTCGCCGTCACAGGGGCGTCGGTCCGGCTCCGCGTGGCGTTCGAGCGCCGGCGCGAGAGGAACGCCCGCAACGTGGCGGGGATCCTCGTCGGCGCCGACCCGGCGCTGCGCGACGAGGTCGTCGTCGTCGGGGCGCACCACGATCACGTCGGTCGCGGCTGGTTCGGGAGCGCCGCGGGCCCCGCGGCCCAAGGCCAGATCCACCCCGGTGCCGATGACAACGCGTCCGGGACCGCGATGCTCCTCGAGCTCGCCGAGGCGCTTGCCAAGAGCAAGGATCGGCCGCGCCGCTCGGTCCTGTTCCTCTCGTTCTCCGGCGAGGAGCTCGGGCTGCTCGGCTCCCGCCACTACGTCGAGCACCCGCTCCGCCCGCTCGCGCAGACCGTGGCGATGGTCAACTGCGACATGGTCGGCCGCTACGACCCGGCCCGGACGCTCGAGGTGGGTGGGGTCGGGACCGCGGTCGGCCTGCAGGCGCTCGTCGAGGCGGCGGCCGCACCCTACGGGCTCAAGCTCTCCTACGACCCGCAGGGCGTCGCGCCGTCGGACAACACGTCGTTCTTCCTCAAGAAGATCCCCGTCCTCTTCTTCTTCACGGGGATCCACGCCGAGTACCACACGCCCCGCGACACCGCCGACCGGCTCAACGCCAAGGACGCGGCGACGATCGGCGCGCTCGTCCTCGACGTGACGCGCACGCTGTCGGACCGCGACGACCGACTCGCGTTCAGCCAGCCGCCCGCCAAGACGCGGGGCCGGGCCGCCCTCGGAATCGTCCCCTCCCCCGGGTCAGACACCGGGGGTGTCGTGGTGGACTCGGTCGCCGACGGGGGCCCCGCGGCCCAAGCCGGGGTGCGACCGGGGGATGTCATCACCGCGATCGGGCCCACGCTCGTCCGGGGGCTCCGGGAGCTCCAGCAGGCCCTCGCGGCCGCCAAACCGGGGGACCGGGTGGTCGTCAAGGTCCTGCGTGGGGGAGCCGAGCAATCGGTAGAGGTCACGCTCGGTAGTCGCTAGCCCCCCGGTTCGGGGGCGTCCGCGCTTGCGCCCCCGGGGCGCGCTGTGCGAAAACGACAGGGTTGCCCGGCGCCGCGAGCGGCGGGCCAAGGAGGGTTCATGCTTCGTACGACGATCGCTGCGGGGGCGCTGGCCCTCGCGTTCGCGGCGCCCGCGTGGGCGTCGGAGTGTGTCGGTGGGACGTGCTCGATCGACGCGGCGCCGTCGTCGCGCGAGGTGCAGACGGCGGTGGACGCCTACCTCGCCTCGGCGAAGGCGGACACGTCGCTCGTGGGCGGCGCCGGCTCGGCGGGCTACGACGGCGGGTTCTGGATCCGCGG
>JADZCA010000051.1 GCA_020851795.1 Planctomycetota bacterium | reverse complement strand
TCGCTCAGGCCCGCGGGAGCGGCCGCGGCGACCGCGTACTCGCACCGCCGTACGCCGAGCCGCGGCCCGACGACGAGGAGTCTGCGACGAGGAGGAGGGTCGGAGGGGCGCTGCGCCCCGACGACCGCGAACCCCGGGCCTCAGCGAGCGCGGGCGCCCCCTGCTCAACGCGTCCCGCGACCGACTCTACTTCGCGGCGAGGCGGCGGAGGACGTAGGGGAGGATGCCCCCGTGGCGGTAGTACTCCGCCTCGACCGGCGTGTCCACGCGGCAGCGGACCTTGAACTCCTTCGTGGAGCCGTCCTCGGCCCGGGCGACGACGGTGAGCGTCGAGCGCGGGACCACCTTGCCCTCGATGCCGCGCACCGCGAACGTCTCGCGGCCGGTCAGGCCGACCGTGGTGCGGGACTGCCCCGGCTCGAATTCGAGCGGGAGCACGCCCATGCCCACGAGGTTGCTGCGGTGGATGCGCTCGAAGGACTCGGCGATCACCGCGCGCACGCCCAGCAGCAGGGTGCCCTTCGCCGCCCAGTCGCGCGACGAGCCGGTCCCGTACTCCTTGCCCGCGACCACGACGAGCGGTGTGCCCGCCGCCTTGTACCGCTCGGCGGCGTCGAAGATCGACATCGTCTCGCCCGTGGGCAGGTGGACCGTCACACCGCCCTCGGTGCCGGGGGCGAGCAGGTTGCGCAGGCGGATGTTGGCGAAAGTCCCGCGCGTCATCACGCGGTCGTTGCCGCGGCGCGCGCCGAACGAGTTGAAGTCGGCCTTGGTGACGCCACGGGCCTCGAGCCACACGCCGGCCGGGCCCTTCGTCGGGATGTCGCCGGCGGGGCTGATGTGGTCGGTCGTGACCGAGTCGCCCAGGAGCGCGAGGCAGCGCGCGCCGGTGACGGGCTCGATGGGCCGCGGCTCGCGGGCGAGGCCGAGGAAGAACGGCGGCTCCTGCACGTAGGTGCTCTTCGCGTCCCACGGGTAGAGGTCGCCGCCGGGGCTCTCGAGGCGGTTCCACGCCTCGCTGCCGTCGAACACGTTGGCGTAGCGCTTCGCGTAGGTCTCGCGCGTGAGCACGCCCGCGGCGGCCTCGATCTCGGCCTTGGTGGGCCAGACGTCGCGCAGGAAGACGGGGCGCCCGTCCTTGCCGGTGCCGAGCGGCTCGGTGGCGAGGTCGAGGTCCACGCGGCCCGCGATCGCGTACGCGACGACGAGCGGCGGGCTCGCGAGGTAGTTGGCCTTCACCTCGGGGTGGACGCGGCCCTCGAAGTTGCGGTTGCCCGAGAGCACCGCCGCCGCGACGAGCCCCGTCTCCTTGAGAGCCTTGCTCACCTCGGGCGGGAGCGGGCCCGAGTTGCCGATGCAGGTCGTGCAGCCGTAGCCGACCGTGTGGAAGCCGAGGCGGTCGAGGTAGGTCGCGAGGCCCGCCCGCTCGAGGTAGTCGGTGACCACCCGCGAGCCGGGCGCGAGGCTCGTCTTGACCCACGGCGCGGCGACGAGGCCCTTCTCGACGGCCTTCTTGGCGAGCAGCCCGGCGCCGAGCAGCACGCTCGGGTTGCTCGTGTTCGTGCACGAGGTGATCGCGGCGATCACCACGACGCCGTGGCCGACCTCGACGCCCGCGTCGGCGGTCGCCGTCGCGGCGGGGGCGGCCGCGGGGGCCACGCCGCGCGTGACCTTCGTGGGCATCCGCCCGCGACGGGCGGTGTCGCCCGCCGCGAGCCCGAACCCGCGCTCGGCGAGCGGCACCGGCAGCAGGCGGCGGAAGCCGGCGGCGACGTCGGTGAGCGGGACGCGGTCCTGGGGCCGCTTGGGGCCCGCGAGGCACGGCTCGACCTTGCCGAGGTCCACCTCGACCACGTCGGTGAACACCGGCTCCGGCGCCGACGGCGTCCAGAACAGGCCCTGCTCCTTCGTGTAGCGCTCGACGAGGTCCACGTGGCCCGCGTCGCGCCCGGACAGGCGCAGGTAGTCGAGCGTCTTGCCGTCCACCGGGAAGAAGCCCATCGTCGCGCCGTACTCGGGCGCCATGTTGGCGACCGTGGCGCGGTCGGCGAGCGAGAGCCCCTCGACGCCGGGGCCGAAGAACTCCACGAACTGGTCCACGACGCCCTTCTTGCGCAGCACCTGGGTCACCGTGAGCACGAGGTCGGTGGCGGTGGCGTGGTCGGGCAGGCGGCCGACGAGGCGGCACCCCACCACGCGCGGCGTCAGCATGTAGATGGGCTGGCCGAGCATGACCGCCTCGGCCTCGATGCCGCCGACGCCCCAGCCGACGACGCCGAGCCCGTTGATCATCGTCGTGTGGGAGTCGGTGCCGACCACCGAGTCCGGGAACGCCACGCGCCGGCCGCCCTCGTCGCGCGTCGCGACCACGGGCGCGAGGTACTCGAGGTTGACCTGGTGGACGATCCCGGTGGCGGGCGGGACCGCGCGGAAGTGGCGGAACGCGCGCTGGCCCCACTTGAGGAAGCGGTAGCGCTCGAGGTTGCGCGCGAACTCGACGCGGACGTTCTCCGCGAGCGCGCCGTCCGAGCCGAACGTGTCCACCTGGACGCTGTGGTCGATCACGAGGTCCACCGGGACCAGCGGGTTGATGCGGCTCGGGTCGCCGCCCAGCCGCTTCATCGCGTCGCGCATCGCGGCGAGGTCCACCACGCAGGGGACGCCCGTGAAGTCCTGGAGCACCACCCGCGCGGGCGTGAAGGGCACCTCGACGGCCGCCGGCGACTTCGCCGCCCAGCGCGCGAGCCCCAGCGTGTCGTCCTCGGTGACCGAGAACCCGTCGGTCTGGCGCAGCATGGCCTCGAGCACCACCCGCAGCGAGTAGGGGAGGCGGTCCACACCCGTGACGCCGCGCCGCGCGAGCGCGTCGAGCCGGACGATCTCGACCGGGCCGGCGGCGGTGGAGAGGAGGGCGCGGGCGCCGAAGGGGTCACGGGAGGGGGCGGTCATCGCGGGGCTCCGGGGGCGGGCGTGAGCGTACGGCGTCCGCCCCGGGGGGCCTCGTCGTGCCCGAGCGCGGGCCGGGGGGCGACGTGCGGGGCCGGGCGCGCGGGCCCCGCCCGCCGCCCGACGGCCGGGCGCCGCGCAAAGGCCCTCGTCGCCGGGCGAAGTCGGCGCGCTACGATCCCGTCCCGGCGCGCCATGGCGACCACCGACCCCACCGCCCCCCTGCACGACGCCCCGATCCCCCCGGAGCTGCCGGCGCTCGTCCTCGCGACGACCGTGGTGTTCCCGTTCGACGTCGTGTCGGTGCAGGTCGGCCGGCCGCACGACCTGCGGCTGCTCGACGCCAACCCCGGCGACGACGTCATCGTCGCGTGCTTCTTCCCCCGCGCGCCCGACGGGGAGGACGCCGACTCGAAGGACGAGGTGTTCCCCGTCGGCGTCGCGTGCCGCGTCATCCACCGGATGCGGATGCCCAACGAGACGATGCAGGTCGTCTTCCAGGGCCTGCGCCGCGTCGAGTGGGGCGAGAGCCTCGGCCGCGAGCCCTGGCTGCGCGTGCGCGTCCAGCCGGTCGAGCCGCGCGAGCCGCGCGGGGCCGACGTGGACGGGCTCGTCTACCGCTGCATGGAGATGGTGGACGAGCTCGTCCGCTCCGACGGGTCCTACCCGCGCGAGATGGTGGACATCCTGCGCATGAACATCGCCGGCGGGGGGCGCTTCGCCGACCTCGTCGGCGCCCACGTCTCGTTCCCGCTGCCGGTCAAGCGGCGCATCGCCTCCACCGCCGACGTGCGCGACCGCCTGCGGGTGCTCGAGGAGGTGCTCGAGGAGGCGATCGGCCGCGTGCGCGTCGAGGCCGACGTGACCCAGCGCGTCAAGGTGGACCTCGAGCAGCGCCAGCGCGAGGGCCTGCTGCGCGCGCAGATGCGCGCGATCAAGAAGGAGCTGGGCGAGGAGCCCGGCGACGAGGACGTCACCGACCTGCGCGAGCGCGTCCGCGCCGCGGGGCTGCCCCCCGACGCCGAGGCCGCGGCCGTGCGCGAGCTCGACCGCATGGCGGGCATGAGCTCGTCCTCGGCCGAGTACCACGTCTCGCGCACCTACGTGCAGTGGTTCCTCGACCTCCCGTGGCACGCCACCTCGAAGGCCCGCCTCGACCTCGAGCGGGCGCGGGCCGTGCTCGACCGGGACCACTTCGGGCTCGAGGACGTCAAGGAGCGCATCCTCGAGTTCCTCGCGGTGCGCCGCCTGCGCAAGGACCCGCGCGGCCCGCTGCTCTGCCTCGTCGGGCCGCCCGGCGTCGGCAAGACGAGCCTCGGCCGCAGCATCGCCGAGGCCGTCGGGCGCCCGTTCGTGCGCGTGTCGGTCGGCGGCATGCGCGACGAGGCCGAGATCAAGGGCCACCGGCGCACGTACGTGGGCGCGCTGCCGGGCAAGGTGCTGCAGGCGCTCAAGCGCGCCGGGACGCGCGACCCGGTGTTCATGGTGGACGAGATCGACAAGATGGGCCACGACCCCGCGCGGGGCGACCCGTCCGCGGCGATGCTCGAGGTGCTCGACCCCGAGCAGAACGCGACGTTCTCCGACCACTACCTCGACGTGCCCTTCGACCTGTCGCGGGTCTTCTTCGTCGCCACGGCCAACGTGCTCGACGAGATCCCGGGCCCGCTGCGCGACCGCATGGAGGTGATCTCGCTCGCGGGCTACACCCGCGAGGAGAAGGCGCACATCGCGCGCCGCCACCTCTGGCCCAAGGTCGTGGCCGACCACGGCCTCAAGGACGCGCAGGTCACCGTGACCGACGAGGCGCTCAAGGCCGTGGCCGACGGGTGGACGCGCGAGGCGGGCGTGCGCAACCTCGAGCGCCTGCTCGGGCGCATCGTGCGCAAGGTGGCGCGCGCCGTCGCGGGCGGGCGCACCGAGCCGGTGCGGGTCGACGTCGGCGACCTCGAGACCTACCTCGACGCCAAGCCCTACGTGGACGAGGGGCGCGCGCGCGAGCCGGCCGTCGGCGTCGCGACGGGGCTCGCCTGGACCGCCGGCGGCGGCACCGTGCTGTTCATCGAGACGCTCTCGATGCCGGGTTCGGGGCGCATCCACCTCACGGGGCGCCTCGGCGAGGTGATGAAGGAGAGCGCCGACCTCGCCTACTCCTGGGTGCGCGCCAACGCCGAGGACCTCGGCATCGACCCCGGCGCGTTCGAGCGCCACGACGTGCACGTCCACGTGCCCGAGGGCGCGGTGCCCAAGGACGGCCCGTCGGCCGGCGTGACGCTCGTGACCGCGCTCGTGTCGCTGTTCACCGAGCGCCCGGTGCGCACCGACCTCGCGATGACCGGCGAGGTGACCCTGCGCGGGCGCGTGCTGCCCGTCGGCGGCGTCAAGGAGAAGGTGCTCGCCGCCTACCGCGCGGGGATCCGCACGGTGCTGCTGCCCGAGGGCAACCGCCGCGACCTCAAGGACGTGCCCGAGGAGGTGCGCGAGGCGGTGGACCTCCAGTTCACGGCCGACGTGCGCCGCAACCTCGACGCGGCGCTGATGTCGGTGCTCGTGCCCGGCGCGCGCGAGCGCCGCGCGCTCGGGCCCCGCGCCACCCCGCCCGGCGCCCTCCCGCCGCCGCCGTAGGCTCTGTTTCGGAACTTCCCGTCGCGAGGCCGCGCGGTCAGCGGCGCGGGAGCGGCGTGCGCCCGAGCGTGCGCTCGAGCACGCGCGCGTGCTCGCCGATGAAGAACGCCTGGTTCTCGCGCAGGCCGACGCCCTCGGTCACGTTCATGATCGAGCGCGGGTCCTCCTCGTCGTGGCCCAGCCCCGCGAGGTGGCCGAGCTCGTGCGCGCCCGTGAGCGCGAAGGCGCCCGCGTAGCCGTCCACGAGCCCGCGCACCTGGTCTGCCCGCAGGTGCTCGAGCTTGACGCCCTTCCAAGGGTGCGTGCCGTTGACGAAGGCGAGGTCGTCGTGGTCGAGGCGCGGCGTGATCGCGCCGCCCTGGAAGATCGTGCGCCGCAGGAACGTCGCGTAGACCTCGCAGCGCGCCTCGCCGGGGAACGCCCGGCCGCCCGCCTCGGCGTCGTCGCCCGCGCACACCATCGTCCACGTCTCGTCGGGCTTGCGGTCCACGGGGCGCTCGGTCGTGAACGAGATCGCGAACGAAACGCCCGGGATCGCGGTGCCGTCCTCGTTGCGCAGGAAGAGCCGGTGCATCTTCCCGATCGCGCGCGCGAGCACCTCGTCGAGCACGAAGGCGTCGAGCGAGCCCTCGTAGCCGCGCGTGGCGAGCCCGAGGTCGGCGAGGTCGCGGTCGATCGTGCGCGGCGGCTTGCTCGTCGCGTCGCCCCACGTCACCCACACCACCTTCGTGCCCGGCTCGGCCTTGTAGGAGGACGCCGGGCGCAGGCCCAGGAGCGGCCCGAAGTCGTCGCGCGGGAGGAAGCCCGGCTCGGTGGGCGCGAGGCCCGCGGCGTCCGCGGTCCAGAGCGTGCGGCGCAGCAGCGAGGCACGCCCGAGCAGGTCGAAGAAGGGCATGTGGCTCTCGTCGGGCCCGTAGCGCACCTCGCCGAGCGCGGTCAGCAGGTCCGCGTCCTTGCGCGGCCGGTCGGCCACCGAGGCCGCGGCCTCGACGAGCACGTCCACCGCCGTCCACGCGTCCACGGTCCGCGGCAGGACCACCACGGGCGCGCCGGGCGGCGTCGTCTTCTCGACGGCGTCGTAGAGCGGGCGCGGGGCCCCGTCGAGGGTGCGCTGCGGCGTCGCCGCGGCGAAGTGCGCGGGGGCGACCCGTCGCTCGCGCACCGCGGCCGACGCGGCGGTGAGGCCGCCCTCGGCCACGAGGAGCGCGACGTCCCACCCGAGCGCGGCGCGCGCGGCCACCGTCGCGTCGAGCAGTCCCGGGCCGCCCGCGACGACGAGCCGGTCCGCGCCCGCCTCGCGCCACGGCGCGAGCGCCTCGGCGGGGACCGGCGACCCGGGGGCGACGCGGCGCACGCCCACGAACGCGCGGTCGCGCCCGAGGTTGCGCACGAGGGCGGCCTCGAGCTCCTGCGCCCGCGGGCCCTCCTCGACCAGCAGCGCCGGCCGCTTCGAGCGGCAGGGGAGCACGAGCGTGTTGGCGAGGAAGATCGCCTGGTCCACCGCGCCGCCGCCGATCGTGCGCACCACGTCGCGCGGGTCGAGCGCCGGGACCGGCGCCGCCGCGCCGACGAAGACCGTCGGCACGCGGCCCTTGGCGCCGCGCAGCTTCGTCGCGAGCGCGTCCACCGTGCGCGCGGTCGGCGCCGCGACCAGGGCGTCGGGCTTGCCGGCGAGGGCGGCGGCCAGCGTCTTCTCGACGGCGGCCGGGTCGTCGCGGTCGTCCACCGCGACGACCTCGACGGGGCGGCCGCCGACCCCGCCGCGCCCGCTGCGGAACTCCGCGCAGGTCCGCGCGCCGAGGAGCACCTCCTCGCCCGCGGCCGCGTGCGGGCCCGACAGCGAGGTCACCACCGCCACGCGCCACGGACCGTCCTTGCGCGGGGCGGCCGTCGCGCAAGGCGCGGGGGGGAGCGCGCCGACGAGGGCGAGCGCGGCGAGGAGCACGGGGACCGGGCGCACGCGAGGACTCCGGGGGAGCGCCGAGATTCTGCCCGAAGGCGCCGAGGTCGCGCGGCACGCGCGCCCGCCGGTGCGGCGCTCGCTCGGGACACGGGGTCGGCGGCGCGTCGTGGGATGATCCCGACCGGGGGAGCGTTGTCCCCCCGTCGCCCGTCCCCGCCGAGGTCCCCTCATGACGCCGTCCCGCGTTCGCGTGGCCCCGCGCCTCGCCCTCGCCTGCCTCGCCCTCCTCGCTTCGGGGGTCGCGGGCGGCTGCGGCGACGGGGACGAGAAGGCGCGCAAGGGCGGCGGCGGCCCGGGGATGACCGGGCCCACCGTCGGGACGATGAGCGACCAAGGGCTCACGAAGCCCCCCGAGGGCGCGGGCGGCGGCTCCACGCGCGGGACCCGGCCGCCGCCGGCCTTCCGCTTCGAGGACCGCTCCGCGGCGTCGGGGATCACGGCCGTCAACCACAGCGGCACCCAGGGCGTGAAGGAGTACCTCATCGAGGCGGTGGGGCCGGGCCCCGCGGTGCTCGACTTCGACCACGACGGGCGCATGGACCTCTTCGTCCCCGACGGCGACGTCTTCGACAACTACGACCTCGTCAAGGAGACCGACCCGAACAAGCCCGGCGAGCTGCGGCCGGTCCTGCGTCCCAAGTCCCCCCGCCCCAAGCCGATCCGCGACCACCTCTACCGCAACGTCGGCGACGGGCGCTTCGAGGACGTGACCGACAAGGCCGGCATCGGCGACGAGGACTGGTCGTTCGGCGCGCTCGCGTGGGACTACGACGCCGACGGCTGGACCGACCTGTTCGTCGCGGGCCTCGGCCGCTGCCGCCTGTGGCGCAACCGCGGCAACGGGACCTTCGAGGACGTCGCCGAGCGAGTCGGCCTCGCCGGCGACGCCACCAGCTGGAACACGTGCGCGTCGTGCGGCGACTACGACGGCGACGGGCGCCTCGACCTCTTCGTCGCGCGCTACGCCGACCCGGCCGCGGAGGTGGAGCGCCAGCGCGCCAAGCACAACGTGCGCGAGGGCACGCCCCCGAGCGAGATCCCCGGCCGCGACTGCCTCTGGCGCGGGCTCAAGGCCTACTGCGGCCCGATCGGCCTCGTCGGCCAGCTCGACTCGATCTACCACCAGGAGGCCGACGGCTCGTTCCGCGACGTCACCGTCGAGGTGGGCATGACGCCGAAGTCGGGCAAGTACGGCTTCACGTCGTACTGGTTCGACTACGACGGCGACGGCCTGCTCGACCTCTACGTCGCCAACGACTCGGAGGAGAACTTCCTCTGGAAGCAGGAGCGCAAGGACGGCAAGATCCGCTTCCGCGACGTGGCCGAGCAGCTGGGCGTCAAGTACGGCCAGAGCCAGAACGCGCAGGCGTCGATGGGGAACACCGTCGCCGACATCAACCAGGACGGCCTGCTCGACCTCTTCGTCACGAACTTCAGCCACGACTACAACAACATCTTCGTCGGCGTGAGGTATCCCGGCGGCGTGTCGTTCAAGGACCGCGGGCTGCAGGTCATGGGCCAGGCGGTCTTCTACGACCTCTCGTGGGGGTGCGGCTGGTACGACTTCGACAACGACGCCGACCTCGACCTCCTCGTCGCCAACGGCCACGTGTACAAGGAGGTGGACCTCTTCGAGAAGACGGGCACCGCCTACGAGCAGTACCCCGCCGTCTTCGAGTGCCTCGACGCCAAGGGCCTCAAGTACAGCGAGGTGGGGCCCAAGCCGTTCAAGGGGCCCAACGCGAAGCCGCCCGCCGGGCTGCGCTACGAGGACGTGTTCGCGGGCGCGGGCCTCGAGATCAAGAAGTGCTACCGCTCGGCGACCTTCTTCGACTTCGACAACGACGGCGACGTGGACGTCGTCCTGGGCCCGATGAACGAGACCCCGGTCGTGCTCCGCAACGACCTCGCGGCCTCGCCCGAGCGCGGGTGGCTGAGCCTCTCTCCCCGGTTCCTCGACGCGAAGAACCCCGAGGGGATCGGCGCGCTCGTGCAGGTCACGACGCCCGGCGGACCGACGCAGACGTTCCCCGTGTTCCGCTGCCAGTCCTTCCTCGGCACCGACGACCCGCGCATCCACGTCGGCTTGGGCGCCGCCAAGACCGCGACCGTCGTCGTGACCTGGCCGGGACCCGCGGCGACGCGCAAGAAGACGACGTTCGAGCTCTCGGCGGTCAACCGGGGGTACGTCCTGTCGTCCGACGGGACGGTGGGGGAGCTGCCGCTCCCTCGCTGAAATTTGCGCAACGCAAATTTCAGGGGGCCGGCGGGCGCGCCCACCGACCGTGGAGGCGCCGTGTCGGCGACGGGCGACGGGACAGACCCGGGGGGCGAGGCGCCTCGGAAGCAGAATTATTGTAACAGACAATTACAGGGACGTGGGAGGGCCCCGGCGGCGGCCGCTCGACGGAGCCGGGGCGAGCGGTCCGGCGTGCCGCGGGTGAACGACCGGCGAAGGCGGGACGACGGGCGCGTGGACCGGCGGCGAGGGGCGTCGGGGGGCGCGCCGGCGCGCCGACGCGGACGCCGGGCGGGCGCGGCCGCGCACGCGCAGCGGTGCGCCTCGGGCCAGGGACGGACGCGACGTCGGAGCGGCCGCGCGCTCGGGGGGCGAGTCCGAAGTCGCCGGCCGACGACCGAGGGCGCCGACGGACGACGGCGCGGGGCGGGCGGTCCTCGCGACGCGGGGCGCGGGGAGTTCGAAACCCGAGCGGAGCGGTCCGAGCGAGCCGACGGCGAGGCCGCGCGGGGCCCGCGTCGTCGGGGCCCGGTCCGCGTCGTAACCGGGCGCGAGCGCGCAGGTTGCACGCCGTCGAGCGTCGGCCCGCGCGCGGGGCAGGGAAACGTGGACGCTGGGGGACCCGCCTCGTTGAATGCGCCGACGTCAGGAGCGCCATGGCACCCCTCCTCGCCGTCGACGACCGGATCGTGGACTACCTCCCGGTCCTGATCCTGTTCCTGTTCGCCATCGGCTTCGCCGGGCTGAACCTCGTGGTCTCGTGGCTCGCGGGCTCGAAGGGCAAGCACAACCCGGTGAAGGACGCCGCCTACGAGTGCGGCCTCCCCCCGATCACCGACGCCCACCAGCGCTTCAGCGTGAAGTTCTACCTGGTGGCGCTGCTCTTCGTGCTCTTCGACATCGAGGTGGTGTTCCTCTACCCGTGGGCCGCCTACTTCCAGGAGCCGGGCCGGCAGGTCTTCCTCTTCGCGGAGATGTGCGTCTTCGCGGGGATCCTGTTCTTCGGCTGGTGGTACGTGGTCCGCAAGGGCGCCGTGGACTGGGCCAAGGAGTGAGGTCGGATCGGGCGTGTCGGGACCGGCCTCCGCGCCGGTAGCCTCGCGAGCGCCCCCGTCCCCGAGGAATCAACGATGGCCGACGCCTCCACCACCGACCTGGTCTCCGCCACGGGCTCGTCCGAGGGCGGCTTCCTCCTCTCCACGCTCCAGTCGATGGTCAACTGGTGCCGCAAGAACAGCGTGTGGCCCCTCCCGCTGGGCCTCTCGTGCTGCGGCATCGAGTTCATGGCGACCGCCGCGAGCCGCTACGACATGTCGCGGTTCGGCATGGAGGTCGCGCGCTTCTCGCCCCGCCAGGCCGACCTGATGCTGGTCGCGGGCACGCTGACCTACAAGATGGCGCAGGTGATGACGCGGCTCTACGACCAGATGTCGGAGCCGAAGTGGGTGATCGCGATGGGCGCCTGCGCGTCGTCGGGCGGGATGTTCCGCTCCTACCCCGTCGTCCAGGGCATCGACGAGTTCGTGCCGGTGGACTTCTACATCCCCGGCTGCCCGCCGCGGCCCGACGCGGTGCTCAACTGCCTCATCCAGCTCCAGAAGAAGATCGAGCGCGACCGGTCGTACCGCCTCGAGGTCGAGGCCCCGGCCGACGCCCCGATCGCGCGCGGCGGGCTCGTCCGCGTCGAGGGCCGCGGCGAGATGGCCGCGCCCGCGCTCGCGCAGTCCGACCAGCGCTGGGTCGAGGGCACGCGCCCCAAGGCGGGCGTCGAGCGCCCGCCGACGCCGGTCCGCGAACGCTAGGCCGAGACGGAGGACGGCGCCGTGAGCTCCATCGCGTACAAGTCCGAGGCGCCGGCGACGGTCCGGCCCGCCGTGGCCTACGAGCTGTCGTCGCGCGGCGCGCAGTGGTGCGACTACGCGGCGTGCGGCGCGGACGCGAAGTACCGCGCGACGCCGGCCGCGCTGCTCCCGGCCTCGGCGTGGGTGGACGCGTTCCGCGCGCTGCGCGACCAGCACGGGTTCGACTTCCTCGTCGACCACTCCGCCGTGGACTACCCCGACCGCTCGCCCCGCTTCACGGTCGTGGCGCTCGTCGAGAGCACGGCGACGCACGAGCGCCTCCTGCTCAAGGCCCGCGTCGCCGAGGGCGAGGCGTTCCCGTCGCTCGCAGGGCTCTACCGCTCGGCCGACTGGGCCGAGCGCGAGACGTACGACATGTTCGGGATCCCGTTCGCCGGGCACCCCGACCTCACGCGCATCTACATGCCGCAGGACTACGAGGGCTGGCCGCTCCGCAAGGACTTCCCGATGGAAGGCCACCTCAGGTTCCGCGACTGACCGGAGGCCGCGATGTCCGCCGACGCCGCGACGAAGAGCCCGCCGCCCGCCCCGCCCGCGCCCCCGACCGTGGACGCGGGCGAGATCCGCCTCGAGGTCGGCGACGACGGCGGGGAGCGGATGGTCCTCAACATGGGGCCCTCGCACCCCTCCACGCACGGCGTGCTGCGCATCGTGCTCGAGGTGGACGGCGAGCGGATCGTGAGCGCGGTGCCCGACGTCGGCTACCTCCATCGCGGGATGGAGAAGATCGGCGAGACGCTCGGCTACCACCGCTTCATCCCCTACACCGACCGCCTCGACTACCTCGCGCCGATGTCGAACAACTGCGCGATCGCGCTCGCCGCCGAGCGCATCTGCGGCATCGAGGCGCCGCCCCGCGCCAACGCGCTGCGCGTGGTGGTCTGCGAGCTCGCGCGCATCTCGAGCCACCTGCTCGGGCTCGGCGCGTACTCGATGGACGTCGGCGCGATGACCGTGTTCCTCTACACGTTCACGGAGCGCGAGACCCTCTACAACTTCTTCGAGTACCTCGCGGGCGCCCGCTTCACGACGAGCTACACCCGCGTCGGCGGCGTCGCGCGCGACGCCGACGACGGCTGGCTCGCCGAGGTCGCCGCGTTCTGCCGTGGCCTCCCCGCCAAGGTGGACGAGTGGGAGAACCTCCTCACGCGCAACCGCATCTGGATGCTGCGCAACGAGGGGGTCGGCGTGATCGACCGCGCCACCGCGGTGTCGTACGGCATGACGGGCCCGTGCCTGCGCGGGTCGGGCGTCGGCTCCGACGTCCGCAAGGACTTCCCGTACTTCGGCTACGAGCAGTACGACTTCGACGTGCCGGTGGGCACGCGCGGCGACGCCTACGACCGCTACCTCGTGCGGCTCGAGGAGATGCGCCAGAGCGCGCGCATCGTCCTGCAGGCGATCGAGAAGATGCCCAAGGGCCCGATCCTCGCCGACGCGCCCAAGTTCGTCCTCCCCGCCAAGACGCGCGTCCTCACCGGGATGGAGGAGCTGATCCACCAGTTCATGCTCATCACCGGCGAGATGAACCCGCCCAAGGGCGAGGTGGTCAGCTACATCGAGAACCCCAAGGGCGTGCACGGCTACTACGTCCGGTCCGAGGGAGGCGCCGCCCCGTGGCGCCTCAAGATGCGCGCGCCCTCGTTCGTCAACCTGCAGGTCCTCAAGGAGATCCTGCCCGGCCGCCTGATCTCGGACACGGTGGCCGTGCTCGGGTCCCTCGACTTCGTCATGGGGGAGTGCGACAAGTGACCCCTCCGACCGGCGACGAGCGCGCCGTCACGCGGCGCGACCAGAACCAGGCCCCGGCGCGCGGCACGCGCGGCGCGGGCCCCGAGGGCGCCCCGCCCGGCGCGCGCAAGGGCCCCGCGGCCCCCGCCGCGGCCGCCGCGCCGACGGACGACGTCACGAAGGTGGCGCCGCCCGCGCCCGGCGCCACGGTGCGCAAGTCCGCGCCGGCGGCGCCGAAGCCGCCGGTGCCCGCGGCGTTCCCGCCGCCCGAGCTGCGCGCGGAGTGCGAGGCGCTCGTCGCGCGCTACCCCGAGCGGCAGGCGGCGCTGATCCCGGTGCTCCACCTCGCGCAGCGGCGCCTCGGCGGCTGGATCAGCCCCGAGCTCGAGGCCGGCATCGCGGCGTGGCTCGGCGTGCCCGACCAGCACGTCCGCGGCGTGCTGACCTTCTACACGATGTTCAACACGAAGCCGGTCGGCCGCCACCACGTGCAGGTGTGCCGCACGCTCTCGTGCTGGCTGCGCGGGTCGAAGGACCTGCTCGGGGCGATCGAGCGCAAGACGGGCCTGCGCCCCGGCCAGACCGACGCCGAGCGCAAGTTCACGGTCACCGAGGTCGAGTGCCTCGGCCTGTGCGAGGTCGCCCCCGCGCTGTTCGTCAACGACGACGCGCACGTCAACCTGACCCCTGCGGCCGTCGAGAAGCTCCTCGACGGGTGCAAGTGAGCGGAGCGCGCACCGTGGCGACGTCCGGCCTCTACCCGCAGACCAAGGTCCTCTCGCGCAGCTTCGACGTGAAGGACGGGCACACCCTCGCGGTGGCCCGCGAGCGCGGCGCCTACCAGGCGCTCGAGAAGGCGCTCAAGATGACCCCGGCGCAGCTCGTCGACGAGGTCAAGAAGAGCCGCCTGCGCGGGCGCGGCGGCGCCGGCTTCCCGACCGGCATGAAGTGGTCGTTCGTCGCGAAGAACACGGGGAAGCCCACGTACCTCGTGCTGAACGCCGACGAGAGCGAGCCGGGCACGTTCAAGGACCGCTACCTGATGGAGCGGGACCCGCACCTCGTGCTCGAGGGCTGCCTCATCACCGCGTGGGCCATCGGCGCCTCGACGATCTTCGTCTACATCCGCGGCGAGTACCCCCGCTCGATCGCCCGGATGGAGAAGGCGATGGAGGAGGCGCGCGCCGCCGGGCTCGTCGGCAAGGACATCCTCGGCTCGGGCTTCTCCTGCGAGGCGTGGGTGCACCCGGGCGCGGGCGCCTACATCTGCGGCGAGGAGACCGGGCTGCTCGAGTCGATCGAGGGCAAGCGCGGGCACCCGCGCATCAAGCCGCCGTTCCCGGCCGTCGAGGGCGTCTTCCGCTGCCCGACCATCATCAACAACGTCGAGACGCTGTCGCACGTCCCGTGGATCGTGCTCCACGGCGGCGACGCGTTCGCCAAGCAGGGCATCGCCCCCGACCCGGCGAACCCGCGCAGCAACGGCACCTGCGGCACGAAGCTCATGGGCGTCTCGGGCCAGGTCCGCACGCCCGGCGTCTGGGAGTTCGAGCCGGGCATCACGCTGCGCGAGCTGGTCTACGGATACGGCGGCGGGCCGCTGCCCGGCCGCAAGATCAAGGCCGTGATCCCGGGCGGGATCTCGATGCCGGTCCTGCTCGACCACGAGCTCGACGCGAAGATGGGGTTCGACGAGCTCGTCAAGGCGGGCTCGGGCCTCGGCACCGCGTGCGCGATCGTCATGGACGACTCGTGCGACATGGTGGACGCGTCGGTCAACATCGCGCACTTCTTCGCCCACGAGTCGTGCGGCCAGTGCACGCCCTGCCGCGAGGGCTGCCACTGGATGGAGAAGGTGCTGCACCGCATCGCCGACGGCGACGGGCAGCCCTCCGACCTCGACCTGCTCGAGGGCATGTTCAAGAGCATCGAGGGCCGCACGATCTGCGCGCTGGCCGACGCCGCCGTCTGGCCGGTCCGCAGCATCGTGCGCAAGTTCCGCGCGGAGTTCCTCGCGAGGATGCAGCCCGCGCCCGCCCCGGCCGGAGCCTGACCCCCATGCCGACGATCACGATCGACGGGCGCAAGCTCGAGTTCAAGCCCGGTCAGACCATCATCCAGGTCGCGCAGGCGGCCGGGATCGAGGTGCCGCACTACTGCTACCACCCGGGCCTCTCGGTCGCGGGCAACTGCCGCATCTGCATGGTCGAGGTCGAGAAGAACCCGCGGCCGCAGATCGCCTGCTACGTGCAGGCGGCGGACGGGATGGTGGTCCACACCCAGAGCGCGCTCGCCCGCGAGGCGCGCTCGGGGACGATGGAGATGCTCCTCGTCAACCACCCGCTCGACTGCCCGATCTGCGACCAGGCGGGCGAGTGCAAGCTCCAGGACTACGCGTTCGAGTTCGGGCACCCCACGACGCGCTCGCCCGTCGAGAAGACGCACCTCCCCAAGGCGGTGCCGTTCGGCGCCAAGATCGTCTACGACGCGGAGCGGTGCATCAAGTGCACCCGCTGCGTGCGCTTCACCGAGGAGGTCACCAGGACCGCCGAGCTCTCGATGGGCCAGCGCGGCGACCACGAGGTCGTGATCATGACGTCGAAGGGCGAGTTCGCCACGCCCTACGCCATGAACATCGTGGACCTCTGCCCGGTGGGCGCGCTCACGTCGCGCGACTTCCGCTTCGAGAGCCGCGTGTGGTTCATGGACTTCACCGAGTCCGTCTGCACCGGCTGCGCGCGCGGCTGCAACGTGACGGTGGGGGCCCGCGGCGGGCGCTTCCTCCGCATGACCCCGCGCGAGAACCAGGACGTCAACCGCTGGTGGATGTGCGACGCGGGCCGGACGGGCTACAAGTTCGTCAACGCGCCCACGCGCCTGCTGCGGCCGAGGGTCCGCGCGGGTGCCGGCGCGGGCGACTTCCGCGAGGCCGACTGGGACGAGGCGGTCGCGGCGGCCGCGGACGCGCTGCGCGCGTCGGGCCGCGGCGGCGTGCTCGCCGACGCGGGCGCGACGCTCGAGGAGCTCGTGGCCGCGCGCGACCTCGCCGCCGCCTCGGGCAAGGGCGACCTCCGCTACGCCTCCCGCGTCGGCACCGACGGCGACGCCTTCCTCGTCGTGAACGAGAAGGGCGCCAACCAGCGCGGCGCCGAGGCGCTCGGCTTTGCGCGCGCCACGGGCCCCGCGCCGGTCGCGGTGCTGCTCGTCGAGCGCGGCGACGCGGTGCCGAAGGCGCTGCGCGACGGCGCCGACCCGGTCGTCGCCTTCGTCACCGACGCGGGCGACGTGCCGCCCACCGCGCAGGTGGTGTTCCCGCTGCCGACCTGGGCCGAGAAGGACGGGCTCCTCGTCAACGTGGACGGGCGCGTCCAGCCGGTGCGCCGCTCGCGCGCCGTCGGCCCCCGCGACCTGCGCGCGCCGACCGCGGTGATGGAGGAGGTCCGCCTCGCGCTCGACCCGACCGCCGAGCCGCGCGACCACGCGGGGCTGCACGCCGCGCTGCGCGCGGTGCCCGCCGTCGCCGCGCTCGGCCTGCCCGACGTCGTCTTCGCCCCCGCGCCGACGCCCACGGTCGCCGCGCCCCGCTCGAGGACCCGATGAACCCGCTCCTCGCCTCGCTGCCGTCGTCGCCCGGCTTCCTCGACGTCCTCAAGTCGCTGGGGCTCGTGCTCCTCGTGGCGCACGTCATGCTCGGGCTGGGCGCGATCCTCGTGTGGGCCGAGCGCCGCGTGTCGGCCCTGATCCAGGACCGCCTCGGCCCGAACCGCTGCGGCCCCGCGGGCCTGCTCCAGTCGATCGCGGACCTCGGCAAGTTCATCTTCAAGGAGGACGTCGTCCCGCACCACGTCCTCAAGTGGATGTACATCCTCGCGCCCACGATCTCCCTCGTGCCCGCGATGGTGACGATCGCCGTCATCCCGTTCGCGCCCGGCGTCCAGATCGCCGACCTCAACGTCGGCATCCTCTACGTGCTCTCGATCTCGAGCCTCGGCGTGTACGGCATCACGCTCGGCTCGTGGGCGAGCAACAGCAAGTACGCGCTGCTCGGCGGCGTGCGCTCGAGCGCCCAGATGATCTCGTACGAGGTCGTGATGGGGATCTCGGCGGTCGGGGTGCTGCTGACCACCGGCTCGCTCCACCTCGGCGACGTCGTGGCCGAGCAGGCCTCGTCGGGCTGGTTCCTCTGGCGCCAGCCGCTGGCGTTCTTCCTCTTCCTGACGGCGTCGTACGCCGAGACCAACCGCCTGCCCTTCGACCTCCCCGAGGCCGAGAGCGAGCTGGTCGCGGGCTACCACACCGAGTACTCGTCGATGAAGTTCGCGCTGTTCTTCCTCGCCGAGTACCTCGCGATGATCGTCGCGTCGTCGCTCGTGACGACGCTGTTCCTCGGCGGCTGGTCGCTGTTCGGCCTCGAGCGCCTCGGCTGGCTCGCCGGCGTCGCGATCTTCATGGCGAAGACGCTGTTCCTGCTCTTCGTCTTCATCTGGATCCGCTGGACGCTGCCCCGCTTCCGCTACGACCAGCTGATGTCGATCTGCTGGAAGTGGTTCTTCCCGCTCGCGCTCGCCAACGTCCTCGTCACGGCGGGCGCCGAGGCGTCGGGCGTCCCGGCGCTGACCTGGGTGCTCCCGGTCGCCCTGCTCGGGATGGGCGTCGGCGCCGCCGTGCTCGCGCAGCGGCGCGACCCGGGCCCGCCGCCCGAGCTCGCGCCCCTCCCCGCCCCGTCGTCTTCGAGGTGACCCGTGGCCGCCACCGTCAAGACCATCGCCCGCAGGAAGACGACGCTCAAGGAGCGCCTGCTCTTCCCCGCGATCTTCTCGGGCATGAAGATCACGATCGGCCACTTCTTCCGCACCCTCCGCGGCAAGCGCGTGACGATGCAGTACCCCGAGGAGCGGTGGGAGGTGAAGGACAACTACCGCGGCGCCCCGGCGCTCGTGAAGGACGACGAGGGGCGGCCGAAGTGCGTCGCGTGCAGCCTCTGCGAGTACGTCTGCCCGCCGAAGGCGATCTACATCGTCCCCGGCGAGCTCGAGCCCGGCAACCGCGTCGAGCGGGGCCCGGCGGTCTTCAACATCAACATGCTCCGCTGCATCTTCTGCGGCCTCTGCGAAGAGGCCTGCCCGGAGGAGGCGATCTTCATGTCGAAGGAGTTCGAGCTGTGGGGCGAGAAGCGCTCCGAGCTCGTCCACGACAAGGAGACGCTGTACGCCATCGGGGGCGTGCGGCCGGACCCCATCAAGAAGTGGTCCCACAAGTAGGAAGCGAGCGCCGAGCCGATGGACGAGGTCCTGTTCGCAGCCTTCTCCGCGCTCGCCGTGCTGGCGGCGCTCCTCGCGGTGACCCGCAAGAACACGGTCGCCGCCGCGTGCTGGCTGGTGGCGATGTTCTTCGGGCTCGCGGGCGTGTTCGTGCTCGTCGAGGCCTTCTTCGTCGCGACGACGCAGATCCTCGTCTACGCCGGCGCGATCATGGTCCTCTTCCTCTTCGTGATCATGCTGCTCGACCTGCGCTCGGTGGAGCTGGCCTCGCACACCGGGCCGCGCCTGCGCGTCGCCGGGATCGGGCTCGCCGGCGTCATCCTCGCGGCGCTGCTCTTCGCGGTCGGGGACGCCAAGGCGAGCCCGCGCGTCGCCGACCGCGTGGCGGTCGCCCTGCGCCGCCCGACCCCGCCGCCCGCGGCGCCCGCCGACGACCCGACGGGCGCGCCGCGCCCGCAGCCCGCCCCCGCGCCCGAGGCCGTCCCCCTCGCCGAGGTGCGCCCCGAGGGCACCGCCGCGGGCGACCGCGTGTACGCGGGCGCGTTCCGCCTCGCCGCCGCCGACGCGCCCCGCCGCGTGCAGGTGACGCTCGCGCCCGAGGGGCTCGTCTCGGTCGCGGTGGACGGCGCCGCGCTGCCCGCGGTGCCGTTCGACGGCGCGGCGGACGCGCGCGACCGGCGCGCCTCGTTCCCCGTCCCCGGCGCCGCCGACGTCGCGCTCGACGTCCGGGTGCACCGGGGCGGCCTCGAGGCGCACCCGGGCGGCGGGCCCGACGGGTCGCCGCGCGCCATCGGCCGGTCGATCTTCGAGACCTGGATCCTGCCCTTCGAGGTGGCGAGCGTGCTGCTGACGGGCGCCATCTTCGGGGCGGTCGTGCTGACCAAGCGGAGGCTCTCGTGAGCGGCCTCTCCCTCCTCGGCGGGGCCCTCGCGGGCCTCGAGGCCTCCGTCCCGTCGCTCGTCGCGGCGGTCGCGCCCCACCGCCTCCTCTACCTCGCCGCGGCGCTGTTCGCCGTCGGGCTCGTGGGCGTCTCCTGCCGGCGCAACGTCCTCGTGATGCTGCTCTCGGTCGAGATCCTGCTCAACGCCGCCAACGTCGCGTTCGTCGCGTGGTCGCGCATCCACGGCGACGTCACCGGCCAGGTCTTCGTCTTCTTCGCGATGACGATCGCCGCCGCGGAGGTGGCCGTCGGCCTCGCGATCGTGCTGGCGCTGCACCGGCTGCGCAAGAGCGCCGACGCCGACGCCGCGGGCGAGCTGCGCGAGACCGACCTCGGACAGCTGCCGCCGATCTCGCCCGAGGGGCCCGACGTCCCGCACCACCACGACGACCACCACGGCGACGCCGGCGCGCACGACGCGCACGGCCACGACGCGCACGGCGGCCACGGGCACGACGCCCACGGCCACGGTGCGCCGGCGCCCGCGGAGGCCCACCGATGACCCCGCTCCTCGGCTCCGCCGCCTCCGTCGTGCAGGACGGGTGGACGGCCTGGGTGATCCTGTTCGCCCCGCTCGCGGTCGCCGTGATCGTCGCGTGCGTCCCGGCGATCCGGCGGCGCGGCGCGCTCGCCGCGGCGCTCTCGATCGGCGCGATCGGGCTGGGCGCGGCGCTGGCGCTGGCCACCTACTTCTTCCCGGCGCTCTCCGGCCACGCCGAGGTGCGCGAGAAGGTGGTGTCGTGGGTGCACGTCCCGCTCGGGGCGGGGTCGGCGCTCGAGATCGGCTTCGGGACGCGCATCGACGCGCTCTCGACGGTGATGATGCTCGTCGTCACCGTCGTCGGCTTCGCGATCCACGTCTACAGCCTCGGCTACATGCACGGCGACCCGTCGATGGGCCGCTTCTTCGGCAAGCTGTCGCTGTTCGTCTTCTCGATGCTCGGCATCGTCGTCTCCCCGAACTTCATCCAGACCTTCGTGTTCTGGGAGCTGGTCGGCGTCTCGTCCTACCTGCTCATCGGCTACTACTGGCAGAAGGACTCGGCGGGCCAGGCGGCGAAGAAGGCCTTCATGACGAACCGCGTGGGGGACTTCGGGTTCCTCCTCGGCATCCTCGTCGTGTGGAAGGCCTCCGGCACCTTCGACTTCGAGGCGCTGCGCGCGCACCTCGCCACGGGGAGCGGGTACGACGCCGCGCTGCTCGGCGGCACCTTCGCGCTCGGCGCGGCGCTCGTGTTCTGCGGCGCGATGGGCAAGAGCGCGCAGTTCCCCCTCCACGTCTGGCTGCCCGACGCCATGGAGGGCCCGACGCCGGTCTCGGCGCTCATGCACGCGGCCACCATGGTCGCGGCGGGCGTCTACATGATCACGCGGTGCTTCTTCCTCTTCGAGGGCACCACGTGGGCGCCGACGCTCGTCGCGTGGCTCGGCGGCATCACCGCGTTCATGGCGGCGACGATCGCGGTCACCCAGCGCGACATCAAGAAGATCCTCGCGTACTCGACGCTGTCCCAGCTCGGCTACATGACGCTCGCGCTCGGCGCCGGCGCCTACACCGGCGCGATGTTCCACCTGACGACGCACGCCTTCTTCAAGGCGCTGCTGTTCCTCGGCGCGGGCAGCGTGATCCACGCGTGCCACACGCAGGACATCTTCGAGATGGGCGGCCTGCGCAAGGTGATGCCGTCCACGTGGCGGACCTTCCTGCTCGGCACACTCGCGCTGTGCGGGATCTTCCCCTTCGCCGGCTTCTGGTCGAAGGACGAGATCCTCGGCTCCGTGCTGCACGCCGAGCACCTGCCCGGCCACCTCTTCCTCTACGGCCTCGGCACGCTGGTGGCCGGGCTGACGTCCTTCTACATGGGCCGCGCGCTGTTCGTGACCTTCCTCGGCACGCACCGCGGGCCCAAGCACGCCGACGACCACGGGCACGGCGGCGGCCACGGCGGGCACGACGACCACGGCCACGCGCACGGGCCGCACGAGAGCCCGAAGGTCATGACGCTCCCGCTGTGGTTCCTCGCGGTGTTCGCGGTCGTGATCGGCTTCGTCGGGGTGCCGGGCAACGTCGGCGGGGCCTTCGGCCTCTCCAACCGCTTCGAGCACTTCCTGCACGCGTGGACCGCCGGCCACGAGGAGGGCGCGTTCCACGTGAGCGTGGCGCTCGTCTCGAGCGTCGTCGCGGTGCTCGGCCTCGTGCTCGCCTGGCGCGTCTACGGCACCGAGCGGACGCGCGCGGAGGACCCGCTGCCCGAGCGCCTCGGGTCGCTGCACCGCATCTGGCGCAACCTCTACTACGTGGACGCCTTCTACGTCTTCCTCGTGAAGAAGGTGCAGCAGGGCGTCGCGTGGGTCTGCTGGCTGTTCGAGCGCCGCGTGCTCATCGGCGGCGTCGTCAACGGCCTCTCGCAGGGCGCGCGCCTCCTCGGCGACCGCGTCCGGCGCACCCAGGGAGGACGGCTCTCGTCCTACGTCACCTGGGTCCTCCTCGGCTCCGTGGCCGTGGCCCTCGCGGTCCTCCTCCGGTAGGGCGCCCCGTGAACCTCCCGCTCCTCGTCCTGCTCCTCCCCGCGGTCTCCACGGCCGTCCTCTTCCTCGTGCCGGCCAGCAAGCCGGCCGTCGTGAAGCGGGTCGCCTTCGTCGGCACGCTCGCGACGCTGGCGGTCGCCGTCTTCATGGCCCTCACCTACGCGACCACCGACGCGCCGACCGAGACGGCGGCGAACGGGCACGTGTACAAGCACGTCCTGTCGGTGCCGTGGGTGCCTTCCCTCGGCCTCCAGCTCAAGCTCGGCGTGGACGGCATCGGCGTCGCGATGGTCCTGCTGACCGCGCTGACGATCTTCACCGGCGTGTGCGTCTCGTTCTCGGTCAAGGAGCGGGCGAAGGAGTTCTTCCTCAACCTGCTCGCGCTCGTGACCGGCGTGTTCGGCGTGTTCGTCTCGCTCGACCTGTTCTTCTACTACTTCTTCTACGAGCTGGCCGTGATCCCGATGTTCCTGCTCATCGGGTGCTGGGGCAGCACGACGAAGACGATGAGCCGCGACTACGCGTCGATGAAGCTCGTCCTGATGCTGACCACGGGCGCCGTCTTCGCGCTCGTCGGCCTGCTGTCGGTCTACGTCAAGGCCAAGACCTTCGACATGGTCCGCCTCGAGACGCTGGCCACGCAGGGCCTCTTCGACCGCTCGTTCCAGATGACGTGGTTCCCGCCGGTGTTCCTCGGCTTCGCGGCGCTGGTGCCGATGTGGCCGCTGCACTCGTGGAGCCCGGGCGGCCACGCCGCCGCGCCCGCCGCGGTCTCGATGCTGCACGCGGGCGTGCTCATGAAGCTCGGCGCCTACGGCATCCTGCGCGTCGCGGTCACCTACATGCCCGACGCGGCGGCCGTCTACCTCCCGTGGGTGGGGGTGCTCTGCTGCTTCAACATCGTCTACGGCGGCCTCGTCGCGATGGCCCAGCGCGACATGAAGTTCGTCGTGGGCTACTCGTCGTCGAGCCACATGGGCTACGTGCTGCTCGGCATCGCCACCGCGAACGTGATCGGCGTCCAGGGCGCCGTCTTCCTCATGTTCGCGCACGGCATCATGACGGCGCTGGCGTTCTCGCTGATCGGCTTCTTCTACGAGCAGACCCACACCCGCATGCTCGAGGACCTCGGCGGGCTCATGAAGAAGCTCCCGTTCGTCGGGACCTGCTTCGTGATCATGTCGATGGCGTCGGCGGGCCTCCCGGGCTTCGCCAACTTCGTCAGCGAGCTGCTCGTGATCGTCGGCGCCTGGCACGCGGGGATGTACGTCCCGGCCGTGCTGGCGACGTGGGGGATCGTCGTGACCGGCGTGTACCTGCTGCGCACCGTCAAGGACGCCTTCCTCGGCACGATGCCGCGCCGCTGGGAGGGCCTCGTGGACGCGAGGACGCCGTTCCAGAAGATGCCCTTCGTCGTGCTCGTCAGCACGCTGCTCTTCTTCGGGTTCAACCCCCAGGCGCTGCTCACGCTGATCTCCGACGGCGTGAAGCCCATCGTCTCGGCCGTGGACGCGGCCAAGGCGCGCACGGGCGGCGTGGAGACGGGGAGCCGTCGATGAACCTCCACCTGATCCTCCCCGAGATCGTGGTCGTCGCGGGCGGCATGCTCGCCGTCGCGGTCGACCTCCTCGCGCCCGCCTCGCGCAAGGGGCGCGCGGCGCCCTGGGTCGCCGGGCTCGCGCTGCTCGCCGCGACGCTGCTCGTCGTGCTCGGGCGCCCGGAGGGCACGTCGTTCTTCGGGCACCACCGCTCCGACGCGTTCAGCCGGTTCGTGCGCGCGGTCGCGACGGGCGGCGGCGTGCTCCTCGTGCTGATCTCGGCGCCCTACACGCGCCGCATGGACCGCGGGCACGGCGAGTTCTACGGCCTGCTGCTGTTCGCGCTCGTCGGCGTGATGCTCGTCGGGGCCGTGACCGACCTGATGGGGCTCTTCGTCTGCCTCGAGCTGCTCACGATCACCTCCTACGTGCTCGCGGCGTTCAAGCGCACCGACGTGCGCTCCGCCGAGGCGGGGCTGAAGTACCTCGTCGTCGGCGCGGTGTCCTCGGCGTTCCTGCTCTTCGGCGTGGCGACGGTGTACGGCGCGGCGGGGTCGGTCGAGTTCGCCTCCCTGTCGGCCCACGTGGTCGGCAAGGGCTTCTCGCCGCTCCTCGCGCTGGGCACGGGGATGATGCTCGTCGGCCTCTTCTTCAAGGTCTCGGCCGTCCCGTTCCACGTGTGGGCGCCCGACGTCTACCAGGGCGCGCCCACGCCGGTCACCGCGTTCCTCTCGAGCGTGTCGAAGTCGGCCGGGTTCGTGCTCCTGCTGCGCGTCGCCTCCGTGCTGGTCGTCCCCGCGGCCGGGACCGCGTCGGGCGACGCGTGGGTGTCGTTCTTCGGGGTCGCCGCCTCGCTCACGCTGCTCTACGGCAACCTCGCCGCAATCCCGCAGAAGGACGTCAAGCGCCTCCTCGCGTACTCCTCGATCGGCCACGCGGGCTACATGCTGCTGGGCCTCGCGGCGCTGGTCGCCACCGCCGACCCGACGGTGCGCGTGGACGCCGCGACGGCCGTCCTCGTCTACGTCTTCGCCTACTACGTCACGACGACGACGGCGTTCACCGTCGTCGCGGTCGTGTCGGCGCAGGGCAAGGGGCACCGCGCCGAGACGGCCTACGCCGGCCTGCACCGGCGCAGCCCGCTCCTCGCGTTCGCGATGCTGCTCGCGCTGCTGTCGCTCGCCGGCGTGCCCCCGATGGCGGGCCTCATCGGCAAGTTCCTCGTCTTCTGGTCGGTCGTCGGCGCCGCCCAGAGCCACCCGTCGGTCGTCGTGCTCGGCCTCGTCGGCGCGCTCGGCGTCGTCCTCTCGCTCTACTACTACCTGCTGCTGATCCGCGAGATGTACGCGAAGGACCCGTCGCCCGAGGGCGGGCCCGCGACGATCCGCGTGCCCGCGGCGGCGCGCGTGTCGGTCGCGATCGGGATCGCGGCGCTCGTCGGGCTCGGCATCTACTGGGCCCCGGTCTACGACGTCGCGCGCGGCGCGGCCGAGGCGCTCTTCGCCTCGCGCTGACGGCCGGCGCCCGCTCGCTTGCGAGGCCGGCGGGCCGCGCGTCGGCGCGACGGCGTCCACGCGGTCGGGCGCGAGCGTGCTGCCGGCGCGCGAGCCCTCGCTGCGGGGGCGGGGCGGCCGTCGGTGACTTCGGGTCCCCGCCGCCCCGTCCGGACGCGCCGGCCCCGACGCGGCCGGACGCCCGCGGCGCGACCCCGATCCCGGTCCGGCGCTCGTCGCGCCGACCCGCTCGAGCCGCGGCCTTCAGGGCCGTCGCAGTGCGCCCAAGGCGGGCGCAGCCCGTCCGGTCGGGGTTGAATCGCCGATCCGGGCCGCGCCCTCCGGCGCGCCGCGGTCGGAGCGCGCCCATGGACCCCGCCCCGTTCTCGGTCGAGCCGCCGCCCGTCGGCGCACCGCCTCCGCCGTCGGGTTGGGCCTACCTCCGGCCGTACGTGGCGATCGCCGCGGCCCTGCTGCTGCTGCTGCTGCCGCCGGCCGGGACGATCGCGCACGTCGCGATCGCGGCGGCCTTCGTCGCGGTGCTCGCGTGCCTCTGGCCGCTGGGGGGGCGGGCCTCGGGCGCCGCGGCGCGGTGGCTCCTGCTCGCGGGCGGGGTCGGGGGCGTGCTGGCGCCGCTGCTGTACGCGAACCCCTACGTCGGCATCGACTCGATGGAGTGGCTGTGGGTGTACTGGGCCGGCGCGCGCGCGTGGATGCCGAAGGCTGACATCCTGCTGTGGGTCGTCGTGTGCGGGCTCGCGGTCGTGGCCGCGTGCCTGCGCGGCGGGCGGGTGGTCCGGTCCGTGGTGCTCGCGGGGACGGTCCTCGTCGCGGCGCGCGCGCTCGCCGAGCGAGGGGCGCTCGCGATGGTGCGGGTGGACCGCGTCAACCTGCTCTGGACGCTGTCGGCGATCGCCGTGGGGGGCGGGCTCCTCCATCTCGCCTCGCCCGCCGCGTCGCGCCGCGGGACCGCGCGCCTGCTCGCCGTCACCGGCTCGCTCGGCATCGTGTCGGTGTACGCCGGGTGGTTCCCGCCCGAGAACGGCGGGCGATTCGCGGCGATCGCGTACTACGCCGACGAGATCCCGCGGCTGCTCGCCGCCACGGTGGGCTCGGCGGAGACGGACCCGTCCTTCGGGCAGCCCCTCCTCGAGCAGCTGTGGGCGGTCGGGATCCCGTTCCTCGCCCAGACGCTCGCCGTCGTGATCGCGTTGGGAGTCTCGATGTTCCCGTCGCGCGTGCGAGCCCGGCCGTTGCGCTGGGCCTCCGCCCTCGGCGTGCTCGCGCTCGCGGCGACGTGGGTCGTGCCGGTGCGGGCCGGGCTCTGGTTCCGCGCCGACGAGCTGGCGGCGCGGGGCGTCTCCCGGGTGACCCAGACGGTCGCCGAGTGCTTCATGAAGGCGGGCTTCGCGCCGTGGCTGTGCGGCGTGGGGGCCCTCGCCGGGCTGCTCCCCGCGCGCGACGAGCGGGCGATCGTCGGCGGGGCCGAGCGAGGCAGCGGACGCGGGCTCCGCGCGCTCTACGCCGCCGCGGCCGCGCTGGCGCTGGTCGTGCTCTGGGTCGGCTTCCGGCGTGACGGCGGGCTGGTCGTCGATGCGACGGTCGCCGACGTGCTCGCGGCGGGGCGCTGGGACCCGCCGACCGCCGTCCTGGCGTTCGAGGGCAGCTTCACGCTGGCGGCCTTCGCGGCGGTCTTCGTCCCCGCAGGGCGCTCCCGCGGGGTGGTGCTGGGCCTCGTGAGCATGCTCGTCCTCGGGGCGCTCTCGTCGGTCATGCAGCGCTCGGTGGGGGGCGTCGAGGTGTTCGTCGCCCCGGCGCTGGGCGCGGTGGCCGCCGGCGCGGCCCTGGGCGCGGCACGGGGGGCCCGTTCGGCCCGCGGGCTGGCGGCGGGCGCCGCGCTCGTGTTGCTCGCCCTTCTCCTGTACCCGACCCTCGAGCCCGAGGTCGCCGTGGACGCGGTCCCCCCGTACCGAACCAACCTCTGGGACGTCGCGCTCGAGCCGCTGCTCCGGGCCGACGGCCCGGCCGAGCTGCTCGAGAGGATGGGCGAGCCGGGGCGCTGGCTCATCCTCGGGTTGGCGGGGACGGCGCTCTTGTCGTGCCTCGCCGCGGCCACCGGGGGGCGTTGGAGCTCGCGCTTGGCGGTGGGGACGTTCGTCGGTGTCGCATGCCTCGTCCCGGTGGCGCTCACCGTCCTCGGGACCGCCGGGGGAGGGGCTCCCGCCGACCCCCTCACGGCGGTCTTGCGGGCCGGGATGACGCTGAGGGCGATGCTCGTTCCCTATGCAATCGCCCTGTGTGCGGCCGTGACGGACCTCACGGCGCGCTCGGGGTGTCCCCCGGAGGCCTCGCAGACCGCGCCCCCCTCGCCGTTCGCCGGGACGAGCGAAATCGCACGAGCGCCCGGGGGTGCTGCGCTTCCCCCTCCCGCCCTCTGACGACGCGGCGCGCCTTAGTGACCGACCTGCCGGGACTTGTGGCGACACCCGACCGCAGCCGGGCCCGGCATTGCGATTGCTTACCCGGGCCCCTCGGGGCGGCGGTCCCACCCGGCGATCATGGACCCTTGTGGTCCTGACCGGTCGGTCCGTATACTCCCGCGTCTTGGCGCCTGCACCTCGGAGGGCTCTCATGGGTCGCTCGGGTCTCTGGTCTGCGCTCGCGGTCGCGGCTGCGTCGCTGGTGGCGGTCGGTTGCGGTGGGCACGGGCGCGGTTTCCGCGTCGCCTCCGATCCGATCACGATCACGTCGAACGCGCTGCCGACCACGCTGTCCGGCGAGGTGGTGAACTTCTGCCTGCCGTTCAGCGGCGGCAGCGGTGGTCCCTACCTCCTCGAGGTGATCGACGGGTCGCTTCCGCCCGGCGTCGAGCCGGACAGCGACACGGTGTGCCTCGTCGGCCGCGTGCTCGAGGACGGCGTCTACGACTTCAAGCTCAAGCTGACCGACACGGGTTCGGACCCGTTCACGACGTCGATCCAGACGTTCCACTGGGTCATCAACGTCGGGCCGCTCGTGTTCGCCACGGACGCGTCGCTGCCGGTCATGGTGTTCGCGCAGTTCCAGTCGATCCCGCTCGTGGTCGCCGGGGGTGTGCCGCCGTACTCCTGCCAGGTCGTCGACGAGCTCGGCAACCCCAACGACGAGCCGCTCCCGACGGGCCTGACGATCCCCGCGGACTCCTGCACGATCGTCGGCGCGCCCATCGGCGTGAAGCCCGCGTCGCCGTTCGTCTACAAGGTCACGGTCGAGGCGCGCGACCACGCCGACGACCTGCTCTATCCGACCCCCGCGACGGTGCGCAAGGAGTTCACGATCACGGTCCTCGTCCCGCCGGTCGTCATCACGTCGACGACGGTCGCGGACGGCAAGTGCGGCACCGTGTACGGCGACTCGATCTCGATCTCGGACGGCATCCCGCCGTTCACGCACGAGCTCGTCACGGCGGACGTCCCCAACAGCCTCACGCGCCTCAAGGGTGACACCGACTCCATCGGCGGCATCGCCAAGAGCAACGTGGACGCCCGCGCCTACCCGCTCGACGCCACGGCGGGCCCGTACTCCGGCAAGTTCCCCGAGGGCGTCTACCTCGACGACGCCAGCGGGGCGCTCGCGGGCATCCCGCGGCGCTCGGGCGCGTTCAACGCGTGGGTCTACCACGTGCAGAGCAAGGCGCTCCCGGCCAACCCGACGCAGAACGCCTGGAAGTCGTTCAGCTTCACGATGCAGAACGGCACGCCCCCGGCGATCGCGCTCGACAACAGCGTGCTCCTCGCCGGCAACGCGTTCAGCACGGCCTCGAACTTCCTGCTCGACCCGGACGCGGGCAAGGCCTACTCGAAGCAGTTCCTCGCGACGAGCGGCGTGCCCAACGACGGCTTCTCCGACGCGCCGCACAAGAGCGAGCGCGTCGCGCTGCCCCTGACGACCGAGGTGCCGGGGCAGTACTCGTGGAGCAGCTCGATCGTGGGCGTGCCCAGCCTCGCGTCGCTCCAGATGGAATTCACGCTCGGCGGCGTGCTGCGCGGCCAGAACCCGGGCAACGTCGTCGGTCAGACCCGCACGGCGTTCCTGACGCTGACGGTGACCGCGCTCGACCGCCAGCTGCCCACGGCCAACTCGACGAGCGGCACCTGCCGCTTCGCCGTCGGCCCGGACCGCGTGGTGATCTCCGAGTCCACCGCGCTGCACACCGCGACGGCGGTCAACGCGACGTTCGCCCCGCTCGGCACCTTCAACCACGTGTCGTTCGAGTACAACGACCAGTCGATCTACATGTGGGAGCCCTTCGCGTCGGGGATGACGGTGCGCACGCTCTCGACGGCCGACAACACCCACTCGTCCGTCGCGGGCCTCCCGGGCACCGTGACGCTGTCCACGGTCCTGACCAGCATCGACCACATGCCGGTGACCGTGAACCCGACGTGGTGGGCGTACGACGCCTACAACCTCAACGCGCTCGGCGCGCGCGCCCTTCAGCACGCCGACCTGCAGCGCACGTGGCTCGGTGAGGGCTACAACGCCGACTCGTCGTCGACGACGAGCATGTCGGTGAACAACGCCGGCCTCGACACGGCGGAGCGCAACGGCGACGCGTGCATCGAGCTCCCGGCGGCGACGTCGGTCGTGCACGACCCGAGCTCCGGCGTCTACAACAACGGCGGTCAGCTCCGCGCCTTCGACGGGACCGGGACGGGTGGCAACACCTACTTCGGGTTCTACGTCGTGCGCAAGGACGGCAAGATCTACGTGCCGTTCGCGATCGACCGCGTCGCATCGGGCTTCGAGGGCTTCGGCGACGCGGTCCTCACGAGCAACCGGGCGGCGTCGAGCGTCTACCGTCGGCTCCAGATCACGGTGAGCCCGGACGGGCGCATCGGCGCCGTGAAGATGAAGAAGGACGTGGACAACTTCGTCGAGACGATCGCGGCCGGCGAGGAGATCGTGCTCTTCTCGCTGACCGGAGAGGCGCTCTGGAGCGGCCAGACGTGGCGCCGCGTGAGCGTCCCGACGACGCCCGGCACGTACATGTACGGCACGTCGATGGCGCTCACGAACAACGCCCTGTACTACCTGACCGGCGATTTCGTCGGCACGTCCAGCACGGACGCGTTCGTCGTCTGGCGCAGCCACTACGCGTGGCGTCTCGACGCCCTGTCCGCGGTCGCGTCGCCGGCGCTGCTCGCGCCGAGCTTCGGCGGCACCGGCAACTGGACGAACTCGTCGGGCAACCCCCTGTCCACGACGTTCCACCGCTGGGCCCCCCCGGGTGCCACCGGCCTCAACAGCAACACGACCGCGTGGACCCCGTCGCCCGCGCTGGCCTCGTACGCCGGCTCGAACTTCCTGACGACGGGTGGCAGCCCGTCGAAGAGCGACCTCGGCGGCCTCTCCTACAGCTGGGGCAACTTCGCCGAGAACTCCTCGGCGCCGATCCCGTTCCGCGTCTCGCGGAACGGCCGCGCCGTGGCAATCGTCGCTGCCGACGGCGTCACCGCGAGCGGTGCGCACCTCGCCGGCGTGAACTTCATGAGCCGAAGCGTCTACGTGGACTACTACGACTCGGTCGGCGGGACGTGGAACTTCCGCGAGGCCGCGACGGCGCGGCGTCGCTTCGCCGGTGGCACCCGACTGTCGGGCTGCCGCGGCGGCGAGCACGTCAGCAAGTCGTACTCGTACTACCAAGGCCCCGCGACCCAGCTCGAGATCTCCGACGACGGCACGATCGTCGCGGCGGTCTACAACGCGTCCGTCTCGTCGTGGACGGACTCGGCGTCTTCGGGCGGCGCGTCGAACTTCGGCAGCTCGGCGAACTCGTACGAGCTGGTCTCGGTGATGTCGGCCGCGGGGGCGTCCAGCTCCGACCCGTGGGCGACGCGCTCCGAGAACCTGATCACGAGCACGACGTTCACGCTCACGAACACGCAGTGGCGCTTCGGCTCGCTGGCGTTCACCCGGAACGCCACGTCGATGCCGGGCTCGACCGCTGCGGGCGCGCTGATGTTCTGGGGCGGCCTGTCGTGGTACGTGGCCGGCAGCTACGGCTTCTCGAGCGGCTACTGCCAGGCCAGCCACCTGACCGGCACGATCTTCCAGTGGAACCCGAACGGGGGCTCGTGGGCGTCCACGGGCCAGCTGCAGAGCATCCTCGCCACCACCGAGGGCGGGACGGGGGTCAACACCTACTCGTCGGGCACGCCCAACACCCCGTCGCTGACCAACTACGACCCGGGTGGGCGTGGCGCGATCATGCCGGTGGCCTCGTTCTATTCGAACGACGGTCGCTTCTACTACATCGAGAGCATGTCGCCGCTCACCAACGGCGTGACTTCGTCGGGCACGGCGACGACCTCGCCCAACGACGCCACCCGCGGGCGCCTGATCGGCGTGCAGGTGCTCGACACCACCACGACGATCACCAGCACGCCGGGCAACAAGCTCCCGCTGCGCGCGTTCGCGGTGGCGCCGTGGCCGACCGACCCGGGTTCGCGTGGCTTCGGCCCGAACTACGGCACGAGCTCGAGCTGGAACCCGAACCAAGCGTTCTCGTTCTGCGGTGGCAACAGCAACCACCGCGTGCAGACCGCGGTCACGGGCCAGGGCACGAGCGGCAACGTGTTCTTCACGGGGTACCTGCAGAACAACACGTGGGCCAACACGAGCGACGGCACCACGTCGTTCTCGGGTGGTGGTCCCACGAACAACGTGTCGTGGTCCGACGGCTCGCAGTACGCGGGTGACGTGCTCGTGTTCTCGGCCAACGTGGGCGGTGGGGTCACGAACCTCACCAACCTCGGCGGCACGTCGCCCTCGACGTCGCGCATGATCCACTACCTCCAGCCGAACGCGACCAGCACGAAGATCGCCTTCCAGACGACGGCGTCCACGACCACGTCGTTCGCGTTCACGATGTCGGACCGCGAGCAGGTGCGCGCGGTCACCAACATCAACTTCAGCGCGACCGGTTCGCTGACGACCACGCCGTCGGTGTTCCTGCTCGAGTCGGTGGGCGGGCGCGCGGGGCCGTCGATGACGTGGGACGCTCTCGACACGCGGCTCTACTACGCGTTCGGTTCGGCGTCGGGCAACGAGAACGCGATGGTGCTCAAGGAGGCGACCTTCAACTCCACCGGGACCGCGGTCTCGGGGACCCGCACGCAGCCGACCGGCGTCGCCGGCACGGCGGCGCGCTTCGCGGTCCTGCACTCCGGCCGCTGATCGACCCGATCCGCTCTCGCCCAGGGCTCCGTCCGGGTTCGGCCCGGACGGAGCCTTTTCGTCCCGTCTCGACGTCTTCGAGGCGGGACCGCCCGACGGGGACGACCTGAACGTGCGCGTGCTCCCGTGGGTGCTGGCGGCGGTGGTCGGCGCCGCAGCGTGGCTCGGCGTGCGGTCGTTCCTCGGCGGGGAGGCACCGCCGGTCGTGGCCGACGACCCCGAGCCCACGGGGCCTGCACCCCTCCCCGCGGTCGTGCCGACCCCGGAGAAGCCCCCGGTCCCCTCGCCCGTCGCAAGAGGCCGTCCGTTCGAGGCGGTCTGGGACGCGGCGGAGACGTTCCCCGAGCGCGATCCGTTGGTCGCGCCCGTGATGGTGGCGGTGACGCGGGAGGTGCTGACGGGCCCCGGCGACATGCGCGGGGCGACCCTGCTCGAGGTCCTCGAGGCGAGCGGTCTCGTCTGGGTGCGCTGGGACTCCGAGGAGGTCGGCGTCCGGGTCCGGCGCGCCGAGCTTCCCCGCCCCAATCCCCACCTGGGTCTCGACGGACGACCGGCGTTCCTCCTCGACGAGGTTCGCGCGATCCTACGGGCGCGCGGCTACACGAACCGGCTCGACGGGCACGTGCTCCGGGTCGGTGGGGCCGACGCCTACCCCGCGGACGAGCCGCCCGCCCCTTCCCCCCGGTAGATCACGAAGCACCCGGGTGTTTCGAACACCCAGATCTCCTTCAGCGGCAGGCCCCCGTCTCGGATGCGGTCCCAAATCCAGATCGCGATGTTCTCCGCCGACGGGATCGGGATCGTCTCGTTCAGGTAGGTGTGGTCGAGCACGTCCACGACGCGGCTGCGGACCACCCGCTTGAGCTCGGCGAAGTCGATCGCGAGGCCGGTGCTCGGGTCCACCGGCGCTTCGCAGAGCACGCGGAGCCGGTAGGTGTGGCCGTGGAGCCGCTCGCACTTCCCCGCGTAGTTGGGGAGGTTGTGGGCGGCGTCGAACTCGAAGTCGGTGGCGACGATCACCGCGACGGACGGTTCCGGGGGGAGCCGATCGAGAGGGGAAGGCGAAGCGTACCCGCCGCCCGCGGGGCCGGTGTAGAAACGCCGGTTTCGGGGCTCGCTGCCCGCGGGCGCGGCCGCGCCTTCGGTCGAGGAGGTCTCGGATGGTCCGAATTCGTACGACGCTGGCCGCCCTCCTCCTCGCCGTCGCGGGCGCCGCGCCGGCGTTCGCGGAGGACAAGACCGAGAACATCCTCTGGAGCGCCAAGGCCGACCCCGACGCCATGGCGCCCGGGGGCTCGGGCGCGGTGGTGATCACCGGGGCCATCCGCAAGACGGTGCACGTGTTCTCCGAGCCGGCGCGCTTCAAGGTGATCCCGACCGAGGCGAAGGGCGTCACGTGGGGCAAGTACGTGACGACCCCGCCCAAGGCGTGGGTGGACCCCCAGTTCCCCGACGACCCGCCCTCCGACGTCTGGTTCGACCACGTCGAGGTCCGCGTCCCGTTCCAGCTCGCCTCCGACGTCGAGCTCCCGGTCACGCTCGAGGTCGTCATCAAGTGGAACTGTTGCGACGAGGAGGCGTGCTTCGCCGAGGCGACGACGAAGCCCGCGCTCCGCGTCCAGGTCCGACCGCTCGCCAGCACCGTGCCGTCTGACCCGCCCGCGACCCCTCCGGGGCCGCCCGCGACGCCCCCGACCCCGGCCGCCCCGCCGGCGGCGGCCGCGCCCACGGCGTCCCTCGAGACGCCGGGGGCGAAGGTCACCGTCGTCGCCGAGGCGGCGGCGTTCGTCGTGACCTTCGAGCCCCAGCCTGGCCACCACCTCTATCCCGTCGGCCACACGGGTCCCGAGAACGCCGCCGTCGTCGAGGGCGAGCCCGCGCCCGGCGTGACGTGGGGCACGATCGAGGTGCCGCTGGTCGAGTCGCCCGAGATCCGCGAGCCGTACCGGGTGCGCCTCCCGTTCCGCGAGACCGGCGGCGCCACGGCGCCGATCTCCGTGCGCGTCGCGTGGCAGGTCTGCCTCGACACGGGCGTGTGCCGCGCCCCCGAGGCGCCGCGGCGCTTCACGCTCGACCGCCGCACGTCGCCTGCCTCGCTGGTCGCGGGCCTCGACCTCGGTGCCGGCGCGACGGCGGCGACGGCGCGCCCGGGCCCGACCGGCCCGACCGCGAGCGACCCGCGCGAGGCGCCGCCACCCCCGCCGGCGGGTTCCGCGTCGTCGGGCGCGAGCGTCGCCGAGCACGGCGTGCTCTTCCCCGAGGTGGGGGAGGCCGCGGCCGCGGCGGGCGTGGCGGCCGGCGACGACGTGGACGCCGGCAGCGGGTGGAAGAAGCACGGGATCTGGTACCTCGTGATCCTCTTCGTCACGGGGATCGGCCTCGCCTTCACGCCCTGCGTGCTCCCGATCATCCCGATCACCGTGAGCCTGATCGGCGGGGGCCGCGCCGACCTCGCCAAGGGCCGGCTCGCGTTCCTGCTCACGTGCTACGTGCTCGGGCTCGTGGCCGCGTTCGGCACGATGGGCCTGCTCGCGGCGAAGGCGGGCGCGTCGTTCTCCGCCGCGTTCCAGAGCGCCACCGCGCTCTGGGTGATCGCGGGCGTGTTCCTCGTGCTCTCGCTCGGCATGTTCGGCATCTACGAGCTGCAGCCTCCGGCGTGGGCGCAGCGGATGATGGGCGGCGCCAAGGGCGGCAACCCGGTCGGCGCGTTCCTGTTCGGCATCATGTCCGCGCTGATCGCGTCGCCCTGCACGGGCCCCGTGATCGCGGGGCTCGTCGTCTACACGGCGCAGTCGGGCAACGCGCTGCTCGGCTTCCTCATGTTCGCGATGCTCGGCCTCGGCATGGGGGCGGTGTTCTTCGCGGCCGGGTCGTTCAACTTCCTGCTCAAGCCGGGCCCGTGGATGGTCTGGGTCCGCTACGTGTTCGGCGTGGTCCTCGTCGGCGCGGCGCTCTACTACCTCCGCTCGGCCGACCGCGTCGGCCCCGTCGGGCTGTTCGCTCTGGGCTTCGGCATGGCCGTCGTCGTCGCCGCGGGCATCGCGTGGCACCTCGTGAAGAAGGAAGGCGAGGAGCGTGACGTCGCGCTGCGCCGCGGCGTGAAGGTCGCCGGCTGCGTCGCGATCGTGACGGGCGCGGTCGCGTTCCTGACGCGCCACGCCTCCGACCTGCCGTGGACGACCGTCACGAGCCGAGCGCAGCTCGTCGCCGAGGTGGCGGCCGCCCGCAAGGACGGCAAGGTCACGGTGGTGGACGTCTGGGCGACGTGGTGCACGTACTGCCGCAAGTACGACGACGTGATCGAGGGCGACCCCGAGCTCCTCGAGGGCTACCGCAAGCTCCACCGCCTGCGCATCGACCTGACCGACCGCCCCTCCTACGAGCAGTCGCTGCGCGAGGGGCTGCGCATCGAGGAGGGCGTGCAGCCCTACATGGTCTTCATCGACGAGCAAGGGCGCATCCGGCGCGACTTCGACGTGAACCACTGGCTGCGCGCCAACGAGGGCGGCCCGGTCGGCGGGCTCAAGAAGCGCCTGCAGGCCCTCGGCGTCCTCCCCACCCCCAAGTCGTAGCGCGCGGCCCCGGGCCGCGCGCGAGCCCGGCGGTCGCACGAGCGTCGAGGCCCCGTCCTGCCGGCTGCTGGATTCAGCGGCTTCGGATCGGTGACCGCAGCGACGACCCGCGGACGGCGTCGGTGGACCCCTCCGACTCCGCCCTTCAGGAGCCTGGAAGGGGAAACGGGCGCTCCGCGCCGTTTCCCCGACAGGCTCCTAGACGAAGAAGGTCGTGGCGGCGTCGGGGAGGACCACCGCCCGCGCGACCGCGTGGTGGGCGAGCGCGTGGTCCACCGCGGCCTGTGCGGACGGGAACGGCCACAGCCCGATCGGGCGCAGCACGTCGGCCGACATCGTGCTCACGACGAGCACGGGATGGCGCGACGCCTTCCACCGCAGCGCGTACGCCGTCAGCCCGTAGGGGTGGAACGACCGCCGCAGCGCGGCGAGGTGGCGGTCGGGACGCCCCGCCTCGCACCACCGCAGCAGCTCGTCGTGGCCCGCACCGTCGCGCGCGTGGGCGAGCCACACGATCGGCGCACCCGGGCGCGCGACCTCCGCGGCGACGACGAGCGCCTTGTGCGCCTGGAGCAGGTCGCGGTCGCGGGGTGCGCCCCCGCCCGCCACCACGAGGTCGGCGGGGGCCGGGCACGCGACCCCGAACGCGGCGCGGTGCGCGCGCCACGCGACCTCGTGCGAGGCGCCGACCTCGCCGGCGGTCGCGCCGACGACGCGGCCCCCCGCCATCGACAGGTGGAGGCCGAACAGCGTCGGGACCCGCTGCGCGATCCGCAGCAGCGTGTCGCGGAACGGGTTGCCCTCGGGACGGCCGAGGCGGTTGCGCAGGCTCCCGTCCGGCGCCACCGTCGCGTCGAGCGTCAGCCGGTGGGCCGCCTCGACGGTGGCGCGGTCCGCGCAGCCGGGCACGAGCGCCTTCGGGCCTCCCGAGCACCCGGCGAGGTAGTGGGGGGCCACGACGCCCACCAGCACCGCGAGGTCCGCCTCCACGACCGCGCGGTGCACCCGCGGTTGCGGGATGGCGCGGTCCGGGGCGAGCGCGGCGTACTGCGCGACGTCGTCGGCGTCCGCCGCCTCGACCGGCACGCGGGCCGCGACGTCGGCGCCGACGAGCGCGACGAGCGCGTCGCGCGACGCGGGCGCGTGGATCCCGCCGCCGACGAGCACGCGCACGCCGTCGCGCGGCACGCCCGCGGAGGTGAGCGCGTCGAGCACCGGCGGCAGCACCGTCGGGAGCCGCGCGGGCCGCGTGCGGTCGGGCACGACCACGGTCACGCGCCGTGCCCCGCGCGCACGCTCGAGCAGCGACGGGCTGTCCACGGGGTGGGCGAGCGCGCGCCCGACGAGGTCGGCCTCGGCGAGCGGCGGCGCGGGGGCGAGCGGGGGTGCGACGACCTCGGCCGCGACCGCGTCGGGCAGCGTCACCGCCTCGGTCGCATCGCCGTAGCGGAGGGAGAACGAGCGCACGGGCCTACGGTACCGCCGCCGCGACGCACGCCGTCGCTCGCGACGGTGCGCCCAGCCCGCCGAATCCACGAAAGACGCCGCCCCGACCTCGTCGGCTCGTGAATTCGGCGGGCGAGCCCGCCGAATTCACGAAAGACGAGGCCCGTCGGGCGCCGATCGCACGTCAGGCCCCCGTCGGGGCACGCGGATTGCGCCCGGGCGCGCGTCGGCCGCGACGACGGCGTGTTCTGGCACCACGTCGAGGAGCGGACGACGCGCCGCGAAGCGCATCGAGTTGCCACCGGGCCCCACGTCACGCCCGGGCGCAAGACGCAGCCCCGACCTCGTCGGCTCGTGAATTCGGCGGGCTCGACGCGAGCGCCCGCGCGGCCGTCGGGCTCGCCGCGCGGTCAGCGCGCGCGCTGCACGACGACGGGGGCGCGCTCGACGAAGCGGTGCGGGTTGCGGGCGGGGTTGCTCGCCCGCGCCGGCCCGTGGCAGGCCGCGCACATCGGCGTCCCGGCGACGTCCTGCCACCGGGTGGCGAGGAAGTACTTCGCGCGCCCGATCGCGACGTCGAACACGACCACCTCGTCCACGCGCGTGTAGCCCACGTCGGTCGCCGCCGACCGGCCGTCCCACGGCACGACGACGAGCCCCTTCTCGGTGCGCGCGTCGTCGGTGCGGCGCAGCACGGCCACCGACGTGCGGTCCCCGTCGGGCTTGCAGGCCTCGACCGCGACCTCGCCCGAGGCGACGAGCGGGAAGCGGTGGGGGCTCGCCGGCCCCTCGTCGCACGTGCCCCCGCCCGAGGCGGGCGGCAGCACGCCCACGACCGCGCTGCGGTACGCGTCGGCCGCCAGCAGCACCTCGCGGTCCGCCGCGCCCGACGTCGGGACGCGGTCGGAGGCGCTCCACACCGCGATCGCCGCGACGACCGCGGCCGCGGCCGCGGCGACGGCGCCGACCCGGCGGCGGGTACGGAGGCGGTCGCCCGCCCCGGTGGACGGGAAGCCCGCCGCGCGGTCGGCGGCGAGCGCCGCCCGCACCCGGGGGAGGAGGAGGTCGGACGGCACCGGGAGGGCCTGCCGCCCCGTCGCGACGAGGCGGTGGAACCGCGCGTCGGCGTCGAGCCGAGCCCGCGCGGCCGGGTCGCGCAGCAAGTCCGCGGCCCGGGCGGCGCGCTCCTCCGGGGAGCCTTCGCCGTCGAGGTAGCGGGCACGCTCGAGCGGGTGGCGGGTCCAGTCGGTCATCGAGAAGCCTCGTGGGACGCGCCGGAGCCCCCGGCAGCCGAGGGCCGCCGGCCGACTCGTTCGTCCCTCCAAGCAACGAGGACCGCCTTGAGGGATTCCCGGCCGCGGTGGATCCGGCTCATGACGGTGCCCGGGGGGACGCCCAGCACCCGCCCGATCTCCTTGTACGAGAAGCCGTCGATGTCGCGCAGCCGCACCGCGACACGGAACGCCTCGGGCACCTCCTCGAGCGCGGCGAGGACGTCGGTGGGCGAGACGCCCTCGATCTCGGGGGGGCCCGGGTCGGGGTCGTTGCGGACGGCGAACGCCTCGAGCTCCTCCTCGGGCTGGTAGCCGGGCCGCACACGCGCGCGGCGGTGCCGGTCGATGTGGAGCCGGCGCAGGATCGTGAACAGCCACGCCTTCGCGTTCGTGCCGGGCTCGAACTGGTCGAAGCACCGCTGGGCGCGCAGGAACGTCTCCTGGACGAGGTCCTCCGCGTCCACCGCGTTGCGCGCGAGCGAGAGCGCGAACGCGAAGCAGTCCGGCAGGTGGGGCAGTGCGGTCCGCTCGAACTCGGTCGGGTCGGGCGTGGACGGCACCGAGGGATCCTAACGCGGCGCCGCTTCGCGGCCTTCCGGGCCGGAGCCCGCCGCGGGCGGGGGCCTCGCGGCCGTCCGAGACTCGACTGGAATCCTTGTGACGGGCGCCGATCGCGCCGATCCTCTCGCGGATGCGCACCGTGGTGTCCGTGGACGGCAGGATCACCGGCCCCGACGAGGCCGTGGTCTCCGTGTTCGACCGGGGCTTCCTCTACGGCGACTCGGTCTACGAGGTCCTCTGGTGGCACCGCGGCGCCGCGATCCAGGCCGCCGAGCACCTCGCCCGCCTGCGCGAGTCCGCCCGCCGCATCTACCTCGACCTCGGTGCGGACGACGCGCACTTCCTCGCCGCGATCGCCCGCACCGTCGCGGCGTCGGGGTGCCCGGCCGACGGCGACGCGTACGTGCGCCTCGTCGTCACCCGCGGCCAGGGGCCGATCGGGCTCAAGGTCGCCGCCGGGCTGGCGCCCTGCGTGGTCGTCATCGTCTCCGACCCGCACCGCCCCACCGAGGCGGACCGCGCGCGCGGGCTGCACGTCGCGCTGGTGGACCGGCTGCGCGTGTCGGTGCGCGCGCTCGACCCGGGCGCGAAGACGGGCAACTACATGAACAACCTCCTCGCGCTGCACGAGGCGGTGCTGCGGGGCGCCGACGACGCCGTGCTGCTCAACGACCGCGGCGAGGTGACCGAGGGCACGACCGCGAACGTGTACGTCGTCCGCGGCGGCCGCGTGCGCACGCCTCCGATCGCGGCGGGCATCCTCCGCGGCACCACGCGCACGCGCGTCCTCGCGATCTGCCGCGACGCGGGCCGCGGCGGCGACGAGGAGACGCTCTACCCCTCCGACCTCCACGGCGCCGACGAGGTGTTCCTCTCGTCGTCGGTGCGCGGCGTGATCGCGGTGACGCGGGTGGACGGCACGCCGGTCGGGGCCGGGGTCGCGGGGCCCGTGGCGACGGAGGTCCACCGGCGTTTCGAGGCCGCCGCCGACGCGGAGGCCGCCGCGGCCCGCCGGTGACGCCCGCCGCACGCGCCGACGTCGGGCCGCTCGCCCCCCGCCGCCGGGGGGCCCCGTCCGGGCGTCGCGGGCGCGGCGCCGTCGCCGTCCGTCTCCCCCGGGAGACACCGGCGACCCGGGCACGGGCGTTGCGCGGGGGCGGCCCATGAGCCGCGCCCGGTCGATCTCGTGGGTCCGCCTGCTCGCGTTCGCCGTGGCCGCGATCGCGGTGCTCGTCCCCGTCGGGCGGCTCGTCCACGCGTCGCTGCGCGTGACGGAGGTGACGCTGCAGGGCGGCGTCGTCGTCCGCGCGTCGGGCGCGGTCGTGACCGACGGGGACACGGTGCGGTTCCAGGCGGCCCCGCGTGACGACCCCGACGGTGAGCTCGTCTCGGTCTCGCGCCCGCGCGCCGAGGTCGTCTCCGTCGAGGACCGGTGGTCGCTCGCGCACTACGCCGACGTGCTCGGGTCCGCGCGCACGCCGTCGCTGCTGGTGCACAGCCTCGAGCTCGCCGGCGGCGCGGCCCTGCTCGCGCTGCTGCTCGGGATCCCGGTGGGGTGGGCGCTCGCGCGCACCGAGTTCGCGGGCCGGCGGCTTCTCGGCGTGCTGCTCGCCGCGCCGCTGCTGCTGCCGCCGTTCTTCGCGGCGATGGGCGTGTCCACCTCGGTGGGGGCCGCGCTCGCCGCGCTCGGCCTCACCGGCGGCACGCTGCAGCTGGCCAGCGGGGCGGTGTGCCTCGCCGGGCTGCTCGCGCCCGTGCCCGCGCTGCTCGTCGGGCGGGCGCTCGCCGCCGTCCCCGCGGGGCTCGTCGAGGCCGCCACGCTCGCCGGCGGCGCGCGCGCGGCCCGGCGCGCCGTGGTGGTCCCGGCCGTGCGCCCCGCGGTCGTGGCGTCGTTCGTGCTCGTCTTCGTCGTGGCGCTGACCGACTTCGCCGTGCCCGACCTGCTCGGCGTGTTCCTGCCCAAGGGCGCGGTGCCGGTGCACGTCTTCGCCACCGAGATCTTCCTGCAGTGGAGCAAGCTCGGCAACGTCGGCCGCGCGGTCGCCACCGGCGTCCCGTTCGCCGCCGCCGTGCTCGTGCTCGTCGCGCTCGCGGTCGTCGCGCTGCGCCGCTCGCCCGCGGGGCTGCGCTCGGGCGCCGCGCGCCCGCGTCCGCGGCGCCCGATGCGCGGGGCCGCCGCGCTCGTCCCGTGGGCCGTCGCGACGCCCGTGCTCGCGCTCGGCGTGCTCCTCCCGCTCGGCGCCGTGGCGTCGTGGGGCTTCCACCCGCTGCGCGTCGCGGCGACGGTGCGCGCGACGGTGGGGCTCGTCGACGACACGACGCGCTGGCTGCGCCTCGGGCTCTCCGCCGCGCTCGTCTCCACCGCGGTCGCCGTCGTGCTCGCGCGCGCGACGCTGCGCGGGCCCCGCGTCTGGCGCGCCGCCACCGCCGCGACGGGCGCGCTGCCGCTCGCGGTGCCGGGCATGGCGTTCGGCGTCGCGGTGCTGCTCGCCTACCTCGCCTTCCCCGTGGCGCCGGGGACGCTGTGGAAGGGCGTGATCGTCCTCGTCGGGCGCACGCTCCCCTACACGCTCGCGGCCTGCGTCCTCGCGCTGCGCGAGGCCGACCCGCGCCTCGAGGAACCGGCGCGGCTGCTCGGCGCCCGGCCCGCCACCGTCGCGGCGCGCGTGTGGGGGCCGATGGCGTGGCGCGGCGTCGTCTCGGCGTTCCTCCTCGCGCTGGTCGTGGCATGGCGTGAGCTCGACGCCCTCGTGCTGGTCGAGCCGGGCATCCTCCCGATCCGCATCTACGACAAGGTCCACTTCGGCCGCACCGCCGACGTGGCCAACCTCTCGATGGGCTACCTCGGCTTGCTGCTGCTCCCGGCGGTCGGCATCGCGCTCCTGCACCGGCGCCGGGGGAGGGCGGACGGGGCCGGCGCGGCGTAGGCCTTCCGTCGGCGTTTGCATCGACGACCCCCTTGCCGCCGGAGCGCCTCGATGACGCCGTCCCCGCGCCTCGCCCTGCCCCTCGTGCTCGCCGCCCTCGCCTTCGCCGCCCCGGCGGACGCCGACGTCGTCCGTACGAAGGACGGGCTCGTCCTCGAGGGCAAGGCGACGAAGGCGCCCGACGGTTCGGTCACGGTCGAGACCGCCGACGGCCGCGTGCAGCTCCCGGCGGGGCGCGTCGTGGCGGTCGAGCCCGGCGAGGGCCCGCACGCCGCGCTGGCGCGCGAGCTCGCGGCCCTCGCCCCCGACGACGTGGACGGCCGCTTCCGCCTCGCGCTGCGCGCCGAGCAGGCCGGCGCGCCCGACGTCGCCCGCGCCGCCTACGAGAGCGTGGTCGCGGTCGCGCCCGACCACCCGGCGGCGCGGCGCGCGCTCGGCCACGAGCGCCTCGACGGAGCGTGGGTGACCACCGACACGGCCCGTCGGGCGCGCGGCCTCGTGCTCTACGACGGGCGCTGGCTCCTCGCCGCCGAGGCCGACGCGCTCGCGCGCGACGCGGCCCGGACGGCCGCCCCGAAGGCGCCGGCGGGCGACGCCTCCGTCGTCGAGGCGCTGCGGACGGTCGCGACCGGTGAGCCGCCGCTCGCGCGCGCGGCCTCGCTGCGCCTCCTCGGGGCGGACCGCGCCGAGCGCGGCACGGCCGCGATGACGCTCCTCTACGACGCCGACCCGCGCGTCCGCGTCGTCGCCGCGCGCGAGCTCGCCGCGGCGGGCGACGAGCGCGCGCTGCGCCCGCTGCTCTTCTCGGCCGTGCGCGACCGCGACGCGACGGTGCGCCGCGAGGCGGTGCTGGCCGCCGCGTCGTTCGGCCACGACGACACCGCGGTGCCGCTCGTGCGCGCGCTGTGGTCGTCGAACCCGCAGATCGAGATGAACGCCGCGAACGCGCTCGCCGACCTCGGCGACCCGCGGGGGATCGTGCACCTCGTCAAGCGCGTCTACAGCCACAGCGGGGGCCCGCGCGCGACGGTCGAGTTCCTCAACCGCGTGTCCTACATCCGCGACTACGACGTCGAGATCGCCCAGGCGAGCAACATCGCCAACCCGATGATCGGCTTCGCCACCGAGGGCGTCGTGCTCGACGTGCGCGTGATCGACGCGTCGATCACCAAGACGGTCGTCGAGACGGTGCTCGTGGACGCGCTGAGCCGCCTCGCCGGCGAGAAGCTCAAGGACGGGCGCGCGGTGGACGAGTGGTACCGCGCGCGCGCCACCACGCTCCCCGACTTCGCAACCGACCCCGACGCCGCGCGCCGCGCGTCCACCCGCGCCGCGAAGTGACCCGGCCGCGGGACGGCGCGCGCCGCGGGCGACCCGCGCGCCGCGCGGCGGTGCCCGCGTCCCTCGCGGACCCCGGACCCGCCGCGCTCATCGAGGGCGCGGGGTGCTCGGGCGGAGCGCCGACGGCACGGCGGGCCCGGGCCTGAGCGGCCGCCGCCGGGACGATCCCGAGGCCGACCCGCTCGAGGACGACGACCGCGACGCGCGCTCGCGCGACGCGGGTCGGGCTACTTCTTCGCGCCCTTGGCGGCCGGAGCCGCCGCGGCCGCCGCCGCCGGCTTCGCACCCGCCGCCGGGGCCGCCGCCTTGCCCGCCGCCGCCGGGGCCGCCGCCGCCGCGCCGGCCGCCGGGGCCGCCGCCGGGGTGTCCTTCTTGCGCTTGCGCAGCTTCCACTTGGTGCGGACCTTCGGCAGGCCGGTCACCTTCTGGCCGTCCTTCCAGCGCCCGTCGTCCTTGAGCTTGAGCAGACGCTCCCAGCGCGTGAGCACGCTGCGGTTCGTCGCGAGGGTGTCCTTGTGCCGGAGGCTCTTGTGGATCGACATGGGCGGGGCTCGGGATCGGCGGGGAAGTCCCGTAGGGTCGGGTAAAGCCCGCGCGGAACGAAGGAAAGGCCCGACCGACGCCGCGCGCCGTGGGCCGCCGACCCTACCGGGGGGCCTTCTCCGGGCGGCAGTCCTGGAACGGGCGGTACTCGCCCACGGTCTCGGCGCCGAGGTGACGCGCCCACTCGGACGCGCTCTTCTCGTCGGGGAACCCCCGGACCACGAGGCGGAACATGCCCGGCACGAACTTCCCCTTCGCCTCCTCGACGGCCGTGGAGGTCAGGAAGGTCACGAGCTCGGGGAAGCGCGACGCGAAGTGCGCGAGCGCGCGCTTCTCGAGGTTGTCGGCCCCGACGCCCGCGATCCGGGGCAGCGCGCGGCCGCGCAGGATCCACGTGTCGCGGACCGTGGCCGCCGTCGTGCCGGCGCCCGGGTTGACGAGGCCGACCCCGCGCTTGCCCTGGCCGACGGCGAGGCCCCCGACGAAGGCGAGCACGAGCGCGAGCGAGCCCGCCGCGCCGGCGAGCAGCTTCTGGCGCCCCGACCACGGCGACTTCGGCGCGTCGGGCGCCCGGCCCTTCGACACCGCGCGCGCGCCGCCGCCACTGCCGCCGGCGTTGCGACGGCCGAAGAGATCGAGGAGGTCGGAGGTCGGGCGGGCCATGAGTCGGAGGCGGGCTCGGGACGGAGCGCGGGCGCGAGACGGCGCCGACACACTCTAGGTCGGACGAGGGACATCGCGCGTTGAGCGCGACATCGCCACCGCGAGCGCGAGCGCCGCGTGGAGCGACGCCGCCGTCGCCGTGCCCCGCCCGGCGCGGTCGAACGCGGTCCCGTGGTCCACGCTGGTGCGCACGAAGGGGAGCCCGAGCGTCACGTTCACCGCGCCGCGCGGCGACAGCGTCTTCACCGCGGGCAGCCCTTGGTCGTGGTAGAGCGCGAGCACCGCGTCGAAGTCGCCGGCCGCGGCGCGCGGGATCACCGCGTCGGCCGGCCACGGGCCGCTCGCGTCGATCCCCGCCGCCCGCGCCCGCGCGACGGCGGGGGCCACGACGCGGGCCTCGTCGTCGCCGAAGCGCCCGCCCTCGCCCGCGTGGGGGTTGAGCCCGCACACGCCGATGCGGGGGGACGCGACGCCGAACCGTGCGCGCAGGTCGGCGTGGAGGATCGCGAGGTCGGCGGCGATGCCGTCCACGCTCAACAGGCTCGGCACCCGGGCGAGCGGCACGTGGATCGTCGAGAGCGCGACCCGCAGCGGGCCCCCCGCGAGCATCATCACGACGCGCGGCACCCCGGCCTGCGCGGCGAGCACCTCGGTGTGGCCCGGGGCGTCGATCCCCGCCAGCCCCCACGCGCCCTTGTGCACCGGCCCCGTGACGAGGGCGTCCACGGCTCCCGATCGCGAGAGCGTCGCCCCGCGCACCACCCAGGCGTACGACGCCCGTCCCGCCGAGCCGGCGGGGGCGCCGAGCGGCGGGAGCGTGGCCATCGCCGCGCGGCCCGCGGCGTCGGCCTCCTCGTCGAGCGCGAAGGGGGCGTCGGAGGCGAGGAACCCGTCGGCCGCCTGCACGGGCAGCGGCGGGGCGCCGGGCACGAGCGCGCGGTCGCGGTCGAGCGCCCGGGCGTCGCCGACCACGAGCACCCGTGCGGGCAGGGGCCCGTCGGCGAGGAGCCGGAGCGCGATCTCGGGCCCGATCCCGCAAGGGTCGCCGACGGTGAGCGCGACGACGGGCCGGCTCATCGGGGAGCCGCCGGGAGCACGGGGGCTCGGCGGTGCAGCCAGGCGTCGAGCGGCAGCAGCGCCAAGGCGAGCGCGAGCAGGAAGGGGACCAGCGACGTCGGCGCGTCCACCCGCCGCGGCGCCGCGTCGAACAGTCCCGCGGCGTCGGCCGCGACCGGGGTCCCGACGGCGGCGGAGAGCGCCGCGGGGTCGGGGTCGTCGGCGAGGGCGGGCGCGCGACCGGGCGCGTAGGCGACCGCGGGGAGCCGGGTCGCCGCCGCCGCCGTCCCCGCGCGCAGCGCCACACGAGCGACGCCCAGCGGCCCGGCGACGGCGGGGAGGCGCCACACCGCCTCGCCGTCCTGCGCGCCGACGAAGGTCGCGGCGACGGCCCCCTCGGGCGGGCCCGCCTCGACCGCGAGCGCCGCGGCCGCGTCCTCGGGGGCGACGCCGTCGGGGAGCGACACGTGCAGTTCGTCGCCGTGCGCGGTCGCGACGACGCGCACCGCCGCCACGGGCCCCGCCGCGACCGGGGCGGCCACGCTGCGCGCCGCCTGCGCGACGAGGCGCGGGAGCGCGGCCCACGCCCGCAGCCGCGGGTCGTCGGACGGCACCGCGAGCACGACGACGCGTCCGAGGTCGGCGCGCCCCGCGGCGAGCGCGGGGCGTCCGTCCTCGCGCGCGAGGAGCACCGCGGCGTCGGGGCGTGCGGTGGCGGGCCGCGGGGCGCCGACCACGGGCAGGTCGGCGTCGAGCAGGCCGGCGATCGCGTCGTGCGGGCGCCCGCGCCGCAGGCGCCCGGCGTCCTCGACGGGCGGCGGCGGCGGCGGGGTCGAGGGGCGCGGCGCCCGGGGCGCCGTCGGCGGGCGGGGGGGCGCCTTCGCGGCGGGGGCCGGGTTGCGCGCCGCCTCGTCGAGCCGGGCCCGCTCGGCCGCGGCGCCCCGCGCGTCGAGCACCGTGCGCGTGTCGCGGGTCAGGATGCGCGGCAGGTCGCGGGCGGTGGGGGCGTAGAGGTAGCGACCGCGGCCCTCGCGCGCGAGGTCCTTGAGCGCGCGCTCGTCGATCGAGTAGCCGAGCCCGACCGTCGTGATCGTGATCCCCGCCGCCGCCATCGCCGACGGCAGCGAGCCGAACACGTCCGACTTCGAGTCGCGCCCGTCGGTGAGCAGCACGACGTGGCGGATCGGGGTCTGCTCGTCGCGCATCACGCGTGCGGCGGTCTCGAGCGCGCGGAAGATGTCGGTGTTGCCCGCCGCCACGAGGCCCACCGCGAGGCCCAAGGTCGAGGCGCGGCCCGCGGCGCGCAGCGGGACGTCCACCGTCGCGTCGTCGGCGAAGGTCACGACGCCGACGCGGTCGGTCGGCGCCAGCTGGGCGGCCGCCTCCTCCGCCGCCGCCATCGCCATCGCGAGCTTGCCCTCGACCGCCATGCTGCCGCTGCGGTCCACGACGAGGAGGAGCGAGATCGGCAGCGCCTCCTCGGCCCGCGTCTCGACGGCGAGCCCCGGGCCGGGCGTCGGCGTCGGGTCGGGCTCGGGGGCGGGGTCGGGCTCCTCGGGGAGCGGCGCCGGCGGCGGCGGGGGCGTCGGCGGCGCTTCGGGGTGGAGCGGGAGCCACGGGCCCAGCGGCCCGGCCCCGAGCGCGGTCCAGGCGCCCGCGTCGCGGCCGGCCCACACGAGCAGGCCCGTGCCCGCCCGCACGCGCGCGGCGAGCGCCTCCGCGGTCGCCGGGGCGAGCGACCCCGCGACGTCGGCGTCGAGCGCGACGAGGTCCACCGAGGCGTCGAGCGCGCCGCGCAGCGCGTCCGGCGTCACCGTCGCCGTCGCCACGTCCTGCGCGGCGAGCGCGCGGCGCAGCACGCCGCCGTCGCCGTCGGGGGCGACGACGAGCGCCCGCGGCGGCGCGCGCACCACCACGGGCGAGCGACGCACGACCGAGGTGCCGTCGGCGCCTTCGACGTGGATCGCGACCTCGTGGAGCCCCGGCGCGAGCACGAGCCCGTCGAAGGCGGTCTCGGCGAGCGCGCCGCGCACGGGCTGGCGCGCGCGCTCGACGCCGTCCACGAGCAGCGCGACGGTCGCGCCCGCCTCCGCGCGGACGGCCGCGCGCGCGGCGAACGGGCCGCGCACCTCGGCCGGCGCGTCGAAGGCGACGACGTCGGTGCCCGGCGGCCGCGGGCGCGCGACGGGCTCGGGGACGACGACGGTCCGCAGCGTGGCGCCGGTGCGCGCCAGCGCGGCGGCGGCTTCGGCGGCGCCCGCGAGGTCGGCGCGCCCGTCCGTCACGAGGACGACGGTCGTCGCGGCGCCGTCGGGCACGGCCAGGGCGGCGGCGGACAGCGCGGGCGCGAGCCGCGAGCGCGGCCGCGGCGGCGCCACCGCCGGCGCGCCCTCGACCCGCGGCGTCGCGCCGAAGGGCCGCACGACGCGCCGCGCGCCGCCGGCCTGCGCGCGCCGCAGGAGCGCGTCCACCGCGGCCCGGCCCGCCGGGTCCTCGACGCTGGCGTCGTCGACGAGGACCACGGTCGCGCGCGGGGCGTCGGTCGGACGGGTCCACGCGGGCCCCGCCACCGCGAGCCCGACCGCGAGCAGCGCGAGCGCGCGCACCGCCGTCCGTGCGACGCGCCGGCCCACCGACGCGTCCGCGCGCGCCTCGAGCAGCGCCGTCGCGAGCACCACGGCGGCCGCGCCGAGCGCCAGCGCGACGGTGTCCACCCCGAGCGCGAGCCGTCCCGCGGCGGCCGTCAGGGGCGTCATCGGGCCCGGACGAGGACCGGGTCGAGCCAGTCCGCGCGGTCCATCCGATGCTGGTCGCCGCCGAAGCCGACCTCGAGCACGAGCTCCTTCGCGCCCCCGAGGTCCACCGGGCCGACGACGCGCGCCGCCTCCCCGCCCCGCACCGAGCCGCCGCTCGTCCACGCCTCGCGGCCGTCGACGAGCACGCGCGCGACGACGTCGCCGCGGCTTCCCTCGGCGCCCGCCAGCGCCTCGTCGTCCACGCCGAACTGCGCCTGGAAGCGGGTGTAGGCGCCGTCGAGCGCGACGCGCAGCGTGCTCCGGGCGTGGACCGCGACGCCGTGGCGGTAGGTCACGCCCGCGACGCGCAGCGGGCACCCCGACGGCGTGCGGTCGGTGCGTGCGCCGTACCAGCGTTCGAGCGTCTTGGCGTCGAGCAGGTCGTCGGCGTAGTAGGGCTCGAAGGTCGAGGCGTAGGGGAGGTCGCTCAGGTAGACGAAACGCCCGCCGCGCCAGCGCACCGCGGCGACCGCCGCGACCGGCACCGGCACCGACAGGCCCGTGCGCGTGCGCACCGTCCACGTCGAGGCGTCGCCCTCGACCGAGGTCGCGACGAGCCGCGTGCCGCCCGAGGTCTCGACCTCCGCGACGAGCCCCTCGGCGGGCGCGAGCGCGGGCTCGTCCACGTGGAGCACGACGAGGTCGCCCCATCGCACGGTGCGGCGCGCGCCGCCCTGCTCGATGGCCACCCCGTCCGCGTCGGCGCCGGCGAGCGTGCCGACGTAGGCGTCGCCCGCCGTGGTCCACGCGACGTCGGAGCCGGGGCGCGGCAGGTGGGCGCGGCCGGGCTCGTCGCACGGGCCGCGGTCGGGGCCGTCGCGCTCGACGCGGCGCACCTGCTCGAAGGGGATGCGCACCGGCGGCAGGCCGTCGGGCTCGAGCTCGAGGCCCTCGTCGTCGCCCGTGCGGAGGCGGCCCCGCAGCATCTCGTCGCCGCGGAGCACCACGAGCAGGCGCGTCCCCGACGCGTCGGCGGGGGCCCCGCCGGGCGGGTGCGCGGTCGGGCCGGCGGCGGCGTCGCTCCAGCGCAGCACGCGGACCTCGTCGAGGGCGATCGGGGCCGCGGCGCCCTCGAGGCGGATGCCGTCGGCGCCGATCGAGGCGAACGGCCCCCGGACGGGGTCGCCGTCGAGGCGCACCACCTCGGCGCTGCGCCGGGCGGGTGCGGCGGTCGCAGGGGCGACGGCCGCCGCGACCGCGAGGAGGGCGAGGGCGGACGCGGTGCGCAGCGAACGAGCGGCCATCGTGGCGATTCTCCGGAGCCCGGGGGCAGCGTCAAGACGGCAGGGCCCGCCGGACGGGGCTTCCGTCGGCGGCACAGGATCGGGTTGCCTCGCGACCGGGGGCGCGGTAGGCTCCCGGTCCCCGTCCCGGGGCGGCATCGGCGCCGCGCTCGGGACGGCCCCTGTCGGAGAGGGACGACGTCCCGAGGATGAGCGCGCCGCTGCCCCTTCGGGTCTGGGCCTGCGGCCGCACCGCCACGGGTCGCGTCCGCCGCAACAACGAGGACAACCTCTGGGTCGCCCTCGTCGGCGAGCCCGGTGCGATCGCGGGCGACCGCGAGTCCAACGCGAGCACGAGCGGCACGGGCACGCTGCTCGCCGTCGCCGACGGCATGGGCGGGGCCAAGGCCGGCGAGGTCGCCAGCCGCCTCGCGGTCGAGACGATCGCGCAGGAGATCGCGCGCCGCGTCGAGGGGCGCGCGCTCGGCCCGAAGGACGTGCGCGAGATCGGCAGCGCGGCCGTGCGCGCCGCCAACGAGCGGATCCGCACCGAGGGGGCGCGCGACGCGTCGCGCGAGGGCATGGGCACCACGGTCACCGTCGCGTGGGCGATCGGCGGGGCGGTCGAGCTGTTCCAGGTCGGCGACAGCCGCGCCTACCTGCTGCGCCGCGGCACGCTGCGCCAGCTGACGAAGGACCAGAGCCTCGTCGGCAAGCTCGTCGAGGACGGGCTGCTCACCGAGGAGGAGGCCGAGCGGCTGCCCGCGCGGCACATCATCCTCCAGGCGCTCGGCAGCGAGGAAGAGCTCGACGTGCAGCACGACCGCCTCGAGCTCGAGGACGGCGACAAGCTGCTCCTCTGCACCGACGGGCTCTCGGGGCTCGTCCGTCACGCCGACCTCGAGGCCGCGATGAAGCGCGAGTCGCCGCTCGCCGAGCAGTGCGTCCGCCTCATCGAGATGGCGGAGGCCGAGGGCGGCACCGACAACATCACGGTCGTGCTCGCCCGCGTCGGCGGCCCCTCGCTCACGTCCCGCCGGTAGCGCGTCGCGCCGGGAGGAGCCCGTCGCGGGCGTCGGCCTCCGGGCAGTCCGTCACCGAGTCGCGCTCCGACGGCGCGGACGGGCGCCCGTCGGGACGTGCGGCCGGCCCCCGATGGCCGCGTCCGCCGCCCCACCTCCTCTCCCCCAACTCCGCCTCCCCCTCAACTCCGCCTCTCCCTCCACCCCGCCTCTCCCTCGACGCCGCGCCGTCGCCGTCGCGCCTCGGGGCGCGAGTCGTCTGCTCTCAGGAGGGCGTCGGCGCCTCGCCGACGCCCTCCTTTTGCGACGATTTTGCCGAACGGGGGCCCGGGACGCGCGTATCACCGTGCAGAGGCCCTGCGCGTCGCCCCCCCGGCGAGCGGAACCGGAGCGCCTCGACCGAGTCCAATGGCGGCGGAACCGACCCCTTCGACCGTGTCCCGCGACCCCGACCTCGACCTCGTCGAGGCCTTCCGGGCGGGCCGGGCGACGGCCTTCGACGACCTGGTCCGCCGGCACGAGGCCCGCGTCCTGCGGGTGTGCCGGCGGATCCTGTCCGACGCGGAGGCCGCGCTCGACGCCGCCCAGGAGACCTTCGTCAAGGCGTGGCGGGCGCTCGGCGGGTTCCACGGCGACGCCCGGTTCTCGACCTGGGTGACGCGCATCGCGATCAACCAGTGTCGCAACGAGCTGCGCCGCCGACGGACCGTGAAGCACACCCAGCCCCTCTCGATCGACGCCGTGCCCGCGGGCGACGACGCGCCCCTCGTGGACGCGCTCGCCGCCCCGGGGCCCGCACCGCACGAGCGCCTGCGCGCCGCCGAGGTCGCCGCCGCGCTCACGGTCGCGCTCGCCGAGCTCGACGACGAGTCCCGCGAGGTCGTCGTGCTCCGCGACGCCGAGGACCTCGGCTACGAGGAGATCGCCGAGGTGCTCGACGTGCCGCTCGGCACGGTGCGCAGCCGCCTGCACCGCGCGCGCGGCGAGCTGCGGCGGCGCATGGGCTCGGTGCTCGACGACGCGCCGCGCACCGCCCCCGCGCCGGGCGAGCGCCCGAGGCCCGACGCGCCGCGCGCCGGCTCGCCGCTGCCGGGGCCCGCGTCATGACGCACCCGCACGACGCGGCGCAGCTCAACGACCTCGTGGACGGTCGCCTCTCGCCGACCGCCGCGGAAGAGCTGCGTCGTCGCCTCCACGACGAGCCCGAGCTCGCCGCGGCGCTCGAGGAACTGCGGCGGCTGCGCGCGGCGCTGCGGGCGCTGCCCGCGCCGTCGGTGCCGCCCGACTTCCTCGCGCGCGTGCGCGAGCGCGCCGGCCTTCCGTCGGCGCAGGCCGTCGCGGCGCAGCAGGCGGCCGCCTCGTCGCGTCCCGCCGGGCGGGTGGTGCTCTTCCGTCGCCTCGCGCTCCCGATCGCCGCCGCGGTCGGCGTCGCGCTCGGCGCCGGGATCTTCCGCGTGACGAGGATGGGAGCGGCCGGCGGAGGCGCCTCCGGCGAGCCGACGGTCGCGAACGCGCACGCCGAGAAGCGCGCCGCGCCCGCGAGCGCGCCGCCGCCGGTGGACCCGCGCACCGACCCCGGGCGGCTCTCGTGGCCCGAGGGCAAGCCCAACCCCGCGCTGCGGCCGGGCGGCGGCGTGCCGCCGGGACTGCGCGAACCCACCGACGACCCCGACGCGGCACGCCGCGCCGACGCGGAGGCGCGCCCGGCGCCGCGCGCCGCCGCGGCCACGACGGGGGGCGCGGCGGGGACGACGCCCGACGACGGGCTCGCTCGCTCGCAGCCTGCGGCGGACACGGCGGAGCCGACCCCGACCCCGTCGGCCCGGTTCGGTGCGGGCGGCCCGCCGCCGCGGGCCACCCCGCCTCCGTCCGGGCCTTCCGCGCCGCCGCCGACGACACCGACGCCGCCGGCTCCGCCGGCTCCGCCGCCGCCGGCAGCGCCGCCGACCCCCGAGCTCGCGCGCCCGGGCGAAGAGGGCGAGCCCTCGGGTCCCGGCGCGCCCGAAGGCGCCGACAAGGCCCCGGGCGCGCGGGACGACGGGAGCTTCAAGGCGCCCGGGACCCGCGCGCGCGGCACGCCGGGTCCGGCGCGACCGCCCGCGACCGACTCTGGTCGGGGCGACGCGCCCTCGGCGTCGGAGAAGGCCAAGGCCTCCCCCGACGGGACGTGGTCGGAGGGCGTGGACGACGTCCTCTACGTCCGCGCGGCCTCCTACGACGACGCGCGGGCGCAGGTCGCGCTCGCGCTCGCGTCGCTCCGGGCCGACGCGAAGGGCGCGCGGGACACGGGGGCCGGCGCGAAGCCCCGGGCGTCCGCCGCGGAGGACGCGCGCGCCGTCGGGAGCGGCAAGACCCTCGAGGCGCGCAAGGCGGCGTCCCCCGCGGTGCTCGGCACGCTCGTCGTGGACGTGGCCGAGGCCGACGCGGCGGCGCTCCGTGCGGCGCTCGACGACGAGGACGCCCGCGTCGCCTACCGCCGCGTCCGCTCGCCGACGTCGCGCGCCGCGGGCACCGCGGCGGAGGACGCCGCCGCGGCGCCGCCGGAGGGTGCGGCCAAGGGCGCGTCGGGCGACGCGGAGCGGCTCCCGGCCGCGCCGCCCACCGCCGGCGTGCCGCCGGCGCCGCCGGGTGGCGGTCCCGCCCGCGGCGACGCGAGCGGCGAGACGCGCGGCGGCGAGGCGGTGGCGCGGGTGCGGCGCGTGCGGGTCGTGGTGGTCGGCCCCTGACGGATCGCGGTGCGAGCGTGATCGAGGCCGGGCGTCGGGCCGGCGCGTAGGCTGGACGCGATGTCGCGCGCGCTCGCCGTGGTCGTCTCGCTGCTCGCGGCCGCCACCGGCGGCGCGCTCGGCTGGTGGACGCGCCCCGCGCCCTCGACGCGCAGCGCGCGGCCCGACGTCGTCGAGCGCGCCCTGCGCGCGCTCGACGCGTTCGAGCGCAAGGGCGACCGCGACGCGCTCCGCGCGGCGGCCGAGGCGGTCGGCGGGCCGAGCGCGTTCCCGCCGCCTTGGCGCGACGAGGTCACGCTGGTCCACCTCGTCGCGGCCGGCGACGACGCGGCGCTGCTCGCGTTCGTGGACGCGGGCCCGCCGGGACCGGCGCGGGCGCGGGCCCTGCGCACGCTCTCCCTCGTCGCGAAGGACCCCGCCGCGCGGGCGCGGGCGGCGGCGCGGCTCGCGGCGGACTACCCCGCGTCGTGGGCGGCGGCGGAGCGGGCGCGGTGAGCCCGGCGAAGCCGCGGGCCCCGCTCGCTCCCGGCGACCCCGTCTCGCTCGTGCCCGGCGTCGGCGCGAGCCGGGCCGAGGCGTTCGCGCGCCTCGGCGTCGCCACGGTCGAGGACCTGCTGCGCCTCGCGCCGCGGCGCTTCGAGGACCGGCGCCGGCCCCTGCCGGCCGCGTCGCTCTTGGCCGGCGCCGAGGGCACGTGGGTCGGCACGCTGAGCGCGGTGAAGACGGTGCGGGCGCGCGGCGGGCTCGTGATCGTCGAGGCGCGCGGGGCCGACGCGACCGGCGAGGTGCGCGCGCGGTGGTTCAACCAGCCGTGGCTCTCCTCCTCGCTCGCGGCCGGCGTGCGCGTGCTCCTGCACGGGCCCGTGCAGCGTCGCGGGACCGCGGCCGAGCTCGCCTCGCCCGCCGTCGAGCGCCTCCCCGACGACGACGCGCCGCACCCCGGCGTGGGGCGCCTCGTGCCGGTGCACCCGCTCACCACCGGGCTCTCGGCGCTCGCGGTGCGCCGCGCGGTCTGGACCGCGATGGAGGCGGCGTCGCGCCTCGAGGACGTCGTGCCGCCCGCGCTGCGCGCGGCGACCGAGGACGGCTCGCTCGTCGAGCCGCTGCCCTCGCTGCCCGACGCGGTGCGCGCGCTGCACTTCCCCGCGGAGCCCGCCGACGCCGAGGTCGCGCGCCGCCGCCTCGCCTTCGACGAGCTGCTCGTGCACGAGCTCATGCTCGGGCGCCGCCGCGCCCGGCGCGTGCTCTCGCCCGGCGTCCCGCTGCGCTTCACGCCCGAGCTCGAGCGGCGCATCCGCGCCCGCCTGCCCTTCACGCCCACGCCCGCGCAGGAGCAGGCGATGGCCGAGGTGCGCGCCGACCTCGAGCGGCCCACGCCGATGAACCGCCTGCTGCAGGGCGACGTCGGCGCCGGCAAGACCTTCGTCGCGGTCCACGCCTGCCTCGCCGCGGTCGCCAACGGCCACCAGGCGGCGTTCATGGCGCCGACCGAGGTGCTCGCGCGCCAGCACGAGGCGACGCTGCGCCGGATGCTCGACGGGAGCGACGTGCGCATCGAGGCGCTCTACGGCGCGCGCCGGGGCGCCGCCCGTGCGCAGGCGGTGGCGCGCGTGGCCGCGGGCGAGGCCGACCTCGTCGTCGGCACGCACGCGGTGCTCTCGCGCGACGTGGTCTTCGCCGACCTCGCGCTCGTCGTGGTGGACGAGCAGCACAAGTTCGGCGTGCGCCAGCGCCGCGAGCTCGTCTCGAAGGGACGCGCGCCGCACTGCCTCGTCATGACCGCGACGCCCATCCCGCGCACGCTCGCGATGGTGGTCTTCGGCGACCTCGACGTGACCGTGCTGCGCGGGCTGCCGCCGGGCCGGGGACGGCGCGAGACCGTCGTCGTCGGCCCGTCGGGCGGCGAGCGCGTGATGGCGCGCGTGCGCGAGGAGCTCGCCCGCGGCCACCAGGTCCTCGTCGTCTACCCGCTCGTCGAGGAGAGCGACCGCGTCGGCCTGCGCGACGCGACGGCGGGGCGCGACGCGTGGGCGCGCGCGCTCCCGCACCACGTCGTCGGCCTCGTCCACGGCAAGATGAAGGCCGACGCGCGGCACGCGGCGATGGACGCGTTCCGCGCGGGCACCACCCACGTGCTGGTGTCCACGGTGGTGGTCGAGGTGGGCGTGGACGTGCCCAACGCGACGGTGCTCGTCGTCGAGCACGCCGAGCGCTTCGGCCTCTCGCAGCTGCACCAGCTCCGCGGGCGCGTCGGGCGCAGCGCCGCGGGCGGCCTGTGCGTGCTCGTGGACCGCACGGCGGGCGAGACGCCCGACCGGCTGCGCACGCTCGAGCGCACCGAGGACGGGTTCGAGATCGCCGAGGAGGACCTCCGACTGCGCGGCGCGGGCGACCTGTTCGGCACGCGTCAGCACGGGGCTCCGGCGTTCGTGGCGGCGCGCTTCCCCGACGACCTCCCGGTGCTGCTCCGCGCGCGCGCCGCGGCGCGCCGCGTGCTCGCCGACCCGCGCGCCGACCGCGACCCCGCGCTCGCGCGGCTGTCGCTCCGCGTCGCGGCCCGGGAGGCGCTCGCCGGCGACGTCGCGGCGGGGGGGTGACCGCCCGGTGACGTAGCCCCCCGACGTTCTTCCGGCCTCCGCCGGGGATGTCATGCTCGTGCCGATGCGCCCGCGCCGTTCCGCCGTCCCGCTCGTCGTCGTCGCCCTCGTCGCCGCCGCGGGCCCGGTCCGCGCCGAGGACGCCCCGCCGCGCCGGCCCGGCGGCCGGACGGGCGACGGCTTCAAGTTCAGCCCGCCCGACGAGACGCCGCCGCCGGACGCGCCGCCGCCGGCGACGCCGCCCGCGCGCCGGCCCGACCCCGCGGCGCCGACGTCGGCCGACCCCACGGACGCGCTGGTGCGCCGGCTCGCCACTTGGCCCGGCCAGGACGGCATCAAGGCGGCGGAGTCGCTGCTGCTCATGGGCCCGGACGCGGTGGACCCGTGCCTGCGCGCCGTGGCGCGCGGCGACGCCGCCGTGCGCCCCGGCGCCGCGTGGGTGCTCGGCAAGGTCGGCTCGTCGGTGCACGTGCCGGCGATCCTGACGGCGGCGGCGGAGCGCACGAGCGGCTCGCGCCTCGAGGTGTTCTTCGAGGCCGCCTACGAGCTCGACGCGGCGCTGACGAAGAAGTGGCTGTTCTCCTACCTGACGCTCGACCGGCCCGTCTTCCGCGCGCGCGCCACGGAGTTCCTCGCCGGGCTCGTGACCCCCGAGGACCGCCCCAAGATCGAAGGGCTCCTGCGCTCGAACTCGAGCCGCCCCGCCGGCGTGCGCGTGGCCGGGCTCGAGCTGCTCGCCAAGACGAAGGCGCCCGACGCGGCCGACCGCCTCTTCGCCGCGCTCGGCGACGCGCACCCCGACGTCGCGCGCCGGGCGGCGCAGCTGCTGGCCGACCTCGAGGACCCCGCCGTCGTCGCGCGCCTCAACGCGACGGCCCGCGACGGCGACGCGCGCGACCGCTCCTACGCGACGCTGGCGCTCGTCGAGCGCACCCGCCGCTCGCGCCGCAACGCGATCGAGCCGGCGACGGTCGTCGCGCTCGCCAGCCGCCGCGGCCTCCTCCACCCCGACCGCCTCGTGCGCGGCGCGGCCGCGGTGGGGCTCGCCTTCGGGGGCCCCGAGGCCGCCGACGCGACGGTGGCCCCGCTGCTCGACCGCGAGGTCGTCGAGGTGCTCATCGAGACCGCGGGCGGCGACCACTTCCAGGACTACGGCAGCGTCATCGAGCCGCTCTTCGCCGCCCTGCGCCGCCTCGCGGGAGTGGACCTTCCCTCGACCGCCGCGCCGTGGGCGCAGTGGTGGATCGAGGCCCGCGACACGTTCAAGGCGCGCCGCACGCTCGCGGGCGTCTCCGACGCCGACCTGCCGAAGTCGCGCGTCGTCTTCGACGCGATCGACGCCGAGGGCCGCCGCCGCCGCGCGACGTTCGTGCCCGAGGGGGCCGACGAGTCGGCCGGCGCGTTCGCGCTGCCGGTCGCCGCGTTCCGCGCGCTGCTCGACGGCGTCGAGGACGCGGGCGTCTTCACGCAGCCCGACGACGCCCGCGTGCTCACCGAGGAGCACCTCGCGGTGCGCGTGGGCGTGATGAACCAGGAGCGCCGCCTCGTGCTCGTGCCCGCGGGCGACGACCCGCGCCACGCGGTGCTCACCGCGCGCCTCGAGGCGCTCGAGGACCAGAACCTGTGGCAGCGCTACCGCGACGTGGACGCCGCGCCCGACGCCGCGGCGTGGCGGCGCGAGCAGGCCGCCGCGATGGAGGCGCTCGACCCGGCGGCCCGCCGCGCGCGGCTCTTCGCGATGGTGGCGGCGTCGTTCGACGACCTGCCGAGCGACGACGCGCGCCTCGAGGCGATCGGCGTGCTCGAGCGCGACCCCGCGGCGGTCACCGACGACGAGGCGTCCTCGCTGCTCGGCTGGGCCGCCGGCGCGCGCACCTTCGGCGCCGCGGAGGAGCGCACCGTGTCGTTCGTGGCCTCGCTCGGCCGCGCCTCGCTCGCCGAGCCGCTGGTCGAGGCGCTCGCCCGTTCGACCTCGACCGACGCCCAGCGCCTGCTCGCCGAGGCGCTCTCGACCGCGGGCCCGATGCGCGTGCGCGACGCGTTCGCCGACCCGCGCGCGGGCGTGCGCACCGCGGCCGCCTCCGCGGCCGCCGACCTCATCGCCGGGCCGATGGGCCGCGAGCCGACGACGCGGGCGCGCCTCGCCGCCGTGTTCGGCGACGGGCTGCGCGCGCTGCTCGTGGACCCCGAGCCGCTCGTGCGCTGCAAGGCCGCGGCCTCGCTCGCGGTGCTCGGCGAGCCGAAGATGATCGAGACCCTCGAGGGCATCTACCGCGAGGGCAACGTCGCGACGAAGGTCGCGGTCGCGCAGGCCCTCGGGCGCATCGGCGGCGACACCGTCCAGCCCACGCTGGTGCGCATCCTCGGCGAGACGGGCGCGTCGAGCGCCCCCGTGCGCGCCGCGGCGCTCGAGGCGATGGCCGCGTCGAAGAGCCCCGACGCGGTGCGCGTGCTCGCGTTCTACATGCTCGACGACTCCGACGTCGGCGTGCAGCAGGCCGCCGAGCGGGCCCTCGTCGGGATCGGCGGCGAGGGCGCGCTCGCCGCGCTGCTCGACGCGCTCGAGAAGGGCGAGCTCGACGCGGCCAAGAAGGCCCGCGTCGTCCACGCGCTCGCGCAGCTCGACGGCCCCGTCGTGCGCGAGGTGCTCGGCCGCCACCTCGAGGACCCCGAGCCCCGCGTCGTGGACGAGGCGGCGATCGGCCTCGCGCTGGCGCGCGAGGGCGTCGCCGTGCCCTACCTCCTCGCCATCCTCAAGCGCCCCGAGGAGCCGCTGCGCCCGCGGGCGGTCGAGGCGCTGCAGGACCTCACGAGCCTCGCCCTGCTGGTGACCTCCTACGAGGCCGCCGCCGAGCAGTACGAGGCGTGGTTCCGCACGCACCGCCAGGGCAACGACCGCGCGTGGTTCCGCGACGCGGTGGCCCGCCGCGGCTACGACACCACGGCGCTGGCGGCCTACGTCCGCGGCGAGAACGACCTCGTCGCCGTGCCGATCCTGCTCCGCACCGTGCGCGACGACGACCCGCTGCTGCGCCGCAACAGCGACCTCGCGCTGCGCCGGATCTCGGGCACCGACCCCAAGGAGCGCATCGACCGCGCCACCCCGCGCGAGCAGGCCCGTCGCGTGGCCGACCGCTGGTCGGCGTGGTGGGCGCGCCGGCAGGCGTCGGCGGGCGGGAAGTAGCGCGTGGCGGCGCCGCGCGGCCCCCGCCGTCGCGTCGCGGGGCGCGCCGTCGCGGTGCTCGCGCTCGCGCTGGCGGCGGTCGGGTTCGCCGCCGCGCGCGCCCTCCCGTCGCGCGACGCGCTCGTCTCGTGGGCGACCGGCGGGCGCCCGCCCGACCTCGGCGCGCTCGCCGCGGCGATCGACGCCGCGGCGGCCGAAGGGCGCGTGGACCCCGCGCTGCTGCGCGGCGTCGTCGCGGCGGAGAGCGGCGGCCGGGCCACGGCGCGCAGCGGCGCGGGCGCGGTCGGGCTCACGCAGCTGCTGCCCTCCACCGCGGCCGAGGTCGCGCGCGCCGCCGGGCTCGACCCCGCCACCGTGGACCTCGAGGACCCGGCGACGAACCTGCGGCTGGGCGCCCGGTACCTGCGCCGCATGCTCGACCTCTTCGGCGGCGACGAGGCGCTCGCGCTGGCCGCCTACAACGCGGGCCCCGAGCCGACCAAGCGCTGGCGCCTGCGGGCGGTGGACGCGTCGGGCGCCGAGGTCGTCCGGCGCGAGGCCTACGCCGAGACCCGCACGCACGTCGAGCGCACGCTGCGGTTCCGCGACGCCTACCGCGCGCGCTGACGGCCGCGCGTCACGACGGCGTGACGCGCAGTAGCAGCTCGGCGTTGGTCTTGTGCTTCTCCATCCGCTCGAGCACGTCGAGCATCGCCTCCTCGGGCGGCTGCTCGAGCATCTCGCGGCGCAGCGTCGTCACGCGGCGCTGCTCGTCGGGGTGGAGGAGCAGGTCCTCGCGGCGCGTGCCCGAGCGCGCGACGTCGATCGCCGGCCAGATGCGCTGGTTGGCGATCTCGCGCGAGAGCACGATCTCCATGTTGCCCGTGCCCTTGAACTCCTCGAAGATCACCTGGTCGAGGCGGCTGCCCGTGTCCACCAGCGCCGTGGCGACGATCGTGAGGCTGCCGCCGTGCTCGATGTTGCGCGCGGCGCCGAAGAACCGCTTCGGCTTGGTCAGCGCGGACGCCTCGAGGCCGCCGGTGAGCAGGCGCCCGCCGCCGCCGGTCTCGTTGTTGTAGGCGCGGCCGAGGCGCGTGAGCGAGTCGATGAGCATCACGACGTGGCGGCCGAGCTCGACCATCCGCTTCACCTTCTCGATGGCGAGCTCGGCGACGCGGACGTGGCGGTGCGGCGGCTGGTCGAAGGTGGACGCGATGACCTCGCCGCGCACCGAGCGGCGCATGTTGGTCACCTCCTCGGGGCGCTCGTCGACGAGGAGCACGACGATCTCGGTCTCGGGGTAGTTGCGCGCGAGGCTGTCGGCGATCTTCTGGAGGAGGATCGTCTTGCCGGCGCGCGGCGGCGACACCACGAGCGCGCGCTGCCCGCGGCCGAGCGGGCAGAAGAGGTCCACGACGCGCATCGCGACCTCGTCGGGCTCGGTCTCGAGCACGTAGCGCGTGTCGGGGTGCGTGACGACGAGCCGGTCGAACGGGACGACCGACGCGATGCGCTCGGGGTCGTCGTGGTTGACCTCCTCGACGTGGACGAGCGTCGGGTAGCGCTCGCCGGGGCGCGGGGCCCGCGCCGTGCCGCTGACCCAGTGGCCGGCGCTCAGCCCGAAGCGGCGGATGACGCCGACGGGGACGTAGGGGTCGAACGGTCCCACGTAGTAGCCCTGCTCGGGCGAGCGGAGGAAGCCGAAGCCCTCGGGCACCGTCTCGAGCACGCCCTCGGTCTCGTAGGAGACGGGCTCGGGCGGCGGCGGCTCGTGGTGGAGGAGGCGGTAGAGGCGCTCGGCGCGGCGCTCGCCGGGCCGCGGCTCGAGGCTCACCTCGCGCGCGAGCGCGTCCACCTGCTCGTCGCTCAGCGTGTCGAGCGCGGCCGCGTGGAGCTCCCCGCGCTGGATCGCCGCGAAGACCTGGCGGGGCGTCGCGCCGACGGGCGGCGTGCGCGGGAGGTCGTCCTCGAATTCGTCGTCGATCGGCTCGAAGTCGTCCTCCTCCGGCAGGGGAGGGATCGCGGGGCGCGGGCCCCGCGCGGCCGGCGGGGTGGTCTCGGTGCCGAGCAGCGGCTCCCAGCCCTCCTCGTCGTCCGGCGCGCCGGGCGCCGCGGCCGAGGGCGCGGCGGCGCCGCCGTCGCCGTCCTCGTCGTCGATGGCGACCCACCCGTCCTCGTCGGCGGGGAGCGCCGGGCGCGGCGGGGGCAGGGCCGAGCGCGGCGGCTCGGGCGCGCGGGGCGCGGGGGCCGCGACCACGGGCGCCGCCGGGCGAGCCGGGGGGGGCGGCGGGGGCGCCGCGGGCGGGGCGGGCGGCGGCGGGGCCGCGGCCGCGGCGCGCGCGGGCGGCGGCGGGGCCGCGGCCGCGGCGCGCGCGGGCGGCGCGGGCGGGGCGGAAGTCCCGGAGACGGGCGGGGGTTTCGCCGGGGGCGCGGACGGCCGGGCCGCCGGCGCCTCGGGGGCGGCCGCCGCGCGCTTGCGGCCCCGCGGGGACGGCGTCGGCGCGGGGGCGGGCTCGGGCTCCTTGCGCGCGACCGCCTTCGCCTTCGGCTTGCGGGCCGGCGGCTCGGCGGCCGCCTTGGCGCGCGGGGCCGGCGCCTTCTTCCGGCCCGCGGCCGGCTTCTTCGCCGCCGGCTTCCTCGCGGGCTTTTCGTCGTCCGACGCGGGGCGCTTGGCCATGGGGCGGGCGTCAGCCGAGGAGGCCCGACAGCGCCGCGGCCACCGCCGCCTCGAGCGCCGTCAGGTCGCCGCGGTTCTCGAGCACCCGGTCGGCGCGCTCGCGCTTGCGCGTGAGGGGGCTCTGGGCCGCCTCGCGCTTGAGCACCTCGTCCTTGGTCAGCCCGAGGCGGGCCTTGGCGCGGGCGAAGCGCTCGGCGTCGGGGGCGTCCACGAACCAGAGCTCGTCGCAGCTGCGGTCGAGCCCCACCTCGAGCAGGAGGGGGACGTCGAGCACGAGCACCGCGGGGCCCTCGCCGCACCGGTGCGACGCGATCGCGTCGTCGATCTGCGCGGTGATGGCGGGGTGGGTGAGGCGCTCGAGCGTGCGCAGCGCCGACGGCTCGTCGAACACGCGCTTGGCGATCGCCTTGCGGTCGGGCGCGCCGCCCTTGACCGCCCACGGGCCGAGCGCCTCGACGAGGCGGCCGTCCCTGGCGCACGCGTCGAGGACCGAGCGGGCCAGCGCGTCGGCGTCCACGATGCGCGCCTGCGCCTTCGAGACCAGCGCGGCCGCGACGGACGACTTCCCCGACGCGATGCCACCGAGCAGGCCGAGGATGACGCGGCGCGACGGGAGTGCGCGGCGGGCCGGCGCCTTGGTCGCGCGCGGGGCGGGCTTGCGCGCCGGGGCAGGAGGGGACGCCTTCGACGACTTCTTGGGGGCGGGCGGGGTCACGGGAGTCTCGCCAAGGGAGCCGCGCCGGGCGGGGGAGGGGCGCGGAGGTCGGACCCCTTCGCGCCGCACCTACGAACAGGCGAACGGGGAAGGGGCTGGGGCCACCGTCCCGACGGGGGGCGGGCCCTCACCCTCGCGCCCCCGACGATAGCGATCCGCCGACCGTGGTCAAGGCGGGACGGCGCGCGGCACCCCGTGCAGGTTCAGCGTTTACGTTTGACGAGCGCGGCGGACGGTTGGTAGTCTCCGCCGCCTCAGTGACGGGTACTGGCCGCCGGGAGGGTTGCCCGGCGGTCGCGGCACGGCCGCCCGGTTCCGTCACGGGAGCGTCACGGATTCGGGGCCGCCTCGGCCCCGCGGAGACCTGCGCATGCGCCTGTCTGAACGCGGCATGTCGATGTGGCCGTTCGTCATCTGCCTCGTGCTCCTCCTCGCGTTCGTGTTCCTCTGGTTCAGCGAGAAGGGCGAGCACGAGAAGGCCACGGAAGAGGTGGCGAAGCTCAAGCTCGACGTCGTCGCCAAGGACACGGAGCTGTCCGAGTACGACAAGTGGGTGCGCGAGATCACGGCGGCCGTCGGCTTCTCGAGCAAGACGCTCGGCTCGCAGAAGACGCAGGTCACCGACGTCGAGACGCTCGTCAAGGCGATCAACCCTGACGGCGACGGCCCGATCAAGGCGCTGCGCGACGCGGCGGTCGTCAAGGCCACGAAGGGCCTGATCACCCCGAAGTCGGGTGCGGCGACCTCGACCGAGGTCAACCTCGCCAAGCTCTCCTCGGAGTTCAAGGACAAGGTCAAGGCGGCCCGCGACGCCTTCCCGGGCCAGCTGCCCGCCATGCCCGACGACCCCGACGACGCCGGCGAGATGGCGAAGTGGAAGGCCGCGAAGGAAGAGTACGACCGCAAGTTCGACGCCTACGTCAAGCAGCTCACCGAGCTCGCGCAGATGAAGGAGTGGGCGGAGTACAAGGCGGTCATCGGCGCGACCACGCTCTTCGACCCCGAGAAGACCGAGATCGTCGCGTGGAACTTCTGGGCGAAGCCGGCCGTCGCCAACGCCACGGTCGAGGACCTCCTCCCCGTCGCCCCGCAGATCGTCAAGGACATCGTCGCGACGTTCTCCGAGCGCGTGAACGCGCTGCTCAGCGACATCGCCGGTCACCAGAAGACGATCGAGGAGCTCAAGAAGACGATCGACAACGGCGACGCCGCCTCGCTCGGCCTCAAGCAGCAGCTCGAGGCCGTCCAGAAGCAGCTCGCCGAGGACACCGCCAAGCTCCAGGCCGAGGCCGCCAAGGCCCGCTCGGACCTCGAGACGATCCGCGTCGCGCAGACGACCGCCGAGCAGGCGCTCGCGCGCGAGAAGGACGAGCGCAAGGCCGAGGTCGCCACCCTCAACCAGACGGTGCGCGCCTACGAGAACGCCCAGCGCGAGAACAAGGAGCGGAAGGACCTCGCGATCCAGCGCGACGACCCCGACGGTCTCGTGCTCGAGGCCGACGCGAACCTGCTCGTCGGCTACATCAACCTCGGCACGGCCGACAAGGTCTACGCCGGCGTGAAGTTCCGCGTGTCCACGATGGGCCGCGGTGCGATCCGCGAGACCAAGGGCGAGGTCATCGTCACGAAGGTCCTCGACGCGCACTACAGCCAGGTCCGCATCCTCTCGACGGTGGACGCGTCGCACCCGATCGGGCGCGGCGACATGATCGCGAACCCGTTCTTCGACGCGAAGGCGCCGGTCCACGTGTTCATCGCGGGCGACCTGCGCAAGTACCCGAAGTCGGTGGCGGCCTCGCGCCTGCAGGCGATGGGCTGCATCGTCGACGACGCGGTCAACGTCAAGACCGACTTCATCGTGATCCCGGACTCGGTGGCGGCCGGCACGTCGGCTCCGGCCGAGGGCGACGCCGCGGCGGCGGGCGCGTCGGAGTACGACAAGCTCATGCAGCTCGCGAAGTCCTTCGGCGCCACGCTGGCGACGGAGCGGATGCTCGAGGCGTTTCTCGGCTACTAGGCTGCGCGCAGCGCAGCCTGTAGCCGAGAAACATTCGTTCTCGCGGCGCTGCTCCGCGGGGACCTCTGAACTGGGCGAGGCGTGAAGACGCCTCGCCCGATTCGCTTGGGCCCGAGGCGGGAAGGACGCTGGGAGTCCCCGCGGGCGCCGCGGGAATCGCGCGAGCGGCGGTCGCTCGTTCTCGCGGCGCTGCTCCGCGGGGACCTCTGAACCGGGCGAGGCGTGAAGACGCCTCGCCCGATTCGCTTGGGCCCGAGACGGGAAGGACGCTGGGAGTCCCCGCGGGCGCCGCGGGAATCGCGCGAGGGGGGGCGCCCGTTCTCGCGGCGCTGCTCCGCGGGGACCTCTGAACCGGGCGAGGCGTGAAGACGCCTCGCCCGATTCGCTTGGGCCCGAGGCGGGAAGGACGCTGGGAGTCCCCGCGGGCGCCGCGGGAATCG